>CAMNIN010000020.1 GCA_946540735.1 uncultured Prevotellaceae bacterium | reverse complement strand
ACTTGTATGTCGACGGCCTGGTCCTGCGCGGCGGCAAGCCGCTGATGTGGCGGTTAAGTGCCAAAGGTCAAGGGTGACAAGGATGTACAGGCCAATTATTACAAATTTACCCCGACATCAGATAATAAATGATGCGGTATATCGTTTTCATAAAAAAAACTCATGAAGAAGTATTTTGTTTTGATTATGATGGCCTTGTTCTTCTCATCGGCGATGAAAGGTCAGGAACGTGTTGGAACCTTCTCACTGATACCGAAAATCGGGGTAAGCCTGGCCAAGCTATCGGGCGCGGAGATCTATTATGAGAATACAGAACTTCCAGCGAAGGGGAAATACAACGCCAGGTTCATGGGAGGTGTTGAAGCAGAATACCAAATGTTGCCCACAACAAGTGTATCTATTGGAGTTGGCTACGTACAGCAAGGATGCAGGTTCTCGGACATTGAGATGGGCAACTCCCAAACCATTTCGGAAAGTTTGAGCGACATTCGCCACAAAATGGACTATATCCAGTGTCCGCTCACCGTCAACCAATACGTCTCGAATGGACTTGCGGTGAAGGCAGGTGTACAGTTGGGATTCCTTGTCAATTCGGATTTCTCTTATTCCCTCACTCCCATGAAGCATTTCCCTGATGGCTCAATCGAATATGAAAAGACCCAAGACGTAGAGACAGACCAGAAGTCTGTTATGCGGTCCATGGATGTCTCCATTCCCGTAGGCCTTTCGTATGAGTACCTCAATGTGGTGCTCGACGCCCGTTATCACTTCAGCTTGACCAATATATACAAGGACAAGTCGTGGCCATCAGAGAAGAACAAGGTATTCACCATCACAGTGGGATATAAGTTCAATCTTTAGCCCAGAGCCAGAATGCCGGACTAAAGATTCCCGCCCAGTGGATATACTTACCCGTCTGCAGCATAAACGCTCGCTCAATTCTCCTCAATGGAAGAGAAGTCACTCCAATAACCCGCACTCTCATACTGCCGGCGGGTGCCTTTGGGAACGAAGAGTTTCGGAGTGCCGCAATCCGAGAAAGTGCCTGCAGAGATGGTAAGAGGTTTCCTGGCCCTCACCTCAACCACCGACAACTGACGGCAACCCAGGAAGGCGTTGTCGCCAATCTGTGTCATGGTAGAGGGTATGACCACATTCTTCAGGTCCGGGCAATCCCTGAAGGCATCCTCGCCGATGATGGTGATACCCTCATGCAATCGGATGGAGTTCAGTCCGCGGCAACCGGCGAAAGCCCCCTTCCCGATTTTCTTCACCACAGGAGGGATGCTGGAGTTCTTGCAGCCATAGAGCAGCGTATTGGTCAGCGTCTCGATAATGGCATTGCAAGCGTTGTGTGAATCATAGATGGGATTCTCGCTATGGATGGAGATCGATGTCAGGCTGGTGCAGCCTGCGAAAGGACATTCCCCCAGACTGGTGAGGCTTGACGGCAACGACACCGACCGCAAATCATGACAATCGGCGAAAGCCCGTTCACCCACACTGAGCATCCCTTTGGGGAACGACACGGAAGTCAGTCCGTCGACCCCATAGAAAGCCCTGTCGGCGATGGCAGTCAGAGAGGAAGGCAATTTGGTGGTACGGCATCCCACCATCAGGGTGTTGGACTGTTTCTCAACAAGAGCGTTGCAACCATTGCGAGAGTCATAGATGGGATTTGCCGGATCGACGGTGATGCGGGTCAGTGCCGTACACCCTGCAAAAGCGGTAGCCCCGATACTTTTGACACTGGCAGGGATATGGATAGACTCCAGTTGTGAGCACCCCGAGAAAGCCCCCTCGCCGATGCTGGTCACTCCCTCGGGGATGGTGACAGCAGTAAGACCTCTGCAATCCTGAAACGCCTCGATGCCAATACTGGTCACCCCATGAGGTATTTCCACCGTCTTGAGGCTCAGACAGCCATAGAAGGCATAATCCCCTATTGCCGTCACTCCCTTCGGGAAATCCACCCCAGCGAGTTGCCTGCAGTCATAGAACATGTGGTCGGCGATCTTGGTCATCCTGCAGCGGATGGTGACCGATTGCAAACGCCTGCACCCCCGGAAGACACCATCGGCAACATGGCTCACCCTGGAAGGGATGACCACCGTGCGGAGATTCTCGCAATCCTGGAACGCCCCTTTCCCGATGCTCGTCACCGTGGCGGGGATGATGACCTCCCTCAGTTGTCGGCAACCGGCGAAAGCACCTTCACCGATAGCAGCCACGAGGTAGTCGTTGCTCGATGTGGGCAGTGTCAGCGAACCTTTATAATCGGCACTGATAGCCGGTGACTCCGGATTGCCCGTGCCCGCCTCACATATCTTGTTGGTCTTGTCGGTAACATGATAAGTGACCGCCACGCCCTCCTTGCTGTTTTCCGTCCAGGAGTTATGGCAGGAAGAGAGCATCACCATCAAAAAGAGAAAAGGGAAAAAACGTTTCATGAAGCATGTTTGAAAAAAGATTCAGTTTATCTGTTGATGTCGAAAGAGACCGAAGCACCCGATTGGCCATAAAACACAATGACAAGGTGTTTCTCATCGGGATAGAGCGATGTGTCAAGGTCGATTTCCGTCTTACCCTCGGCCGCAACAGTCTTCAGCACCTGTCCAGAGAAGCTCACATACTCCACCTTTTTCAGGGGTTTGGTAGCCACGGCATGGAGCACATCTTTCTTCTCAAAAGAGCCATTCACATCGAAATCGTCGGCAGCGACAGTCTGCGCCCCACCCGTTTCGATGGCATGTCCATCGCCCACCTCGAAGCCCAGAGCCTGGAGCATTTTCACGCCATAGCGGCGACCGAGTTCACGATAGCCATCAGCGGTGAAATGCACTTTGTCGGGGCCAGCCTGGCATCCTTTTGACGAAACCACATAGGAATTGGGCAACACCTCCGGCAGGCGGTTGATGGTGGGGTTGGCATGTGCACAGACCCCATGCTGATCCTCGCCGATGGTCTCCCCAGCAATCAGCGGCACACGTTTGGGGTCGAGATGCAGGTCGGTCATCAAGTCGCCATAGATCTTCTTCACTTTTTGGAGCCAACGGTCATTATAGGCATCCGTCTCCCCCTGGTGAAGCAGGATGCCGCGAATCACACCCTTCTGCTGTGCTTTCCGCGCCATCTCCACGAGTCTCTTGTAGGGGTTGCCACCATAGGCAGCAATCTCATTGAGCATCCAGTCGGCCTTGATGGTATCGATGTGCGCCTCACAGGCATCCTTGTCGAACAAGTCGATGGCACAGCCGTCGACAGCCACATAGACCACGCCCACCTTCACCTTCGAGGGGAAATTGCGGCGGATGGTGCGTCCGAAATAATCGACCAGCGAGAGGCCCGTGTTGGCCCTGCACAACGGCGGCAGCGCTTTGCGCCACTCCCCCACCCGTCGTCCGTCGGGTCCATCCACGGCCGATAGACTGAGGAAGCCATCCTCAAGGACACTATCGGCAGGAGCGATGGCCCCCTGCCCCACCATATTGGATTGTCCGAAACAAAGGAAGATGTAGAAGAAATCATCTTGTGCCGAAGCACTCAAAGGCAAGATGGAAAACATGAGAAAAAGAAGCTGTTTCATGATGGATGATTGAAAAAGTTTGATAGCTGCCACACCATGCCGCAGGGACATGCCCTTTGCAGGAAATGCGCCACTGCAAATTTTCGGAAAAAAAGTTGAGAAATGCAAGCAAAAAGGCGTAAAACGCAGGGATTCACCGTTAATAATTCATAAAATAGGCCGAAAGCGGTTACATTTTATCCTGATAATCGTTATTTTTGAAACCGATTTAAGGCCTATTAGAGGTCAACGACAACTACGCACATTTACTAACTAACAAATCTCAATAAGCTTATGAAGAAAATTTTTACACTGATTTCCACAGCACTTATCGCCGTGAGTGTGAGTGCGCAGACAGAAAGCTACAAGCCCATCGTCGTCGAAGGCGATGTCATCTCGCTGGCTCCTGAGTTCGCCGCCGTGGTGGATGCCGACAACAATGCCACCAACGTGGCCGATGGCAAGTCTGTCGTGCTGATCAACACCGCCAACATGACCTTAGAGGCCGTGGGTGGTGCCACTATCGCTGACAAGAAAGACCCCGACGACCCCACAGTGAACCTCGGACAGGACCTCACCCCGGGAGCAGTCATCAGCGAGGAGAACCACACCTATGAGATTGCCTCCGTAGGTTCATGGAATCCCATCCAGTGGAAGAACGGCAACAACAAGCTCGACATCAACGATGCCGCCGGCACGAAGCTCTACTTTGTCATGGGAACCGGCAACCCCTACGTGAAGATGTTCTGCGAGGAAGTCTATACCGATGGAGAGCCCACAGGCAAGTACAGGGCACAGTATGAATACTACGTCCCCGGAGGCCAGACCATGCCTTTGGTGGGACTCTACTACAAGTTCACCCCGAAGGTGAGCGGCAAGCTGAAGGTTCAGATCTGGGCCAACAAAGGCAACCGTCACACCTACGTGATCGACGGAACGACGAAAGAAGCCGTGAAGTACAGTGCCGAGGGCTACATCAACGGTCAGCGTGCCAACTCCACCAATCCAGTCATCGACCCCGAGACCGGCGAGCAGAAACTTGACAACCAAGGCAATCCCGTCTGGGAGCAATACCAGATCTACTTCACCCCCGAGCAGATCGACTCCATCCACCAATCGGTGCAGTGCGTGGCTGAGGAGCAGGCCGACGGCACCATCATCTACACAGAGAAAGACCCCCTCTACGGTCCGTATATCATCGCCGGCGGCAACCAGGCCTTCTGGGGCTGGATCACTTTCGACGTGGAAGCCGGCAAGGAGTACTGGCTCTTCCAGGACAGTTCGCAGGTGGGCTTCGGCGGCTTTGACTTCAGCACCGGTGAAGAGCAGCCCGCAGGCGACGACCTGACACTCATTGCTGAGCAACTTACCCCTGGGAGCGGCCCTGCCACCATCACTTTGGAAGCCGGCAAGGAGTACACCATGTCGGGACCGATCAAGCAACATTCGCTCACCATCGAGGGTGCGGAAGGCAACAATACCAAAATCAAGATGTCGGGAGAAGCCAATTTCACCGCCCTGGGCTCACTCATCCTGAAGAACCTGGACATCGATGCCAGCGCCCTGGGCAGCAAGCCGCTCATCGTGCTGGATGAGAACGGAGGCGGAGCCACTATGGCCAAGGACTACTACCTCATCAACGACGTGCAGATCGTGAACTGCAACATCAGCGACGTGCCCCAGATCATCAAGGACAACGATACGAAATACTGCATCGCCAACTTCCTGGTCGACAACTGCGTGGTATCGCTCAACTCCTCTGCCACCAAGACCGTGTTCGACATGTCGAAGAACGGATTCATCAACGACCTGACCATCAAGAACAGCACCTTCTACAGCAAGGGCATCGACCAGGACTACTTCGTGCGCTACAACAACAGCGGACGTTGCGACCGCGCAGATTTCGCCAGCAACAGCATCAACTACGAGAACAACACATTCTACAACGTGGCCAAGAGCGGGCAGTGGGGCAACTACAGCGGATTCGCAGGCCGCAACACCTCATACTGGAGGATGATCAAGAACATCTTCGTCGACTGCGGCAACGGCCAAGTTACCCGTCGCTATCTGGGCAACCGCGACAATCAGGCCACAGCCACCTTTGAGTTGAACACCTACTGGTTCAACGGAGCACCAGAGGACACCGGCAACTATGACAACAGCGGCACCGCCCTCACCAGCGACCCGCAGTTGAAGGATGTCGACAACGCCGACTTCACCGTGCAGGGTGCAGAACAGATCGCCAACAAGACCGGCGACCCGCGCTGGCTCGACACCGAAGGCATCAGCACCATGGTGATGAGCGAGGAAGATGTCAACGCACCTGTCTACAACCTCGCAGGTCAGCGTGTCAGCCCCGCCACCAAGGGCATCCTGATCAAGAACGGCAAGAAATACATCAACCGTTAACCCGAAGAGGAACCTGTTTCCTTGAGAACTCACACCAGCGGTTTGGCCCTGAAGAGCCAAACCGCTGTTTTTGTTTTATAGAGTGGCATCTGATTACATTTCAAGGATTCTCACGTCATTATGTCAGATTCGAATTTATACATGTATAACTTTACAACTAACTTATGAACAAATCACCTTTTGTATCAAGCAAGAAGCTATGCGCTCTTGCGGCAGTTGCCGTAGGCTCATGGCTGGTCACATCCTGCGCAGATACCTACGACGGCGGCGACTCCTTCAAGAGTGACGTGAGAAACGCCCAGTTGGCATCCCCCGCAGAGGGCGACATCATCATCACGCCCAACACCAACGGCGACCAGATGAGCATCACCTGGCCCGTGGTCTATGGAGCCGGCGGATACGAGCTGTCGCTTTATGACATGAGTGACGAAACCACCCCACTGGTCAAGGATACTATCGACGGATGCTCTTTGACCACCAGCCGTGAGGAAGACGTGAACTACAAGCTCATCATCCGCACCCTGGGCAACAAGAGCCTGAACAACGCCGACGCCACCACGGCAACGGAGAAGCTGTTCAACTCCTTTGAAGCCTCCTTCGCCGCTATTCCCGAAGGCGACCTCTACGCCTATTTCGCCTCCAATCCCATACCGGAAGACTCGGTGGGCAAGAATCTCAATTACGACCTCACCCCAGGCGGACATTACACCGTATCGGGCATACTCGACTTCGGCAAGTTCTCCGTCACCCTCCGCACCAGCAGCAAGTCCAACAATGCCACCATCACCTACCAGTCAGGCGGCGGTCTGGCCACCTGCGGCGGTTTCAAGGCCAAATACATCACCTTCGAGTGTGGAGAGTCGACCCAGCCGGTGCTTGCGCTGAGCGAGAATCCCAGCCCCGACATTCTCGACAGCGACCACAACAATCACTACCAGATCACGGACCCGGTGCTTTTCCTTGGCTGCACCATCAACAACGTGCAGCGTTACTTCATGTTTGACAACAAGGTGAAATACTGCGTGAAGAACTTCTCCATCACGAACTGCGTGGTGAAGTTCACGCCCGACGACAAGATGAGCAGCAGCGCCTATTTCCAGATCTACGACGGTGGCGGTTTCATCAACGACTTCACAGCCACCAACTCCACGTTCTGGGCAGCCACGAGCAATCCCGTGCAATATTTCATCCGCTACAACAACTCCGGCCGCTGCGACCGCGCCGGATACCTGACCAACTCCATCAACCTGAAGAGTTGCACTTTCTACCATATCGCATATTCCGGCCAGATGGCCAACCACAGTGGATTTGACGGGCGCAACACCTCCAACTACGACATCGCCAACAACATCTTCGTAGACTGCGGCAGCGGCCAGGTGCCCCGCCGCCTGACAGGCCGAATCAACACGGCAGCCGTCAACAACTGGGGGTATAACACCTATTGGTATAACGGAGCTCCCGAGACCGAGGGATACAGCACCAACACCTACGACCTGAGCAACAATGCCCTGCAGACCGACCCGGCCTTCGTCGATGCCGCCAACGGCAACTTCACGCCGACAGGATCCGAGCAAGTGGCCCGCAAGACCGGCGATCCCCGCTGGTGGAATGAATAACATCCAACAATAGAACGAAAAAAGACAATACGATATGAAAAGACAACTCATCCTCAGTTTATGCCTGAGCGCAGCCATGACGGCCCTTCCCCTCATGGCTCAGGCACAGACCCAGACGGTGAAGGGAACGGTGGTCGATGAGACCGGCGAGCCCGTCATCGGAGCCACCATCAAGATTGCTGGCCAGGCTCAAGGCGGCGTTGTGACCGATTTCGACGGCAACTACGAGATCGAGGTGCCCGCCAATGCCAAGATCACCGTCACCTACATTGGTTATCTGCCCCAGACCGTGAAGCCCGGTGGAGTCATCCATCTGGCCGAAGACCACCAGAGTCTCGATGAAGTCGTGGTCGTGGGTTACGGTTCGCAGAAGATGAAGAACATCACCGGAGCTGTGGAGACCATCACCCCCAAAGAGATCCAAGACCTGTCCGTGGGAAGCCTCGGCGACGCCCTCGTAGGCATGTTCAACGGTGTGAGCGTGAATGCCAACGGCTACCGTCCCGGCCAGAGTCCGTCGCTCAATATCCGCCAGAGCGACGTACTTGCCCGGAGTACGACGCCAGACGCCACCCGCGGTGGCGAGCCCGACCCCACCCCCCTGTATGTCATCGACGGTTTCATCTCCACGGAGACCGCGTTCAACAACCTCGACGTCAGCGAGGTGGAGAGCATCACCGTGCTGAAGGACGCCTCGGCCGCAGTCTACGGAGCCCGCGCCGGTTATGGTGTGGTGCTCGTGAAGACCAAGCAAGGCCAGAACAGCGCTCCGAAGATCAGCTACTCCGGACAATTCGGCTGGACCGATGCCCTTTATACCCCGAAGATGCTGAGCGCTTATGACTACATGAAGGTGTACAACACCATCCGTGCAGCCAACACCTCGACGCAAGACAACATCGAGATGCGCACCCAGCTCTTCCAAGCCGACGAGATGGCCGCAGCCCGCAGTCTGAACTACGACCTGCTCGACAAGGAATGGAGCGCCGCCCTCACCCAGCGCCACAACATCAACGTGAACGGCGGCAACGACAAGGCCACCTATTTCGCTGGCGTCTCCTACTACACCCAGGATGGTAACATCGGCCACCTCGACTACGACCGCTGGAACTTCCGCGCCGGTATCAACGCCAACATCGGCAAGCATGTGAAAACCTCCCTCCAAGTGAGCGGAGACTGGGGAGAGCGCAACAACTCCACCACCCCCCAGGGCGGCGGCACCGACTATGACTACAAATGGCTGATGACGCACCTGCGCTTCGTGCCCGACTACGTGGGCGGCTACCCCTTGGTCTACAGCGGCATGGAGAACGCCATCCCCACCAGTGCCACCCAGCTCTACAACTTCGCCGCTGTGCAGAACCACAGCGACAATGTGCAGAACCAGAGCAACAACCTCAGCATCAACGGCAGCGTGGAGTTCGACTTCGGTTGGATCCACCCGTTGAAAGGCCTCTCTGCCAAGGTGTCCTACTCCAAATCGATCAGCAACAGCAAGACCAACACCGTGCAGACCATCCAGGATGTCTATCGCATGCTCAACCGCACAGGGTCGGGCGGTCACCTCTACACCGGTGAGGGAGCCGTCTACGACGACAACACCATGAGTGTCCTCCGCCTGGTGAGCAATGGTGGCCTTCTGAGCCGCAACATGTCACGCAGCGACAGCTATCAGTTCAACTTCACCCTACAGTATGCCCGTCAGTTTGGCCTGCACGACGTGAGCGGTCTGTTCTCCATCGAGAAGACCGAGGCCTGGGCCGAGCCCCTTTACGGCAGCATCACCGACCTCATCGCCTACCAGGACGGCCAGTCAAGTTCCGGAACCGGCGACAAGGATGTGAGTTTCAACCGCACCGAGAGCGGCATGCTCTCCTACGTAGGCCGTTTCAACTATGCTTACGCCAGCAAGTATCTGTTGGAAATCCTCTTCCGCGCCGATGCCTCCACCAAATTCGCACCGAAGAACTACTGGGGCAAGTTCCCCTCCATCAGTGCCGGTTGGGTGATCTCTGAGGAGAGCTGGTTCCAGGAGAAAGTGAAATGGGTCGATTTCCTCAAGTTCCGCGCCTCATGGGGTCTGATGGGCCGCGACAACATCCGCGCCTGGCTTTGGACACAGCTCTATGAGCGCAACGCCGCCAAGGGTGCCATCTTCGGCAGCAACGGTCTGAACAGCAACGTGGGCTACGCCCTTGTCATGCCGAAAGCCGGAGTGAACTCCGACGTGCATTGGGACAAGACCTACAAGACCAACTTCGGTATCGACGCCCATTTCCTGCGCAACCGTCTTACCTTCGACTTCAACTTCTACTACGACCGTGGGCGCGAGCTGTTCGCTACCCGCACCGGCACAGCGATGTTCCCCACCACCGTCGGTACCCAGGCCACGCCAGAGAACTACGGCGAGCTTGATGCCTGGGGCTGGGAGCTCAACGTCGGTTGGCGCGACAAGATCGGCAAGGACATCAACTACTGGGTGAAGCTGTCGACCGGATTCAGCGACAACAAGATGCTGGAGACCAATTTCCAAGCCATCCCCGAATATGACGACATGGTACGCGGCGAGCGCACCGACCGCGGTCTGTGGGGTTTCAAGTGCCTCGGTATGTTCCGCAGTTACCAGGACATAGAGGAATATTTCGACAAGTACCACATCACGGAGTACATGGGAATGACGAAGAGCGAGGTACGTCCCGGCATGCTCATCTATGAGGACATCCAAGGCGACAACAACGGCGACGGCACCTACGCCCCCAAGGACGGCAAGGTGACCGCCGGCAACGACTACATCCGTCTTTCGGAATACTCGAGCAACCCCTACGGATGCACCCTCAACCTGGGCGGCAGTTACAAGAGTTTCTCCATCCAGGCCCAGATGTCGGCCAGCTGGGGAGCCAAGATGCTCGTGGGCAACGACTACCGTCAGGCTGCCAGCAACTGTGAATACGAGAACATGCCCTCCTCATTCCGCGACATGTTCAACTACCAGGACATCTACGATGCCAGTGGTCAGATCACCGTTCCCGTCAACCTGACCGGCAAGATGCCCAACATGCGCTACAGCAACGTGAATGCTGCCGCCTCCTCATTCTGGCTGATTGATGCCACAGCGGTGACGCTCCGCAACGTCATGGTGGCCTACACCCTTCCCCGCACGTGGATGAAGCACATCGGCATCAGCAGTGTCCGCCTGAACCTCACCGTTCAGAATGCCATCAATTTCATCAACAACTACCCTGACAAGAGCTGGGCATCCTGGGCAGGCAGCTATGGCCGTTACCCCAACCTCCGCAAATACACCATGGGTATCAATGTTTCGTTCTAATTATAACCAATGAGGAATTTCAAGATGAAAAACAAGAATATATTCGGAACGGCCCTTGTGCTGGCCTCGATTGCCGTTGGAGTATCATCATGCAGCGATGACTTCCTGAAAGAGAAGAAGAACTACGGCAATTTCAACCAGACGACGGCCTACAGCGACTACAACGGTGCTCAGGAGCGTCTGAACAATCTCTACTACTGGATGCTTCCCACTGCCGACGGAGGTGATGGCAACGGCACCAACAAGCCCAATGACTGGACGCCGGTAGGCAATCCCGACAAGTGGTCGAAGAGCACCGACGAGTATGGCGGATTCTCCATCTTCGTCAATCCAGAGGAAGAGATCACCTACAACTTCTCCGGCACCAATTTCGATTTCTTCTATGTGGCCAACGACGTCTACAGTCCATGGGGGCATATCCGCAACTGCAATGACGTAATCGAGAACGTGCAGAAGTCCGACCTCACCGACGAGCAGAAGAACGAGTTGCTCGGCCAGGCCTATTTCTTCCGCGCATACATGTACTATCACCTGGTGACGATCTACGGCGGTGTGCCCATCATCGACCACGTGCAGGATCCCATCCTGGGCGAGGGAGGTGACGGCAGCGACCTCATCGTTCCCCGTCAGACCACCAAGGACTGCATCGACTTCATCTGCCAGGACTTCACCCGTGCTGCTGAGATGCTGCCTGCACGCTGGCCCAATGAAGCCCAGGATTTCGGCCGCATCACCTCAGGCCTGGCACAAGCCATGCTTGGCAAGACGCTGCTCTACTACGCCAGTCCGGTGTTCAACCGCGCCGACGACATCAGCCGCTGGGAAGCCGCCTATACGGCCAACAAGACCGCCATCGAGAAGTTGAGAGCCGGCAACTTCGGTTTGGCACATGCCACTGACGGAGGTGCCAACAATGGAGCCAACTGGGCCAGGATGTGGATGGACTACACGGGATCCGACGGTAGTGTGAACGAAGCCGTCTTCATCACCCTGCACAACACCAAGGACAATGTCTCCGGACAGCCCGACTACGGCAAATACAACCGTTGGGAGCACTCCATCCGCCCGCGCAACACCAATGGCGGCGGCGGCTACACCCCGACAGCCGAGATGGTCGACCTCTTCCCCATGGCCGACGGTCTGAAACCCGGTCAGAGCTCCATCCCCTACGACAAGCTGAAATTCTGGCTCAACCGCGACCCGCGGTTCTACCGCACCTTCGCCTTCCCCGGTGTGGAATGGCAGTGGAGCGAGGGCGGAGTAGACCTCTCAGACGCCTCACTCTATGGCATCATCCCCGCCGATGTTTACAACACCGGCCGCAAATACTGCCTGTGGAGTTATATGTGGAACGACAAGGAAGAAGACCTCGACAAGGTGACCACATCCAGCGGTTACTGGCCCGAGTTGCTCACGCAGACCACCGACAAGGCCAGCAGCCACTCCATCTACGTGCGCAAGCGCACCGATGACCTCCATCTGCACACCACCCCGTTCTATGAGTATATCAACAGCCAGAGCAATCCCAAGGGATTCATGAAGAACGCCGCTCCGCTGCTCTCGATGCGCTATGCCGAGGTGCTGCTCAACTTCGCCGAGGCAGCCTGTGGTGCCGGTCATTACGACGAGGCCGTCGGTGCGCTTCAGCAGATCCGGGCCCGCGTCGGTTACACCTCATCCAACAATTACGGACTTCCCACCGACATCGGCGGAGACCGCGCCAAACTCTTCGCAGCCATTCTCTATGAGCGCCAGATCGAGCTTGCCTATGAAGGCACCCGCTATGGCGACATGCACCGCTGGATGCTCTTCGACGGTGGCGAGGGACAGTCGGCCATCAAATCGACATGGGCCCTCACCGGTTTTGGAGGCAACACCTGCAATTACCTCGGAGTGAAGCCCCTTAATGGCACGAAGCGCCATCAGATCGTGCTCTACTGCCTTGACGCCTCCACCACCGACCCCACGGAAGGCAACCGTCCGGCTGCCGGACTGTCATTGGATGAGGACATGAGCTATATCAACGGCACCTACAACAACGACAAGGTGAAAGAACTGGCCGAGTTCTATGAGGTATTCCTGGGCCGCAAGGATGTCAATCTCGATGGCAATGACGATGCCCTCACCATCAAGTATCGTCCGACATACTACTTCCTGGGACTGCGTCAGAACGCCATGCAAACCAACCCGACATTGCATCAGACTGTCGGATGGCATGATCTGGGCCGCAATGCAGACGGTCTCTTCGATCCGCTTTCTGACACCTTGCCTTGACATGAGAGATTGCTCTATATCAACTGAAATCGGGGTGCGCCATGACAGGTGCACCCCGATTTTGTAATCATTGTATATCAGTTCCAGGCAAAATATTTTGTAAGTTGGAGCTTTTTCATTAAATTAGCGGCGCAGATGGGCCATTGCCCATCAAATGTATGAAACAGCATGTCGATAAAAGAAAACATCATGACCGTTGAAAGAATCATCACTACACTGATATGTGCCAGCCTTTGCATGGGAATATCAGCCCAGAAGAAAGCCAGGAAAGAACTCTTTGTCCCCATGGACTACTCCACATGCGGATACCACGCTTCGGAAGAATCCATTCCCGACGTAGGGGCAGACCTGCTGGTCGAATGGCAGGCAGGAGATTGTTCGCTACGACTACAACAAGCGATCGATGAGCTTTCAGCAAAGAAACCTGATGCGAAAGGGCACAGAGGCACCATCCTGATCGGAACAGGCACCTATCAGCTCGACCGTCCGCTGCGCATCACGGCATCTGGCATTGTCGTCAGGGGAATGGGAAAAGACAAGACAAAACTCCTGAAATGCGGTGTCGACCGGGGAGCTATCTTCTATGTGGAAGGTTGTGACGCCATGCCCCCTGCCGCCGCCACATCCGACACCCTTTTTCTCGCAAACGTGACAGTGCCGGCAGGAGCCACGAAGTTGACTCTGGCTTCATCTGACTCACCATTGAGACCCGGCGACCGCATCCGCATCATCCGCCCCTCCACCCGGGAGTGGATCTCACACTTGGGAATGGAAGACTTTGGAGGAGGCCTCGACTACACAGGATGGAAGCCTACGGACATCGACATCACCTGGGACCGGACCATCACAGCCGTCGAAGGCCGCGACATCATCATCGACGCCCCCATCACCACCACGCTCTCTCCTCTTTATGGCGGAGCATTTATTCTCAGACACGCCGCCAACGGCGAGATTGCGGAATGCGGTATCGAGAACCTGACGCTGGAGTCGGAAATTCACAGTTGGAATCCCAAAGACGAAGACCACTGTTGGGACGGCATTTTCATCGACCACGCCCGCGACTGCTGGGTGCGCCGTGTCGACTTCCACCATCTGGCGGGCAGTGCCGTCAACTTGCAGAAAGGCACCAGCCGCATCACCGTAGAGGACTGCATCGCCACAGAACCCGTATCGGAAGTGGGAGGCTGGCGCCGGCAGGTGTTCCTCACCCGCGGTCAGCAGACCCTTTTCCAGCGTTGTGTCTCTCGGCATGGCATCCATGACTTCGCCGCAGGCTATTGCGCCGCAGGTCCCAACGCATTCGTGCAGTGCGAGGGTGAGGAGTCACTGGGTTTCAGCGGCAGTATCGGTTCATGGGCGGCTGGCCTGCTGTTTGACATCGTGAATATCGACGGCAGCGACATCCGTTTCGGCAACCTCGACCAATTTCAGTTTGGCACAGGCTGGAACACCGCCAACTCGATGCTCTGGCAGTGCACCGCCTCCACCATCACCTGTTACTCCCCCGACGAAGAAAACCGATGCAGTGCACACGGATGCTGGGGCACGCTCACCGGAGACGGAGAATGGACCAGCAGCAACGACCACGTGTCACCCCGTTCACTCTTCTACGATCAATTGGAGCACAGGCTCATCTCCCAAGGACAAGACTCGGGCACCGTCGCCACACTGCTCAAGCGAAACGCCCATCTCCTACCCCGCTCCACCAATGCCACCAGTTCACCGACGGTGGAACAGGCCATGAGTCTGGCGATGGAGTCGCTCACCACCCCCCGCATGACCCTTGAGATGTGGATGGACAGCATCCCCTATCACGCACCCCTCACTGTCATGCGCCCCATGAAGACAGGCAAGAAGCCTATTGTCACCCAGGAGGAAGCCTCCCCCAAAGAAATCAGATGCCAGAACGGCTATCTCACATCCGGAGCCCTGCTTATCACCGGCAACCAATATGACATTCCCTGGTGGAGCGGACGGGTGAAAGACAACTTCGTGGAGAATGCCGCAAAGCCAGCCATCACCCGTTTCGTGCCAGGTCGTGAGGGCACAGGGTGGACCGACCGTCTCGACAGCGTCGTCGACTACCTCTCCACACACCACTACAGCAGTCTCTACCACCATTACGGACTCTGGTATGACCTCCGTCGCACCGACCATGAAAGAGTGAGGCGAGCCGATGGAGACGTGTGGGCACCCTTCTACGAGCAACCCTTCAGCCGCAGCGGACAAGGCACTGCGTGGGACGGTCTGTCACGTTATGACCTCAGCCGTCCCAACCAATGGTACTGGCAGAGGCTCAGGACTTTCGCTGAACAGGCATCCGGGCGAGGCATCCTGCTCTTCAACTGCCACTATTTCCAGCACAATATCCTGGAGGCAGGAGCTCATTGGGTGGACTGTCCATGGCGTCCTGTCAACAACATCAACGCCACCGATTTCCCCGAGCCCGTGCCCTTCGCCGGCGACAAGCGCATTTTCATCGCCGAGCAGTTCTACAACGAAAACGACAGCATTCTCCGTCCCCTTCATCAGCAGTATATCCGCATGTGCCTTGAGGAGTTGAGAAACCAGTCCAACACCGTCCACCTGATCAGTTCCGAATACACCGGTCCGCTGCATTTCACCCGTTTCTGGCTCAGCACCATCGCCCAATGGGAAAAAGAGACCGGGCTGCATCCCCTTATCGCACTGAGCTGCACGAAAGACGCGCAAGACAGCATCCTGTCTGACCCCGAACTGAGCAAGGTAGTGGATATCATCGACATACGCTATTGGCACCACAACACCACAGAGACCTGGGCACCAGAGGCAGGCCGCAACTTAGCACCACGGCAATGGATGCGCAAATGGCGCGTCGGCAAGACTGGTTTCGACGAGGTCTACCGTGCCGTTCGGGAATACCGCGAACGCTATCCCGAGAAAGCCGTCACCTATTTCTCGCAGCAATATCCGGAAAACGGGTGGGCCGTGTTGATGGGAGGCGGGTCGCTCGCCAACATTCCCGTCCGTGCTGAAGCGGGAGTCCTGCAGCGCGCCCTTTTGGCCGACATCATCACAATGCGCCCGCTGGAGGGCAATGGAAGCCTCGTCCTCGGAGATGCGACGAAAGGCTACCTCCTCTACGGTCGAGGAGGAAAGGCCAGTCTGCCGATTTTGTCAGGACGCTATACCATCTATCGAATCCACCCCAAGACAGGTGAGATTTCCCTCATGCAGAAAAAAGCGAAGTACGAAGGCATGTTCACTATTGATATACAATCAGGCGAAATCCTATGGATTAGAAAGGAATAGCGGCCAAAAATCATTTTTTCTGCCACAAAAAATCATTTTTTCATGTTGTTATTCCATTTTTTCAGATTATATTTGCAATCAGAAAACTACCTACACAAACAAATCAACCTAATGATCAACTTTGCCACCCTTTACGACGAACACATCGACAATCTTTTCGCATTCGGGTCACGCTTCACCTCCGACCGCGAGCTGCTGAAAGACTGCATCCACGACGTGTTTGTGAAATTCTTCACCAAAGGCGAAGCAATGAATGCCGTGGAGAAGATCGAGAGTTACCTCTACATCTCACTCCGCAACCGCATCAACGACGAATATCGCCGCAACACGCGCCTGTGTGATTATGAGATCAACGACATCAGCATGCGTGCCCTCGCCGAGGCCGAGGAATACAACAACGAGGTCATGGAACGCCAGATGGCCCTGACCTCCAGCATCGAGCAGTTTTTCGAGAAGCTCTCCCCTCGCCAGCGCCAGATCATCAACCTCTATTATATAGAGCAACGCAAATATGATGACATCTGCCAGATCATGGGCATCAATTACCAGAGTGTGCGCAATCTGATGCACCGCAGCATCAGCCGTCTGCGCAAATACGCTGCTGAGATGCAGCCCGCCGTGTAGAGAAAAGCGAAGACAAGCGAAAAACGCTTATTTTTGTGGGTACAATGAGCCGTGACATGGGTCTATAGTGAAAAGGCACACATGGCAAAGACGAATCCACCATCCCAACAACCCAGCGACTCGATGCATAGATACCTCTGTGCACTGCAAGTCATGTCTGCGAAAGAAAAAGAGGAACTGAAGCAGCGCATTGCCGAAGACATCAGTCTTGCCGCCAAGGAGTAGAAGTTTTTAGTTACAAAGGCACGTGTTTTACGTCATAGAGATATATGAGTAAGACACGTGTTTTTTTATGTTTGGTGGCATCATGGCTATTGGCCGTGGATGCCGTGATGGCGCAAGAGCGCTATCAAGTGGGAGTATGCGACTGGATGGTACTGAAACGACAGAAGCTCGGTGCCTTCGAACTGGCCAAGCAGTTGGGCTGCGATGGTCTGGAGATGGACATGGGTTCTCTGGGCAAGCGCGACACTTTTGAGAACAAGTTGCGCATCCCCAAGGAAGCGGCCATTTTCAAGAAGACCGCCGACAGCCTTGGCATCCGTGTGGGAGCTGTGGCGATGAGCGGTTTCTACGCACAGGACCTCAGTCAGAAAGATACCTACCTCTCGCTCGCCGAAGACTGCTTCGACACCATGGACAAGATGGGAGGCGTGACCGTGGCCTTCCTTCCTCTGGGCGGCTGCGGCAACGACTGGACTACCGACAAGGCGAAGCGTGCCGTCATCGTGAAGCGTCTGCATGAGATCGGCGAGGCTGCCAAGTCGAGAGGCAAGCGAGTGGGCATCGACACCCCGCTTGATGCGAAAGGAAACCTCAAGCTACTCAAGGAAATCCACAGCGACGGCATCGGCATTTTCTACAAATTCCAGACCATCATCGAGAACGGTTGGGACATCAATAAAGACCTCATGCGTCTGGGCAGCCGCAACATCTGTGCCATCCATGCCTCCAACACCGACAAGGTGTGGCTTCGTGAGGACTCCTGCATTAATCTGCCCGCCATCAAGCAGACCCTCGACAAGATGGGATGGAGCGGTTGGCTGTTTGTGGAACGCAGCCGCAACGTGAAGATGGTGCGCAACGTGAAGATGAACTACGGCAACAACGTGCGCTACCTGAAGGAAGTCTTCAACAGCTACCCCACTCCAGCGGAAACGCTCCACTCGGAAAGCCGTGACCCGGATTACGTGAAGACCATCCTCGGCCGAGCAGAGAAAGCCACTGACGCCCTGAGCATCACCTGGACCCCCATGGGCGAGAACGTGCGCAACATCATCGCCAACCGCTATTTCGCCCTCAACGATATCTATGCCGAGCGCGACTCCGTGAAGAAGACCGACAAGGCACTGGCCGCCGCCCAATGCGACGCCAAGCTCTACCGCAGCCACTTCGGTTTCGATGCCGACCTGTCGAAATACCTCAAGCCTCAGGAGATAGAGCGTGTGAAGGACATCATGACATATGATGTGGTGAAAGTCACCTACGATGCCTATAGCGACATGATCCCATCGCTGACGACGGAAGAGAAAGCCCAGATCCTCATCTGGCTGAAAGAAGCCCGTGAACTGGCCATCGACGCCGAAAGCAGCAACAAGAAGCACGAGACCTTCAAGAAATACAAAGGCCGCATCAACAACTACCTCTCAAAGCGCGGATACGACATACAGAAAGAACGTGAGGCTTGGGAGAAGCGAACATCCAACAAATCCAAGAACTAAGATGAGAAACTATCTGATACTACTGGGCATGTCGGTATTCATGCCCTCGATGGCACAGCAAGGCGGTCTGACCCGTACGGACGACAGCCATTATTCCGTGATGCACTCCACGCCCCTCAACGCCGTGACATGGAACGCAGGATTCTGGGGCGAGCGCTTCGCCGTGCTGAGCAAGACCTCGGTGCAGAGCATGTGGCAGACCTGGCAGAGCGATGAGGGGAAAGGATTCAACAATTTTCTCATCGCATCAGGAGAGAAGCGTGGCGAGCATCACGGCCCACCATTCCACGACGGCGACATGTATAAATGGCTGGAGGCCGTGGCTGCTGTCTACGCCGTGAACAAAGACCCCGAACTCGACCGGATCATGGACCGCTTCATCGGTTGCGTGGTGAAATCACAAAGAGCCGACGGCTATATCCATACCCCCGTCATCATCGCTGAGCTCAACCGGCGGCTGAACGCCACCACCACCGACCAAGACAACACCGTCGTCGGCACCGCTGTCGGCACTAAAGACGACTCCGCCTTCGGCAACAGGCTCAATTTCGAGACCTATAACCTCGGTCATCTCATCATGGCCGGCATCATCCACAAGCGCGCCACGGGGAAGACCACCCTCTACAATGCCGGTATCAAAGCCGCCGATTTCCTCTACAACTTCTGCAAGAACTCACCCGAAGAACTCGCCGGAAATGCCATCTGCCCATCGCATTATATGGCTATCGCCGAACTCTACCGAGAGACCAAAGATCCCAAATATCTGGAACTCTCCAAGCAGTTTATCGACATCCGCGGCATGGTGAAGAACGGCACTGACGACAACCAAGACAGGATTCCCTTCCGCGACCAATACCAAGCGATGGGACATGCGGTGAGAGCCAACTACCTGTATGCCGGCGTGGCCGACCTCTTTCTGGAATCAGGAGAACAGCAGCTGATGAAGAACCTCACATCGATCTGGGACGACATTGTGGGCAGGAAAATGTATATCACCGGCGGTTGCGGAGCCCTTTACGACGGCACCTCCCCCGATGGCACCGATTACAAGCCCGACAATATCCAGAAAGTCCACCAGAGCTATGGCCGTCCGTATCAGTTGCCGCAATCCACCGCCCACAACGAGACCTGCGCCAACATCGGCAACATGCTCTTCAACTGGCGTATGCTGCTGGCCACAGCCGACGGCAAGTACGCCGACATCGTGGAGAACTGCCTATACAACAGCATCCTCTGCGGCATCTCGCTCGATGGGGAGAAATACTTCTACACCAACCCCATGCGCATGAGTGACGAACTGCCCTACACCCTGCGCTGGCCCAAGGAGCGCAAGAAATACATCAGTTGCTTCTGTTGTCCGCCCAACACCCTCCGCACGCTCTGTGAAGCCCAGGATTATGCCTATGCGACGGGTAACGGGGAACTGTATGTGAACCTTTTCGGAGACAACACGCTCCACACGACAATCGACGGTATCGGAGAGGTCACTCTCTCACAGTCGAGCGACTACCCATGGGACGGGCACACCGTGATCGAGATCAAGCAACTCAAAGGCAAAAAGTCCTTCAAGCTCAAGTTGCGCCGTCCCTCCTGGTGCGAGGAGATACATGTGAGCAAGAACGGCGCAGATCTCACCTCCTCCATCGTCGAAGAGAAGGGATATATCGTCATCGAAACGACCTGGAAGAAAGGTGACACCGTGGTCTACGACATGACCATGACTCCCCACCTCATAGAAGCCAACCCACTCGTAGAGGAAGCCCGTGGCCAGGTGGCCGTCCAGCGCGGTCCCATCGTCTACTGCGCCGAGAGCCAGGACCTCGGAGGAGCTGACATCGACAATCTCATCATCCCGTCCAAAGCCCGTTTCACCCCAGTGGAGACGCGAATCTCCGGCAGTCGACTGATGGCCCTCGAGGGCGAGGTCATGGTGAGGAACGACGCGCCATGGTCGGGCAAGCTCTACCGCAATGCCATATCCGGCATGCAACCCAAAACCATCCGCCTCATCCCCTATTTCGCATGGGGTAACCGCGGCAAAAGCGAGATGACCGTATGGATGCCCACCGGATATTGACGACACTTGCGGCGATGATTTTCGCATGCGTCTCTCCAGCAGCCAACGCCGGCTTCACCCTCAAGGTGGAGCCAGGTGCGTTTACGATAGAGCATGCCCTTCAGGAAGCCCGGCTCCGCCGTTTGCATGAAGGTGGCGACAAAGTCGTCATCCGCCTGCAGAGCGGCACCTACCGGTTGTCGCAGCCCATCATCATCCGTCCTGAAGACAGCGGCACCACCCTCATTGCCGACGGCGAGGTGAGGATTTCGGGCGGTGTGGCCATCAAAGGCTGGCGCAAGCAGGGCAGGCTATGGGTAGCCGACGTGCCGGAATGGAACGGCCGTCCTCTGGAGTTCAGGCAGATGTGGGTGAACGGCAGGAAAGCCATCCGCGCACGCGATGTGGATGACCTGGAGAAGATGTGGCGCATCCGCAACATCGACAAGTCCGGCGAAGTGCTTTACGTGCCTGCCGCCGCCGTCAAGAAGATCCTTCATGCCCGCCACGCCGAGATGGTGCTCCATGAAATGTGGTGCATCGCCAACCTCCGCATCAAGAGCATCGAAGTGACGGGTGACAGTGCAGCCGTGCGTTTCCACAATCCCGAGAGCCACGTGCACTTCATGCATCCATGGCCCTCGCCCATGGTCACCACCAACGGACGCAACTCAGCCTTTTACCTCACCAATGCCCGAGAACTGCTCGACCATCCCGGAGAATGGTTTCTCGATGCCCAAGGCCAGCGCCTGTACTATATGCCCCGTGAGGGAGAGGACATGACAAAAGCCGAAGTGGAGGTGCCCGCCCTCGAGACACTCGTCAAGGTAGAAGGCACCCCCGACCGAAGAGTGACTGATGTCACGATCCAGGGTATCACATTCAGCCACTCGACATGGATGCGCCCGAGCATCATGGGCCATGCCCCGTTGCAAGCCGGCATGTACATGATAGAAGCCTACAAGATCAAACCACAGATCTCCAGGCCCGACGGCGACCACAAACTCGACAACCAGGGATGGGTGGGACGGCCATCCGCCGCCATCGCAGTCGACGGGGCACGGAATGTTGTAATCACCGACTGCGTAGTGACCCACTGCGCCTCGACCGCCATCGACATCCACCAATACGCCACCGACTGCCAGGTATCCAACTGCGACCTCCTCGACATCGGTGGAACAGGAATCCTGGCCGGCACTTTCGGTCCTGAGGGCCATGAGGCCCACCTGCCCTATCAGCCCACCGACATGAGCAGCATCTGCACCGGTCTGCGGATCATCAACAACCGCATCGACGATGCCGCCAATGAAGACTGGGGCTGTCTGGGCATCGGAGCCGGATATGTGCGCGGCATCCGCATCGAGCACAATGAGGTGTCCAACGTCTCGTATACCGGAATCAGCCTGGGCTGGGGCTGGAACCAGCAGACCTGCGCCATGGCCGACAACCTGGTGCGAGGCAACTACATCCATCATTATGCCCGACACATGTATGACACCGCCGGCATCTACACCCTCGGGGCTCAGCCTCACACCTTCATAGAGGAGAATGTGGTGACCGACATCTACACCCCCGGCTACGTACACGACCCCGAGCACTGGTTCTATCTCTATACCGACGAAGGATCGTCGTACATCACCCTGCGCAACAACTGGACCCCCTCGGAGAAATACCTCCGGAACGCCAACGGTCCCGGCAACACGTGGGAGAACAACGGACCACAGGTGGCCGACAGCATCAAAGTCCGGGCCGGACTACCCTTCAACAGAAAATAACACAACCTATATCAAGACATCAGATCATGACCCATCACGTTGACCCAAAGCCCTTGTGCGGCATCATTCCCCCTCTTGTCACCCCCCTGATAGACAATGAACATCTCGACACCGAGAGTCTGGAACGCCTCATCGAGCATCTCATCTCAGGAGGCGTGCATGGCCTCTTCATCCTTGGGACGACAGGCGAGGAGCAAAGTCTCAGTTACAAGATCCGCCAGGAGATGATCACGCAGTCGGCACGCATCAACCGGGGCCGCCTGCCCCTGCTGGTGTGCGTCACCGACACCTCGATCGTGGAGAGCATCCGTCTGGCCCAGGTAGCCGCAGACAGCGGAGCCGACGCCGTCGTATCAGCCCCCCCTTATTATTTCGCACCGGGCCAGCCCGAACTGGCCCAGTTTTATGAGGAACTGGTGCCCCAGCTCCCCCTGCCCGTATACCTCTACAACATGCCCTCGCATGTGAAAGTGAACTTCTCGCCCGACACCGTGCGCCGCATCGCCCGCAATCCTCAGGTGGTGGGTTTCAAAGACTCCTCCGCCAATGCTGTCTATTTCCAGTCGGTGCTTTATGCGATGCGCGAGCGGCCCGATTTCTCGATGCTCGTCGGACCAGAGGAGATCACAGGAGAATGCGTGCTCATGGGTGCCCATGGCGGCATCAATGGCGGAGCCAACATGTTTCCCGAATTGTATGTCGGCATGTATGAAGCCGCCAAGTCGGGCGACCTGTCCCGCATCCTCAAGTATCAGCAGCTCATCATGCAAATCTCCACCACCATCTATACCGTAGGCAAACATGGATCGAGCTACCTGAAAGGTTTGAAATGCGCCCTCTCCCTGCTTGGCGTCATCAACGACGACTTCGTCGCCTCGCCATTCTACAAGTTCAACCCCCCAGAGCGCGAAAAGATCGCAGCCGCCCTGTCGGCCCTTCCCATTGAAAACGGAAAGTTGAAGATATGAACACCATCGACCTCATCATCTTCCTGGCATTCACCCTCGGAGTGGTCGTCTTTGGTTGTTCGTTCTACAAGAAAGGCAACACCTCCTCCGACTTCACGCAGGCCGGGCGCTCACTGCCCGGATGGGTTGTCGGCATGAGCATCTTCGCCACCTATGTGTCGAGCATCAGCTACATCGGTTATCCAGGCAAGGCTTTCGCCTCCGACTGGAACGCTTTTGTCTTCTCGCTCTCCATCCCTGTGGCCAGTTATTTCGCTGCCCGTTATTTCGTGCCTTTCTACCGCAAGGGAGGCAGCGTGTCGGCCTACACCTTCCTGGAGGAGAAGTTTGGCCGCTGGGCCCGGCTCTACGCCTCGGCCTGTTATCTGCTGACCCAATTCGCCCGCATGGGCAGTATTCTCTATCTGCTGGCCGTACCCATGTATATCCTGATGGGCTGGAACCTGCATTTGGTGATCATCGCCACTTCTGTGGCCATCATCATCTACTCGATGCTGGGCGGTCTGAAAGCCGTCATCTGGGCCGATGCCATCCAAGGCATCATCCTCATCGGCGGTGCCCTGATGTGCCTTGGCATTCTCTGTTTCTCAATGCCCGAAGGTCCGGCACAGGTTTTTGACCTGGCCATCCACTCCCCCGAAGGCAACAAGTTCTCCCTGGGTGCCTTCACGTCAGATCTCACCACCTCCACCTTCTGGGTATGCTTGATCTACGGCATTTTCATCAATCTCCAGAACTACGGCATCGACCAGAACTACGTGCAGCGCTACCATGCAGCGAAGACCGACCGCGACGCCCGTTTCTCCGCCCTGTTCGGCGGTTATCTGTTCATCCCCGTCTCCGCCCTCTTCTTTCTCATCGGTTCTGCACTCTACAGCTACTACACCGCCCATCCCGGCCTGTTGCCCGCCGACATCGCCGCCAAGCCCGATTATGTGTTTCCTTACTTCATCGTTCACGGTTTGCCAGTAGGCCTCCGCGGTCTGCTGATCGCCTCTATCTTCGCAGCCGGCATGAGCACGGTGTCCACGAGTGTCACCTCGGCAGCCACCATCATCCTCACCGACTACTACAAGCCATTAGTCAAGACAAGCAGCGAGCGTCGGGAAGTGTTCGTGCTGCGTTTGTCGAGTTGTCTTGTCGGCATCATCGGCATCGTCATCGCCATTGCCATGCTCAGTGTGGAGAGCATCATCGATGCCTGGTGGAAACTATCGTCAATCTTCTCTGGTGGCATGCTCGGGTTATTCCTGCTTGGCATTCTCCCCCGAAACATCGGCAAGGCCGCAGCCCTTCTGGGATGTATCTGCGGCATATTTGTCATCGCCTGGATCTCGTTAGCCGCCACCATGGAACTGCCCGGTCCGCACCTGCATGAGTATCTCGCCATCGTCCTGGGCACGACCACCATCTTCATCGTAGGATTCCTCATCTCCTATCTTTGGAGAAAGAGCTCTTAGTCAATATCATCACACCAAAGGAAAAAGCATGAAAGCAGACAACGCCACATGGATCTGGTATCCCGGAGATTTCGAGATCTGGCTGGGCAACAAGTTCAACAACCGCCGCACGGAACGTGGAGCCATGTTTCCTCCCTTCTGGAAGCAAGACAGCCATTGGCCCACCGTGGAGTTCCGCAAGGAGTACGACTTGTCGGCTACCGATAAAGTAGCCCTTGTGGCAGAAGGCAGTTTCTGTCTGAAAATCGACGGTGTGCTGCAGTTTGGCATGCCCGAAACTTTCCTCGTGCCCCAGGGCCATCATGAGATCAGCGTGAAGGTATTCAACCCCGCCTCACCCCCCGCCCTTTTCCTCGACGGCGATGTCATCAAGAGCGACGGCAGTTGGCTATGCACCTACGAGGACAAGATCTGGATCGACGAGAACGGCGTAGCCCATGGTTCGGGTCAGTACGTGTCTTCTGGCTACTGGAACTTCGGCGATCCCGGGCAAGGTCCCTCCACCTTCGCCTTGCCGCGCAGGGAGGAAGTGCCTGCGAGCCTCACCACCGAGGGCCGGGGATTGCTTGCCGACTTCGGTAAGGAGACGATGGGCTACCTCACCCTCAAAGGTATCGAGGGAGAAGGGCAACTCAACATCTTCTATGGCGAGAGCCGTGAGGAAGCCATGGACAAAGCTTTCTGTGAGACCCTCGACCAACTCGAAGTGCTGTCTGATGCCATTATCGACAATGCCACCAACACCCTCGCCGACCGTTCGGACGACTATACGCTGCCCACCAGCAAGGCGTTCAGGTTTGTCTACCTGGAGGGAACGGGCTGTGTGCGTCTCCGTGCGCTGGCCATGCAATATGAATACGCCCCCTTCGACGAATCCCGTAGCGGCCGTTTCCGCTGCAATGACGAAGAGTTGAACCGCATCTGGGAGGTAGCCGCCTACACGATGGACCTCACCACCCGAGAATTCTTCGTCGACGGCATCAAGCGCGACCGCTGGACCTGGAGCGGCGATGCCATCCAGAGTTATTTGATGAACTACTACCTGCGCTACGACACGGAATGTGTGAAGCGCACCATCCGCCAGTTGCGCGGAAAAGACCCCGTGACCGCCCATGTGAACACCATCATGGACTACACGTTCTACTGGTTCAAGTCCATCCTCGACTTCTACCTTTATACCGGCGACCTTGCCTTTGTCCGTGAGATGTGGCCTCGGATGGTGACACTGATGGACTACGTTTTGAGCCGCACCAATGCCGACGGCATGGCAGAGGGGCAACCCGACGACTGGATTTTCGTCGACTGGGTGGACTTCCCCATGCACAAGCGGGGCACACTAAGTTTTGAGCAGCTGCTCTTCTGCAAAGCCCTTGAGACCATGCACACTTGCGCCACGCTTTTGGGCATCAACAGCCAATATGGCGAAAGGGCCTCCGCCTTGTTGTCAAAAGTGAGAGCCACCTTCTGGAGCGAGGAGTGCCAAGCCTTTCTCCACGCCATCGAGGAGGGAGAGCTCAACAAGATGGTGACGAAGTTCCCCAACATGTTTGCCATCCTCTATGGCTATGCCAATGACAGGGAGCGAGAAGCCATACTGAAGCATGTGCTGCTCAACAAGCAGATAGAAGCCATCACCACTCCCTATATGCGCTTTTATGAGTTGGAAGCCCTTTGCGCCATGGGCCGACAGGCAGAAGTCCTGCCAGAGATCAAAGCCTACTGGGGCGGAATGCTTCGCGAGGGAGCCACCACCTTCTGGGAGAAATACGTGCCAACGGAGAAGGGCGCCGAGCACCTCACGATGTATGGCCGTCCCTACGGCAAGAGCCTCTGCCATGCCTGGGGTGCCAGTCCCATCTACATCCTCGGCAGGTATTTCCTCGGCGTGCGCCCCACCAAGGCTGGTTATGAGGAGTATGAGGTGCGCCCGGATCTCGGTGGACTGGAATGGATGGAAGGCACTGTCCCCACCCCCTTCGGCAAGATTGAAGTCTCCGTCCGCTCCGGTTGCGTGACAGTTCGCAGCGACGGTGGCATCGGCACTCTCATCCTCGGCGACCGCCGCATACAAATCCCCGCCCGCAAGGCCATCACCCAAACACTCACGACACGATGAAAACAAGAACCCTTATCACCATAGCAAGCCTGTGGCTCTCGCTGTCGGCCACAGCGCAGGTGAGCGTGAAGTTGAAGCACGTCTCACCCCAAACGGAATATGCCGCCACCATCCTGCAGAAGATCAAGAGCCGCCACCGGGTGTCTATCGACGTAAGCCAGCAAGGAGAGGCCGAGGGTTACACCATCACCCGAAAGGGAAAGCGCATCACCATTCTCGGTAACGACGAGAGCGGGAGCATCTATGGAGCCAACCGATTGGTGGAAGCCTATCAGCAAGACCCCACCCTCCAGTGTCTGACCACCCTTACCGAGGTGCCCGACATGAAACTGCGCGGTGCCTGCGTAGGACTACAGAAAACCATCTATCTGCCCGGACACAGGGTCTATGAATACCCCTATACCCCTGAGAATTTTCCCTGGTTCTACGACAAGGACTTATGGCTGAGATACCTCGACCTGCTGGCAGAGGACAACATGAACACCCTCTATCTATGGAACGGCCATCCCTTTGCCTCATTGGTGAAACTCGATGATTACCCCTTCGCCCCCGAGGTAGACGATGCCACGATGCAGAAGAACCAGGACATGTTCACCTTTCTCACCACAGAGGCAGAGCGCAGAGGCATCCGTGTCATCCAGATGTTCTACAACATCATCCTGTCGAAACCCTTTGCCGATCACTACGGGCTGAAGACCCAGGACCGCAACCGTCCCATCACCCCCCTCATCGCCGACTACACCCGGAAATCCATCGCCGCTTTCGTACAGAAATACCCCAACGTGGGTTTTCTCATCTGTCTGGGAGAAGCCATGTCGGGCATCGAGACCGATATCAAGTGGATGACAGAGACCGTCATCCCCGGCATCAAAGACGGTCTGAAAGCCTCTGGCCGCACCGACACCCCACCCATCATCCTGCGCAACCACGACACCGACGGTCCGGCCGTGCTGAGAGCCTCGCTTCCCCTCTACCCCAACATCTACACGATGAACAAGTACACCGGCGAAAGCCTCACCACCTATGAGCCCGGCGGCCCGTGGGGTGAGACCCACCGCCGGTTGGCTGCTGCCGCTCCCATCCATATCGACAACGTGCATATCCTCGCCAACCTGGAGCCCTGGCGTTGGTCCTCACCGGCATTCACTCAGAAGGCCATACAGGCCATGCACCAGGTGCACCACTCCAAGGGCTTGCACCTCTATCCCCAGGCCAGTTACTGGGACTGGCCCTACACAGCCGACAAGCTGGCTGATGGCAGCAGGCAGTTGCAAATCGACCGCGACTGGATGTGGTACAAGGCTTGGGGACGCTATGCCTGGAACAGCCAGCGCGGCGATGACAAAAGCTATTGGACACGGCTCCTTGCCGACCGCTTCGGCATCGACGAATCGCTTGCCGGCCATGTGCTCAACGCCTACGACGAAGCTGGAGAAATCGCCCCCAAACTCATCCGCCGCTTCGGCATCACCGAGGGCAACCGCCAGACCCTGCTCTTAGGCATGAAGATGTCGCAACTGGTGAATCCCTACAAATACACCATCTACCCCGGTTTCTATGAAAGTTGCGGACCTCAGGGCGAAAAACTCATCGAATATGTGGAGAAAGAATGGAAGCATCAGCCGCACAGCGGCGAACTGCCTCTTGACATCGTCACGCAATGCCTCATCCACGGCAACGAAGCCACCACCTCCATCGAGTTTGCCCGTCCTTTCGTCAAGAAGAATCAGGAAGAGTTTGCCCGCATCGCCAACGACATGGCCTGCTACTGCACCTTCGCCCGTTCGTTCTATCACAAGGTGCTCGCCGCGGAGCAAGTGCTCAACTACAAATGGAGCAAGGACATCCAGTATCTCGACAGTGCCGTCGTGGCACTCGAAGAAAGTCTGCGGCAATGGCGACAACTCGTCGGTCTCACCCAGGACACCTATCTCTATGCCAACTCCATGCAGACGGCACAGCGCCGCATCCCTGTGGGCGGAGACAACGGCCATTTCAAGACATGGGCAGAGATGCTGCCCGTCTATGAGGAAGAGCTCTCCCATCTGAAAGCCAACATCGAGAAGTTGCGACACCCCCAGCAAGCAGCGAACGACGACACCATCCAGCCTCTCCACCCCATGAAGGTGGACCTCTTCTATGCCGGATCGCCCCGTCAACTGGGCCATGCACCAGCCCCGACCGTCACCACACTCACGAAAGACGCTCTGCTCTTTGAGAACCGCCAGAAGCGCATCGACAGCATCGCACCCGAACTGTCAGGACTGGGAGCCATCATCCTCAACCGCGACACCACCCGCATCGAGGGGACGTCTGTGGAGTTCTCCTGCGACAAACCCGTCAAGATGCTGGTGGGATTCTTCATCGACGATGACCCCAAATGGGCCAAGGTGCCCAAATTGGAGACCGATGCCACAGGCAATGAATACGGTCAGGCCGAACCCGTCATCAGCAATGCCATCAACATGACAGGCATGCCCACTGTCAACATCCATGCTTATCATTTCGGTGCCGGAAAACATGTCATCAACCTGCCCAAAGGCATCATCATGGTAGCAGGATTCACCGACAGCGAGTTGCGCCCACGTGACGCCGGACTGCAAGGAGCCGGCGACGAAGTAGACTGGCTCTTCAACTAAAAAGCCCCCTTTACACCCATCATGAGAAAACTATTCACCCTGATCCTTTGGCTGGCCATCAGCAGCGCCGCCACCTCACAGACTGTCTCACCATCACGGATGCGGCAGATCTATGAGGAGTCGCGCACCCCATGGAAATACGGCATGGTGGTGGCACCCGCGTCAAATCACCTGAAATACGACTGTCCCACGGTATTCCGTGAGGGAGGGACATGGTATATGACCTTTGTGTGCTACGACGGCAAAGGCGGCACCGACGGGAGAGGCTACACCACCTGGCTGGCCAAGAGCGATGACCTGCTGCACTGGCACATCGAAGGAAAGATCCTGGACCTGCCAGCAGTGGAGAGCGTTCAGGGCACCGCAGACGCGAAAGCACGAAAAGGACTGTGGGACCAGAACCAACGCGGCGGATTCCCTTCGCTGATCGACTACCAGTGGGAAGGCAGTTATGAGATGCAATCCTATAAAAAGCAGCACTGGATGACCTACATCGGCGGTCCTGGCACCGGTTATGAAGCCGTCAACGCTCCCCTGAGCATCGGCATGGCCTCCACAAAGGGCGATATCACCCAAGCCCATCAATGGGAAACCCGCGACGAGCCCCTCATGGGATATGATGACAGCGATGCTCAATGGTGGGAGCAGCTCACCCAATACAAGAGCACCATCTACTGGATCAAGGACAAGCGTCAGCGCATCAGAGGAGAAGAGAAATACCCCTTTGTGATGTTCTACAATGCCGGTGGCAAGGACGACACTCATCCCAAAGGCGAGCGCATCGGCATCGCCCTGTCGAAAGACCTCAAGCACTGGAAACGCTACCCCGGCAACCCCGTCTTCGCCCACGACAGCGACGGCACCATCACCGGAGATGCCCAGATCGTGAGGATGGGCGACGTGTGGGTGATGTATTATTTCTCCGCTTACAACCCTACACGGGAATACAACGCTTACAATACCTTCGCCGCCAGCTATGACCTCGTGCACTGGACCGACTGGACTGGCGACGACCTGATCATCCCGTCGAAGCCCTACGATGAGATGTTCGCCCACAAGAGTTGCGTGGTGAAGCACGACGGCACCGTCTATCATTTCTACTGTGCCGTGAACGAAGCCGGCCAACGAGGCATCGCCTTAGCCACCAGCCGACACTTAGGACAGAGCGAGGTGCACTTCCCCGACCCCGACCCCACAGGGCACCGCATCCTGCAGTCGCTGAACGATGACTGGCAAATCACCCACAACGGCAAGGAGCTGCGAGCCGACATCCCCATCAACCTCGACGACTACTATGGCGCCGTACAGAAAGAGCACGGCAACTTGCATGGAGAGGCTCTCTTCCGCAAGACCTTTACCGCCCCCGCCCTCAACGGCAAGCAATACTTCATCCGCTTCGAAGGTGTGGGCACCTACGCCGACATCACCCTCAACGGCAATCATCTCGGCAGATACGACATCGGGCGCACGACAGAGACCATCAATGTCACGCCACACCTGCGCATCGGAGCGTCGAACACGCTGGAAGTCAAAGTCAGCCATCCCGCCGGTATCACCGATATGCCCTGGGTCTGCGGCGGGTGCAGCAGTGAATGGGGATTCAGCGAGGGCAGCCAGCCCTTCGGCATCTTCCGTCCCGTCACCCTTGAGGTCACCGACCCTGTACGCATAGAACCCTTCGGCGTACATGTATGGAACAATGCCGCCTGCGACACGCTGTACATTGAGACCGAAGTGAAAAACTATGGACAGGAACCCGTGGCGATCGAGTTCATCAACAAACTCTGCGAGAAGAGCGGCAAACAAGTCCTGCGACTTACGGAGAACCTCACCCTTGCGCCCGGCGAAAGCCGCACGGTGCGCCAGCAGGCTGCCCTCACCCAACCCAAGTTGTGGACCCTGGCCAAGCCCTATCTCTACACGGTCAATACCCTGGTCAAGCGCAACGGCAAAGCCACGGAGAGCGCCAACACGCCCTATGGCATCTGCGCCACCTCCTGGCCCAAGACCCGGAATGACGGCGACCAGCGTTTCCGGCTCAATGGAGAACCCGTCTTCATCAACGGCACCTGTGAGTATGAGCACCTCTTCGGCCAGAGCCACGCCTTCAGCCATGAGCAGATCGAGGCCCGCATCAAACTGGTGAAAGACCTCGGTTTCAATGCCTTCCGCGATGCCCACCAACCCCACAACCTGCACTATCAGGAGCTCCTCGACAAGGAAGGCATCCTGTGGTGGCCCCAGTTCTCCGCCCACATCTGGTATGACACCCCCGAGTTCCGCGAATCATTCAAGCGCCACCTGCGCCAATGGGTGAAGGAACGCCGCAACTCCCCCTCCATCATCCTCTGGGGCCTGCAGAACGAGAGCACCCTGCCCCGCGACTTCGCCGAGGAATGCACTCAGATCATCCGTGAGATGGATCCCCGCTGCGGAAGCCAACGGCTCATCACCACCTGCAACGGCGGTGAAGGTACCGACTGGAACGTGATACAGAACTGGAGCGGCACATACGGCGGCGACATCGACAAATACGGTGAGGAACTGAAAACACCCGAACAGTTGCTCAACGGAGAATACGGAGCCTGGCGTACCCTCGGCAACCACACCGGGGAGGGCTACACCGAGGAGAAGTTCTGTGAGATACTCTCGAAGAAGATCCACCTGGCGGAAACAGCACGTGACAGCGTCTGCGGCCAGTTCCACTGGTTGTTGTTGTCGCACGACAATCCCGGCCGTCGCCAACCCGACGAGGCACTACGCCGCATCGACAAGGTAGGGCCCTTCAACTACAAGGGACTGCTCACCATCTGGGAACAGCCCACCGATGCTTTCTACCTCTATCAGCAGCACTACAACCCGCAACCCGTTTGTCCGGCCACCAGTACGATCGACGAGCGTCTGTTGAAAGGCGAGGAAGGATGGCGCTACCTCTTCCGTGTGAACTGCGGTGGTGACGATTATACCGACCGTCACGGACAACTGTGGTTGCAGGACAACATCGCTTGGTCGCAGTCTTGGGCGGATCGGTTTGAGGGGCTTTCCCCCTATCAAGCCTCACAGACCCGCAATGACTCTCTCTCCTCCCCTCTGTTTCAAACCTCCCGTTTCGGCCGGCATGAGCTCAGCTACCGCTTTGCAGCACTTCCGGGAAGATACCGCATCGAACTCTATTTCATCGAGCCATGGTACCGTCAGCAAGACGCGGAGGGACTGCGCATTTTTGATGTCGCCGTCAACGGCAGCACCGTCATCCACGACCTCGACATCTGGGCCCAGGCGCACTACGGCAAGCCCTATAAGCGAATCGTCTATATCGACAACCCTGGCAACACCATCACCATCCATTTTCCGAAGGTGAAAGCGGGCCAGGCCTTGATCTCTGCCATCGCCATTGCCCGCGAAGGAGAGACAGGGGAAAAGCACCACGACCTAAAATGGAAACGTCCCACGATGTGGCAGGACTTCGAGCGCGACATCCTGGTGAAAACGCCCGACTCCCTCCTCCCCCCCACGACACGAACCGCCATGGAAATCACGGGCAAGAAAGTGAAGAACCGCATGGAATGGGACTTCAGTGTCGGTGTAGCCAAAGTGTATGCCCTCCGCTGGAAGTACTACAACCCAGAGAAATCCCGTCAGTTGCACGTCAGGATCACCGATGCGAAAGGCACGGTATACAAGGACGATGACATCACCTTCCTCCAGACCCAGCAGAAGATCACGAAGCGCAAGACCACCAGCATCACCACTGGCACCCAAGTGAACGCCGGCCAATATCATGTCGTCGTCACTGGAGAAGGCATTGACGGAATGACATTCGACGCCCTCACCGTGGAGTGAATGAAAGTTAGAATAATACCGGAAGATGGTCCCAGAGCGACGAATATGCTCCTACTGCTTCAGCAGCCATTGGGCGAAGAATTGGTCATAGAGATAATTATGCAAAGACAATTATAATCTTATTATAATGCAAATATTTCCCTTCTTTTTTCATCACTCATGAAATATCTCCGTTTGACAACTTCGATTGGCATCGAGGGACAAACGCTCGGCTTTTCCACTTACTTCGGATGAATAGAGTCGCGAATGACAATATAATCTGTTATTGTCCCATAGCCGCACCAATATCCGTAGCCACCAACGATATTTGATTCTATATCGGAAGAAGTAGAGAAGAACATATTTGACGATAGCGACTGCATTTTAGTGTAGCTGTCCAAAATTCGGAAAGACACCTCGTCGACTTGCGAGAACTTGACAGAAACTGTATCATCAACAAGAAAATATGGGGTATAGCTTTTATCTATTAATTGATGGCCACGATAGACCGTCATATCCGTTTCTTCTTTCAGCACGTCATCGTCTATGCTGCCAAGATAGGATGCTTGATACTGCTTCGTTTTTGTCCCAACACGTGTAAAGAACTGATAATAGTTTTTTCCTGTTGGATCGTCTTTGAAAAGGGCTCTAATCTGAAATAATGAATCGGAATCTGCGCAACGCTCCACCCTGAAAGAGCAGTTGCCTGGTGGAGCGGGTATTGTCGTTTTGGCAGTCGCCCGCATATCTCTGTATTCCGCTTTCAGGTAATAAGTTTTTCCTACTTCACCTCTCATTCTGGATGTCGTGTATATGTATGGCGGGAAATATCCTTTGTCATATTTCCCTGTCAGCACAACGCTGTCATTTCCATCGCTAATAGTAACTTTAGCGAACCGCACAATATAATCACTGAGGCTGTCAATGTTTTGATAATTGGTGCTGACAGGCAATGAACGTGAAAGAATAACCACAGGGAATCCACCATCTTCTATCCATCCCTCCACAATCATGCTAGATGTATCTGTTTCCATTCTTTCGGAATCGTCTATGCACCCAATTAGCAGGAGCAGACAAGCAAAGACAAATATCAATCTCCACATAGTTTTATTAGAATTTATAATAATAGCTGATAGATGGAAGAGCATTTAAAATAAATGTGACAGGACGATACGCAAAAGAACCATCCTTTTGCGTTCTTAAATAATAAAATAGTTCGTTGTCACGGCTTGTCGTATTATACAGAGAAAAATTGATGCCGTGTTCCGATTTTTTCTTTCCCTTCCATTTATAATTGACAGAAAGGTCAAGCCTCATGTAGGGCTGAAGTCTGGCAGAGTTGTATTTGCCATATTTCATAATGATATTGTTGTTAAGAAGATATAAGGATTGTGCCGGAGTAAAAGGCGTCCCAGAGGCATAGACGATTGTCCCTCCAATAGTCCAGTGCTTCCCCACAGCATAAGCAGCAACTGCATTCAGTTCGTGCGGACGCTCATGGCTGGCAGGGTAAGAATCACGGCGCCTTTCTTCGTCAAAAGATCGGCGTGCATGAGTATATGTATAACTTAACCACCCTGTTAATGCTCCTGCACATTTGTTGAGCATAAGGCTAAAGCCATAGTTTTCACCATTACCGTGCAACAAGGCACTGTTCATATCATACTCTCTATTAACATAATCAAGAACAGACCCTTTATAGGCTATTTGGTTATATAGTCTCCTATAAAACAAATCCAATCCCACTCTATATCTCCGACCAAACAAATAGATAGAACCGTTTACTGAAAACTCGTGGGCATATTGGGGTTTGATGTCTTTTGAAGATGACATCCAGAATTCCGTGGGTAAACCAGAGTCGGAAAAACCTGTCTGGAACAGATATTGATGGCGAAGTGCATAGGTTGCAGAGACGTTCCATGTCGAATTGTCAAAAAGGAATCGTAAAGAGGGGTCGAGCGTGGTATAAACATGATTCACTTCTACAAAGCAAGTTCCGCGTATGCCACCCATTATATTCAGATGTTCAGTCAAGGGATATTCATAGTTCGCAAATAAGGAAGATTCCAAGGAGTGTGTCTTATCTATATTTGCGTCAGCCATTTTAAAATCAGCATGATGGTTCAATGACTGGGGGCGTATTTGATGAAGGGATGTCACAAAACCGACATTCCATCCTTTCCACATCAGATCACTTTTCATCCCGAAGTCGGTGATGCCAGAAGGCAGACGAAAGGACATATTCTGCATTTCAAGACTGAATATGTTTCGATAGTCTGTCACAAATGCTGTCGTCCTGGCTACCATCCCATCATCATTCTTATAGAACCAATGGAGTGCCCCCATATTATTGCCCCACCTGGCTTTCATGTCAGCGAGATAATGAGACTCAGAAAAGATTCCAGTGTCGCTGCCGCTATAGAGGTCAAACAATAGTAGATTATGCTTGTCCACTTGATGCCCTAGAGTGACATTTACATCGTAGAAAGAATATTTGACTTGTTGCTCATCTGCCTTCATCCATCGGCTATAAAGAAGGTTCAAATAAGACCCTCTCAGTGAAAGAGAGACAAAAGTCTTCTTTCCGAAAGGCAAATGAAGTGTACCTTGCGAAGAAATCAATCCAACAGAGACATTACCGTTAATGGAATCTGGAATGTCCGTCATGTGCAGCATATCCATTTGTCCGCCAATTCTATTTGGAGAGTCAGCACCAACAACTCCTTTTGCAATAGACATGGATTGGAAATGCGTAGAATTGAATGTTGAGAAGAAGCCTAACAGGTGATTCACGTTATAGATTGGAACTCCATCAATCGTTATCAGGTTATGCTGATTGTCGCATCCTTCTATATTAATGCCGCTCCTGTACTCATTGTTCGTCTGTATGCCTGGCAACATTTGGGCATAGTGCATGGGGTCGGCATTGCCAAGTATCTGAGGAAGCAAATTCATGCTACTCATATCCCATAGCGTCACACCCCGAACATCAGATTTAACTGGCAACCTGTTCCGAAAGCCTGTCACCGTTATGCTGTCAAGCGAAAAAGTCCATGCACTTTCATCTTCCTGAGAATATGCAGAAGATGAAAGTGCACAGAATAATATAATCAGAATGTATGTCAGACTGAACTTTCTCATTCGAGAGAATTACCAGTCAATGCGCTCATCTACAAGGTCGGCATACTTGTTTGCCAATGCCTTGAAAGTGTCAATGGTCTTTTTGAAGTCTTTTTCGTTGAAGAATGCTTCAAATGTGCTGTAAGAAGAACCGTCGAAGAAATATACCACCGGTTCAACTTCCCAATAAGTGCGACCATTCCAACTTTCATCAGCAAAAGGCTCCAACTTTATTGCAGCCTGTTTGACATTCTTTCCGTCGTAGAACAGATTAACGTCTGCAAGTGCATTAGCCTGATTAATGTAAGATTTGAAATTCTTCTCGTCTCCATCATTGTCTGAAGCATCTTCCAGATAATCTGCGAACTTGCGCACATCCGACAATGTTCCTTGAATCTGAACCTTACCAAGGATGTCCAGTTTTACGTATGCTTTTTTCCCATTAGCCTTATCGAAATCGTAATCGTCTCCGTCGAAGCTATCAGAACTGAACGCACTCACATTGACCGAAGGAATATCAAAAACATCGGCCGAAGCACCCATCGTCACAAGCGAAGTGCCATTTTTGCTCATGACAAACGATACTGACGCATTGGTGTTTGCTGTATATGCAACCCTGGAAACGTCAAATTTATAACCGTTGTTCAGTTCTATGAGAGACGACAGCGTTACGCTGTTCTTGCTGATGTCAAATTCTTCACCGCTGATGCTTCCCAAGTCAATGTTGACGGTAGTTTTAACGACCTGGCTTCCGCCCTGTGTCAAAGTTACCACAATCCTTTCTGGTATGCCTATGGTACATTGTGTGCGGTCGTAATAATCGTTACTGGTATATGTAGAGCCGTTAGAATCATATTCATAGTCTTTCCATTCATCGACATTGTAAGCATATACTTTCTTTACGCTACCGCTCGTTTCAAGCTTAAGTACACATTGCTGGCTACGCTTATCAGTGAAGATAAACTGCAAGTCGTTAGCTTTTTCCAACTCCCAACGGCCATTACGTGCTGTGAAATGTCCTGTAAAATTAGAGGCCATAAGCAAAGCTTTGTAGTTGGTGTAAATGTAATTATATTTGTAAGTATAACTTCCCCACTTTTCGGTTTCGCTTTCTGTTGTCTTTGTTCCAAGGGCTTCACGGGCAGCATTAAAAGCATCTTCAGCCCAGTCGCCGACGTTGTCCCAATTGTAGTCATCTCCGTATGTCTCGGCAATATACTTGCCAAGTTCGGCAATATCCCGGAAATCCGAAGATGGCATCATATCCATAAATTCCAGAGCCACAGTTTCAAGATACTCCTTCTGGTCGGCTGGCGACATGGCATTGTCCTTTGACGGTTCGACTGGATTGATGGGTGTTTCTGGATTACTTGGGTCGTCTTTGTCATCACTTCCACAGGAAACGACCCCCATACTTACGACAGCTGCAAACAAAACTGCCATCCATTTTAATGAATTCTTTTTCATGACACTAATTTTTGTTTAAAATTACGTTTAGTCTTTTTCACTTTTTCACATATTTCTTGCCATTTCGGATGTAAATTCCCCTCATGGATCGAGGTGCTCTCACGCCCTTGAGATCGTATGCGGGAGAGTCGTTATCATCAGGAGCGGCAATACCGGGAATACCCTCCAAATCCAATTTGAAATAGCCCGATTTCCACTGGAAATAGTCACCGGATGTATTCACGCCAAATTCGAATCCACTGGGGGCATGCATCAGGCAAGGAGTATTGGTCGTGCCCACTTGGTTACAAGCCGAATCGTCAATTCCCTTCATAGACAACGGTATTGACAGTTCCCGGAGGTTGGTACAACCGGACATGAAGGACTTTGATTCCGTGACATTGGAGAAATCAAATGAACTCAAGTCAAGAGCTGTCAGGTTCTGGCATTTGTAGAACATGCCCTCCATATTGGTCACTTTACTTGTATTGAAATGAGAAAGGTCTATCTCAGGCAAGGCGAAGCATTCGTAGAACATCTCATACATATTATCCACATTTCCGGTGTCAAAGCTACTGATATTCAAATCTCTCAGACTCTGGCAATCCACAAACAGGCTCCGCATCGTTGTCACATTATGGGTGTCGAAATTCGAAAGATCCAACCTTTCCAAATCTCTGCAATAGCCAAACATCGTGCGCATCTCTGTCACATTACTCGTATTGAAATGACTGACATCGAGTTCATTCACGCCGGTATCATAAAACATCCAGTTCATGTTTGTCACATTTTCGGTGTTGAAACCAGACACATCAATCTGCTTCAACTCTCTGCATCCATAGAACATGCAATTCATATTAGTCACATTCGACGTATTGAAATTGCCGACATCCAAATGTTTCAAGTTGCTACATCCATAGAACATCCCATCCATATCCCTCACTTTGCTTGTATCGAAATGGCTGATTTCCAAGCTTGAGAGATCATCACAGCCATAGAACATCTCATACATGCTTTCCACGTTACTTGTGTCGAAGCTGGTCAGGTCCACGTAATCCAGGTCCCCACAATCCAAGAACAGACTTCGCATGGTTGTCACCTTACGTGTATCGAAATTAGAAAGATCCAAACTTTGCAAATTTTTGCAATGTGCGAACATCGTCCGCATTTCTGTCACGTTGCTCGTATCAAAACTACTCAGGTCGAGTTCTCTCACCGCTGTGTAGAAGAACATCCAATTCATGTTCGTCACTTTGCGTGTATCGAAATGAGACAGGTCTATATCCTGGAGATATTGGCAGTAATAGAACATTGCCTCCATGTTTGTCACCTCACTGGTGTTGAGATACCTCAGATTCGATATATTCCTTATTCCCTTACAATCCATGAACCAGTAATAAGCGGTTGTCGGCCGTGCATAAGAGAAAGATCTTCTGAAATCCACCTCATAGATGCTGTCACCATTCTCAATCCATCCTGGCGTAATGGTGTCGGTGTTGAGTGGATAGGTTTTCCCTTCACGGATATCCCTCATCGAGTCATAACAGAACGTCAACGTATGGTCGGAATAAGAGACATAAATATCAGAATTGCCTTTTGCAACATTGATCTTGAATGTCACATCTGCCGGATGGTATTCCACGCCATTGACATCTTTGAAGAAAATGTTGGTGACCCGTCCTGTATAGGTGCCAGGGGCCAGATTGGCATATACCTCCAATGGGAATTTGCACAATTCTCCGGGATCATTGGACTCATAGGTCTGAGGCTCAAGATAGAAATAGTATACGGAATCCTTATTCTCCACATAATATCCATCCACGCCGAGAACGGCATCAAAGCTGTCGAGGCCTTCGTGTTCTATTTTGCTGTGCATGAAAATATCCTCGGGAAGAGACATGTCGAATTCCACACGGTAATAGTTCTTTGCATTATTCAAGAGAATCGGAACTTTGCTTTCCCAGCCCTGAGCGATGGTGATGTCAGCGATTTCCAAGTTATCGATATCATCCTCCATTTTGAAATAGCCTGATTTCCACTGGAAATAATCTCCGGAAGTATCGATTTCAAAATCGAATGTCTTTGGAGCAGAGATGCCGCAAGGTGTTTGGGTCGTTCCAACGCCTACGCATGCGTCATCAGCCAGATCTTTCATCGAAGGAGAGATTGCCAAATGCCGAAGGTTAGAGCAACCTGCCAGCAATTCAGTAGTCGTATTCTCAAAATGCTTATCTCCATGTATCCATCCGCCTGTATCCTCATCATACCACCATTCATATATTTCGAATGGCATTTCAAAATGGCTAAGATTCAATTCGGTTAAGCTGGAACAGCCTTTGAACATCCCACAAACACTATTCCTGCTATTACGGTTTTCATCATTAAAGTCTCCTTCTTCATCTACAAGTATCTGAACATCTTGGATATACAGTTTTTTCACTTTACTACAATCCATGAACATTTCATCACCATAATATATCATAGCTCTAAAGCCAAAAAGGTCTATTTCTTCTAGATTTTTACACCCTTTAAACATGCGCTCAGTATCGAAAGAATTAACATATTTAAGATTGAAATCATCACTATCAAAGATTCTTTCGTTCTCGTATGAAAAAAGAGTTATAGATTTTAGATTCACACAATTCTCGAACATTCCAGACAAACTATTTGAATTACTCACATCAAAGTTGCTCACATCAAGTTGCTCCAAGCTGCTACACGAATTAAACATATCAGAAAATCCATACATATAAGGAGTTATAATACCGTATCCTGCAGGAGAAAAATCCATGACATGATGTGTATCAAAGTTTGAAACATCTAAAGCTGTTAAACTCTGGCAACCAGAAAACATCCCGCTCATCCCTTCCACTTTTTCTGTATTAAAATTAGAGACATCCAAAGCTGCCAGCATGCTGCAACCCATGAACATCTCTGTCATATCTGTCACATTTGACGTGTCGAAATGAGATACATCCAGATTGGTAAGATTTGAACAACCTGAAAACATTCCTCTCATTGTACCCGCATTGCTTGTGTCGAAAGAACAGACATCCAGAGTGCTCAAGCTTTTACATCCTGCAAACATATATGAGAAACCACAATAGAATTCTTCATGATTTCTATAATAATTAGAGTTGTCTACATTAGAAGTATTAAAATGAGAAAGGTCAATATCTTCTAAGCGACTACATCCTAGGAACATGTGTCCCATATCTGTCACTTTAGAGGTGTTCAAATGATTAATTCCCTCGATTTTTGCAAGATTCTCCATTCCCTCAAACCAACTTCGAGTGCTGGTTGGCCTTGCATCGGCAAACGAAGAGTCGAAGATGACTTTTTCTACTTTATCTGGACTATCCGTAAGTGTGACAAAAGGAAGGCCCTCTGGATCGTCAGGGTTTATTCTCCACCATTCCAAAATAACGATTTCACCGTCTCTTGACTCCATTTCAGAATCGTAATAGACTGTTAGCGTTTTCCCGTCTTCCGACAAGACGGTATAAGGCAATTTATCGTCTGCCATGGCCGAAGTCCAGCAGAAGACTGCCAAGATTGTCAAAATAAGATTTTTCATAATGACTTAGATATATGATTGAACATAATATTGATGATTAATCATTTACAAAATCGCAGTTGATTTTGTCTTATTTTTTCCGAAAGGGAAATTGATGCCAATGTTGACATTCCCCCCGCCTGAAAGCGGCACTCCTTGTTTGGCCAGCTTGACTGGTGTGTTGTCCATACCCAAGAATATGTTGAACCCATTAGGGTGGAAGTTGAGAAGCCATCCAAAACTAAAGCCAAAGCTGCCAAGAGCCACGTTCGCCGAGGCAGAAAAAATGTTGGTTGGGGCAACATTTGCTGACAAGCGAAAATCCGTGCATCCATACTTTCCCAAGCGGGTGCTGTTCATCAGTCCGAGAGACATCTTTTTGTAGAATTTGGGCGTGTATTCCACACCAATATTCATTATGGCATCCAATGCTCTGGAACGTTTTCCCGTATTGCCTTTGTCTTGCAGTTCATAAAGAGCTGAAAGGTCTTCCAAGAGACGGTCTCCTTCTTTTTCAAAAGAGTTGTCTGCTTCATCGTCGACATTGAAAATATGCGTACTGGTATGTACAGCCTTGTCACCGTCGGTCGATGCCACGTAATTATTTTTCCAACCTATGTATCCGAGGTCAAGCAATGCAGCGGAAAACGCCCAATCTTCGTCCAATTTGTATTCAGCTCCAAGGTCTAAAGCCAGACCGAAGCCATCGACACCCCATTTGGTGTTCTCCACACCGCTCACATATCGATGAATGTGTTCGTCTCCCTCGGGGCCACGAGTCGTTTCTTCCATCTTATACTCCATCTTTTTTATGCTTGTCTGTATTTCAGCATTTGTCACACCGACCCATTCGTCCTCGCCCAAAACGAGTTGAGCCTTGCTGAAGTCTGCATCCGCATTGGCCACGCCGAGCAATACTTTCGCTTTGGCACCAATGCGCAGACTCTCATTGATTTGGTGGCTGTGCCCCAAAGCGACCTCGCCATAAGCATCGGCGTGGGCAGCAAGGTCACGGATGTTGTAAGTTTTGTTTTCAACGCCCTCTTTTGCCAACCTCAGGATAGAGCCAGGAATGATGGCATTGACATTCGCACGAGCATTGATTTCGAAGGTGTTATACCCACCCATGCCCTTAAAGCCAAGGCCCAGGATTTGCTCTTTTACATTGACGGCCACCTTATTCTTTTCATTGACAGCCGAGAGGAAGCTGCCTGCGTCCACTTTCGGATGAATGAAGAGGACGGTCTTGCCATCGACAGTGCGGATTACATCATCCACACGAAGGCTGCTGTTGATGTTGACGTTGAGATTTCCGATGCCAGGCATAGAGAAATAACCTTGCTTGTTGGAAAAAGCAGGATTGCTGTTGTGCCTGAAGAGGAAACCGTCAGCAAAATAGCCCGAATTGAGATTTTGGGCTTGGGTGGCGGTTGAAACCAAGCCTAAAGAAACAACCATGATGAGAGACTTTATCTGCTTCATTTTCTTGATTTTTTACAATTCTTTTTCATAATATCCTGTCACAGTGGCTTTGCAGTTTTTCAGATAGAGTTTCATTTCGGGTGCAAGTGTCCTGTTGTTATTCCTATTGACGAGGCGGGCATCTATCAAAATGCCATCCAAATGGGTAACCATACCATTGACAGTCACCTCGATGTGATGATCCTTGGCCTCAGCAGGCAAGATTGCCTTTGTGCATTCCACTCCAGAGATCACGTTTCCTGACGTGTCAATGGGTCTTATGGTCAATTCCGTGTCGAAAGGCACGTCAGTCGAGGCATCAAATGCAACCATCAGATTCTCTATCGTGATGGCGTCCACGTCCTCGTCATTCCACCCGTCAATCGTGTCTGTGTACATGATCTGGGATTCTTCCGTCATTTGGAGGGGTGCGAAGAAGGCATATTCTCCCACTATGGGGCCGTAGTTCTCACCTAATCTGAAGTTCTTTGATTGTGATCCTGAGAACAGCGTGGGTTCGAGAGCATCAATCTTGATCATGCTTGGTATGCCATCCAGGTCGGACAAGACATGTCTCAATGCAGTAAATCGCACATACTGCGGGTCTGTATAGCCTTCATAAAAGAACTCCGGCTTTTCGGGCGACAACAAGAACTCATTGTCGTTAGCTTTTGAGCTTTGAGTCTTGAACGTGCCATCATCCAGTCCGTATGTCTTGCTCAGTTGGTTGAGCATGGCGGTGAGCTGAAGGTCAGTTTGGAAAAGCATGTTGTATTCGTAGAGCGAATTGTTCAGAGAGAGATAAATCTGCGGGTTTTCCAGCCCGATTTTTGTTCCTGACTTGCTAAGGATGTCTGGAAGATTCTCGATATGTATAGGATTCATCGACAAGTCTTCAAGTCTGTATTCCAACTTGCCTGTGAACGAGTGAACTTTGATGGCGTCAAGGAAGTAATCAGCTCTTAGCTTGATGTTGTTCTCCAAATTGGTGTCCACAAAGATGCTTACCTTTCCTTCTTTGATTTTGATGCTGCCCGCGTAATTGATGTGGTGGTTGTCGTAATTCACATTGACATGTTCATTGTCGCATGTTATGCCATCCACATTCACGCTCATGTCCAGCTCTCCTTGGTTGTTGAGTTGGATTGTCTCATTCGACAAATCGAGCAAGCCGGTTTCTGAATGAAATAATCCTTTGTCTGATGAGATGTGCATCCCCTTGGGAAATTGGATTTTCAGTCCCGTAAGTTTGGTGTTATTCAACGCTTCACGGCTAAGACCATCAACCTTGATTTTGATGGCGAATCTAGTTGTCACACCTATATAATCAATTTGCTTGATCGACTTATCGATATAGATGTCGGGCGACTTGAAGGGAACCTCAATGCTATTATAATCATTGATTTCATAGTAGGCTATTGGGTTGCCCTCAATTTTCACAAAATCCACAATCTTACGCAGATCTTCGAGTTCGAGAGTCAATTCGGCAGGGTCCATGGCCGGTATGGGAATGGAGAAATCGTTCACAATCACGTCTTCTGAGGTGAAGTTGCCAGTTCTCCTCATGGCGTAAATGGGTTTATTGTCTTGATTGAGTGTTTTCACAATATCACTGCCATCATCAAGGTCAAGCACCTGTTCAAGCGTGACATCGTCAATATTGATTGGCACCACCAGTTGTTTTGTCTGGAATCTGGCCGTTGTGTCAATATTGCTGAGATCCATATTATTGTCAACACATGACATCAAGAAAGCTATACATAGGGCAAACACTCCGCCCCCCAAATAGTTTTTGATTTTCATGATTATTATCACTGTTTTCTGGGAAACCCGGTTTTAGTTAATTAAATTATTTATATTCAATTATTTACAACGAAATAGTCTATGTCTTTGAAAGCAGTACACAAATGCACAGGCAAACACTCAATTAACAATAATTTTATTGACTTGTTTATCTCCATTTGGCAATTCAACATCTACGACAATAACTGGCGAATTGGGTGAATGAATGGTAGTCCTGTTATCTGTGAGTTGTTTGACAATCAATAACGCACCATTTACGTCATGGATATGACAAACTCCACCCTTTCCACCATTGATAATAATATCACCACCATCCATACTTATATCAATAGTTTTTTCTTTATAGACTTTTTCAACACCAGTTCCTGACACTGTATAGACAAATGTTGCCACATCACTATCCTCCATGTCTTCTTTTACTGCCATAGCCTTGATAACGACATTATCTACAATGGTAATCGGGCCATCATAGGTATGTCTCGTTGACTCATCGCATGGACAAGACCCATCTGTGGTGTAGTAGATGGTCGCACCACTTGTAGCACAAGACAACTCAACTGTCGAACCAACAGGAACTTCTTTACCTGATATAATACTGGCGGTAGGCATTGCCACCAATTTCTCATTGCCTATTACATGAATCTTGGATGAAGCAACTGCATCAGAATTTTCTATTGACAGGTTCAACATCGTCCCTCCTGGCAAATCACCATTCAATGTCAGCCTTACATATCCATTTTCATTGATGACATGGGACATCTCGTCAACAGAGACTATCATAGGTGATAGTGATTCTGCGACAAGCTTTCTTCCGGCGGATGCTTCGGCAGGCTCCACGAACACATCAACGACTCTCTGACCTTGATAAGGTATGTTCATCACGCTATCTATCACTATGGCAGTAATCTCTGGTTCTATAGTAACAGTTTTAGTATAGTCCTGTGTCATTCTTACACCGCAATAGCTTTCCACTTGTTTACAGATGGTTAATACCACTTGCTCTCCAACATGGAAAAGTTCTTCAGGAATGAACTTCACCTTAGAAGCAAGTGAATTCTTTTCTGATGGGGATTCCTCAGCATTGAGCATAACTATGTGTCCATTCACTTTGGTGCCATTCTGCTTGACAATAATATTGTCAACATTCATGGTTTCCGTTCGCATATACTTGCTCATATCGACAACCAAGCCGCTTTCAAAACCTTGCACTTTCTTCACTTCAGGAGGGGTGGTCTGTTTCATCCCCATATTGACATCTAATTGTGGTGGAGGAACAGGCAGCCAATCACTGTAAGTAGTCTCATACCCCTCTTTCTCATATTTCACTTGCCAAGAGCCTTCGGGTACGTCCCAAGAATAATAACCATTCTTATCTGTCAAAAGAGGGTTATGCTGACCATATTCTTCCGCATTCCAAAGAACCACTTCTTCTTGAGTGTCACCATACATGTCCTCCACCATATTCTTGTGATAACATGTTACCTTAACATTCTCCAAACGATTGGAAAATACGCCCTCATAGACATAACCAGATGGGTCCATGATAGGTGTGACGGGGTTACCATTAAAATTATCATTGTTCTCTTTATCATCCTCTTTTTCAGGACATTTTTTGTAACTACTTTTTATCCTTTCAGAAAGACTATTTAATCTGTTTAATATTTCATAAGATCCGTGATTTATCTCCCATTCTACTTGAGCTGTCGAAAACCCATCTGCAAAAAAAACATCGCCATTGAATGTATCAACTATATTATTCATATAGATATTTAGAAATTTTTCAACTCTGTTGCGAGAAGCCTTCCCCCCCTTAAACAAAAATGTACGATTAGATCTTGTGGGATTAAAATGTGCAAGTTTATTCGAGAGTTTATCTACGCATTTACCTCCAACAACTTCCCATGCCAGATGCCATAATAATTCTTTATACCATTCTCCCCAGCATCCTAAAATAATGTTCATTCTCCATTCCAGTTGATCTATTTGATCATAAATATCGAATAATTCTATTTCACAATCTGTTTTTACATTTGTTGGAAGTTTAAAAGTACCATTAGAGCAACGCATCAGTAACAACTCTAGAACTCTGTCATATGAATGATTCAACATGTCGGAGCGAGTAATCCAATACCAAGTATAATAATAATAATTCTCAAAATCAATAGTAATTGAATTATAAGGTAGTAAACCAGCAATACCATTTGCAAATTCTATTGCATCACTATTTATTCTGTACTGATGCATCCTATTGCTTGCTGACTCGTCAGTTATGTTTATCCGATAAGAGTAAGCATCATTAGCACTATGGTCAAAAATTGCAGCCTCAAAATAGTCTGTCGTTAAGGTTTGCTTAATATAAAGATCTTCATCCTCTATATAAATAAAATCCGACAAGCTCAAATCATCTGGATTTAAATTCCTTAATTCAAACAAATGGCTTTCTCCTGTACTATTATCTAAAACATTAAAAATAACGACATCTTCTTCATCCTTAATTACTTCTACAGAACAATTATCTTCAGTATAAGAATCTAATAAGTCCATACTTGTTTGAATATTTGTGTATTCAGCATCTACTCTTTCATCTTCATATTCTGGAACTCCCAAATAATCATATTCCACCTTAACATTTTGAGGAAGCCTACTGCTATTTTCATATTTGGTTGTAGCCACCCAAACGTTCTTGTTTGTGTCAAATATCGTCGGTAACGTCCTAACGGTACCGTCAGTATTCTTCACTTTGATATTTACATTCTTAATAAGCGTTGTGTCATTCTTTGTAAAATCTGCCAAGAAAGTGAAATCATGCAATGATGGCGCATAACTATAAGAACTTGATGATGTGGTTCCTGTTTTATTGTCAAAAGTAATCGTATGGCCATTATACAATATAGACACTTTATTTGGTACAATCATATTTATGTCATAAAATACATGTCTTGATTCACTAGACAACACAAAACCATTTTCCAGATAGGTTTTGTAATAAATATCATGAAAAGAACTTTTATATGGTTTATCGAGGGTGCAGTTCATCGACCAGTTTCCAAATCCGTCCGCTGTAGTTGTACCAATTAATACATCGTTATCATATATATTTATATTGCACTTTTTGTTGGCTGTTCCTCTTACTACAATCTCTGTTGATGCAGTATAATCAGGTACACTAATAGACAATCCTTTAGCTTCAAGATTGACATTACCTATTGGCTGTTGGACGATTCCGTCAACATCAAATATAGCTATTGCTGATATGGTATAGGTCTTATTATCTTCTGGTATAAGACAGAATCGTATCATATTCTGCATGTCTTCATTGGACAAATTCATCGTTGCAATTCCATCTTCAACTGTGTAAGGGATTAACTTTCTACCACAAAGAATTGAATTGTCTACCAAATGGCAACCATCAGGTATATCTATACTTAGCTTGAGTTGATTGATTTGGTCTACATATTGATCCTTGAAAGCCAAATTAACATTAACAGTCGCATAGTTGCCAACGGTAATTGAAGGTTTGTTGACATTGATATATGTCTCGTTATTCGTATAGTAATAACTTTCCTCATTAAGATAAGGTATATCTCCAATATTCCTTGAGAAGATTCTACCTGAATTCACCTCAACACTCGCTGAGACATAATCCCTACCGTTTACCAATCCAATGGCAGCAAGTCTACTGATATTCAACATGCTGCCCAACAAGTAACTCGAACCCATTGACACCAATGTATAGTTGCCATCTGGTAAATGCCTCATTGAAAGAGTATTTCCTTTGTAACTTGCTTTGGATACCAACAATCCACCATCATCATAAAGATAACCTACGTTGCCTGCATTGTTACTTTGATTGTATGTAACATCAAGCCCGCCAAGTTCTATCATTTCCAATGTAAAGGAATTGTCCCCATTAGCAGATACTGTGAAATGTGTTTCACCATCTGCATAATCTCCCGATTTGCTACTTGCAGTCAACCGGATGACATCGCCATCCGAAACACCTGTCTTTAGGATCAAATTGTTCTTCTGAACAGCAAAATCCAATAAATCGTTGCCCTTTGTCTCATTGTAAAGGTTCAGATCAACATTATGCAATTCTAAATTTTTATCAATCCTAACAGTATCTCCATCTTTCACTGAGGATTTACCTATTATACTGGCTGTAACCACATACCCAGAGAATAGATTCAAAGGGACTACACCTATATTACCGTCACCTTCAAAACTATTTCTATGGATGGTTGTTTCATAATATCCATCGCAACTAATCGTGACATCTGTTTCACTATCAAAAACATCTACAGAGAAATCGCCCTTTTTGTCTGTTTGAGTAATGAATTGTTCTTCATACTTACCATTTAACAATTGAGTGACCTTGACATCTGCCTTCTGTTGGTCAATGTTATATGTAGCCACACGGCCGTACAAAGTCAAGTTTCCAATCCTTTCCAATAGGCAAGTAACATTTGGATTCTCTCCTAAAATTAATTGCCTGTGATAAACCTCCTTATAACTACGGCCCAAATTCTCTTCCAATAATACAGAATAATAGACTTTATTTCCTGCTTCAAGTCCATACAACGAGGCTCCTGTCCCTATTTCATTGTCATTATCATCATACCACTTGACGTTTACAAGACTGGTAACGTCATTATTCTGCTCATCCTTAACTGTTAAATAATAACTTGATGACGCCACCCATGAAACAATATTTACAAAATTACTCCATGGGTATACTGATTCATACAAGACAACAGAAAATGGTAAAACATGCAATATAGCGTTTTGATATATAGTATTATCAAATACATTATCTGAAATATCAATAGGTTCAGGTAGAGAACAATATATATCATTAATATTAGGACATCCATTGAAAGCATATTCACCTATGCTCGTCACGCCGCTGCCTATGGTGACGGAGGTTAGTTCGGTGCAACTGGAGAAAGCATAATCACGAATTGATTTAACATCATCTCCAATAACGTAACTAGTCACTTGCGGACCAAATAAATCTTTCACATATGAGAAAGATTGAGACAGTATTTCATTGCTATTAATACTTACATTTGAAAGGCTTTTACAATCATAGAAAGCAGAATTAGCGATAGTCGTCACACTATTGGGGATGTCGATGGAGGTCAGGCTGGTGCAGCGATAGAAAGCGCGTACACCGATGCTTGTTACACCACTGCCTATGGTGACAGAGGCCAGACTAGAGCAATCAGAGAAAGCATATTCCCCAATACTCGTTACACTGTTGGGGATGTCGACGGATGCCAGACCGGAGCATTTATAGAAAGCATAGTTACCTATGCTCGTCACGCTGTTGGGGATAGTTACGGAGGTCAGGCCGGAGCAGTACAGGAAAGCCACAAACCCAATGCTCGTAACACCTTCAGGAATTTCTAATTCAGTTATCTCTGTGTCAACATCATAAAATAAATGACGGGCGTAATATAATGGGTTTGAACTAAAATTAGAAAATGTTATTCCACACCATGCGGCTAAGTCACTAATTATAACTTTTTGTAATCTATCACACCAAAGGAAAGCATAATCCCCAATACTCGTCACACTGTTGGAAATAGAGACAGAGGCCAGACTAGAGCAGCTCGAGAAAGCATAACCCCCGATTGATTTAACATCACCTCCAATAACGTAACTTGTCACTTGATCTCCAAATAAATCTTTCAGTGATGAATAGCGTGAGTAAGATTGAGACAGTATTTCATTGCTGTTAATACTTACATTTGAAAGGCTTTTACAATCATTGAAAGCAGAATTAGCGATAGTCGTCACACTATTGGGGATGTCGATGGAGGTCAGGCTGGTGCAGCGATAGAAAGCGCGTACACCGATGCTTGTTACACCACTGCCTATGGTGACAGAGGCCAGACTAGAGCAATCAGAGAAAGCATATTCCCCAATACTCGTTACACTGTTGGGGATGTCGACGGATGCCAGACCGGAGCATTTATAGAAAGCATAGTTACCTATGCTCGTCACGCTGTTGGGGATAGTTACGGAGGTCAGGCCGGAGCAGTACAGGAAAGCCACAAACCCAATGCTCGTAACACCTTCAGGAATTTCTAATTCAGTTATCTCTGTGTCAACATCATAAAATAAATGACGGGCGTAATATAATGGGTTTGAACTAAAATTAGAAAATGTTATTCCACACCATGCGGCTAAGTCACTAATTATAACTTTTTGTAATCTATCACACCAAAGGAAAGCATCTTCCCCGATGCTCGTCACTCCGCGGCCTATGGTGACAGATTTCATAGAGCAATATATGAAGGTGTGATCACCGATTGACTTAACATCATCTCCTATAACGTAACTAGTCACTTTAACATCAAAAAAGTCCCTCAGACAGGTATTTGACATTATCTCATTGCTGTTGATACTCACACTTGTTAGGACAGAGCAACTGTAGGATTTGCAAGTCGTTTTATATCAATGGCTTGCATGTTAAACGGTAGAAAAGTGAAGACGTAGTTTTACAAAGAAACGGAGAAGATGAAAATTTAACGTTTTTAACCTTTATAAAGGAATCGCGAATTCAACTGGCAACTGCAATCGGTTCAAGCAGAGAATTCTAATTTTTTTGAAATAACAACTGATTATAGTAGTCAATAATAGTTACTTATTATGCGAATATATAACAGCAAATTGCACTACTGAGCGCATTTTTGTGTCATTATCGATTGTAGGTGATACTCACATTTGAGAGATTTGTCACACTACAATACTGTTTATTTTACCCATTGATGCAACCTACAAACAATGACAAAGAATACATAGATGTTGACGGAATCTTTGTACTAGTTTGCATCTACCACAACGTAGAGATTTGGTATTGAATGATCCTCATCTGTGTCAACCTTTTTCTATGTACCATAGGGTGTTAGCCTCTATATAATCATCACAGAAAAAGTATGTTGCATTGTTTCAGTATCTTACAGATGTTCTTACCACATCCTTGTAATATTTTGACACCTATTAGTCTATAACTGTTCATGGGAGTTATTTTGTATTATGTTATGAGACTCCAGATAAATATATTAACATCAGCGCAAAATATCATCTGAAAGGTTCATTCCTTTCACCACATGCACTAAAGAATCAAAATTGTAAGGCCAGTTTTTTATTAGCATATCTTGATAGTTCAAAATCATATACAGCGCCATCACAATTACTGGATGACAAAATAGTATATCAACATCTTTATAACTGATGATAGCGCTATGAACTAACTCTGCATTTTTATGCATAAATCCTTCCAGATTATCATTAAACTCTATCAATGCGCTCTCTTCAAGCAACTTTGCGAGAGGGAGAGTTATTTCTACATTATAGGTACTTTCGTCGTAATCAGTTATAACGGTTTTGTATGCCGCTATCAAATGATTCTGAAGTTTGATTCTATTATCATTGTTTCCTTCCATACCACTATAAATTTGAACGAAATTATTATCAGCAGCCTCTAGGAAAGCCATGGAAGAAGCTAACATTCGTTTATATTGGCTACTGAGTGAAACATCCTTCTTATACATTGTGTCATGACTGATCTCTGCATATGCATGTTGAAGGATTGTGCGAACCTGAATTTCACATGTAAGCAATTCTATTTCACATCCTGCCGAATAGTTTTGTTTAGGTTTTACGATATAGTGTTCAGACATATAGGCGAATTCTTCAGGATGCTCAGAGATAATCTGATCAATACTCTTAGCATGTTCCTGAACTTTCCAATCTTCACATTGCTCGATAAATTCACAAACTATGCTCACATCTGTTGTATCAAGCAGTACAACGCGAGTTCCCACCTTGTCGGTGGTTTCAAGCAGCGGATGTTCCTTAGGCTTACGTATCAAAACTTTCTCGCAGTAGGAATCTACAGTTTTGATTCGATGAGAAGGTTTCATCTGTACATGCTCGCACGACGAGAATGCATTTTTTAGGAATTCACATAATACGGTATCAACGTGTTTTCCCCATTTTTCTAGTTCAGGACATAATGCAATGAAGTCCTCCCTGACTTTTTGCTCATTCATCTTGTCTGTTTGTTCTTATTTTGATAATCTTTATCGAAGGGTCGTTCTCGTCCGTCTCAATTGTGATGGTTTCATTGTTGAAGAGATTGGTTGGGCCAAACAATTTAAGTCCTTGCCCCAGTTTTACAGTTCTATTGTTGAGTTGGTGACTAAGTAACGATATGTTTTTTACAAAAGAGCCCTCAAATTCATTAGCTACTTTTCTGATAAACAAATCACGCTGGGCTTCTGGAACAATATTAAGAATAGCTTCACGTGGTGTGATAGTAGCAACTTCTGATGTAAGAAGAGACACAACCTGATCTTTAATATGGTTTATCAAATCAACATTATCTGCATAAGCAGATTCTGTTGTTGAAACCATGAGATTATAGAAGTTCTTTGTTTCAATGGGAGCATTTCCTGAGATGGTCAAACCAAGAAAATCTTTATAGAAATAGGATGCAAGTTTAGTTCCCGAGTTGAACTGACTATCAAAAAGATGAGTATTAAAATCGTCTTTGGTCAGCGGATTTGAGTTTCCTATTCTCTCGAATACTGCTGACTTATACAGTTTCTGTGCTGGACTTAAAATTATATTCTGTAATGCGTGTGCAGAATTACCAACAATATTGAGTGCATTGTGTGATTCTGCTTTCATGAGTACATATACAGGATGGTGATCATAGTTAGTACAATCAATTATCAAAAGGTATCCACCCGGCACGTTTCCTTTGTTCCCCTGAGCAGCCGCAAGTAAGTCTGCGATATCATGAGAATTTGCAATAAACATATCGTCATTCATATCGACAATGTCTTTTACAAAGCTAAAAGTTGAATCGGCATCAACATTTTCAATAGACAGTTCAAACGACTTTGAGTGCCGACCAAAGGATGATGATAGACGATCTTTAAGAATGATCTCTATTTCTCTATCTATTGGAATCAGCGTGTCGTTATATTCAACTGTTGCATGATCCACATCAGCTGTGCGTGCTACAATTCGATGCATCACCATGCGGTTGATGCGTAATGTGTTATATATGATCATATCACAAAAAATGTATTATATGTCTTACAGAATCGAACTCTTTAGATATTTCAGCTCGGCATTATTTGCAACTAAGTCTTTTGTTTTGAACCTACATTATTATCCACTTCCCATCATTGTCTTTGCCTTCATGCTTCAGAACACCTTTCTTTTGTAAAGCAGAGAGGTCACGCTCGATGGTGCGTTGGCTCACCGACAAAGTCTCCGACATTTGTTTGCCGGTGATTGTCGGAG
>CAMNIN010000019.1 GCA_946540735.1 uncultured Prevotellaceae bacterium | reverse complement strand
GTATATACATGATGAACCCCAAAAGTTTTTTGTCCAACTTTTGGGGTTCACTTCAAATTGGTCCACCTTCCTTGTTCGGGCGGATTTGCCGCTCGGCACCCGATAGGGTGACGCTTGGCTTGTCCAAGAATCCGCCCGTATTGAATATGAGCATTTGCAATGCGCTTTTAGCGGATTACAAATCCTGATACTCATGGCATCGGAACAACGCTTCGGAGGTTTTGAACAAGCCAAGCGTCACCCTATTGGGAGCGAGGTAATACATGCTTGTTGAATAATTGATAATTATTAATCATAAGATAGCAAATATGTTAAAATAGTTGAATATCCACGAAATAATTAACATTTTTGTGTTAACGAATTAAGATTTCGACTATCTTTGCAATCATGAAAAAGAAAACGATTTGGGCTATAGCTACGATCATGGGACTATCGTTCCTGGCTCTGCTCTTCTTGCAGATCAGATATATCAGCGAGATGGTGAGCATGAAGAAGGAGCAGTTCGACGAGTCTGTCAACAGGTCCCTCAACCAGGTGTCGCGCAACCTGGAGCTCAACGAGACGCTGCGCTTCCTCGAGCAGGACGTCAGTACGGCCAACAGAAAGCGGATAGCCAGTGATACGGTGGTGACGAGCGCACTCGACCCCGACCTGCCGCACGCCAAGGGCTACTCTTCGTTTGAGACCAAAATGGAGGAGGTGAAACCGTCACAGGTGCCCAAGGTGCTCATCGTGAGGAATGACAAAAGCACATTGTCGCAAACCAGCAAGTCGATGCAGGAAATCGTGCGCAATCGCTATGTGTATCAGAAAGCTCTCCTCGACAGGGTGGTGATGAACATCCTCTATTCCGCATCGGAAAAACCTCTTGAGGAGCGGGTCAACTTCCGACTACTTGACCAGGACCTGAAAGTGGAACTCGAGAACAACGGCGTACGCATCCCTTACCACTTCACCGTGAGCACACAGGAGGGCCGCGAGGTCTATCGATGCCCTGACTATGACGAAGAGGGCGAGGAGTATACCTATGAACAGGTGCTCTACCGTAATGATCCGGTCAATAAGACGGGCATCGTGAGAATACATTTCCCGCAGATGAACAAATACATCTTCTCGAGTATCCGCTTCATGCTGCCGGCCATCGCTTTCACCGTCATCCTGCTCATCACCTTCATCTTCACCATCGTGGTGGTGTTCAGACAGAAACGCTACTCGGAGATCAAAAATGACTTCATCAACAATATGACCCATGAGCTCAAGACGCCGATCTCCAGCATCTCCCTGGCCGCACAGATGCTCAATGATGACTCTCTGCCTAAGACCGAGGGGATGATGAAGCACATCGCAGGGGCCATCCAGGAGGAGTCTAAACGACTGAGGTTCCTGGTGGAGAAGGTCTTACAGATGTCGATGTTCGACAAACAGGACGCCATCAGCAAAAAACGAGAGGTGGATATCAACGAAATGCTGGAGAGCGTTGCCCACTCCTTCACGCTCAGAGTGGAGCATACAGGGGGAAAAATACAGACTGAAATCGGGGCCGTGGACTCGGCTATCTTCGTCGACGAAACGCATTTCACCAATGTGGTCTTCAACCTCATCGATAACGCGATCAAATACAGGAAACCCGACAAACCTGTCAATCTGCTCCTGTCCACTTGGAACGAAGGCGACAATGTCTGCCTCTCTGTAAAGGATGATGGCATCGGCATCAAAAAGGAAAACCTGAAGAAAATCTTCGAGAAATTCTATAGGGTGCATACCGGAAACGTGCACGATGTCAAGGGATTCGGACTCGGACTGGCATACGTCAAAAACATCGTCGACCTCCACAAAGGTGACATCAAAGTGGAGAGCGAATACGGAAAAGGAACCAAATTCACGATATCATTACCATTTATTAAAAATTAAGCGATATGGAAGAAAAATTGAAAATCCTATTGTGCGAAGACGAGGAAAACCTCGGTATGCTCCTTCGCGAGTATCTCCAGGCCAAAGGATATACGGCCGAACTTTGCCTCGATGGTGAAGCCGGATACAAAGAGTTCTTGAAAAACAAGTACGACATCTGCGTGCTCGACGTGATGATGCCCAAGAAAGACGGATTCGCACTGGCGCAGGAAATCCGGCAGGCCAATGCTGAGATTCCCATCATTTTCCTCACGGCCAAGCAAATGAAAGAGGATATCCTCGAAGGCTTCAAAATCGGTGCGGATGACTATATCACCAAACCCTTCTCGATGGAGGAACTCGTGTTCCGTATCGAGGCTATCCTGCGACGGGTGAGGGGAAAGAAAAACAAGGAGTCCACACTCTACCACATCGGGCACTTCGTGTTCGACACCCAGAAACAACTGCTCTCCATCGGTGAGAAACAGACCAAGCTCACCACAAAGGAGAATGAACTGCTGGCCTTGCTCTGCGCTCATTCCAACGAGATCCTGCAGCGTGATTTCGCACTGAAGACCATCTGGATCGACGACAACTATTTCAATGCACGCTCCATGGATGTGTATATCACCAAACTCCGTAAGCACCTCAAGGATGACCCGCAGATAGAGATCATCAACATCCACGGAAAAGGCTACAAACTCATCACTCCCGACGGCGAGTGATTCTCACCGCGAGGGATAATACATTTCTACGACACGGCCCCAAGTCCGCTTCCAATGGCGACTTGGGGCTTGCGCTTCATGGAAAGGACGGACATGCTCAGTATCTTCCCTCACCTTTCACCGACCTGACGTAGGTCACCACACCGACGATGGCCAGCAACAGACAGCACAACAGATAGATGTTGCTGTCGACCAAATGCAAGGGAAAACCGATGCCCAGAAGCAACATACAGGCGAAAACCATCAGCAATCCTATCCTTTTTAACCTCTTTCTCTGCATAATATAACGATTTCAAGGCAAAATTAAGGAAAAAATTTTGTAAGGTGAAGAAAAAGCAGTACCTTTGCACCGCATTTTCGCAAAATTTTTTTAAAATCATTTATTTTTTAGTATGAATCAATACGAAACCGTTTTCATTTTAACTCCCGTTTTGTCTGATGATCAGATGAAGGAAACGGTCGCTAAATTCAAGAAAATCCTCACCGACAATGGTGCAGAAATCGTGAATGAAGAGGCCTGGGGAAGACTGAAACTGGCTTACGCTATTCAGAAGAAATCATCGGGCTTCTATGTCCTGATCGAGTTCAAAGCTGAGCCAGAAGTGATCAAAACTCTTGAGACCGGCTACCGCCGTGATGAGAAAGTCATTCGTTTCATGACTGTGAAACTCGACAAGTATGCTGCACAGTATGCTGAGAAGAGACGTATTAAATTAGGTAAAAAAGAGGAGGCATAACAATGGCTGAGAAAGATACTGAGATCCGTTACCTGACCCCGCCGTCAGTCGACACCAAAAAGAAAAAATACTGCCGCTTCAAGAAAAGCGGTATCAAGTATATCGACTACAAAGACCCTGAGTTCCTCAAGAAGTTCCTCAACGAGCAAGGGAAAATCCTGCCCCGTCGCATCACAGGCACTTCTCTGAAGTATCAGCGCCGCGTGGCTACCGCTATCAAGCGCGCACGCCAGATCGCTCTGCTTCCTTACGTAACCGATTTGATGAAGTAATAAAAAGGAGGAAACAGCATGAAGATTATACTGAAAGAAGATATCATCGGTCTCGGATACAAGAACGATGTGGTGGATGTGAAGCCTGGCTATGGCCGTAACTTCCTCATCCCGAAGAAAAAAGGCGTCATCGCTACTCCTTCCGCACTGAAGGTGCTCGCTGAGAACCTCCGCCAGCAGGCTCACAAAATCGAGGTCCAGAAGAATGCCGCTCAGAAACGTGCCGACCAGCTCGAGGGCGTGGTCGTCGAGGTTCTGGCCAAGGTCAGTTCCACAGGACAGCTCTACGGATCTGTCAACGCTGCTATCGTGGCTCAGGAACTTGCCAAGAAAGGCATCGAGATCGACCGCAAGATCATCACCATGCACGATATCAAGCATGTGGGTGAGTATGAGGCTACCGTGCACTTCTTCAAGGACGTGGAGGTGAAACTTCCCGTCAAGGTGCTCGCAGAGAACCAGGAGCCCGCTCCCGCTCCCGTCGAAGAGACTCCCGCTGAGGAGGCTCCCGTTGAGGAGACTGCTACAGAGGTGGAGGCTCCCGCCGAGGAGGAAGAGGCTCCCGCAGCTGAGTAATTTCAATTTTTCTCCAATGATAGACCGGCAGTCGGGTGAAACCGATTTGCCGGTTTTTTTCGTGCTTTATGGTGAGCAAAAATTGTAAAAAAAGCCTCTTGACAAACTTTTATCCATTTTTGATATTGTCATAGCATTACGCTTCCATTTCTGCGCCCATAATTTGTGCGACTGCTTTTTTTGTTGTAATTTTGCAACTTGAAATAAAAGTATTTCAAAATCAGTATTATTAGTCAATTGCCGACTCTCAGAAGCGGCAAGGTAATTTAAAGTAAAAAGATGAAAGCATTTGTTTTTCCCGGTCAGGGAGCACAGTTCGTGGGAATGGGCAAAGATCTCTATGAGAACAATGCCATGGCTAAGGATCTTTTCGAGAAAGCCAATGAGATTCTTGGGTATAGGATAACCGACATCATGTTTGAGGGGACTGACGAGGACCTGCGCCAGACCAAGGTGACACAGCCCGCCGTCTTCCTCCACAGCGTGATCAGCGCTCTCTGCATGGGCGACGATTTCAAACCTGCCATGACCGCAGGCCACTCACTGGGTGAGTTCTCTGCCTTGGTGGCTGCCGGCGCACTCAATTTCGAGGATGGACTCAAACTGGTCTACGCCCGTGCCATGGCCATGCAAAAAGCTTGCGAGGCCGCTCCTTCCACAATGGCTGCCATTATCGGTCTCGCCGACGAGAAAGTGGAGGAAATCTGTGCCGAGGTGAGCAAGGAGGGTAAGGGAGTCGTGGTCGCTGCCAACTTCAATTGCCCAGGACAACTTGTCATCTCCGGCAACGTGGAAGCCATCAACGAGGCGTGTGCCCGTATCAAGGCTGCCGGGGCCAAGCGCGCTCTGCCACTGAAGGTGGGTGGCGCTTTCCACTCACCGCTGATGCAGCCCGCAAAGGATGAGCTGCAGAAAGCTATTGAGCAGACGGTCATCAACAAACCGCAATGCCCCGTCTACCAGAATGTGGATGGCAAACCTCATACGGATCCCGCTGAGATCAAGGCTAATCTGATCGCACAGCTGACCAGCAGCGTGAGATGGACACAGTGTGTGCAGAACATGATCGCTGATGGTGCTGATGACTTCACAGAGTGTGGCCCCGGTAAGGCTCTGCAGGGCATGATCGCTCGCATCAGCAAGGATGTGACGGCTCACGGCATCGAATCTTAGTCCAGAGGAGGCCGCATGCAGGAAAAACCAGTCATATATCAAATCCTCACAAGAGTTTTCGCCAACCGTAGTGTGCCGAAGATGGCCAATGGCAGTATCGGCGACAACGGTTGCGGAAAACTCAATGATATCGATGAGTCCATCTTGTCGAGAATCCGACAGATGGGGGTGACGCACGTGTGGTACACGGGAGTCATCCGACATGCCACGACGACCGACTATTCCAAGTTTGGCATACCCAGGCAGACTCCCATGGTGGTGAAAGGGCGGGCTGGATCTCCCTATGCCATTGCCGACTACTATGACGTAGACCCTGACCTGGCCGTGGATGTCGACCAACGGATGGAGGAATTTGAGCAACTGGTGACCCGAACCCATGAGGCGGGCATGAAAGTCATCATCGACTTCGTGCCCAACCATGTGGCAAGGGAATACCATTCTGTCGCAAAGCCGGAGACGGTGAAAGACCTCGGAGAGAATGACGACACCCACATGCACTTCTCTCCATCCAACAATTTCTACTACTGCTGGGGACAGGATCTCGATACTTCACGACTGCCTGTTGATGAGGGCAGACCTTATGTGGAGTCTCCGGCAAAAGCCACGGGCAACGACCATTTCGACAACTGCCCGGGTGGAAATGACTGGTATGAGACGGTGAAATTGAATTATGGCGTCGACTATTGCGACGCAGGAGGACGATCGGAGCATTTTGACCCCATACCCGACACTTGGAGCAAGATGTCTGACATCCTCTTGTTCTGGGCTTCAAAAGGCATCGACGCTTTCAGATGCGATATGGCCGAGATGGTGCCTGCCGCTTTCTGGCACTGGGCCACCGATAAGGTGAAATTCGCCTATCCTCAGGTGAAGTTCATCGGCGAGGTGTATAACCCCGCGGAATACCGCAATTATATACGGGCGGGTTTCGATTTCCTCTACGACAAGGTGGGCATGTATGATTGCCTGAGGGATGTGGTTTGCCATAGAAGATGGGCTGCCGATATCACAAGGCAGTGGCAGGCCAATGACGATATCCTCGGTCACATGTTGTTCTTCTTGGAGAACCATGATGAGCAGCGGCTGGCCAGCGATTTCTTCGCCGGCGATGCCCTGAAAGGCATCCCGGCTCTCATCGTCGCCGCTTGGATGGGCAAATCGCCATTCATGCTCTATAACGGGCAGGAGTTTGGTGAGCGTGGCATGGACCAGGAGGGCTTCAGTGGCCTCGACGGACGTACCACTATCTTCGACTACTGGTCGATGGACACGGTGAGAAGGGGCTTCTTCGACCGCCGCAAACAGAAAAAGGCGGAAAGGGAACTGGAGAAACGCTATGCGCAGGTCCTGACGGCTGCCAATCAAGAGGATGCCCTGCGTGAAGGGGTGTTCTACGACTTGATGTACGTCAATCCGCAGTTGGCTGAGCGGCAGTTCGCTTTCCTGCGGAAACAGGGCCGGCAACTGATCCTGGTCGTGGCCAACTTCAGTGGCGAGGAGGTGGATTGCGAGGTCCGCATCCCACAGCATGCCTTCGAATACCTCCAGATGAGGGGTGGAAAGGTGAAGGCCACGGATTTGCTCACGGGTGAGACTGCGTCTCTTTCCGTGTCGCCCGAAGAAGGCATCCCGGTCCACGTCGCTGCCTACAATGGACGTGCTTACAAAATGATGATCGTTTGATTCAAAAACCGCTGACGCTCATGGATGAAGATTTTTCCTTCAACGAACACAACAAAGATGAGTTCCCGCCTGCCCATACGGCAGAACATTTGCTCAATCAAACCATGGTGAGGATGTTTGGCTGCGAGAGGTCAAACAATGCGCATGTGGAAAGAAAAAAGAGCAAAATCAGTTATGTGCTTGACCGTAAGCCCGACCGAAAACAGGAGAAGGAGATCGAAAGGCGGATGAATGAGCTGATCGAAGCCGACCTGCCTGTCACTTACGAGGTGGTCGACCTGGACGACCTGCCTGAGGAAATTGATGCCTCGCGACTGCCCAAAGGGGTGTCCAGGTCGGTCAGACTGGTGAGAATCGGCGACTACGATGTCTGCACGTGCCTGGGCAAGCATGTGCGGTCCACGGCACAGATCGGTCGTTTCGAACTGCTCGGCACCAACTGGGATGAGCACCAGCATACTTTCCGCATACGGTTCAAGGTGATACCTTAGTCAAAAGTGATTAAATAAACGACTATGAAAAAATTGTTTACGGTTCTTATGATGGTGTGCGTCGTTTGGACGGCCAACGCCAAACCCCGTGATTTACAACAGATGAAACAGGCTGCCCGGCAGGTGCTTATGGCTGCCGACGACGCTCAGGGCAGGCGAAATGCGCAACGCACGGTGATGCAACTCGGCGAGAATGGCGGAGTGGCTGTGATGGGATACCGTGACGGGGGCTTCGCTGTGGTGTCGAAAGACGATATGTTCCCGCTCGTGCTGGGCTATTCCTCCAGCATCTATGACCCGAATACCGCCAATGAGAACTTCAAATGGTGGCTCGATGCCATCGGCAACGTGACGAAACGGCGGATCTCAACTCCTGTCCACAGCATCGCTCCTGACCCTGACCGGTTCCCTGAGAGGGTGGCTCCGTTGTTGAAGACCAAATGGGGACAGGATACTCCCTATAATGACCTTTGCCCGACTGGTATGCCGACAGGATGCGTGGCCACAGCTGCCTCACAGGTGCTTCGCTATAACGAATGGCCTTCTCAAGGCAAGGGAACGGTCTATACGTTCTATCCCTTCGGTAATTTGGAGGGTAAGAAATATGAGGCTGACATCGAGGGGGTGTCCTATGATTATAACCTCATGCTCAACCGGTATGGCACGATGGGAAGCACTTCTGCTCAGAAAAACGCCGTGGCCAAACTGAATTATCATGTAGGACTGGCCATGAAAGCGCAGTATGCCGCGGGAGGCACAGGGGCATACAATGAGAGCCTGTGTCATGGACTGAGAACCAATCTCGGATATCCTTATGCCATCACTTTCAACCGGGATGACTTCACCGAACAGGAGTGGATGGACAAAATTTTCGAGACTCTGAGTGCGAAAATTCCCATCATCTACGGGGGATCGGATGCGACTTTCACCGGACATGAGTTCGTGCTCCATGGCTATGACAGCACAGGAAAGATCTATATCAACTGGGGATGGGATGGAGATATGGATGGCTATTTCGATATCTCTTCTCTCGTGATATTCTATGGCTTGTATGATTTCTCCATGTATCAGGACATGGTCCTCAGATGCACTCCCTCACGGATCACTACAGAGACGGTGGTCGTCGATGTCTCTCAACCTGGCACCTTGGCTGACTTGCTCACCGACGAGCAGAGAGACACTGTCGTGAGCCTCTCGGTGAAAGGAAATATCAACAGCAGCGACCTGAAGACTTTGAGAAGCATGGCTGGAGCTACTTCCACAGGGCATGGCGTCTTCGGAAACCTCTCGGTCCTCGATTTGAGCGGAGCCTCTATCGTGGCGGGTGGCGAGCCTTACCTGGTCGAGGACGGTGTGGAGTGGGTCACTACCTCCGACAATGAGATGCCATATAAGGCTTTCTGCGGTTGCTCTGCTTTGATTGATGTCACTTTGCCCAACAACCTGGTGACCTATCAGGATGGCGTGTTCGCGCAGTGCAACAACCTGGAGCATGTCTCCCTGACTGCCGGACCGCAGAGCGAGTTCCGCGTTCTCGACGACATGGTGTTCTCCAGGGATTACACCGAATTGATCGAATGTTTCCCCGTGAGTGGCTCCGAGGTGTATTACGTCATCCCGCAGGGTACTCAGAAAATCCATGACTATGCCTTCGCAGGACGCTACCTTTATGAGAGGCTGTTGATTCCCGAAACGGTCAGGGAAATCGGAAAATACGCGTTCAACCGCTGTTTCGACCTGACACGCACCTATGTCTGCGCTGAGCAACCGCCAGTGATTGATGAGAGTGCGATCGATGACCTCGACCTGTCGCTCCGCAAACTTTATGTGCCCAAGGGGACGAGAAGCAAGTATGCTCAGGCAGAGGGATGGGAAAAATACAAGAATGCCATCGTGGAGTTTGACGCCGCTACTGCCATCCAACAGGTCAGGGGGGCTGGTAACCCACATGCTGAGGGCATCTATGATATCGAAGGACGTGCTTTGGAAGGCTTCTCTAACGAGAGCGCGCATCCCAAAGCGATTTATATCGTCTCGGGCAAGAAAGTCGTCAGATAATGAGGACGAGACACTGACCTGACATCTCCGCTGTGCCGGAAAAGTCCAAGGGCCGAAGGGCTTTTCCGGCACATTCAAGAACATCAACTATTCAATACTTCTTACAATACCACCGACTTACCCTTTTCGGGGATATACCACTGGAAAAATTCGAGTCAACAGACGAAATAGGGCTTTCCTATGGCTGTTTAATGAGAGCTGATGATACCAAGAGAAAAACCAATACCAATTCAAATGATGCAGAACATGGAAAACAATCATCTCAGTCGTTTCCTGCTGATAGCGCTTGCTCTTTTGGCCACTTCCACCGTCCAGGCAGGAAAGTACAAAAACTTCAAAGTGTCTACTTACATCCGTGCACAGGACGTGGCGCGGATGGAGGATGACAAGTTCCTGAAATCCACTTGGGAGACGGTGAGCAGCCAGGTGGATCTCGACAAGATCTATCTCGAGACGCATCGGGATGCTTTCACCGTGCCTGAGAAGACGCTTGGCAAAGTGAAGAAATTCTTTCTCTCGAAAGGTTTGGAAGTGGGGGGAGGCATCACTTTCACCCGGTCCGAGCCGTCGGATTTCGAGACTTATAGTTACGCCAGGAAGGAGGAAAGAGAACAGGTGAGACAGATCTCGGAATACACGGCCAAGTTCTTTGATGACTTTATCCTCGACGATTTCTTCTTTATCGACCTGAAGAATGATGACGAGATCGCTGCCAAAGGAAACAAAAGCTGGACCGAATACCGGCTCAGGCTCATGGCCGACGCCGGACGTGAATTGGTGGTGGCTCCTGCCAAGGCTGTCAATCCCAAGGTGAAGGTCATCATCAAATACCCCAACTGGTATGACCATTTCCATGGCCTGGGTTTCAACCTCGAGGAGGAGCCTGCTTACTTCGACGGGATATGGACGGGTACGGAGACCCGTGACCCTGCTTCTGCACAGCACTTGCAGAATTACTTGAGCTACAATGTGATGCGCTATTTCGACAATATCGCGCCAGGACGGAATGGCGGCGGTTGGGTCGATGCGGGTGGCATACACATGAGCATGGACCGATATGCCGAACAGCTGCATCTTACCATGTTGTCGAAGACTCCCGAAATCATTCTCTGGAATTACATGCAACTGGCCGAGGTGAAAATCTCACCGGCTATGCGGGCGCCGTGGCAGACAGAAGGGGGCAACAGCTTCCGCTATGATGAGATGGTGGCTCCTTTCGTGAAAGACGGCAAGACCATAACACCGACCACCATGGCTCGTTTCGCCAACCAGACGCTCCACCAGACCGATCTGCTCATAGGGAAACTGGGCCGCCCGGTCGGACTGGCTTCTTACAAACCCTACCATTCCTCGGGCGAGGACTTCCTGCAGAATTATCTCGGCATGATAGGCCTGCCCATGGACATGTATCCGCAATGGCAGGACGGAAAACAACAGATCCTGCTCACGCAGCAGGCTGCCAAAGACCCGCAGATCGTGGAACGTATCAAACGGCAACTGACTGGCGGTGGTGATGTGATTATCACGACAGGACTGCTCAAGGCGATCAAGGAGAAACTCGCTGATGTGGTGGAACTGTATTGCGGCGACTTGAAGGCTATCGTCAATGATTTCGGGGGTGCAGGAAAGGCTGAACGGGAATTTATCATCCCGCAGGTGAAATACTTCACCAATGATGCCTGGGAGGTGGTCAGCGCCGGACGTCCGCTCAGCGGGGGCGTGTCGGGGTATCCCATCTTGTTGCGCGACACTTACTCGAAAGGGACGCTTTTCGTTCTGACCATCCCGGATGATTTCGGCAATCTCTATGATTTCCCCGCACCGGCGCTCAACGTCATACGCCGTGCGATGAGCAAGGACGTGGGTGCCTACATCGAGGGCCCTTCCAAGGTGGCGCTGTTTCCTTACGACAACAAGACTCTGGTGGTGGAGAATTTCAATGACCATGCCGTCAACCTCCGTGTGGTGGTCAATGCGAAGGTGAAGGCTCTGCGCAACCTCATGACCGGCGAGCAATTGTCTCCCGCGGAGGTGAAACCTTCCCGACATCGCTTTTATGGCTATTCTGAGCAGCAGACGGTGTTCGATCTGCGCCTTCCGGCGCATAGCTATGTGGGACTGGGATATTGAGTATGATGATCGCGTTATTAATGGAGAAAATGGAAAAGATCATGATGAAATCAAGAATCAGGACCATGGCCGTGGCGATGGCGGCGGTCATGACGGCGACAGAAACTTATCGCTCCTTATGCGGAGGATGACTTGGTGGGTTATCGCTGGTATGATTGCAAAAACGTCGCTGTGGCCTATCCTTTCGGTTTCGGACTGTCTTATGCGCGGTTTGAGTATCGTGACCTGGAGATTCACCCCACGGCAGAGGGCTTCGACGTGAAGTTTGAACTGGCCAACACTTCGGACACGGATGCAGAGGAGGTGGCGCAGGTCTATGTGTCTCGCCCTCTCTCGCATATAGAGCGTCCGGTGAAAGAACTCAAGGGATTCAAGCGCATCGCTCTGAAAGCGGGGGAGCGGAGAATGGTCACTATCCCCCTACGCCGTTCTGACCTCTGCCATTGGGATGAGGCAGCGCAGACCTGGATGCTGGAGACTGGACTGGTGGTCGTGTGTGTGGGTGGCTCGTCCGACAACTTGCCCTTGCGCAGCGAGGCAAGTATGTGAGTGCGTCGGACAGATGGCTGGAAAAAAACGAGAAGCACGCTGTCAACGCATGCTTCTCGTTTCTTATTTCGTCTCGATCTCCTCTTTCATGTCGATGAACTGCTTCTTTGCGTCATAAAACTCATACTGCAAAAAAGCCATTTTCTGAGAGGAAATCACATGCACGCCGAAACCATATCTGAGCTGCCATTTCCGCTTCAGGGAAATCACGCCTTTGTTGATGTAGGCGGCCACATAGGGATGGACGTGCAAGTAGAAGGTCTTGACACCAATCTTGTTGACTAGGTGGTCAATCTTACTCTCCAACTGGTCAGTGAACAGAATGCTCGACTTGATCTTGCCTTTTCCGAAACAGGTGGGACAGGTCTCCTCTACGCTGACATCCATCGCAGGACGCACACGCTGGCGCGTGATCTGCATCAGTCCGAACTTGCTCAAGGGAAGGATGTTATGACGGGCGCGGTCTTTCTGCATGTTCTTGCACATGCGCTCATAAAGCATCTGGCGATCCTCAGCCAGGTTCATGTCGATAAAGTCGACAATGATAATGCCGCCCATATCGCGAAGCCTCAACTGACGGGCCAGCTCGTCGGCTGCACCCAGGTTCACATCCAATGCGTTGGCCTCCTGGCCATTCACGGCACGCGTGCGGTTGCCGCTGTTGACATCCACCACGTGCATCGCCTCTGTGTGCTCTATGATCAGATAGGCACCGTGCTTGTAATTGACCGTCTTGCCAAAACTCGACTTGATCTGCTTGGTGATGTTGAAATTGTCGAATATCGGCACCTGACCGGTGTAGAGCTTCACTATGCCCGCCTTTTCAGGGGCTATTAATGTGACATAGTGCTTCACTTCCTGATACACCTCCTCGTCGTTGACGAATATGTTCTCATAGGAGGGGTTGAACAGGTCGCGCAAGAGGGCTACCGCCCTGCTTGTCTCCTCAAACACCAGTTGAGGGCGAGACTGCGTCTTCTGCACTTTGCTGATGGCGTCATCCCATCGCTTTAACAATACCTTGAGCTCGGTGTCAAGCTCTGCCACTCGCTTGCCTTCAGCTACCGTGCGCACAATCACACCGAAATTCTTGGGCTTGATGCTCTGGATCAGCTGCTTCAGGCGGGCACGCTCTTCACCGCTCTTGATTTTCGTAGATACGGAAACTTTATCGTTGAAGGGAATGAGCACAAGGTAGCGCCCTGCAAAACTCAGTTCTCCTGTTAGTCGTGGACCTTTCGTCGAGATCGGTTCTTTTACAATCTGTACCAGCACTTCCTGACCCGAGGTCAGTGTCGTGGCTATGCTGCCATCTTTCTTCAAGTCGGGCTGGCGGCTGGCTTTGGAAATCGGATAAAGTTTCTTCCTGTCGCTTCCTACCTGTTTGAGGTATTTGGCGTAAGAGTTGAATTGACTTCCTAAGTCAAGATAATGGAGAAAGGCGTCGCGTTCAAATCCCACATCCACAAAGCAGGCGTTCAAACCTGGCATGAGCTTCTTCACCTTGGCAATGTAGATGTTGCCTACTGAAAATGATGCCGAGCGGGGCTCGTTCTGATACTCTACGAGTTTCTTGTCCTCCAGCAGAGCTATCGATATCTCCTTCGCACGGACATCAATCACTACTTCGCTGGTCATTCTTCAGAATCTTTACTTAACCAAAAAAGGGCATGTCAATCAATTCCCGCATGGAGAATCCTTGACACGCCATTCAGCCGAATAGACTGTGGAGTGTTCAGCCCAGGGCTTACTTGCTCTTATGTCTGTTCTTTCTCAGTCTTTTCTTGCGCTTGTGAGTGGCCATCTTGTGGCCCTTCTTCTTCTTTCCGTTTGGCATAACTTAATAATTGAATGGGTTTATGTTTTGATGATATGTTCATGTTCCTTCGTGAACACGCATCACGGAGATTAATCTTCTACTTCCTCATCGTCTTCGATATCCTCACCTTTCATCTTGGCCACAAAACTCTTGGCGGGCTTGAAGCTGGGGAAATCATGGGCCTCAATGACAATCGTCGTGTTCTTTGAGATGTTGCGGGCGGTCTTCTCTGCTCTGTGCTTCACTACAAAACTGCCAAAGCCTCTCAAATATACATTGTTCTTCTCAAGAAGACTGTTCTTTACGACTTCCATGAATGCTTCTACAGTGGCTGCCACGTCTTTCTTGGGCAGGCCCGTAGAGGATGCGATACGATTGATAATATCTGCCTTTGTCATTTCTTATTGTTGTTTTTGTTGTATATTTTTACTTGCTCCTTTTAAGGGAATGCAAATATACGAGTTTTTGCTGTGAATAGAAAATTTATTTTTGGATTTTTTGGTTTTTTCACCTCGATTTTGGAAAAATGACTTAATTCACATAATTATAATGATTTATCATTTCGTGAGTGTGGTGGATACCTGGATAGGGTATCATGTGACATTGTAAAAAATCATTACTTTTTGGCGCGTTGCTACGACAAAGGCAGCGTCACCTTTGAGGTACGCTGCCTTTGCGTTGATGGGTTGTCATACGGGACTATGTGCTCCACCAGTGCTTGCGCTTCGGAGCCTCATGGTCTCTGAGGCTGGTCTTCCTGGCTTCTGCTATCATGTCCTCAAACGATTTGTGCTCTTTGATCATCCGGTAGATGGTGCCCCAGTCGGGCATCCCGCCCACATTGCGGTCGTCGATCCATACCTCTGCCTTGATCTTCCGTGAGAAATGGTTGTTGAATTCCTTCCTCTCCTCGGGATAGTCTTTGTTGACGGCATAGAATTCTACTCCTCTTTTCCGGCACCATTCCACGGCATCCTCCAGCAACTGACCCTCACGGATGGTCCAGAGTATCACCTTGTGCCTGTCGGCGATGAGCATTTTCAGCGTGTCGATGGCAAAAGGCACCTCAGGACCGATCTCGGGGTATCGGTGCTCGACAATGGTGCCGTCGAAATCTACTGCGATAACCATGGGCTATAAGGGCTTTAGAGTTTGATTGACGTGTCGTTCTTGTCACCGTAGTGGCTCTGCTTGTAGTTGCCATACGAACCGTAGGTGCCATAGCTGCCGTAACCTCCATAGCCACCGTAGTTGCCGTACTTGCCGTAGCTGGTGTAGCGGCTGTACTTGCCATACTTGCCGTAGCCATAGTAGTAGCCGTACTTCTTCTTCGACATGTCGATACCGTTGATGACGATGGCCATGTTGGGAAGCTTGCCCTCTGCGGAGAGTGAGTTGACCAGGTCGAAACTCGACTTCGGTGTGTAGTCGGCACGGCACATGTAGATGGTGGCGTCGACGACACGGCCCACCTGAAGGGTATCGGTCACCAGACCCACAGGGGCGGTGTCGATCAGCACGTAGTCGTAGTTGTCTTTCAGGATGTTGGTCACGATCTCAAGCGACTGACGGGAAATCAACTCCGAGGGGTTGGGGGGCACCGGACCGGCAAGGAGCAGGTCGAGGTTGCCGTTGACACCCGACGGGATGATCTGTGCCCTGACATCGGCCTCGCTGGGGTTCTCCTGGGCCAGCAGCGGAGTGATGCCATGCTTGTGGTCGTCAATCTCAAACAGCTCGGCCAGACGGGGCTTACGGATGTCAAGACCGACAAGCACCACCTTCTTGCCCAGCAGGGCGAAACTCACAGCCAGGTTGGCACAGTTGAAGGTCTTGCCTTCACCTGAGGTGGTCGAGGTGAACATGATGACCTTCTGACCCTCACGCAACATGAACTGCACGTTGGTTCGCATCGCTCGGAAGATTTCCTCCATCTGGTTGTTCTTGTTCTCGTGCACCACGATGTCGGCCTTCGTCTTGGCGGTCTCGCTGGCCACGGCCACATCGGCGATGATGGGCAACTGGGTGAGGCGGGCCACGTCGTCATGACCTTCGATCTTGTATCTGAAGAATTTCAGGAGGAAGAGGAAGATACCGGGGATGAGAATACCTGCCACAAGGGCGATGGGGATGACAACGGTGGGCACAGGCGTGACCTGACCGTTGGACTCGGGATACTCGATCAGTTTGCCTTTGTCGGCGGTGGAGGCGAGGGAGATGGAGTTCTCCTCACGTTTCTGGAGAAGCATCAGGTAGAGGCCTGACCTCACCTCTTGCTGACGGCCGATCTGGTTGAGCATACGCTCCTGCTCAGGAGTGGCGGAGATCTGGTTGGAGTACTTGGTGAACTGCGAGGAGATGGCGTTGCGCTGGATCTCCATGTTCTTGCGGCTCTGAGCCATGGCGCGCTTGATACTGCTGCTCAGGTCATCGAGCTGTGCGGTGAGGGGAATCACAGAGGGGTGATCCTCGTTGGAGGTCCTCAGGATCTTGTTGCGCTGGAGCACGATCTCGTTGTAACGGTTGATCAGGCTGGAGGCAGTGGCGTCGCTCAGACCCACATTCGACGGCAACGTCTGGTATTTGTTGTCGGCCTTGTCCATGTACTCTGAGATACTGTTGAGCAGGGCTACCTGCGTGTTGGCCTCGGCCAACTTCTGGTCGTATTCATTGGCGCCTCCCATGGCGGCGTTGGCATTCATCCTCAGCTCCGTCATGTGCTGGCTCTTCTTGTAGGCTTCCAACTGTCCCTCGGTCTCACCCAGTTCGGCATTGATCTTCTCCAGACGGCCGTTGATGAATTCCTCGGTGCGGTAGGCCACCTCGTTCTTGTCCTCGTTGGCCTGGCGGTTGTAGCAGATGGCGAGCTGGTTGAGGTAGTCGAGCGACCTTCTCGGTATCTCGTCGATGATGTTCATCCTGACAATCGTGGTGTTCTTCGACGTCGGGGTGACACTGAAGTAACGCTTGAATTTCTTGGCTGCAAGGCTGGGGGCGGTGATGGTGACATACATCGTGCTGCCCTCGCCGAGCTTCGAGTTGCCGTTGGAAGTGAAGGAAAGGTTTCCTGCCCTGGTCTTGATGGTCTGGGGCAGCGACGAGAAGGTCTTGTCGATGCTGTACGGACCTCTTGAGGCTCCTTCCTCGTTGGTCACCCAGTAGGTGCCCTGTACATTATAATTACCCTTCTCGTAGGTAATGGTCAGACGGATGGGCACTTGGAGGTTCTCCAGATGTGCGGGGTCGATGTCGACGGTGATGGGCTGGTTCTTGTAGATCATCACGTTCTTCACACGGCCTTTCATCTCATAACTCACATAGAGCTTGAGGTCTCTCACCACGTCGGTGGCGAGAATGAGGGAGGTGAGGATCTCCATCTCGTTGTCGATGCCCTCGGTGTTGGAGATGATACCCAGGTTTGTGGCTGTCATCATCGACCTCTTCGTGCTGGGGTTGTCTTCTTCCTTGATCAGAAGCTTGGCCGACGACTGGTAGCGGGGTGTGGTATACCTGAGGTATATCGCACACATGCCGAGGCAGATGATCAGCGAGAGTGCAAACCATTGCCAGTTCAGAATAAACGTCTGGAGAAGTGAGCGGAAATTGAAGAATGACATTTCCTCGGTTTCACGCACGTTCTCAGACGTTGTTACCTTGTTGTTTTCTTCCATTTTAGTTTAACTTGTTTTTATTTCTTTCCTTAATTTATTTCTCGCTTGCTTTCTTTGCTAAATATTGGCCGTATTCGTTGTTGAGCATCGGCTTGGCGATTTCCTGGAGCTTCTCCCGGCTGATCCACCCGTTGTCGAAGGCGATCTCTTCCAGACAGGCTACCTTGAGGCCTTGGCGCTTCTCGATCACTTCGATGAATGTGCTCGCCTCTGCCAGGCTGTCGTGCGTGCCGGTGTCAAGCCATGCGAAACCGCGCTGAAGGGTCTGCACCTTCAACTGCCCGAGGCGGAGGTATTCCTGGTTCACCGATGTGATCTCCAGCTCACCACGGGCACTGGGCTTGATGTTCTTGGCAATCTCCACCACGTTGTTGGGATAGAAATACAGGCCCACCACAGCATAGTTGCTCTTGGGATTACGGGGCTTCTCCTCGATGCTCAGACAGTTGCCGTCCTTGTCAAACTCGGCCACGCCGTAGCGCTGGGGGTCGTTCACGAAATATCCGAAGACGGTGGCCTTGCCTTGACGGGCATTGCTCACGCTCTCTTTCAGAAGGCCGGTAAAACCGGAACCATAGAATATGTTGTCACCCAGCACAAGGCAGGCGTCGTCGTCGCCAATAAACTCCTCGCCGATGATGAAGGCTTGTGCCAAACCATCAGGACTGGGCTGCTCGGCGTAGGTGAAACGCACGCCGAAATCCTCACCACTTCCCAACAGACGTCTGAAACTGGGGAGGTCGTGGGGCGTCGATATAATCAGTATGTCACGTATCCCGGCAAGCATCAGCGCTGATATAGGGTAGTATATCATGGGCTTGTCGAAAATGGGGATGAGCTGCTTGCTGATGCCCTTGGTGATAGGGTACAATCGTGTGCCCGAGCCACCGGCCAATACGATTCCTTTCATATTATTTTAGCTAAAACTTATGCACTTATGGCCATTTTGGGCGCAAAGTTACAAATAAAAGTTTAATATGAAAAGCATATTAATTGAAAATGTTGCTTTTTTTATTATTTCTTTAGACATTTAGCCATTTTTGTTGTAACTTTGCAACCGCATTTTTTTAATAACACTTTTAAACGATAGATAATGAGTTTCTTTTCTAAATTGTTCGGAAAGAAGAATGAAGGGGAAATCAAGGTAGGCGGCATGGAGGATTACATGACGCTGGTAAGAGTATATCTGCAAGCTGCTCTGGCCGAGCGCATGGGAATCACCAACCTGGGCATGCTGCCCGACCTGCGCACGTTCAAAACGACGCTCAAGGTGCCGACACTCAACAACAAGTTGGGGCCGGGCGAGAAGATCAAATGCAGGAAAATGATGAAAGAAATTTACAAAACGGATGACGGGTTCTTCACCGAGATCGATGCGACTGTGAAGAAAAACTGCAAACGGATCCAGGACCTGCAACCGTTTATGTATCAGTTCCAGGGTTTCTCGCAGGACCTCATGATGCTCACCGGAAACCTGATGAAATTCAAACTCCGCCTGCCCTCGTTCTTCAAGAAGGCGATCTATACGATGACTGAGAAAACGGTCAGCGACATTTTCAATAAAAATGATTTCAAAGACCCGGGGGTGGTCAAGACTGTCCTCTCACTGCGACAGTACAATAACCGATTGGGATTCAGCCAGAAATGGGTCACCGATTTCGTCTATCAGGTGGTGATGCTGGCCAAGAAAGAACCACGCCCGAAAGACGATGACGCAAAACAGTAGATTCGGACTGAAATTCAAAAAAAACCAATATTTTTTGGATATTAGGTTTTTATACCGTAATTTTGTGGGCAAATTGTAAGTTATGGCTGACGAGGACAAGACAATCATGGTGTTTGCCACCCGTGTGAGGCAGTTGATTCTCGATTTTGAGAAACTCAAGGAGGAGAACCGGCAACTCAAGAGGGAAATCGCACACCGTGACGGCATCATCAAGGATGCGCAGGATAAGTTGAAGTCCGCTCAGAACAATTACAACAGCCTTTTGACGGCTAAGATGCTGGAAGTAGAGGAGGGTGATCTCGAGGCTGCCAAAGCCCGGCTCACCAAACTGATTCGCAGTGTCAACAAGTGTATCACGCTGCTTAGTGAGAAATGACGTGAGCAATGTCTGAGGAAAGAGAAAAACTACGCATAAATTTAAAACTCTATGACACAGAGATCCCTCTCAGGATTTACCGCGAGGAGGAGGCCTTGTATCGTAGGGCGGGCGATCTTGTGGTGAGCACGGTCAGAAATTACACTGCTCGTGCTCAAGGCAAGAAAAGTGCCATCGACATACTTAACCTGGCTCTGGTGGAGATCGCGTTGAAGTATGAGATGGAGGTGGAGCGCAACGACACCAAACCTTTCACTGATATCATCACAGCACTCACGGCAGAGGTTGAGAAAGCTCTCGAAGACAAAACCGCCTGAACGCAGGCGACGGCTTCGTGCCTCATGGCGTGGAGTCTTGTGAATGATCATCAATTAACATATATATTTTTACGAATGAGTATTATAGCAACACTTATCATTGCGATCGTCTGTCTCGGGATAGGCGGCGTAGCTGGCTACATGCTGTTTCTCCATGTCATCAAGGGGAAATACAATGATATGATCGATGCCGCCAACAAGGAGGCTAATGTCATCAAAGAGAAAAAACTGCTTGAGGTGAAAGAGAAATTCCTCAACAAAAAGTCTGAACTTGAAAAAGAGGTGCAGTCGCGCAACCAGAAACTGCAGCAGAGCGAAAGCAAACTGAAGCAGCGTGAGATGTCGCTCAACCAGCGACAGGAGGAACTGGGACGCCGCAAGCAGGAAATCGAGCAGAGCCAGAAGAGAATCGAGAATGAGAAAAAACTCTTGGTCATCAAGCAGGATGAACTGGAGAAAATGCAGAACCAGGAGCGGGAGAAACTCGAGGAACTCTCTGGACTCAGTGCCGAGGAGGCTAAGCACAGACTGGTCGAGAGCCTGAAAGATGAGGCTCGCACCGATGCTGCCAGTTATGTCAATGAGATCATGGACGAGGCCAAGCTCAATGCCAATGCACAAGCTAAGAAAATCGTCATCCAGACCATCCAGAGGGTTGCCACCGAGACGGCTATCGAGAACTCGGTCAGTGTCTTCCATATTGATAATGATGAGGTGAAAGGCCGCATCATCGGTCGCGAGGGGCGCAATATCAGGGCCCTGGAGGCTGCCACAGGCGTCGAGATCGTCGTCGACGACACACCGGAGGCTATTGTCATCTCTGCCTTCGACCCGATCCGCAGGGAGGTCTGCCGACTTGCTCTGCACCAGCTGGTGGCCGACGGCCGAATCCATCCGGCTCGCATCGAGGAAGTGGTGGCCAAGGTGAAGAAGCAACTCGACAATGAGGTTATCGAGACGGGCAAGCGCACGGCCATCGACCTCGGCATTCACGGTCTGCATCCCGAACTGATCCGTATCATCGGCAAGATGAAATACCGCTCTTCTTATGGACAGAACCTGCTGCAGCATGCCCGTGAGACGGCTAATCTCTGTGCGGTGATGGCTTCCGAACTGGGCTTGAACCCCAAGAAAGCCAAAAGGGCTGGATTGCTTCATGACATTGGTAAGGTGCCCGATGAGGAGAGCGATCTGCCTCACGCTCTCTATGGAGCGAAAATCGCTGAGAAATACAAGGAGAAACCGGATATCTGCAATGCCATCGGCGCACACCATGACGAAATGGAGATGAACACGCTGCTGGCGCCCATCGTCCAGATCTGTGATGCCATCTCTGGCGCTCGCCCCGGTGCCCGTAGGGAAATCGTGGAGGCTTATATCAAGAGGCTCAACGACCTCGAGGCGATAGCCATGAGCTATCCCGGCGTGACCAAGACTTATGCCATCCAGGCCGGACGTGAACTGCGCGTCATCGTCGGTGCCGACAAGATGGACGACAAGGAGACCGAGGCACTCTCTGGTGAGATCGCCAACAAGATCCAGAACGAGATGACTTATCCCGGACAGGTGAAGATCACCGTCATCCGCGAGACGCGTTCCGTCGCCTACGCCAAATAACGAGTACCGATTTTTCTTTATAAAAAACACTTTTGATGGCCGTTCGCAAGGACGGCCATTTTGAGATTCATCCCTTTGCATGTTCTACCATCCTGTTTTCAGATCGGCAGTGGTGTTTCTTGCCATCGTCTTGCTGATGGTGTTCTGCTTCGATAAGTCGAGACAGAACCAGCACACCCGGAATGCGCTCTACAATTGTGTCTATCCGCTTTATGCAGGCGCCGTGGTCAAGGGGACCCAGTTGATCGACACGGTCATGGGGGTCAGCGTGCTCAGCCAGGTGGTCGCACTGGCTGTCGTGCTGCTGTCGGCCGTGGGCTATGCCAGGTGGATGAAGCCGAGGCCCGAAATCCCCTACAACAGGTTGTTCTACCTCTGCGGTTGGCTTTTCCTGGGTTTCGGCATCCTGCTGCAGATCGGATTCCTGGTGCTGGCGATCCGCCATGCTCAGGCATAGGAGTGCATGCCTCCCAGGAAATAATTCACGCCGAAATAGGTCATCAGAAGGGCTAGGAAGGCGATCACGACATAGAGGTGGTAGCGGAGGGGCTTCCTGAGGGATGGCAGCGACTGGCTGTGCACCGCCACGGCATATACCATCAGCGTGATCAATGCCCATACTTCTTTCGGGTCCCAGCTCCAGTAAGTTCCCCAACTGATGTTGGCCCAGATCGCTCCCGTGAAGATGCCGATGCAGAGTGCCGTGATCGAGGGGTAGAGGAAAATGAGGGAGAGCACTTGCAGGTATGCGGCTTTCCGGGGCAGGATGAGGGCTGTCACCCCACAGGCGAAGGTGATGCTGAGCAGGGCGTAGGCCAGCATGATCACACTCACATGGATGCACAGGAGCGGAGAGTTGAGCACCGGCATGATGTGGGTGATGTTGGCATTCATCTGTCCGATGTGGGAGACCAGCAGGAACAGACCGCTCATCAATAGTCCGAAGGTGACCATGATGGGGGCTTTCTTCGACATGATGAGGGCGGCTGTTTCAATGGCCCAGGCCATCAGAAGCATGGTCTCATAGCCATTCGACATGGGCACCGTGCCGCTGATGACCCATCTCAGCAGGATGCAGCATGTCAGGGTGACCAGCGAGAGGGCCATGACCACCAAGGCGGGCTTCCGGAAGAAGAGGGAGAGGAATGCCATCGTCAGGTTGACCATGAAAAGGATGGTGGCGAAGGGGATGCGGTTGTAGATGCGTTCCGCCCGGGTTTGCCATGTGGTGGGGATGGATGTCTCTCCGTAGGTCTTCTGATAGCGCTGCATCTTCCCGATGGCGTCCATCACCCGGGCATCGTGGCCGGAGCGCACGTCCTGAAACAGGATGGAGAAGATGTTGCGCATGTATTCTTGCCGCTCTTTCTCCATGTCGGCAGGATACCTGTCGGTGGGGGAGTACCACGACAGTCCGGCGTCGGCTTCCTTCGACCTGAAAGGGAAGAGCTTGAGGGGCGTGCCGTGGCGGATCTCCAGGATGAGCTGGAGCTTGTCGTCGTAGTCGGCCACTTCCTTGTGCAACTTGTCGTTCTGCCCATGGTAGTATTCTTGGAGCATGGGCCCCAGCAGATAGCCTTCCTGACTGAAGAATGTGTTGAAACTGACGTGCTTGTCCAGATTGAAATGATCCTTGAATGTTCCTCCTTTGACCTTGATGACGGGTTCTTCGCACCATTCCTTGTCGTAGAAGATGAATCCGGCCAGCACTTGTTCGGCGGTGTAGCCGTCATAGCTGGCCTTGCCATGGAGCTTCTTGGTGAAGTCGATCGCATAGGTCTGCAGTTGGCAGATACGGCCGTTGTAGAGCACGTAGAGCTTGCCGAACTCCTCGGCCTGTTCCTTGGAGAGGGTGGGGGCGGCTTCAGATCGGGTGGCGCAACCAAGACTGGCGAGGACCACCACTGCGGATGCGGCCTTGCGCAACTCCGGACTGCGCAGGAGCCTCCGGAAGGTTCCCTTCGGGTCGAGGAGCATCCAGATGAGGGAGAGGAAGAGCAGCGCATATCCGATGTAGGTGACGGCGATGCCCCAGGGGTCGATGTTGACCGACAGGTAACTGCCTCTTCCGTCTTCATCGAAACTGGTTTGGTAGAGCCAGACGCCTTTCCTCGAGAAAATGGCGTTCATCGAGACGGTGGCTTTCAGACTGTCGCTTCCGTCGCTGACGGTCAGACGTGAGACGTAGTCGGCGGCCGTACGTGTCCCTTCGTGGTAAAGGATGTCAAAGCGGTCGAGACGGACGCTGAACGGCAATCCCTTGATGGCGGGGCCTTCTTGCTCGTTCTGGCTCAGAAAACTGTCGGTCGATTCGCCTTCGCGGAGGTGGATGAGGCCGTTGCGTGAGGTCAGGTGGGTGATCAGCGCACCTGCCAGGATGATGACCAGTGCGCCATGCAGGGCGACGATGCCCACCCGGCGCACCCGGCGCTTGAGCAGCCAGAAAACTCCCGCTGCGGTGAGAAGGGCCCATAAGGCGGAGAACCACCATGATCCGTAGATCTGGCTGTGGACAAGTGAGCTGCCTTGATATTTCTCGATGATGGTGGCGGCTGCCATCACGACGACCAGCAGGGTGTATACCAGGATGATGACCTTTTTCAGAAGTGACGTGGAAAACATGAATGAAAGGGGGGAAGTAAAGAAGCCCCCTCCGGTGGGAGAGGGCGGTTTTTCTTAAATCGACCTGAGGAATTTCACGACCGCGTCACGGTCTTTTTTGCTCAGGTTGTAGAACTTGAGGGTCGACTCATAGGCATCGCTGTTCTTGCTGTAGCCGTGCCACATGATGGCTTCGATCTCATTGCGGGCGCGGCAGTCATGCAAGCGGTCCTCTGCTCCGGTGTTGATCTTCGAGAGACCACGGCCCCAGAGGGGGGTCGTGCGGCACCATGAACCGTGGATGCCGTTCTTCATATACAAACGGTGCTGCACCATGTCGGTGTAGGGATAGATGACCTGATTCTGGTAGCGGGGCAACACCAGGCCTGCCTTGGTGAGGATGTCCGGCGACCAGTAGTCGTCTTTCGTGGTCTCCCAGCGCGGACGGTGGCAGGTGGCGCATCCGATCTCGTTGAACACTTTCTTGCCTTGCTGCACCTCGGGGTCGTTGAGGTTGCGGGCGCGGGGAATGGCCAGGCCACGGTGCCAGACCATGAACGACCAGAAATTGATGTCGCTCATCTCGGGCTGGAAATTGTGCCACGGGTTGTCAAACTGGTTCGTGCCGGGCGACAGCAGGTTGAGCACGGCGTCGGCGATGCCTTCCTCTGTGCCGTCAGCATAGTAGGGCGAGTTGGGGTCGGCCTTGATGGCGGCGATCACCGAGGGGGTCTCGCTCATCTTCTTGGCCCATGCGTTGGTGCTGTAGAGATAGGGACGGTCGCTGCGGCTCACGTTGGTGATGTTCCAGATGGCGTTGGCTCCGGCTCCGTCTTGCAACGAACCGCGCGTGCAGGCATAGGTGAATTTCTTGATGCGGTTGACGCCGTTGGCGGTATACATCGCCGTGGGCGCCCAGTCGTTGGCCGCCTTGTCCCACATGGCTGGGTTGAGCTCCACATAGGGGGCCTCACGCTGATACTGGGCCTTGATGGAGTCGTCGGGGATGGCATCGATCAGACCGGTGCCGATGATGCCGATGGTGCTCTCCAGGCGGAAGGCGATGTTGGTGGGCAGCGGATCGGTGTTGAAGGCCATCAGCGGGATGGACAGCTCAGGATAGATGAGCTGGTAGGTCTCGCCGTCGGCAAACTGCATGGGGATGCCGCTCTCCATGGCGGTGACTTCTTTCCACTGCAGGTCGATCATGTCCTCGTTGATGGGGGGCAGGAAGGGGGAGGTGGCGATGGTCTGTGGCATGCCGGTCACCTCGCTGATGTAGGGACCGTCGTCGCTGTTGGCACCATCGACGGGATGGTAGACCACGAGCAGGTAGCCGTTGCCCCACGAGGCGGTGTAGCGGTCGACGCGCTTTCCATGGCCATAGGCGGGGTGGCAGTCGAGACATGATTTCCTCACCGCGGCCGGACCGAGTCCGTTGAAGGGTGGCGTGCCGGTGTTGAAGTTGCGCTCGAAGAAGGCCTCGCCTTTGTTGAAGGCATCCATGAGGTTCATCTTGGCCACGGCGGGCGTCTCGTCCTCATAGCATCCGGCTGCCACGTTGTCGGTCGTGCCCAGTTCGCCGCCGGGATACCATTCCTCGGCCGAGAAATTGCCTACGGCCTTGCCGATGAAGTCGGCTTCGACTTGGGGCTTTGCCGTGTCTTCGTTGTCATCATCGTGGCATGACGTGAGGTTGAGACTGAGGAGTCCTGCGAGAATCAGTGTGCTGAAGGGTTTGAAATCTTTGTGCATATCGCTTCTTGGTGTTTAAATGCCTAAGCGTATCCGTCTCAGGACTGGCCTGCCGGATACGCTCGGGTGTGATGTGTCGGTTTCTTTTACTTGATCTTGGAGGCCCAGTCCGAACCAACTTTCAGTTGCTCGTCGAGGTCGTTGATGGCATCCATGGCGGTCTTTACCTTGGCGGCACGGGGGTCATCGACGAAGGCCGAACCTTGCAGGCAGTCCTGAAGGGCCTTGAGGGCGTTAGCAAGTGCGGCGTCCAACGATGACGCCAGGGCACTGTTGTGGGATCTGAGCAGGCTCATCGCCGATTTCTCTGCGGGGGTGCTGAGGTTGACGCCGCCATAGAGGGAGTTCTTGATACTCATGACGTTGTCATAGAAATCGATGAATGATTTCTTGCTGTAGGGCGACTCGATGTAGTTGGGGTCCTCGCCGGTGTAGGCCAGACCCATCTTGGTGTTGGCTACCTCGTTGGCGATGTTGGAGCAACCGGCGTCGAGAATGGCCACCAGCACCTCCTGCCAGGAGTTGTAGATGCTGCCCGACTGGGTGGCCTTGCGGATGTGGTCGCCGTAGTAGAGTGAACCGATCTGGGTCTCAAACTCACACTCTTCCACACGGTCACGGTGTGCCTTGGCTGCGCTCTCGCCCCGCCATGCCACTTCCAACTGGAAGCATTTGTCGCGGAGGTCGCCGGCCACTGCGGTGGCATACACCAGTTCCTGCTCGCCAGTGACGTTGGATTTGAAGGCGGGGTCGGTCTCGTTGGCTTTGAGCGAAGCCAGCGTGCGGTTCTTGCCGTCACGGAACAGGATGAACTCGATGCCGTGGAAGCCCAGAAGTTCCTGACCGAGTTTGGCTCCTGCATAGGCGATGCCTTCATCTCCGTTGTCGAGCATGGCCACCTGGGCACTGTTGCTCAGCGAGAGGGCCAGGGCGTCGAGGTCGAGTGGCCATGTGTCGATGTGCGGGTCAATGCCGAAAGTGGTCGCGGGGCCGTAAAGGAAGGCTTCGGAGGCTTCCCAGAACGAGCGGGCACTGAGGAAGGTGCTGCAGATGTTGTCGATGTCACCTTGTGTCAGCGTGCCGCTGCGGAATTTCGATTTGGCTGACTCAAGCTGGTCGTAGAGGGATGAGGCTTGGTTGGCCAGATTGGTGTAGGTGACGTATACCACGTCTTCCACATACTTCTCCGACAGACCTTGGATGGCCTCCACCTCGGCTGAGGCTTTCGACTCTTTCTTGTCATCGTCGTCGTCACTGCATGAGACGAGCGACATCGTGCCTGTAAGCAGACAGGCTGCCATTAAAAAATACTTTCTCATTTTTTTTCTTGATGATTATTGGATGTTGTTGTTGGCTTATAGGAAGAAACCTTCATAGGCGATGCCGATATTGATCGAAGGCTCGTTGTTATACTGCGACTTGAGCATGCGGTGGGAATACTCCGCTTTCACTGCGATCTGGGGGATGGGGTAGTAGTTCACACCGAAGGCCACGACGTTTTTCCGGGTGAAGTCGTATGCCTGCTGCTCTTTCGAAGGGATATAGGAGTCGTAGTAGTCGTAGCGACCGAAGAGGTAGAGCTTCTGCTCCTTCTCTCGTAGCTTGGCAAACTGCGAGAAGATGTCATAGCCGGCTTCCACTCCGATGGCGACGGCGTTCTTGCCCACGGGCATGCTGCTGTAGGGGGAGTTGCTGACTTTCGCACGGGTGCGCTTGATGTTGTTGATGGTGGCGGCATCTCCCACATAGCCGTAGTCGGCCTGACCGCGTACGATCCAGTTGAAACGCTTGAACGTGAAGTCTATCGAACCGATGGCCACATTGCCTTTCACATTGTCATAGGCTTTCTTCTCGCCGTTCACGTTCTTGCCTTCCATGTCGTGGGGATAGGTGTTGTGCATGGACCTTCCGTAGTAACCGCTCAGTCCGATGCGCAGACCGGGTATCGTGTGGTTGTCCAGACGGGCGGCGAAACCGTATTTGTTGGCCACCTTGTATTCAAAGGCTGAACCGGCTCCGCTTTTCACCCAGTTGTCACGGCTGAACTTGAAGGCGTCGAGCCCGGCCACCAGCTCTACCTCGTACCTGAAGTCGCCCACACGGCCCCACAGGCTGATGCCGGTGTCGTGCCAGGTGGAGGGAAGAATGGTGTGCTCGCCTTCAGGACGGTAGACGGTAAAGAAGTTGAGGGGCTCGTGACGGGAGTTGTTGAGACCCACAGGAACGACGATGTGACCCACACGCACGTTGAACTGCCTGGAGAAACTCTTCTGGAGCCAGAACTGCTCCAGTTCCACCTCGCCGCCTTTCTCCACTTCCTGTTCCCATTCCCCGGCTTCCTCAAACTCTTGTTCCACGGCGCTGCCCGTGCCGGTGTGCTCAAACTCGATCTCGGTGCCCATCGTCCAGCCTTTGCCGAAGTCGTAACCGAGGTAGACCACGGCGTGGGGTATGTCGAAACGCCCGTGGCTCGGGTCGTTCTTGTATTGGGAGGCTTTCGAATAGCGGTAGATGTTGTCGCTGTAGAAATTACGCGACAAGGCTACCTCGCCGTAGCCGCCCACACTCAACCGGTTGCCGCTGGCGTGTTCCATCACGCTGTCCACGGCACTTACCTGGGAGTGGATGGGGCAACTGGGCAGGAGCAGGGTTGCCATTAGTAAACTCTTGATCTTAATCATCTTTTTTACCTTAAACATTGTCGTTTCTTGTTCTTGACAGCCTCGCCGTGGCAGACTGTCTTCAAATCGCTTGCAAATTTACGGGGTTTGAAAATTCCTCACAATACCCAATATTCGGTAAATATGCCGTCTCATGGACGAGAATGCATAGGCGAGGGGATGCCTCTCCGGGAGAATCGAAAATAAAATACCTAATTATGATTATTGCAAGAACGTGATTTTTTTTGTTTCTTTGCATGTTCAATAATCTTGCATCAGATGAAAAATCAAAAAATGTATGAGGCCGACGACAGCATGATCTCTCTCATACGCGACAATTACAATCTTCTGCAAAGCCTTGGTAGCTTTGGCATCAATCTCGGGTTCGGCGACAAAAGCGTGCGTGAGGTGTGCGAGGAGCAGGGCGTGGATACCTACACCTACTTGGCCGTGGTCAATTTCACCATCAATGGGTATAGGGATTTCGACGACCTCTCGAAATTGTCGATTCCCACGCTCATGCATTACCTCAAGGCCAGCCATGAGTATTTCCTGGGGTTCCAACTGCCTTTCATCCGAAAGGAACTGGTGGAGGCGCTCGACGAGAAAGACAACTTGGCGAGGCTCATCCTCAAACTCTATGATGACTATGCTCGCTCGGTGAGGTCGCACATGAAGTACGAGGAGAAGACCGTCTTCCCCTACGTCGAGGCGTTGCTGCATAACGAACCCACTGGCAACTATGATATCGAGACTTACTCCAAGCACCACGGACAGACCGACGTGCTGCTGCGCGAACTCAAGAGCATCATCATCAAGTATCTGCCCAGCGACGGACTGCACAACAACCAACTCTCGGCTTGCCTCTATGATATATATAATAATGAGGAATGGCTCTCCTACCACGCCGATGTCGAGGAGTCCATCTTCATCCCTGCCATCAGGTGGCTGGAGAAAAAGTCCAAGCAAAACGACGTGTCGGCCAAGATCTCCAGCATGATCAACCAGGGCGGAGAGAACGCCGAGGCGCTCAGCGAGCGCGAGAAGGACGTCGTCATCAGCCTGGTGCAGGGCATGACCAACAAGGAAATCGCCGACTATCTCTGCATTTCCGTCAACACGGTCATCACACACCGCAGAAACATCGCCAAAAAATTGCAGATCCACAGCCCGGCTGGCCTCACCATCTATGCCATCGTCAATCGGCTCGTCGATATCTCAACCGTAAAACTCTGAAGTAACACCCGACTATGACTATCCTCCGAAAAATGCACACCAAGACACACTCTGCGCCAGGTGTGCATTTTTTTCACGTAAATAACTCATAACCAATAAAAACCTCCGGAAAACTGAATTTCTGCTTTATGTTTTGTAATAAAATAATCATTAAAATACCTTAAAACCGGAAATTTTGGATTACAATTCTGCACAGGTAACTGATAAAAATACTATCTTTGTAGTCGATTTCGAATTTCAATTTTTTGCAATTTACTTACCTGGAATTTTTCAAAAGTTGACCAAAACGGGAAACTTTTTTGGAATTTAGAATGGAAATGTTTTCCAAAACGTATAACTAAAAGCAATGAGGGATTATACTATTTTGAAGCGCGACGGCAAGCGCGACCGTTTCTCGCTCGACAAGATCATGACGGCCATTATCAAGGCATTCCAGTCTGTCGGAGAGTCTGCTGATTTGGGTTCTATCTCCAAGATTATCAGTCATTTGAATATCACTGACAATATCACCGTCGAGGACATCCAGAACGAAGTGGAGGAGGCCTTGATGAGGGAGGGCCATTTCAAGGTGGCTAAGTCATTCATGCTCTATCGGCAGAAGCATACCGAGGACCGCGAGACCATGGAGCGGTTGAAATTTTTGGCAGACTACTGCGATGCGGCCAATGCGGCCACAGGGTCGAAGTATGACGCCAATGCCAATGTCGAGCATAAGAATATCGCCACGCTGATCGGTGAATTGCCCAAGTCAAGCTTCATCCGTCTCAACCGACGGCTCCTGACCGATAGAATCAAGAAAATGTATGGCAAGGAATTGGCTGATGAGTACCTTGACAAATTGTCACATCATTTTATTTATAAGAATGACGAGACGTCATTGGCCAATTACTGCGCTTCCATCACCATGTATCCCTGGCTCATCGGTGGTACGATGTCGATCGGGGGCAACTCCACCGCACCCACTAATCTGAAGTCGTTCTGCGGAGGATTTGTCAACATGGTGTTCATGGTGTCGAGCATGCTCAGCGGCGCATGTGCCACACCGGAGTTCCTCATGTATCTCAACTATTTCGTCGGACTGGAGTATGGCAAGGATTACTGGAAGGATCCCGACCGGGTGGTCGACCTCTCTGTCAAGCAGCGCACGATCGACAAGATGATCACCGACTGCTTCGAGCAGATCGTCTATTCCATCAACCAGCCCACTGGCGCACGCAACTACCAGGCCGTGTTCTGGAACATCGCCTACTACGATAAGTATTATTTCGAGAGCCTGTTCGGCAACTTCTATTTCCCCGATGGCTCACAACCCGACTGGGATGGACTCTCATGGCTGCAGAAACGGTTCATGAAGTGGTTCAACAAGGAGCGCACCAAGGCTGTGCTCACCTTCCCGGTCGAGACCATGGCGCTGCTCACCAAGGATGGCGACGTGATCGACAAGGAGTGGGGCGACTTCACCGCCGAGATGTATGCCGAGGGACATTCCTTCTTCACCTACATGAGCGACAACGCCGACTCGCTCAGTTCTTGCTGCCGACTGCGCAACGAGATCCAGGACAATGGCTTCAGCTACACCCTCGGTGCGGGTGGCGTCTCCACCGGTTCTAAGAGCGTGCTGACCATCAACCTCAACCGCTGCATCCAGTATGCTGTGAACAACAAGCTCGACTACAGGGAGTTCCTCTCTCATGTCATCGACCTCTGCCATAAAGTGCAACTGGCTTATAACGAGAACCTCAAGGAACTCAAGGAGCATGGCATGCTTCCGCTCTTTGATGCCGGTTACATCAATATCGGGCGCCAGTACCTCACCATCGGGGTCAACGGACTGGTGGAGGCTGCTGAGTTCATGGGACTGAAAATCAACGACAATCCGCAGTACCTGGCTTTCGTGCAGGAGGTGCTCGGTCTCGTCGAGAAATACAACAAGCAGTATCGCTCGAAGGACGTGCTCTTCAATTGCGAGATGATCCCCGCGGAGAATGTCGGGGTGAAGCACGCCAAATGGGACCGCGAGGATGGCTATTTCGTACCGCGCGACTGCTACAACAGCTATTTCTATATCGTGGAGGACGACTCGCTCAATATCATCGACAAGTTCAAACTTCATGGCGCTCCCTATATCGAGCACCTCACCGGTGGATCGGCCCTGCACATGAACTTGGAGGAACACCTCTCCAAACAGCAGTATCGCCAACTGCTCCGGGTGGCCGCCAAAGAGGGATGCAACTATTTCACGTTCAACATCCCCAACACCATCTGCAACGAATGCGGACATATCGACAAGCGCTACCTCAAGGAGTGCCCGCACTGCCATTCCAAGGATGTCGACTATATGACACGCATCATCGGATACCTCAAGCGGGTCAGCAACTTCTCCGAGCCACGGCAGGAGGAGGCTCACCGCAGGTTCTATGCCGGACAGAAACAATATACAGCAGAATAATTCATAGCCTTATCATCATAACCCGAGATGTTGAAGTACGTAAACACAGGAATAGTCTTCCAGGAGATTCCCGACGAAGTGACGTTGGCCATCAATGTATCCAATTGCCCGTGCCATTGCCCGGGTTGCCACAGCAAGTACCTTTGGGAGAACATCGGTACACCACTCACGCCAATGGTCATCGACCAGCTGGTCAGTCAATACGGAAACGACATCACATGCATCGCCATCATGGGTGGCGATGCCGAGCCGACCTACGTGAATACACTGGCACGCTATATCCATCGCGAGCATCCCGCGCTCAAGGTGGCTTGGTATAGCGGGCGCCAGCGTATCCCGTCGGCGGTGTGCAAAGCGGATTTCGACTACATCAAGGTGGGACCCTACATCGCCCACCTGGGGTGCCTGAAAGACCGCACCACCAACCAGCGCCTTTACAAAAAGGCCGCAGGTGATGACTTCACCGATGTAACGTCAGTATTTTGGAAATAGAAGCAAAACAAGTCAGGCCCTTGATGGCCATCGTATGCGCCAACTCCCTCACGGTGATGGGGCTGAGGCAATTGCTTCAGACCGTCATGCCTGTCATGGAGGTTGATGCTTTCGCATCGGTGGAGGAATTGCGTGAGGGCCAGCTCGACCAGTATGTTCATTTTTTCGTCGATATCAGCATCCTGCTGACTGACAGACCGTTTTTCCTCGAAAGGGCGCGCCGCACCATCGTGCTCACCACTTCCATCGATCATGCCGCCCACTTGCCGGAGTTCCACTGCCTCTGTGTCACTGAGCCTGAGAAACAACTCGTCCGCTCGTTGCTGATGTTGCAACGGCATGGACACGGACATGGGCACCAGATGGCAGCCATGCCGCAGATGGCCAAGAAACGCAGCCTGCTCTCTCCACGTGAGATAGAAGTGCTCTGCTTGGTGGCTAAAGGACTGATCAACAAGGAAATAGCCGACCGGCTCAATATCAGCCTCACGACGGTCATCACCCATCGCAAGAACATCGTCGAGAAACTCGGTCTCAGGAGTGTCTCCTCACTCACCATCTATGCCGTGATGAACGGCTTCGTCGACATCGACAGCATCTGATCAGAGCCAGGCACTCAGCAGGTGCGCAAACCAGCCCACTCTTTTCTGCCACCACGTGCGCATGCCGTTCCAGGTTTCAGGGGTCAGCTTGAAACTCTTCGTCTTGTCATGGTCAAACATGTTGTCCAACTGCCGTGTCACATGGGGATCGATGATCACGGCGTTCTCCTCATAGTCAAAACGCAGACTGCGTGAGTTGAGGTTGGCACTGCCCACGGTGCAGAATTTCCCGTCGACCATGATGACTTTCGTGTGGTGGAAACCGGGTTTGTAGATCCAGACGTCGGCGCCATGCTTCATCAGCCGGTGCACATTATAGAATACGCAGTCAGGGGTCAGGGGGATATCGCTTCTGGCCGACACCATCACTTCCACCTTCACCCCACGCTTCACGGCATTGCGCAGGGCTTTCTTCAGCCGTGCGTTGAGGGTGAGGTAGGGGTTGATGAGCTTGATGCTGTCACGGGCATCGTCGATGGCTTTCACATAAAATTGGCGGATGATCTTGTTGCTGGTGTGGGGCTCACGGTTGATGATGCCCACCAGCTGGTGTCCGGCGGTGGGGGTGGTGTCGGGCTTCAGCCCATGGAAATAGTCTGCCCCGTGGCTTGTGAGACGGAAGTACTTGGCCTCGCTCCTGAGGTCCTCGCCGCTCACTTTCTTCCAGATCTTCATGAAGATGCGTTGCAGCTCGTTCACCTCTTCGCCCTCGATGCGGCAGTGCATGTCACGCCATTCACCCACCACCTCCGTACCGTTGATGTAGTAGTCGGCCACGTTCATGCCTCCCGTGTAGGCGATCTTGCCATCGATAATGACGATCTTGCGGTGGTCGCGGGTCCAGACATGGTTGATCCAGGGGAATCGGACAGGGTCGAACTCATAGATCTGCACGCCCCGGGCACGGATCGCCTTCAGGTGCTGCTTCTTGAGCGGACGGTTGTTGGAGTCATTGCCGAATCCGTCGAAGAGGGCTCTCACCTCCACGCCTTGTGCGGCTTTCTCTGCCAGAAGGTCGAAGAGGTGGCGGGCGATGGAGTCGTTGCGGAAATTGAAGTATTCGAGGTGCACGCTGCTTCTGGCTTGACGGATGGCGGCGAACATGTCGTCGAATTTCTCTTGTCCGCTCATCAGAAGCGTCACGCTGTTGTCATTCGAGAAGGTCACGCCCAGCTCGCGCATTTGCTGATAGATCAGGCTGTCGCTGCTCTCGGCCTTTGTCCTGCCGGCGAGAATGGCCAGCAGGAGGGCGATGATAAGAAGTCTTCGTTTTCTCATTCTTTGTGCTTGTCTCTTTTCCTTGGCCTACAGCATACATCTGTAGTGGTCGACGATTCCCAGCAGGTGGCGTTCCTGGTCCACCACCAGCACGGTGTGTACTTTGTGCTTGTTCATGATGCGCTGGATCTCTGTCACCTTGGTCTGGGCACTCACGCATTTGGGATTGGTGGTCATGATGTCACGCACGGTCTTGTCGAAGAATTCCGACTGCCACCGCTCCATGGCGCGGCGGATATCGCCGTCGGTGATCAGACCCTCTATCTTCCCGTCATGTAACGACACGCCCAGTCCAAGTTTTCCCTTGCTCACATGGATGATGGCCTCGCCCAGATGCATGTCTGCGGGAATGATGGGCAGGTCGTCGGTCTTCATCACATCGCCGGCCGTGGTGAGCAGCCGCTTGCCCAGTTCGCCGCCGGGATGGAACTGGGCGAAGTCCTTCGGTTTGAAATTCCTGACCTCCATCAGGGCCACTGCCAGCGCGTCGCCCATCGCCAGCGCCGCCGTTGTGCTGCTGGTGGGCGCAAGGTTGAGCGGACAGGCTTCCTTGGCCACTCTCACGAGGATGTGGGCGTTGGAGTATTTGGCCAGCAGGGATTCGGGGTTGCTGGTCATCGAGATGATGGGGATGCCCATGTGGAGCACGATGGGGATGAAGCGCAGCAGTTCATCGGTCTGGCCGGAGTTGCTCAGTGCCAGTACGATGTCGTCGGAGGTCATCACGCCAAGGTCGCCATGATACACGTCGAGGGGATTGATGTAGAAAGCGGGAGTGCCGGTGCTGGAGAAGGTGGCGGCGATCTTCGCTCCCACGTTACCGCTTTTCCCCACGCCGGTGACGATGACTTTGCCTTTGCAGTGGAAGATCATCTCCACGGCACGGTCGAAATCCTCATCCAGTTGTCCGATCAGGTCGTTGAGGGCTTGTGCTTCGTCTCTGAGGCACTGCGCCGCATATTTCCGGGCTTTGCTGAGCCGTTCTTGTGTGGTGTTGCTGTCCATGTTGCGGGTTGGGTTAGAGCAGGGATTCGATGACTCTGCCGAGTTGGTCGAGGTGCAGCATGTTCGGACCGTCGCTCAGTGCGTGGTCGGGGTCGGGATGCACCTCGAAGAAATATCCCGTGGCTCCGAATGCCTTGGCCGCCAGGGCCATCATGGGGGCGAAACGGCGGTCGCCGCTGGTCTTCCCGCCGCCTGCGCCGGGGCGCTGCACGCAGTGCGTGCAGTCCATGATCACATGTGGCACGATGTCGAGCATGTCGCTGATGTTGCGGAAGTCCACCACCAGGTTGTTGTAGCCGAATGTGTTGCCGCGCTCGGTGAGCCACACTTCGCTGGCACCGGCGTCGAGGGCCTTTTCCACGGGATAGCGCATGTCGCGGCCGCTCAGAAACTGACCTTTCTTGATATTCACCGTGCGACCGGTGCGGGCGGCGGCGGCCAGCAGGTCGGTCTGCCGGCACAGGAACGCGGGGATCTGGAGCACGTCGGCCACCTCGCCGGCGGGTTTCGCCTGCCAGGTCTCATGGATGTCGGTGAGGATGCGCAGTCCGTACGCCGACTTGATGTCGGCGAGCATCTGCAGTCCTTTTTCCAGTCCCGGACCGCGGAAGGATGACACCGAGGTGCGGTTTGCCTTGTCATACGACGACTTGAAGATGATGTCCACCCCCAGACGGGTGTTGATGTCGCTGATTACCTCGGCCACTTCCCGGAGCAGTTGCTCGGATTCGATGACGCAGGGTCCGGCGATGAAAATAGGTCTCTTGTTGGTTGCCATACGCGGGTTGTTTGTTTCGAAGAGGCAAAATTACGAAAAAACGAGGGCAGAACAAAAAGAACTTGTTCTTTTTTTATGTCGACTGCGAAGGAAGTTCGCTGCCCCATCCGCAAAATCACGAAAAAACGACCAAAACTCCAAACCATTCCCCTCCACCGTACTCACCGACGGTCCTGCGGGAGTGAGAATCAGTCCTCGACGTGACAATGACACCAACACCTATTTCTGCACGGGCTTCCCGGTAGGCACTGCACTTGCCTGCACTTGGAACCCCCAACTTGTGGAGGAGGTGGGAAAATGCATCGGCAACGAGGTGTTGGAATATGGTTGCGACGTGTTGCTTTGGTTGGCATTGTATGACGTCGAGGAAAAAGCGAGGAGAAAGTTTTTCATCAGGGAAAGAAGGATTTGAGGCGATTCGTTTGCCGTTCCGAATCTTTTTTGCTATCTTTGCCATCATATAATTAACTAAAACCACTATTAATATGAAAAAAACGATTTTGATGTTTCTCGCTTTGGTTGTTTCCAATTTTGTCAACGCAGATTGGATCATGATCGAGAACTTGGAAGCAGATGGAGTTTATTATCAAATCACACTTGGCTCGTCAAGAAATTATGCGAAGGTGATTCATCCAATGGAATATGCTGAGTTTCAAGGATTGATAGATACTGATTATGGCGATATCCCCATCGAAGGGTATGTGGGTGATATTGTTATCTCTCCGATGATTGAATACGAAGGGTCTGAAATTCCTGTGACTGAGATCGGTAATGGGGCTTTCCGCCATGAACGTTATTTCGGAGGCGGCGACTGGTGGGAAAGCGTTTCTTCTGTCTCTATCCCCAACAGCGTGACCACCATCGGCGATGAGGTTTTCGCCGATTGTCCTTGTCTCACTACCATCGAGATTCCTTCTTCAGTGGTTCAAATGGGGAAAGGTGTTTTCCAGAACTGTTCCTATTTGAATTCAGTCACTCTTCCCAGTGGTATTTCTCGTTTAGGGGAGCGAACATTTTCTGGTTGCGGAAGATTGACCACGATCATCATACCGGAACAGGTGATGGAAATTGACGATGAAGCTTTCCTCGGTTGTCGTAGTCTCACTAAGGTCGTGGTTCCCAATAGTGTGATGAAAATCCATGAGGAGGCTTTCTCAGGTTGCTCTGCTTTGCAATCTGTTGTGCTCAGTTCCAAATTGTCGGAAATAGGCAGCATGGCCTTTTATGGGTGCGACAAACTGAAAGAAATCACTGCACTGGGCAAGCGACCGGCTGCTATCCAGGAAGACGTCTTCCCCAACCGTTCGATACAGACATTGTTTGTGCCTGTTGGATGCACATCAGCCTACGAGGCCGCAGATTATTGGTGGCAGTTCAAAGAAATCCTGGAGACAGGCGCCCAGCCTGGAATAAAAGAAGGAGATGTCAATGGCGATGGCAAGGTCAATGTAACAGATATCATGAGGATTGTGAATATCATCCTTAATACGAACAATCCATAACAAGATTTCTTGAATCACGGGATTACCATGAAAAAAATCTTTGTCTGCCTCTGTGCGATGCTCTCCTTCGCTTCCGTACCGGCCTCTACCCAAATGCTGGCTTCTACCCAAGTGCCGGAATCAGTCATTGCGCCGGCGGATCGTCCATTTCTCGCTCCCGACGGTCAGCCAGACCTCGCATTGACCGACTACGTCGACCCTTATATCGGGACGGGTGGGCATGGACATGTCTTCCTCGGGGCGAATGTGCCGTTCGGACTGGTGCAGTTGGGACCCACCCAACCTGTGCGCGGATGGGACTGGTGCTCCGGTTATCATTACAGCGACTCGGTGCTGGTGGGGTTCAGCCACATGCATCTCAGCGGTACGGGGATCGGCGACCTGGGCGATATCTCCTTCATGCCACAGGGGGATGACATCCGGCGGCAGATGGTCATGCGGCATCACAACGAACAGGTGAGGCCTGGTTATTATTCCCTCTATCTTGAGGAGTGCGGCGTCTTGGCCGAACTCACGGCCACTACTCGATGCGGCATGCACCGCTATTCCTTCCCGGCCACGCTGCAGCATCAGCAAATCCTGCTCGACCTCAACGAGGGCATCGGATGGGACCAGACCCGCGAGTGTTCGCTCCAGCTGCTCGACGACCATACCGTCGTGGGCTACCGACGCTCCGTGGGGTGGGCTCGCGACCAATGGGTGTTCTTCGCTGCTGAATTCTCCAAACCTGTGGAATTCAATCCTCTTGCTGGTGATTCGCTGACGCTGCTGAGTGCTTCCAACGACGGACTGCCGCTCCTCGTGAGGGTGGGACTGTCGCCCGTCAGCGTCGACAACGCCTTGCTCAACCTCCATACCGAGATCCCGCATTGGGATTTCAACCGGGTGGTCAGCGACGCCCGGAACGCTTGGGAGAAGCAACTGGGTAAAATCAGGGTGACTACTGCCAACGAGCGTGACAAACGCATTTTCTACACCGCTCTTTATCATACGATGGTGGCTCCCTCGGTGTTCTGTGATGCCAACGGCGACTATCGGGGCGCCGATGGGAAGGTGCATCATGGCGATTTCACTAATTACACCACGCTCTCGTTGTGGGATACCTACCGGGCTGCGCATCCGCTCATGACGCTCATCCATCCCGACAGGCAGCGGGATATCGCCCAGACCATGTTGCATATCTACCAGCAACAGGGCAAACTGCCCGTGTGGCACTTGATGGGCAATGAGACCGACTGCATGGTGGGCAACCCGGGCATTCCAGTGTTGGCAGATATTGCGCTCAAGGGTTTTGATGTCGATATCCATGAGGTGCTTGAGGCCGCAAAAGGTTCCGCACTGCGTGATGAGCGCGGCATGGGACTGCTCAAACAATATGGCTATCTGCCCTACGACCTGGAACCGACCCATGAGACGGTGGCGAAGGGCCTGGAGTATGCGCTGGCTGACTATTGTGTGGCCCAAGTGGCGAAGAAGGCCGGTGACAAAGCGACAGCCATGTTATTTGAGAAGCGCAGTCAGGCCTACCGTCATTATTATGATCCCCAAACCCGTTTCATGCGCGGGATTGACAGCCGTGGACGATGGCGCACGCCCTTTGATCCTTTCCATGCCACGCATCGCGAGGATGACTATACGGAGGGTAATGCGTGGCAATATCTCTGGCTCGTGCCCCACGACGTGCCGGGTCTGGTCCAGTTGCTTGGGGGAAAACAGCACTTCGCCGAAAAACTCGACTCGCTCTTCGTGGTGGAGGGTGATCTTGGCGAGGAGGCCTCACCCGATATCAGTGGCCTGATCGGACAATATGCTCATGGCAACGAACCCAGCCATCATGTCATTTATCTCTACAGTGTGGTGGGGATGCCATGGAAGGCGGCTCCGCTGTTGCGCCGTGTGTTCTCCGAGATGTACGGGGATAAGCCCGACGGACTTTGCGGCAATGAGGACGTGGGGCAGATGTCGGCTTGGTATGTGCTCTCAACGATGGGCTTGTATCAGGTGGAACCGGCCGGCGGACGCTATTATATCGGGTCTCCTCTCTTTGATGAGGTGGAGATGCAGGTGGGCGATGGAAAACCGTTCCGCATCGTGGCCCACGACAACAGCAGTTCGCATATCTATGTGCGTTCCATCCGGCTCAACGGGCGTAAATACGCAAAACCTTACCTGGATTTCAAGGATATTGCCTGTGGCGGCTGCCTGGAACTTTTCATGAGCGATCAGCCTGGCCCCTATCGCTGAGAAAGTTTTCATGGTGTGATGCAAAGAGTTTGCGGATATGGCATGATGTCTATAACTCTGTTCAGCAGAGAGATGATGTTATCATGGCTAAAAAAACGCCATCGGGAAATAGTATGTTTCCCGATGGCGCTGATATTTAGCGGATGCACGTCACAGAGGCGTGCTTCCCAAGTTCACCATTCTTTGTTAGAAAGAATCCCATAGTCTGTCCTTGTCTTTATAGAAGGGACTCTCCGGGTCGTCAGGATCGTCATCTTCAAAATCCAAGCCAAGGTCATTCGTCAGCACTTCAGTGGCGCTACCGCCCTCAATGCCTATCATCAGGTCACCCAACTCAGGCAGGACAACGGTTGTCTTAGGCGCGATATATGGTTTTTTGTTCATAGTGATATTAACGAATATATACCTTCTTTCCGTTCACGATATAGATACCGTGCTGCGGGTTTGTCACACGCTGACCTGAGAGGTTGTAAACCTTTGTCTCACCGCTGTTGGCACTACCGGCAATGTCAGAAATGCCCGTTGCTTCTTCATCCTCGAAGCTGATGGACAATTCCTGTGCGTTGCTCGAAGACGTGTAAGGCAGATAGGCACGGTTGGCAGGGATGGTCTTCACGGTGCCGCCAGCCTTGCGGAAGCCGATGTACGAGTTCTGGGCACGGCTGAGCACGTAGATGTCGGTGCCGTGCTGCGACTCCAGGTCGGCCACGCTGGTGGCCTTGGTGACACCCTTGAGGATGTTGCCAGTGATGGCCTCAGGCTCTTCTTCACTCTTTTCCATCTTGTACGTGCCAGAATTACCGAAGATGATGACCGCGGTGTTAGCCGGAATCACACCCTTGATTTCAGTCAGGTGGAGCTCATTACTGCTATCGTCGATAGACGAAACGTAGTAGACATTGAAGGCATCTGCAGTAGGAATGACTGCCGGGAAGTTCAGGCAGAGCGTACCTACCTTTGCTTCGGTGAGGGTGTACTCGTACTCGAGCTTGTCAGTGAAGTAGCCAGGGTCGCTCTCTCCCTTGTCAGGATGGGCACCATTCATGCTGGTGAGCTTTGCCGACTCAAGGGTCGAACCGTTGACACCCACAAGCGATGTGCAGCCGGTGAACATATCCGTCGAGGTGCTGATATTCTCCTCTCTCCAGTCCTTTTCGCAGTAGATGGTCTTCAGGTCTGTGCAGCCGTAGAACATCTCGTTCATGTTCCTCACCTGGCTCACTATGATGTTGTTCAGGTCGAGCATCTGCAGCTTGGCGCAGCCCTTCAGCATGCCTTCCATGTTGCTCACCTTGCTGGTGTTGAAGCCGGTCAGGTCGAGCGTCTCCAAGCTTGAGCAGTTAGCAAACATCATATACATGGTAGTGACTTTCTCGGTGTTGAATCCGCTCAGGTCGATGTCGGTCAGGCTCGAGCAGTTGCTGAACATGCCAGCCATATCCTCCACCTTCTCGGTGCTGAATTCGCCCAGCGTGAGGTCTGTCAGGCTTGAGCAGTTGGCGAACAGGTTCTTCATCACGCGGACACTAGACGTGTTGAAGCTGCTCAGGTCAAGGCTCGTCAGACTGCTGCAGTCGTAGAACATGCCAGCCATGTTTCCGCCTTCTATTGTATCTGAACTGTCTAAGCTGCCCAGGTCGACGCTCTCTAAGCTGCTGCAGCCGGCAAACATACCCGTCATGTAAATTTGAACGTTGCTGAGGTCGAGATATTCCAGACCTTCAATGCTCTTCAGCTTCGAGAAGCCATAGAACCAGAATGCCGTGCTGATGGTCGATTCAGTATTAGCCATAGTTTCATCGAACACCACATATTCGCACTGTGCGGGAACAGGACTGTCATCCAACAGCCAATCCGGTATGATAACATGGCTCTTGTCATCATCGCTCAAGCCAAATCGGTCGAGGTTGATGGTCAGTTCATTCTGAACATGATTGTAAGTGCTTGCATAGTTGTAGGAATAGACTTCCGAGATGACATGGCCCTTGTAGTTGTCGCCGATAGCAAAAACTTTCTCTTCACCTGTGAAATAGAGGGTCTTGTTGTCCTCGCACCAGAGAATTAAAGTGCGAGTAGTTTTATCAACACGAGCTGTGAAGTAGCCCAAGTCACCATCTTTGTTCGGATGGGCTTGGTCGATGCCTACCTTGTCCTCAGCATAGCCATCCAGATAGATACAACCCTTGAACATGTCGTCTCCTGCAGGCATGTTGTATCCACGCTTCCAGTCAGCATCGCAAATAATATTCTGAAGCCCTGAACATCCCTCGAACATGGATGTCATGTCCGTCACCTTACTGGTGTCGAAATTGTACAAGAGAAGTTTTTGCACACTTGAGCAGTTGTAGAACATGCGTGCCATCGTGGTGACATTGCTGGTGTTCCAATATTCCAGACCATCAATCGAAAGGTTGAGATAGTAACTGCATCCTGCAAACATCTCAGACATATCCGTGACGTTTTCTGTTTGGAAGCGGTGGATATCAATAGAAAGCAGTTTTGCACATCCCGAGAACATAGCGGCCATCGTTGTGGCAGCGCTGGTGTTCAGGTATTGCAGACTGTCAATCTCGCCAAGCTGGCTGAAGTCTTTGAACCAGTTAGACAGGTCCTCAGGCTTCACGTCGCTGAAGCTCTTGTCGAAGACGACACGCTCGCAATTGGCAAGCACATCCGTGGTTCTCCACGACTTGTCCGTTACGTCAGTTCCGCTCCACGCTGCAGTGATGAGTGGCTCTGCTGGGTCGGCTTCGTGTGCAGAGGTTGCATTTTCACTAATATCCTTGTTATAATAGCTTCCGGCTGTATAGCGCGTCTTGCTCTTCGTGAAATAGAGGGTCTTGTTGTCCTCACTCCAGATGGCGTAGGCCACTGGCTCATCCAAATCGTTTGTGAAGAAGCCAGGAGTTCCCTCTACATCAGGACGGGCGTATTCGAATGGATTCAGGCCTTCCTTTGGTTTGTCATTTGGATTGTCAACATCACCTACTCCGGTTGATTCATAAACATCGTAATAGCCTGTTCCATTACCACCTTTGAGATTGCGACAACCGTAGAACATGTCGTAGCCAAAGAGTTTCGAGCTGTCAATCTTCCAGTCGTTGTTGCAATAGATGGTGGTCAGAGCCTCACAATAATTGAACATCTCGTAAAACTCCGAGACCTTGCTGACATCGAAACTGTTCAAGTCAAGACTGGTCAGTTTCAGGCAGCGGTTGAACATATTTCCCATAGAGACCACGTTGCTCGTGTTGAAATGGCTCACATCGAGGATGGCCAGTTCATAGCATCCGCTAAACATGCCAGCCATGTTTGTTACCTTTTCAGTGTTGAAATGGCTTAAATCAAGAGAGGGAAGTTTTACACAATAGCTAAACATGCTTAACATCGATGTGGCTTCACTGGTGTCCAGATACTTCAAATTTTCGATTCTCGAAAGAATATTGAAATGATAGAACCAGCGTGCCAGACTTGTCGGCTTAACGTCTTTGAAACTCTCGTCGAAATAAACCTGCGAACAGTTGTTTTGGACGTCGGAATAGCCGTCTACAATCTCTGCTTCACCAAATACAGTCCACTGTGGTGCTTCACCGCTGTTTGTCACAGCGTCTCCACTCCAGATAGCCGAAACTGTCAAATTACCAACCCATTCATCGAAAGTGTCACCAGGGGCATATTGTTTTGTGGGACAGGTGAACAGGAGCGTTTTATTTTCGGCAAACCAAATAGCGCAAGGCTCTACACCCAACTTCGTGAAGTAGCCGGGAGCTGCTGAGCCTTCGTCGGGACGAGCATACCATATTTCGTCCGAATCCGTACCCTTGTAGCCAGTGCCTTTGCCGCCCATGATGTTGACGCAGCCGTAGAACATTCCTCCTGTATCTGTGCCAGCCTTATCGGTCCAGTCGTAGTTGCAATAGATGGTGGTCAGCTGTGCATCGTTCTTGAACATATCCGTTAGGTCAGTGACGATGTCGCTGCTGAAGTTGTTCAGATAGACAGTCTTCAGGTTCGTACAGCCATAGAACATCTGGCTCATGTCGGTCACCAGCTTGTTGTTGGCATGCCGCAGGTCTACTTCGGTCAGGCTGGCGCACTCCTTGAACATGGCTTTCATGTTTGTCACCTTGCCAGTCTCGAAGCCGCTCAGGTCGATGTCAGTCAGGCTTGCGCAGCCGTCGAACATTCCGGCCATATTTTCCACGTTAGCAGTGCTGAACGAGTCGCCCAGCTTGAGGTCAGTCAGGCTTGAGCAGCCAGCAAACAGGTTCTTCATCACCTGCACCTCGCTGGTGTTAAAGGCACTCAAATCCAGGCTCGTCAGGCTGCTGCAGTTGTAGAACATGCCACCCATGTGCCGAAGGAGTATTTGGGGTTCTGCTTCTTCCGAGTTGGTGGTTTCTTCACCTTCCTGATCAGTGGTTTCTTTTTCTTCAGTGTAAACGGTAATGAAATGGCTCAGATCGATGCTCTCCAGACTGCTACAGCCAGCGAACATACCAGTATAGTAGCTGTTTCCCTTGTTGCCAGTGTTGAGATATTCCAGTCCTTGGATGCTCTTCAGCTTAGAGAAGTTGTAGAACCAGAAAGCCATGCTGCTAACAGGATATGTTTCTGCCACACTTTCGTCGAACACGACGTATTCACACTGGGATGGAACGGGGCTGCCGTCAGCAATCCACAAGTGCAGAGGCCTCTTGTCTATATTATCAGTGTTATCATCACGAATGCCAAACAGCTCCTTGACGTCATCAGGCAGATCTTTATTCAGGTAATCTGTTCCTACAAGCTCAGTCCAATATTCATAAGGATCCCATGTGTTCGATACGACATGGTCTTGATAGGTGTCACCGACAGCATATTTCTCATTACCACCAGTGAAGTAGAGGGTTTTGTTGTCCTCGCACCAGAGAGCTGCCATACGTTGTTTGTACTCACCTCCCTCGAAGTAGCCAATGTTGCCTTCTTCCCATGGGTGGGCATAGTCGATGTTGACTTTGTCTTCAGAGTAACCCTTTTCGCGGAGATCAGTGCAGCCCAAGAACATATTTTCACCGTCAGGCAGATCTTCACCACGTTTCCAGTCGTCGTTACATTGGATATGTTGCAAACGGCTGCAACCCTCGAACATGGAAGTCATGAACTTCACCTTGTTGGTGTCGAAATTGTACAAGCGAAGTATTATCAGACTTGAGCAGTTATAGAACATTTTGCTCATCGTGGTGACATTGCTGGTGTTCAGATAATCCAGTCCGATGAGGCCGCTGTTACTGTAAGAACTCAAGTTCTCACACCCTGCAAACATCTCCGACATATCGGTGACGTTGCTGGTCTTGAAGTTACTGACATCGACAAGTGTCAGGCTGGAGCAGCCAGAGAACATACCCTTCATGCTCTCCACGTTTCTGGTGTCGAAGTGGGTGACATCTACGGTGCGCAGGTTAGCGCATCCGGCAAACATCTCCTTCATCGATGTGGCGGCACTGGTGTTGAGGTATTCCAGTCCGTTGATGGTCGAGAGCTGAGACATACCCTTGAACCACTCAAAGAGGTTCTCGAGTTGCACTGTGCTGAAGCTCTCGTCGAAGGTGACAGTCGTACATTGATACGTCACATCACCGATCTTCCAGTACTTGTAGTTCAGGTTGTCATAACCGATCCACACTTTGGTAACGTTCTGTCCGTCATAGGTGCGTCCCGGCTTGTAGTGCTTCTTGCTTTGGGTGAAGTAAAGTGTGTTGTTGCTTTCGCACCAGATGGCGTAGATGTTGGGTTCGCTGTCTTCGCCAGTGAAGTAGCCGGGGTTGTCTTCCTCATCGGGATGTGCATAGTCGATGGTGGTGCGGCTGGCATCGTAGGCCGTGCCATTGCTGCCCTTGAGGCTCGTGCAACCGGAGAACATGCCAACAGAGTTTGTGCTGTTGTTTGTTTTCCAGTCGTAGTCGCAATAGATGGTTGTCAGCATGGCGCAGCCATTGAACATATTGCTCATCGAGGTGGCGCTCTGTGGGAAGAAGTCAGTCATGGTGACGCTTTCCAGCTTGGTGCAGTTTCTGAACATTTCATTCAGGGTCTGCACGTTGGCCACGTTGAACGAGCTGAGGTCGGGCTTTGTCAAGCCAGTGCCTTGGAACATACCATTCATATTGGTCACCTTGCGGGTGTCGAAGTTGTTCATGTCGAGGTTCGAGATGTTGACGCAACCATAGAACATGTTGCTCATGTCGGTGACGTTGGCTGTGTTGAGCGAGCTTACGTCGAGGGTCATCAGTGTGGTGCAACCATTGAACATCTCGCTCATGTTGGTGACGTTACCAGTGTTGAGGCGGTCCAACTCGATTTCCGTCAGGCCGGTGCATCCGGCAAACATACCCCTCATGTTGGTGACGTTGGCCGTGTTGATGTTGTTCAGGTTCAGGAAGGTCAGACCGGTACAGTTGGCAAACATGCCACTCATGTTGGTCACCTTGTCAGTGTTCGACCAGCTGAGGTCGATACTTTTCACAGCACTGCCCTGGAACATGTCGCTCATGTCGGTGGCTTCGCTGGTGTTGAGGCTGGCAAGACGGACGATGGTCGTCAGCTTGCTCATTTGGTAGAACCAGCGCTTCAGGCTGGTGGGCTTCGCTTCACTGAAGTCCTGGGCGAACTCCACTTCTGTACACTTGTTTTTCACAATTGCGAGCCATTGCGGACTGTCACCAGTGCTTGTCACGGCGTCGCCATTCCACACCTGGGTGATGGTCTGCCCGTTGTAGGTGTCGCCGGCGGCATACTTTACGTAGGCGTTAGTGAAGTAGAGTGTCGTGTTGCCTTCGCACCAGATGGCGTAGGCTGCTTTGGTGAAGTAGCCGGGAGCGTCAGTGCCTCCATCAGGACGTGCATAGGTAATGCCGCTGTTGTTATTGCTGGCGCTGCTGCCATTACCACCTTTCAGGCTGCTGCAGCCATAGAACATGTTTGCAGAGTTGGTTGGCGTGCTTGCTGTGCTCCAGTCGTTCTCGCAGAAGATGGTGTTCATGGCCGAGCAATCCACGAACATGTCTGCAAAGTTGGCCACCTTGCTGACGTCGAAGCTGTTCAGGTTGAGGCTGGTCAGCCCCTTGCAGTCGTAGAACATGCCAGACATGTCTGTAACCTTGCTGGTGTTGAAGTGGCTCAGGTCAAGACTTGTCAGCTTATCGCTGCTTGCGAACATCCACTTCATCGTGGTGGCTTCGCTGGTGTTCAGATACTCCAGACCTTCGATTTTTGTAAGGCTCTTCATGTAGCTGAACCAGGCACTCAGACTTGTTGGCTTGACGCTTTGGAAACTCTCATCGATCGCAATTTGCTTACAATTCAACTGCACGGATGAGGCTATACTTTGGTTAGCCCCCCAATTAGGCGTTTCGCCAGATTTTGTCACATCGTCACCGCTCCAGACAGCCGTGATGGCATGGTCTTCATAGTTGCCGCCTTGGGCATAAGTTTCTGTACTGTTTGTGAAGTACAGCGTTCCGATGTCTTCACACCAGATGACATAAGGCGTCTGCGCTTTCGCGCTGACTACACTCAACACCAGCAGGCATAGCAATGCCATTACCTTCGCTGATGCGAATGATTTCAATTGGACCCGCAGGTCCGTCATCAATACATTCTTTGGCATAGATAATTAAAATAAATACAATTGAATAATTATTCTTAGTAGATTTTCTCTCTGTAACCTGCAAATTTACAATTTTCAAAAGAAAAAACAGAAATTAACATTTCGCCCCCGAAATTAACTTTTATTAACTGTATTTAGCAGATGTTAGCAAGTAATGACAATAATTCTGAATCACGGTGACGGAGTTTTTGATTCATTTCAAGCCTCGTCAACAGCAATTCGCATATGTCATAAGTTTGCGGATATGTTTGGTATTATTCCTCCCTTACGTGATAATTTTTATAGGAAAATATTGTCTTTTTCGTTTTTTTTATATATATTCGCCACGTCATGTTAGGCATCTGAAATGCTTCGAAATATTAATAAGGATATAATTATGAGGCAGACTATCTTTTTGTCATATTATTATCATGCTCGCTGATTCCCTTTTCAGCTCCAGCTCAGGAGAATCATCAATATTTTCCGACTGGAATGAAATGGAAAGAAGTGTTAGCCGAACCTTATTCGTTACCTCTCGATACCGTTACCTCTGTTGTGTATGAGATAGGAGAAGACACCCTCGTTGACAATAGGTTATGCAAAACGATCATGATGAATGGAGAACGGTTGGAGCGATGGATATTTGAGGAAGATGACAGGGTATGGATCCTGACAAAAGACTTTCCTGATCCTATCATGATTTATGATTTTAACTGGAATAATGAATCTCCTTTTTGTGAATATTTGAGAGTCAATGAGCCGTCACAAGAAGTGGAACTGTTAAAGTCATATTTGAATAAGGATGACATCAAAAACGTCATTTACAAGAATCAGTCTATAGAATACATCTTGAACGATGACGGGGGGATGATCAGACATATTGGACGGGTTTCTGACCTGAGAAGGAACAGTTGCCTCTTGGGGTATAAGATAGTAGAACCTGTTCTTCCAGGCATAGAGTATCTCAAAGTTTTATGGATAGTCAGGGATAGTCAGGAAATTTTCCGTTCAGAGACTGCTGAGGAATGGATTTTTGAAATTCCCAGTACAATCCATGAACTTCCATACGCTGCGCTCAATGCTCCATCTTCCTGTCCTCCCTATTTCGATTTGCAAGGCCGGAAAATAACGGTCTCCCCACAAAAGGGCGTTTACATCCGCGGTGGCAGGAAATATGTTGTCAGATAATCCTTATCAAGAAATCAAGGCGACAAGCTTTGTGTTTTACGAAGTGAGGTGATAGGTTTCCGCCGATCGGTGTCTCTTATTAGCGTAAATTATGGAAGGCATGAGCCTAATCCGGAAAAGTATAACCCTAAATAAAGAAGAATATGATACTGACAACAACCCCGACCTTGGAAGGAAGGCCTATCAGAGAGTACAAAGGAGTGGTCACTGGTGAGGTGATCATCGGCGCTAACGTCTGGAAAGACTTCACAGCCAGCATCCGCGACTTCATCGGCGGAAGGAGCGCAAGTTATGAGAAGGTGCTCATCGAAGCCAAGAACTCCGCGTTCCGCGAGATGGAGGACCGTGCCATGGCCACAGGTGCCAATGCCATCGTGGGTATCGACATCGATTATGAGACCATCGGCGCCAACAGTTCGATGCTGATGGTGGCCGTCAGCGGCACAGCCGTCGTCTTATGACAACGGCTCGTCGCGGATGATGTGCAAGTCGCGCTGTGGGAACGGGATGCTGATGTTGTTCTCGTTGAGGGTCTGATAGACGCATTCCAGTACCTCACAGTCGTTGATATACTGGGTGAGTACGGGCACCCATACCAGCACCTGGAGATTGACGCTGTTGTCGCCAAACTCACGCAGCACCACCCTGACCTGATGCTCTGGATCAATGAAGTCCAGACGGGATACCGCGTCAACGAGCAGTTGGCGCGTTTTTTCGATGTCGGTGCCGTAGGCCACGCCCACATCGAGCATGTGGAGCTCATAGCCGTGGTTCTTGGTCATGTTCTTGTAGTTCTTCGTGAACAGCTGGCTGTTCTGGAAAGCGATGACCGAGCCATCGACCGACTCCAGCATCGTGCTGGTGTAGCTGATGGAGTTGACTTTTCCACGTATCCCGTCGCAGATAATCCAGTCGCCCACCTTGATGCGGCCGGCCATGAGTGAGATGCCGTAGTAGATGTTCTCGAGGATGTCTTTCAGGGCAAAACCGATACCGGTGGACAGACCGCCCGAGACGACCACCAACCACGTGTTATTGACGTTGCAGATCGCCAGGCTGATGAGCAGCCAGATACCCCAGATCAGAAGCTGGAGCACATTCTTGCCCATCACGAAGCGGCTGTCGGCTGTCGACGGGTCTTTCAGCATGAAGTTGTATTTCAGCAGGGCCTGGGCGGTGCGGTTGAGATAGGAGAAGACCATCCAGAGGATGACGACCAGCGCGATGTTGAGCACGCTGATGGTGATGTTGCGGGAGTTGATGAACTTATAGGTGAAAATGCGCCAGGTGAGCTCGCTCAGGTTGAACACCGAGGCGGCCCAGTATACGGCCACAAGCACGGAGGCCACGGCCAGCGTGGGCAGCAGCACGCTGTAGAGCAGGTCGTAGAACCAGGTGTCGGTGACGGGCTTGTCGGCCAACTGATGGTGCTCTCCATACTGCTTGATCCACGAGCGCAGACAGGTGATGGTGAGAATGCAGGTGAGCTGCATGATCCACCAGATGAGCAGTTGCACGCTGAGCAACGTGTAGCCCACCCAGGAACAGATGACTGAGATCATAAACACCACCATCGAGACGTAGGTGTAGAAAATGTCGGAGTGGGGGATGTTGTGGTTGTAGCGGCGGATGACCCACCACTGCCACAAGGCGCACACCAGCAGGATCGGGGGGAGGATGAGGTGTACCAGCTCGTTGGGGATGAGCACGATGCGGAAGGCGATCACCACAAAACCGATGACCATCAGCGGGGCGTAGATGCGCAGCGCGCTGATCAGTTGGTCGGCATCCACGCGCAACAGCAGCGACACCAGAATCACACCCAGCAGCCAGGCGTATTGCGTGAGCAGGCTGCTGGCCATGATGAAGAAATTCTGGTCCCAAGAGATGCGGATCAGTTGCAGGGCCACGGCGAAGATCAGCACGGTGGCTGTCATGATGATCACAGTGCGCTTGGCGATGAAGCCCTTGGTCTTGAACTTCCTCGACAGCACTTTGGCACCGAGAAAACTGATCAGCATGGAGGCCAGCGCGAAGATGGCCATCGTGATAAACAGGCCGATGATCATGCGGCTGTCCCATTGCGACTTCACCTCGCCGTGGGGCTCGTATTTCTCGAGCACACTCTCCTTGGTCTTCGACAGTTGCGACTGGAAATTGGTGAGGATGCTCAGGTAGTTCTCACCGCCGTTCACGAAAATCTTGCTTTGGATGTCGTTGTAGCGCAGGTTGGCATAGTCGTTGAGTTGCTTCAGTCGCTCTTCCGTCGTCTGGTAGATCTTGATGTAGTCGTTCATGCTCTCACGGTTCTCTCTCAACATGCGGTCGATGCACACGGCGAGGGTGAGGCAGACGTTGCGGTCTATCTTGGCTTGGTCGGAGAGACTGCGCACCGACATCTTGTTGAGGCTGTTGCGCAGACTGTCATAACGGGCAATCTCCGTGTCGATGTTCTCGATGCTGCTCTTGAACGGCTGGATACGGCGGTTGTAGTCCTTGTAGAGCTTGGTCACCTCGTTGCAGGCATAGGTGAGGTCGAACACATATCCTTCTTTCTGCGAGTAAAGCATCAGGGCGTTCTGGTTGCTGCGCTTCGAGATGTCGACCAGCTCCTTGATCACTTGCTGGCGGTATTCTTTGTGCCCCTCTGCCTCGCTGAGCAGACTCTGGTAATAGGCGGTGATGTCTTCCCTGAGGATCACGAGGGTCTGCTCCAGGTCTTTCTCCTTGAGCACGGCGTGGGATGGCACGGCCATCACCAGAAGGAGTACCATGAGCGTGAGCGCCCTGAAGATAAGTGAGCTGTATTGTCCTTTCATTTCCTGTAATCAACCAATTTCAGCCACAAAGGTAGCGCAAATATCTCAATATTGGTGGCTTTCTTTTGTTTTTTTGTGCGTTTTGTCCTTTTTCGGCTGCCTGTTGTCGGATTTATTTACTACTTTTGTCTCCTCATTATTTTATTTGTAGAACATAATCGACCATGATACTGATAGCTGACAGTGGAAGTACGAAGACCGACTGGTGCCTGACCGACCGGGGCAGGGTGGTGGCGCAGGTGGCCACGCAGGGCATTAATCCGTTTTATCAGACCGACGAGGAGATAAGGCGCATATTGCTTAGCGAACTGAAAAGCGGCATCGGGGTGTGGGAAAACGAGTCGCTCGATGCCATCTGCTATTATGGCGCCGGCATCCGGCCTGAGATGAGGGATCGGATGCGCCGTGTGCTGGCATCGGCCCTGATGGCGGACAAGGTGGAGGTGGAGAACGACCTCCTCGGTGCGGCCAGGGCACTCTTCGGCCATGAGGAGGGCATCGCATGCATCCTTGGCACAGGGTCCAACTCCGGACTCTATGATGGCCATGACATCGTGGCCAACACTCCTCCTCTGGGTTTCATCCTCGGGGATGAGGGCAGTGGCGCCGTTCTGGGCAGACTGTTTCTTGGGGCTCTCTACAAAGGTCTGATGCCCGTGGAACTGAGGGAGGAGTTTGAGCATTCTTACAGTCTCTCGGTGGCGGATGTCATCCAGGCGGTTTACCGGCAACCTTTGCCCAACCGCTTCCTGGCTTCTTTCTCTCCTTTCATCCATGATCATCTCCATGTGCCGGAGGTGCGGCGGTTGGTGGTGGGCAATTTCAGAATGTTCTTGGAGCGCAACTTGTCGCAATATGCCCGCCGCGACCTTCCCGTGAGGGTCATCGGCAGCATTGCTTGCCATTATGAGGAGATGCTCCGCGAGGCAGCCGACGCTGAGGGATTCCTCCTTGATGCTGTCTCAAAAAGTCCTATGCCGGGCTTGGTTGCCTATCATTCGTGACCCTTGGCATAACGTCTAAATCTGGGTGTTTCTGATGATAAACACCACTGCTGCCGAGAACACGACGCCAACGACTAAGGTCAGGGCGAGAAAGAGGTTGAATGATATGATTTCCTCGAAAAACAGCACGACGAGGAGAGCCAACGACAATGTCTCCAGCATCGCCGACAATAGGATTCCCTTTTTCCTTTTCATGATACGAAGTCTTCTGTTGTTTTAAAACGCGTTTTCTTATGATAACCTCACAACGGCCGGTTTTATTGTATTGCAGCAGGCAAATTGTTTCATCGGTTTTTTATGCCAGTCCTATGGGGGGAAATCCAATCGTTTGATTAAGAAAGTAGAGACGTCGCATTGAGGCGTCTCCCGTTTGTTATATCCTCCCATGACATTCTGTGGATGACGCCGCAAAGCGACGTCTTTACATCTGGGGTACTGGTAGACTGGCGTTCTTCGGATTAGAGTGAATTGAGGAACTGCTGGCGCAGGAGTCTGTTGCATGCGGATTCTTGCACGACGCGCATCGATTCCTCCATGGCCCATTGCTGAGCCTGACTTACGCATTCTGCCGAGGAGGGGCGTGGCGTGTATTGACTTCGCCGGCCAAAAGAGGCCTCGTTGCGCGCCCAGGTGGCCAGGCGCAGTGATGTGCTCCATGTCTTTTGCATCTCGAACCGCATCCGGGAGAGTGAGCGGTTGGGCTCTGTCCAGTAGTTGGCGAAGGCATGGAGCATCGCGGTGTCGTAACGTGACGAGAAGGGCATAATGCTGTCTATGAAGGCTTGTTTGCGCATCTCGAGTGTCTGTTTGCTCATGCGCGCGCGTTTGTGTGAGATTTTTCTTTTGATTTCTTCTTGAGGGGGTGCAGGGGGATTTTCTTCTTTGCTTTTCTTTTGCTGTTGTGTAGCGTAACAATCCGTCACATCGGTCTCGTCATGATGCCCTGAATACGGGCTCCGGAGGGTCAAAACCGGCTGTGGAGGGTCAAAAAAGGCCATCTCCTCCGGCTTTTCCGTACCATTTTCGGTCTGTAGCGTAACTTCTTCTCCCTGTAGCGTAACTTCTTCCGCCTGGAGCGTAACATTTTCGGTTTGCAGCGTAGCTTGTTCTCCCTGGAGCGTAACATTATCGGTTTGTAGCGTAGCTTGTTCTCCTTGGAGCGTATCATTTTCTTCATTCTCTCCATGAGTTTTGCAGGGTTCGAGAAGGAGTTTGATGATGAGTTTGCTGCCGCTGGCAGAGTCGCAATCCCTGTCTCTGGTCAGGCTGATGCACTGCTGACGTTGCAAGTGATTGAGAATGCGGAAGAGGGTGGGGCGGTAGATGCCCAGTTGTTTCGCAAGGGCATATCCGCTGCTGTGCACCACGCCCTCTTGGGCGATGGATTGCAAGTAAAGATAGACAAGACCTTCGATCTGTCTGGGAAACTGGCAGAGAAACTGCCGGGTGGATTCTTTGTCGTTCATGTAGGTATGGTTTAAAATGCCATTAGATGATCATGCCATATAGTTATATAGCCATATTGATTAAAATGCCATGACAAAGATACTATGCTCATTTGCCCTATGCCAGGGCATTTTAATATTGTAATTACTCAGCACCTAAGTAAGCATAGCCATTCGGGTGGATTTGCATTT
>CAMNIN010000018.1 GCA_946540735.1 uncultured Prevotellaceae bacterium | reverse complement strand
TCACACGGCTGCGGACACGGCCTGTCAGGTCGCGGTAAGACTCCTTGATGCGGTAGTACCATTCATCACGCTGGGTCTTCGGGTTGTATCTGAGCTGGGACATAAAGTGCATCGTGGTGCAAAGGTAAAACATTATTTGCATTCTCCTGTGTACTACAATTGACTTTTCAAATGAGCCAGCGTTGATTGACAATGGGTTATGCGACTGCAGCATATAGAAAAAGATGAAAAAAACTTTTTCACGTCAAAGTTGGGTTAGACACTATACCTTTATCAGATAGGCATAAGGAAGTAATAGCTTACTGCATCATAGCAAAAAGCAGCCGAGAGATTTTGAGCCATATAAGTGTATCATTCCAGCAAAAGAATAGGAAAAAATTCATCAACTCACTTGTTGAGGCTGGCTATCTTGAAAGGACGCTGCCCGATGTGCCCAATTCTCCAAAGCAGAAATATATTGCCACGAAGAAGTAGCTGGGCTCTTTGGGCATGACTATTGACACCAAATAGAAATAATCTGAGAATATGGACGGGCAGCAATATCGGAGTCCTGTCATCAATAAGTCGTGGTATTGTGTACCCATAAGCGCTTACAGATTTCCTCTTGTCAATTTTTCATAATTATCGCCATATCTTTCTGATTACCCCATCGCTGCTCCGGACAATGTTGATGCCGGGATGCAATTTGCTGCGCCTGACACCATCGACAGAATAGATGGCCTGTGGCCCAGAGTCATGATGTCGAAGTGAAGCAACAGAAGCCGGATCATATTCCAACTGCTCATCAAGCCACGCTATACGTGCGGCAGCGAAGTTCCTGACATAGGCCACTTCCTCGGCATATGTCGTGGCATCAAGATAATAGTTCTGATAGATAACCTCTCCCCATCGTGGCCATGCTTGGTGGTCACGGTCTGCCGCACCATATTCGGTGAGCAATGTGGCAAGCGAATCGACAACGGCTGGTACGTCGGCATATTTCCCTTGGCGATAGACCGCATATCGGGCTTTCAGTTGTGCGACATACGACGGGTCACTCATCAGGCGATCGAACCAGAATGGCATCTTTGTGCCCAAGCCAGCATCATTGTTTTTGTAAGTCCAGATGTCGGTCATGTAACCGGTATGGATGTTCTCGAAGTCGGGTAATCCCCAGGCGAGGTCAAAATCCCAGATGGTCATCTTGAAGCGAGGATCCACGCTGTCGCGGTATTTGTAGAGATAAGTACTGAGACGGTAACCGTCGATGTTGTTGGCTATCTCAGTGGTCAACTCGTAGTCGATAAACGAGGTGACATCAATATGCTGTCTGTAGCCCTTGTCGGCATCCATGAAATCGTCTGAAGCCAACGCGTCCTCAAAAGCGTCGAAACGGTTGTCAATGTAGGTTCGCTGGGCTTCCGTGATATCTTCCCAAGACGGGTCTGTATATTGCATCCAAATGGTTTTGTCGGTGAACACCTCGCCAGCCGAGTTCGTGGGGTGATACTTGCTGGCATGTGTCACCGGCTCATCGTTGCGATCGATGCAGACGATATATCCACCCGTCAACTTGTCGCCTTCATCACCCGGTGACTTGATGTTCAGCCGTCCGGTTCCTGTGCGCACACGCTCCGTCAGAGAGTGCACGCCATAATAGATGCCGTCAAGTATCAATTCGCAGAAGCGTGTCTTCGGCACATACTCAAGATATCCCTCTGCGAGCGAGAACGTGAGCGTGTTGCGAATCAGTGAGCGGTCATTGTAGGGTGCCAGCAGACACCAGTCGTTGTCTTTGCCCATTCCCAGAAGCGAAGCTTTGCGCTTCTCTCCGTTGTTCTCGTAACTGTTCGTCAGAAGTTTGATTGAATACGGTTTCTTGGCAGAATACGTGAACGACGAGTTACCGCGATATTTGATGCCGATATATCCTTCGTAATTGATCGTCTGAGCGGGGTGTGCAATCGTGTCATCATAGTTCACTCCGTCTGGATTGTCCACGATTTTCATATAGGCAGAGACACGTTGCTCTCTGTCTATCTCGTGTCCCAACGTGTTGATGAACACGATGGGAAGATTGGTCTCACCGATACGGATGTCCTTCGCCACAGGGGGAAAATTCTGTGCTATGGCAAGACATTCCAGCATTGAAAAAATAATGAACAAATACTTTCTTTTCATTATGGTTATGCACTTCATTTATAATCGTGGTGGTGTTTTCTTGGTCTACGGTTCTGGTGGCGGACGGTATGTCCTCGATGGCATCGTATCCGGCCATCTCCTATTATTCCTGCCTCATTTGCCCAGTCTCATGCCGAAGAAGACACGTGCACGCCATTTGTTCTGGTTGATGGTCACCATGTCATCGTCGAAGACGGAGTTGTTCATCACAAGGGTGGCACCAGCAAAGTAGCGGGGTGAGAACTGATAGACCACGGCGGCACGCTCGTTGAAGATCATGTTGAATCGCATGTGCCGGGCCTTTTTGCGTTCCCCGCGCAGGGTCATGTTGTTGCGGTTATAGACCACGAAGGTGGGCAGCATGGAGAAGTGCAGCAACCACTTGCGGCCGAGTACCCAGTTGTAGCCATAGCCGCCACCGATTCCGAAGTGGCCTACGTAGATGCGGGTCTCTGGAGCGTTGGGATTCCTTGCCAGCAGTGCTTCTGTGGTCTGGATGCTGCCGCCCTGATAGCTGAAACCGGCCAGCCAGGAACCAGCCGAACGCCGCTGGATGTAACTTTGAGTGAAGGCGGCGGGAAAGGAGAAGCGGCGGTGGTTGAATGTGTAGTAACCTGCCACGTTGACGACCTTCATCTTCGCATCGCCTGGTTGCAAGTGCTTCGGCACATCGTCGAGGCGCATGTCGCCTGTCAGCGACTCCGACCGCTGGTAGCTGAAGTCGAGACTCAAACGGCTGCTGTAGTAGTTGACGTTCAGTTCATAGTCTTTATAGGCACCTTTCCATTTTGCGGGATTAATGGCCAATCCGACACCAATGCCCCGGTAGATGGCGGCAAGCGAGAAAGTGGTCTTGTGGCTGGTCTTGAGGTCAGCTTTCGCAGACACATCGTTCACCGTACCCTTGGCATGAAAGTCGTTGCCCGTCTGGTTCATCCTCACTTTCAGCGTCACCCGTCCTTCCGGGCGCACCACGTAGTTGGTGTCGTAAGGTGTCTTGTAATACCGTATCGACAGCACACTGTCCACTCTCGCCCTGCGCTCCGTCTGAGTCAGCGTCTGAGCTGTCAGTGGGGGCGTAAGGGTAAGCAGTATTGCTGTCAGTATGGCAGCAGATGCTGCACGTTTTTGGTTGGCCATGATTTCAATTCTTCGAAATAGGTGAATTCATCCATTCCATCCGGCATTCATGGGTCGAGGTCTGGATCCCTCATTCCCAACATTGATGTAAACCCCATGATGGCATGCTTTTTTGATATTCAACTGCGAAGATAGACATTTTTGAGGAAATAATGATTGAAGTTAGCTGAAAAATCGCTATTTTTGTCGTTTGAAAAGCGAGCACGGCTGTGGCCGGGCGGATCTAACTGAATGATAACAACAAACTACTTCCCATGAAAAAAGGCATTGCACTCATCTTTCTCCTGGCCATCGCTGCCACGGGAAAGGCTCAAATGGAAAAAGAATTCAAATACCCACCTGCCGAGATGAGCAACCACGTCATTCTCGGATGGGACGGTGAAATCTCACCCGATGTCATCGGCCATGACCTCGGCGAAATCCAAGCCAAGGGTTTCCGTAACGTCATTGTGGAGCCTGGCTACAATATGGGCACGGAATACCTCAGCCAGAAATGGTTTGCCAACATCAGGATGATGGCCGACTCCGTGGAGCGACGTGGCATGAGAATGTGGATCATTGACGAGGGGAAATACCCCAGCGGCATGGCAGGCGGCAAGTTCTCGAAGGAGCGCCCCGACCTCTGCATGCAAGCACTGGTGGCCGACGGCGACACGGTGAAAGCTGTGCGCAGGTCATCGCAGACCCGCTGTGTCAACAATCCCACGGGTGGCAAGGATGAGAACAACTCGCTCTGTGACTACCTCGACACGGCCGCCGTCGCACAATTCATCGCATGGACGCATGAGGAATACCGCAAGGCATTAGGGCACCACCTCGGCACCACTGTACTCGGTTTCCGCGGCGACGAGCCCGCCTTCCAGCGCGTGCCCTGGACCAACGACATCCTCGATGTGTTCGTCAAGGAAAAGGGGTATGACCCCACCCATTGGCTCAAGGCGCTGCTCAAAAGCGACCGCATGTCGGTGCACAGCGATGAACTCAGCGACACGGAGCGACGAGTGAAGGCCGACTACTGGGATGTGTGGAGCCGACTCTTCGCCGACCGTTATTTCAAAGCGCAGGCTGATTGGTGCGAGGCCCACAACGTGAAACATATCACCCACATGGACAAGGATGACGAACTGCCCTGGTGCGTGAAGATGGAGGGCGACCCCTTCCGCTGCCTCAGTCGTGTGCAGGTGCCGGGTATCGATGTCATCTGGTCGCAGATTTGGTATGGTTCCACCACCGAATTTCCTCGTCTGGCATCTTCCACGGCTCACGTATATGGACGGCAACGGGCCTTCAGTGAGAGTTTTGCCGCTTTCAGACGACCGCTCACCACAGCTTCGGCGAAATACGTCATTGATTACCAGATGGCACGGGGCATCAACTTCTTCGAATTGATGTTCTGGGCAAGCAAGAAAGGCGCGCAAGGCTATATGGCTGAACCGGGAATGAAAGCCCTCAACGACTATGCCAACCGTGCCTGCTACCTTCTCTCGCAAGGCAAACCCACAGCCCGCATCGCCATCTACGCACCCATCCCTACCTTGTGGTTGGGCAACAATCGGGCCAACAACTTCATGAAGGCTGCTGCACACTTGTTGGCTGCCCACCAATACGACTTCGACTTCATCACCGACGATGGCATCATCGATGCCACGACACCTCGGAACGGCGCACTCGTCAACCGCAGCGGACAGGCCTATACCACACTTGTCATCCCCACTACGGAAGTAATACGCGAGACGGCATGGACCAAAATACAGGAATTTGCAGCGCGTGGGGGAAAAGTGATCTTCATGGGCGACACCCCCAAGGCCACTTTTGCCACCACGATGACGCAAACCCGTCGCATCGAACCTCTCAATGGGGCCTTGCTTGTGGCCGACAGCACATGGACAGCTGACATGGATGCTTATCTGCCTGCGCGTGAGATGGAAGTGACCGACGGAAGGGCCGACAGTATCACTTGTTGTGTCCGACAGACTGGCGATGCCAAGATTTTCTTTATCCTCAACCAAAGGAATGCCGAAGAATCGGTCACACTCGACCTCGACTGCATGGGTGAAGCGCAACTGTGGGACGCCTCGACCGGTGAGATCAAACCGTTGCCGTATACCGTCGTGGGAAACAAGACCCGGGTACACTTAACCTTGCCCGCTTGGGGATCGACTTTTGTCGTCGTCAAAAAACGCACCGTCGCCTACGACGCCCGCCGATACAAGAGCATACAGGCGGCCATCGACCGTGCTCACAGCGAGGGCGGCGGTCGGGTGGTGCTGAAAAAAGGGCGGCACAAGACGGGTGCCCTCTTCTTCCCCCGTGGCGTCGACCTGCACCTTGAGCAAGGCGCCACGCTGGTGAGCATCGTCGACACCACGCTCTATCCCATCATCGACACTCGTTGGGAAGGACGGCTGCGGAAGGCTCGGGCCGCCCTGCTCAACTTCGTCCACAACGAAGGATGCCGTCTGACGGGTGAGGGCACCATCGACGCCCAGGGGCTGGCTTGGAAAAATCAACGGATGTCGTTTGCCGGACGGCCGAGGACCATCTGCTTCGACCACTGCGACGGCGGTGCGATCAGCGGCGTGCACATCCGCAACCAAGCCTTCTGGTGCCTGCATATCCTTTTCACCGACGGTTTCACAGTCGACAACGTCGACATCAATGCGGAGGACTACATTCCCAGCAGTGATGGCATCGACATCGACTCATCGACCGGAGTGACGGTGAGCAATACCCACATCCGTGCCCATGATGACTGCATCTCCATCAAGAGCGGGCGCGATGCTGACGGTCGGCGGGTCAACAAAGCCTCTCAGGATATTCTCATTGAGAACTGCCATTTCGACTATGGACATGGCGGCGTGGCCATCGGGAGCGAGGTGAGCGGCGACGTGCGTGATGTGACGGTGAGGCATTGCGACATGGCAGGAGAAAACTGGAACCCCATCCGGTTGAAAAGCCAACCCTCCCGTGGCGGAATCGTGGAGAACATCCTTTTTGAGGACATCGATATCTCGCGGGCGCGCAACGTGATGGAATTCAACATGACCTGGCGAATGAAAGGAGCCGAAGAGCCGCCCTACTCACCTCGTACCACCCTGCGCAACATACGCCTGCGCAATATCCGGGCCCATGCTGAGAGCGGGGGAGTCATCCATGGCTTCGAGGAACAGCCCATCCCCAGAGGTGCCATCACGTTTGAGAACTGCCTCTTGGATGTTGCCACACCCATTGATGTGGAAAATGCCGATGTCGACCTCAGTGGTGTCATCTACGACAGATTCTGATCCATAAGCAGCACCATTCGATGGCCATGATCCTATAGAAAGTCCCGACTTTTAACAGAAATGATTTGGGGCAGTCGTAGAAAATGCGTAATTTTGCAACCCAATTGATAAGAATACTGAAAAAATGACTATGATTTTTTCCCTAACCACGCAGTTCGTGGCAGCTTTTTCACATTGCACCGTCATCAGAAAATAAGTTGCCCATGGTTTATTGTATCTCGAAAAAAATGGAAGTGGCCGGCTGCCATCAGCTGTCACTGCCTTACCCCAGCAAATGCAGCAGACTGCATGGGCACAATTGGATCATCACCGTATACCTGGCCTCCAGGGAGTTGGACGCTCAGGGGATGGTGGAGGATTTCAAGCACGTGAAGAAGACCATCGCGGGTTATCTTGATCATGGCAACTTCAACGAACTGCTTCCTTTCAACCCCACGGCTGAGAACATTGCCGCCTGGGTGGTGGAGCAATTCCCCGAGTGCTACCGCGCCATCGTCGAGGAGTCGGGCGGCAATATCGCACAGGCTTACGACGACCAGTTCCCCATCGACGCGAAATTCCTTCTGTAGGCTGTTGATGGACAAGACATACCGCATCAACGACATCTTCTATTCCCTGCAGGGCGAAGGACGCCACACAGGGAGGGCGGCAGTGTTTATCCGATTCAGCGGATGCAACCTGCGATGTCCTTTCTGTGACACAGACTTCAACGGCTTTCGTCCAATGACCGCCGACGAGATTCTCCGTGCCATCACTCCTTGGCGTCATTGTGGCTTTGTGGTGCTCACCGGTGGCGAACCATCTCTGCAAGTGGATACAGCGTTGCTTGACCTTCTCCACCAGCAGGGGTTTTTTGTCGCAATGGAGACCAACGGCACCCATGTCATCGCTGATGGTGTCGATTGGGTGACACTGTCGCCCAAGGGAAGTTTCGTCGACCATCCTCTGCCCATCGTCATCAGTCGGGCGGATGAGGTGAAAGTGGTCTTCGATGGCATCCATCCTCCAGAGTGCCCGGAGAGCATTTCCGGCTCCGCCTATCTCTGCCTCCAGCCTTGCGACACTGGTGATCCTGTCCTCAACCGTCATCTGACAGCCCAGTGTGTGGCGTATATCAAGGAGCATCCCCAATGGCATCTCTCGCTGCAGACCCACAAGATGATCGGCATTGAGTGAACGGACCTGCTCTATACGGCAAATATAGACGCTCAGTAGCCGAGGAATTCTTTGAGGCCTTTTGCGCTTTCGAGGTCGGCCCTGCCTACGAAGAAGGGACCTGGAGAAACCAGTTCAAGGTATTTGTCAAGAAATTCCTCCCATGAAAGTTTGAAATATGCAGGTGGAATGAAAAACGTCCTCGACCCGCCTGCCGAGCGATTGCCTGCCTGGACGAAGGCCGAATAGCCCCCTAATTGATGCTTTTGCAAACGGTAAATCTCCAGATGCCAGCCACCGCTGCATTTGCATGAGGCGGGCACGTCGAATGTTTCCACCACGGGGTTCTCGCTTTCTATCCAGTGATGGTGATGGCCGATGATGGTCTCAATGAACCGCTCGCCGTCGCAGTCTAATACTTTACGGTCTATCTGGCCGTCTTTCCAATCGAAGTAGGTGACGTATTGGTATTCACCGTCTACTGATTCGATGGCGTAAGACCACTCCTTCCTGAGCATCTTTTTTTCAGCCCATGGATAGCTTTCTTTCATCCGTTCGAATGCCTTGTCTATATAAGCATTCACATCGTGACCGTATGGAAACTTCTTGTTCATCTTAAGGTTGGTTTTATCGTTGATGCCGCAGTGCAAAGATAATAAAAAAGGAGATGAATCCATTCACTATAAAAGGATTATTTTGCTTTATGCACCCGATTCTTGCTGGAATGAATAATGTCAATGTTCTGTCTCCAAAATTTGGAACTTTATCAAATAAATTGTATTTTTGCAATGATTCTAACCATTTTTGAGGATGATAAAGTTCAAAGTTCTTTTCTTGACGTTTTTTGCTCTTTTTTGCCAGACAGCCGATGTGGTGGCTCAAGAAGAGCCTCGTGAAATCGTTGTCGTGATGAAACGTGATTATACGTATGAAGATCCACGCTGGTCACATTCTGTCACGTTGGATAAAGGTAAAGCCATCACAGTGATGGATGATGGCGGCCCTTATTATAACTATTGGCCATATCCTGCAGCTGATGTCAGTATCCCACGTAACGTAACACGCCTGCCCGGCTCGAATGGCGAGAAGTATCTTCAGCTCAATGGGACCAACGTGAGGCTGAGGGAAGGACCTTCTACCCGTTATGGTTATTTTTGCTACGATGCCGCGAGCGGCGCCTCAACGTATCAACATCGGTTCATCCGTGATGGCGAAAAGCCAGAAGCAGATGAGTGGGAAACGATAGTGGATTGGACTCCATATTACCTCCCGAAGGGCATCAGGCTGCCTTATCTTGGCAAGGAGAATGGTTTTTATAAGACGAGGTTTAATGGCACGGTGTTCTACATCTCCTCGAAGTATTGCCTGCTGAAGTCCGCCCCTGTCAAGAAACGGTAGCAGCAGCGCTCATCTCATTCTTCTCTCTGGACTCTGTACTTCTCCGGCAGATATTGGTTCATGTGCTTTTGCACGATGGTTGCCAATCTGTCGGTGAGGTCATGGTCTGAGAGAGGTTGCTTGAGAAGCGCTGTGTATTCAGGACTATGTCTGACGCTTGCTTGCATTTCATCATCCCAGACGTTGAAGATTTCGACGGCCTCCTCGTTTCCCATCCGCTTCAGGTAATACAAAGCTAACGATATTCCGCTGAAGTCAGAGGCCTCCATCATCACGTTTCTGTCAAGTCGGTAACTCCTCGAAAGCAGCAGTGTCGGCCACCAATGGGCGCATATTTTGCGTACGGTCTTGAAAAGGATGTCCATCGCCTCGGAGTCTGTGACATGTCTGTTGGCATGATACAGTGCCATCAGGTAGTCTGTCTCTTCCATCTGGTCTCTGTTGATCTCATAGTCTGCGTCATCAGCCATCCTTCTGCAAATAAAATAGTAGTTGCGACCTTCTTTCAACTCATCCATGTGTCTTTTGAGGTATTCCAAAGGAAAATGCCGGATGACGACCCAGGCGCACCGTTCCTCATGCCGTTGTTCCCACAGGTCTTTGATTTTTGTCTCGAAGCCATCGTCCCACAAGTCCAGCAATCTCGTGTAGGCCCAGTTCCTGTCTGAACTGCCTGCGTCGAGAAAGGCGTTGATGATCTTTTTCTGGTCTTTCCAGTCAAGGCCGTAGAATCTTCTACGGATCTCTTGGCGAGATTCGGTCACTTTACCGCTTTTCTTGTTCATGTAGTTCTTGATCACTCCGGCGATAGGGTTGTTGTGTGTCATCTTTTTTCTCATTGTGGTCTGTTTTTAATCTATATGGAAAGAATGATCGAGCTCCCCGATTCTATCAGCTCAGTTATACGGTGTAAACCGATAAATTCCACTTCTCCCCGTCACTTGCTGAGGCAAGCAACGGGGAGGCATGCTTATTGGTACTGGTGCGATTAACTATAGCCCGCCATCAGCTATCCAGATATGCTTTTCGTTGTCGTTCCTGATTGCGATGTGCTTCTGCTCTTGTTTCCCATTGGGATGTGTCAAGGTGTAGAACACATATGTGCCTACATATTCGCCGTCGCGACGTTCTTTGAAGCCTGAGACTTTACACCCTTTCATGTTCTCGCTCAGCACGGGGAGCACATTCTTGTAATATACAAGTGCTTCACTGGCTTGGCTGTTGTCGTCGCTGATGATGGCTTGGAGTATGCGCTGAGCGGCTTGTGTAGCAGTCTCATTTTGCAGTTTGCTGAGTCTGTCATCGGCTGTCGAAGATGTCATTTCTGTTACATCCGTCCATTGTGTGTCTGGGATTTGTATGAGATTGGCACGACTCATCATAACATTATATTGGATATTGTCGATATGAAGGAGGAGGGTCTTTTGGCCTTTGTCAACAACCCAAAGTTTGACAAAGCGCAGCAGCCCGTCGTTTTTTGTGAATACATTCTCCACTTCCACCTTACAATCGCCCGTCTTTCCTGTCTCAAGCAACTGTTGCAGGTCTCTGTTTTTTTTCGTCCCCTTGAATGTCAGGATAATGGTCGAATCATTTTCTGTGCGTGTCACTTCGTTCTTCTTTGAAAAGTCGATGGCAGATTTCTGCATAGCAAGCAGACGCTCTGGGTAGAGCAGATTGACAAAGTACTCAAGGAAGTTGGTTGCACGAGGTCCTTTCACGTAGAGTGCATTGGGTATCCACATATACTGGGTCTGTCCATCAAATACGGCTGTTCGTCCGTTCTGCTTCTCCACACGATAGAACAAGCTGTCATTCTGTCTCAGTAGTCCGACATCTATTCTCACGAAGTCGGCTTTTGGATCGAAATAGGCAAAGTTGTCATTGGGGGTGGTGCGGGCATAGATTGCCATTTGGAAACTGCCAACATTTTGCACACTATTAATCCATTGCTCAAAGAGCTGGCCGCGCGGAGTTTCGGCCATAGCGGATGTGGAGAAAAGGTGGCTCCAACCGATAATGAATCCCAAAAGAAACATGGCGGCGGCAGCGATGGGGCTCCAGATATGGTGCTGCTTGCGAGCAGATCTGCTGATAGATGGTTTGGCAGATGTCTCTTGTGGTTGTAAGGCATTAAAGGCCTCGGCCATTTCTTCATAATAGGCTTTACACTCGGGGCACTCATTCATGTGTGTCTTACATTCTGTCTTTGTCTGCATATCGATTGTGGTGTCAAAAAGATCAACCACCTTATCTTTAAATTCCTTGCAAGTCATAATCAATGTACTGTTTAATGTTGATGATTTGTTTGTTTCATTGCCTTGCGGATTTTCTCCAGTCCGTAGAGAAAACGGGATTTCACCGTGGGCAGGGGTAGAGAAAGAATCTCGGCTACATCAGCAAAGCTATTGTTGCCATAGATTCGAAGGCGTATGACTTCGGCCTGTTCCTCTGGAATTTCCATAAGTAGTTGGACAATTCGTTGATAATCCGCGTCGTTGCTTTCCGTTGGATGGTCGGCTATGTCGAGGTGTGCGTCCAAGGATATTGTCCTGAGTTTTCCCAATGCAGTAAGTCGTGAGGAACACAAGTTAGAGAGTGCACGAAAAATATAGTTGCGCCAGTCCCTCACTACAACGTTTTTTTCATCAGAGAGTTTTGCGCTGATTGTAAGGAAGACATCTTGCAACGCATCTTTCGCATCGTCTGCATCACCAAGGCGGTAGCAGGCATACCTCATCAAATGCGGTTGTTCCTGTCGAAAGTGTTCGGCGAGTTCTTTCATTGTGATGTTGTTTTCTGTACTCATTGTCTTTACTTTTTTGAGATGCATCTGACATAAAGACTCGAAAAGTTCGAAAAAGATTTAAATGAGAGACTTTTTTTTATGTCATCTCCATCCATTTATTCCTGCTTTATGGAACTTGTTTGCACCAAAGATGTGTGTCCAGGTCTCTAACAGATGAGGACAAAATGCGCTGCAAGGGGAAAAGCCGGCGTCGATGTCGCATCGACGACGGCTTTATCGTGAGAGAGTTTATTTCCCCTTGTTGATTCCGCCAACAACATCGCTGTTCTCAATGGTGGTGGCAGTCTTTTTCACTTTGACTTTTAGTTTGCCAAAGCGATATGTGAGTGAGAGGCGGAAGAACTGGCGTTGAGGTCGGCATAGTGGATATAACCGGGATTCTTTCCGTCAGAACTGCTTTTCATGATGTTGCCGCTCTCGACAAACGTGCGCTCAACATATCCGTGGGTCGAGGTGGACTTTTTTGACATATGGTTGTAGCCATAATCTAAAGACATGACCGCTTTACCCAACTGCGTCGTCAGATAGGCCCCCAGTCCAGGATTGCTGAGCGTGCTGTAGCTGCCCGTCACGCTTCCTGTTACTCCAGCCATTTTCCTGGCATCCATCATCACGATATTCAGGATAGCGTTCACACCTTCGGCATCCTCACGTGCACCAGGTTCGGTGATGACTTCTATGCGCTTCACTGATGATGCGGGCATGGTTTTAAGGTTTTCCTTGGCATTCTTTGTCAGGCTGGGGTCGAGGTGTCCGTTTTTATGAATCTTATAGTTTGAATTGCCTCTTACAAGGATGTTGTCTTCTCCATCGACAGTCACCATTGGCACTTTACGAAGCATGTTGAGCACGTTCTCTGTCTTCGACCCCTCATCAGCCTGTACGTCATAGCCTATGCGGTCAATTTCTTGTTTGATGAGTTGGCGCTGTGCTGTGACTTCAATTCCGTCGAGTTGTTTGTTCCACGTCACCGAGTCTTTTTGGACGAGGGTGCTGTCTGTTTGTGCATAAGCATTTGGTGTGCAAATGATGAGCAGGATGGTGAAGGACAGGTGTCGCGTTTTCATTGTCAAGGGGGATTGTCGTTGCGGGATGATTAAAGCATGCAGGTGCCGTCGCCTATGGATATTTGCTGGGGTAGGGGCATAAGTCGACGAGGTGCCAGGGTCTGCTCCTTGCTTCTGGTGGATTGCAGCCATGTCTCGACGAGGATGATGTCACACAGCCGTCCATGGGTGGGGGCCTCTTTGATGGCAGCGGCAGAACCTCGCTTCAGTAATTTGATCTCTTTGATATCGTCGGAGTCGAGCCTGTTGAAGACATCCCTGCTCACGATTTTCCCATCGATTTTGTAGATGATGGCGTCATCCTTTTTCTCCGTCAGATACTTGATGACGCCATCCTTGCCCTCGTTGTTGGCCACAACGAGCGGGCGGTTGGAGGCCTGGTGCAAACCGTTATCAGAACTTGCCACGAAGAGTCGCATCCAACTGTCAGAAGTGATCATGGTGCTGGGTGTGGATGGGTCATTGCTTGCGACGATTGTCCTTGTTTCCGTTTCCGGCAACTCCACCTCAGGTGTCTCTATATCAGCCGGGATTGACTCTTGCTCTTGTTCGTTCAGAACCAATAACGTTTGTCTCTGTGATGCGGCAAGGTCTTCTTCCACCTCTTTATGACAGATTTTTGGATCCTCTGTGGGCAGAGAGGGATAGGTCGTCGTTTCTGGTGTGGGTCTGGATGTGATGGTGGCGATATGCCTTGCCTCGTGTTCTCCTGTCGGAGATACTTTAGCCCCCTTGGGGAGTAAGAAGACAGCAAGGACGGCAGCTGCGGCAATGGATGCAGGCCATAAGAAGCGGATGGGGCGCAGGTGTCTGACGCTTTTCGGCGAAGGTGCTTTGGGGGCCATCAACATGTCGAATTTGTCCTCTTTGTCTGAGGATAGCAGGTCGCTTTTGCCGTGATATGTTGTAGAGACGATGAGTGCTCTCACTTCTTCCTCCTCTGGAGAGAGCGTGTCGTCGGCATGGAGATAATAGTTCAGGAGTAGCTCTTCCTCTTCGATGGATGTTTCAGCGTCAAGATATTTCCTGATCAGCTGCAGCCGTTGTTCCCTGTCTTTCATCTTTATCATTTTCCTTTCCTCCTTAAGTTTAACGTTGTCATCAGTTGCTTTCTTCCTGCGCAGATCATTGTCTTCACACTGGTTGGCTTTGTGCCGCAAGCCTCAGCAATTTGCTCCATCGACATGCCTTCGCTTCGCATGATGAGCATTCTGCGTTGTGTGTTTGGCAACTTGGCCAGTGCTTGGTTGACGATTCTCTCGGTGTCATGCGCAATGACTTGATGGTCGGTCTGCGTCGAAGCGTAGGCTTGGATTTCTTCCCCAATAATGCTGTGCTGGGTCCCAGCTTGCTTTAAGATATCGATGCAGACATTCTTGGCGATTTTGACGGCCAGCGCCTCATGGCTATGATACTCGCTCAATTTGTCACGCAGAAGCCATAGTCGTAGCAGTGTTTCCTGCACGGCATCCTCAGTGTCGTATGCCAGTTCCTGTTGGTCGAAGAAATTCCGGCACAGGGAAATGAGCATCGGACGAACGGTTTTCACTATGTTTTGAAAGTCGTCTTTCATGTTTGTCTCTGTCATAATGACGAGTGAGAACCGAAAAGGTAAACTAAAAAAATGAGCCCTCCTAAAAAAATCGGATGAATCGATTCGCATATCAAGGGGGCTGTCCCTGGCTTGATGCTCATTGGGGAGCTGGCTATAGGCTACAAGCAGGGCGTGTCGTTCGGGTGGATTGGAAAAGGATGAAAATGAAAATAGGGAATCTTCAATCGAAGATCCCCTATTGGACAGAGTTGCGGAGGCAGGACTCGAACATGCGACCTCCAGGTTATGAGCCTGGCGAGCTACCAACTGCTCCACTCCGCGATGTTTTCTTATTTGCGGGTGCAAAGGTAGCGCTTTTATTCCGTACAGCCAAATTTTTCCTCGATTATTTTCTGTTTAAGCCTGCATTTTCTCAAAATCTGCGCCTTTTTATGTTGTGAAACTTCAAAATAGTACAAAATAACTCCATTGCATTGAGTGTATGCCCGTGATTGTACGGCTTTTTCTTTCTCTGCCGACAGCTTCGTTTTTTTTCTTCGATTATGCTTCTTTTCACGTTTTTTAGCGTATGAGACCGCTTTTCTACGCTATAAATTTGTTCGATTCAATACATTTGACTAATTTTGCACACGCATCAAGTAATGTGCAAAATTAGGAGGTTATCATGTCAATATCAAAAACCAGACAGAAATTAGTGGATGTGGCCAGACAGCTTTTCGCCAAGAAAGGACTGGAGAACACGACGATGAATGACATCGCTGTCGCTTCTGGTAAGGGGAGAAGGACGTTGTACACCTATTTTAAAAGTAAGGAGGACATCTACTCGGCTGTCATCGCCTCTGAATTGGAGCGGCTGTCGGACAAACTGGACGAGGTGGCTGCGAAAAAAATACGCCCTCAAGACAAGATCATCGAACTCATCTATACCCATCTCAGCATGATCAAGGAGACCGTGGTGAGAAACGGTAACCTGAGAGCGGAATTCTTCCGCAATATCTGGATGGTAGAGAAAATCAGGAAGAATTTTGACGAGGACGAGATAGAACTCTTTCGTAAAGTCTACGCCGACGGAAAGGCCGATGGGGAGTTTGACATCGAGAATGTGGAACTGGTGGCCGATATCACCCATTATTGCATCAAGGGACTTGAGGTGCCCTATATCTATGGCCGCCTTGGCCACGGATTGACTGAGGAGACGAGCAAGCCGCTGGTGGCTAAGGTGGTCTATGGGGCCTTGGGAAAAAGTCTGCTCAAATAGATTCCCTACTATCTGCCGCCGGTCTTGATACGGCATGGTTTGACATTCGAAACAGAACATTCATTATAAAAATTTTTTAACAAAGATTATGGAATTACTAAAAGGAAAAACTGCATTGATCACAGGTGCAGCACGTGGAATCGGAAAAGCTATCGCACTGAAATTTGCCGCTGAGGGCGCCAATGTAGCCTTCACCGACTTGGTTATCGATGAGAACGGAAAACAGACCGAAGACGAAATCGCTGCTTTCGGGGTGAAGGCCAAAGGGTATGCCAGCAATGCTGCTGACTTCGCTCAGACCGAGGAGGTCGTGAAGCAGATCCATGCTGATTTCGGCCGGATTGACATTCTCGTCAACAATGCAGGTATCACCAAAGACGGACTGATGCTCCGTATGACAGAGGCACAGTGGGACGCCGTCATCAATGTTAACCTGAAGTCGGCCTTCAATTTCATCCATGCCTGTACACCGGTCATGATGCGCCAGAAGAGTGGTTCGATCATCAATATGTCATCTGTTGTCGGTGTCCATGGAAATGCCGCTCAGTGCAACTATGCCGCATCGAAAGCTGGTCTCATCGCTCTTGCCAAGAGTATCGGGCAGGAGATGGGCAGTCGTGGCATCCGTGCCAACGCCATCGCTCCGGGATTTATCGACACCGCCATGACCCAGGCACTTTCCGAGGACATCCGCAAGGAGTGGATCAACAAGATTCCTCTCCGCAGGGGTGGAACGGTGGAGGATATCGCCAATGTGGCCACCTTCCTCGCCAGCGACATGTCTTCCTATGTCTCCGGACAGGTGATCCAGGTCGACGGCGGCATGAACATGTAGTGTTGGCGGCGCATGAAAGTTCTCTACGAGGATAATCATATCATCATCGTCTCCAAAGCAAGCGGCGAGATCGTGCAGGGCGACAAAACCGGCGATGAACCACTTTCCGAGATGGTGAAAGCATACATCAAGAAGGTGCACGACAAACCGGGGAATGTCTTCCTCGGTGTCGTGCATCGTCTCGATAGGCCGGTCAGTGGGGTGGTGGTGTTTGCCAAGACCTCAAAGGCTCTGGCCAGACTCAACGCGATGTTCCGCGACGGCGAGGTGCACAAGACTTACTGGGCCATCGTGCAGGGACGACCACCGATGGTTGAGGCCACTGTAGAGGGGTGGCTGACGCGCAACGAGCAGCAAAACAAGAGCTACATGCACCAGAGAGAAGTGCGTGGCGCCAAGCATGCGGTCTTGGAATACAAGATGATCGCTGCCACCGACAGATATTCTCTCCTGGAGGTGAGGCTGCTCACGGGTCGGCATCATCAGATCAGGTGCCAACTGGCTTCCTTGGGTTGCCCGATCAAGGGCGATCTCAAATATGGGGCGAAGCGTTCCAATCCCGACGGAAGCATTTCCTTGCTTGCCAGGAGGGTGGAGTTCGTGCATCCCGTCTCCAAGGAGCCGATTGTGGCAGAATCCCCTATACCGCAGGATAATTTGTGGCGTGAAATCACTGAAAAATCCTAAAAAAGTTCGTCTTGACGTTTTTTTCGGGCGATGTGTCACCTTATATTGCCAAAAATTTGCTTACTTTGCAGCACCAATGCGTGAGTAGACCATGAAGAAGGTGTTGAAATGGGTGGCTATCGTCATCTTGACGCCCATTGTGCTTTTTCTGCTGCTGTTTGTGCTTCTTTACTTGCCCCCCGTGCAGAATTGGGCGGTGAAGAAAGCGGCTGCGTATGCCTCAGAGCAGACGGGCATGGACATCTCGGTCGGACATGTGGCACTCCGCTTCCCACTCAACTTGACGCTTGAGGAAGTGAAAGCCATCAAAGACAATGACTCCATTCCCGGTGTGCGCGACACCATCGCCGATGTCGGCAGGGTATTTGTCGACGTGCAATGGAAACCCTTGTTGAAAAAACAAGTCGAGATCGATGGCCTGGGTTTGGAGAAAGTGAAACTCAATACCAACGGCTTTATTCCCGATGTGAGGGTGAAAGGAAACGTGGAATCGCTCAACTTGGAGTGTCACGGGGTGGATCTCAAAAACTCGTTGGTCAATATCGACAAGGCGCAACTCGACAGTGCCCGGTTGGAAATTTGCCTGTCCGACACAGTGCCTCCGGATACGACGGAGACAGAGAATGACTGGCGCATCCGGTTGCAGCAGCTCCAGATCTCCCGAGCCGATGTCACCGTTAGGTTGCCAGGCGACACCATGCAGGTGCAGACATACCTCGGCGATGCCAAAATCAAGGATGGTGATTTCAATTTGGCCGACGGTGTTTACAAAGTGGCCAGCCTCGACTGGAACGGAGGGCGGCTGCGCTACGACGACCGTTTCGCACCGCATGTCGACGGACTCGACACCAGTCATATCGACTTGAATGACATTCACCTTGGGGTAGAATCCATCTCTTACGGCGATTCCAATCTCAATCTGACTGTCAGTTCCTGCTCACTGAAGGAGAAAAGTGGCATTCAGGTCGACCACCTCTCGGGCACGGTGGCACTCGATTCGACGACAGTGCGCCTGCCGGACCTGCACCTTGAGACACCCGACTCAAAACTCTCGGCCAGCATTGATATGGACCTCAACTCCTTCGACGAGAAAAATCCAGGAAAACTGTATGCGGATGTCGACGGGGCTTTCGGAAAGCAAGACCTGATGCGGTTCATGGGTGGCATGCCGAGCGACTTCGTGCGGAAATGGCCCAACCAGCCGCTTTATCTGAAGGGTAAGGCAAGGGGGAACATGAACCGCATGGAACTCAACGGAATGAATGTGTCGTTGCCCACCGCTCTGCAGTTGAAAGCCGATGGATATGTCAGCAATCTCAACGACATTGACCATCTCAAGGCTGATGTCGATGTCAAGGGGTCTACTGGAGACCTCGGCTTCCTTACCTCTCTGCTCGATAAATCGGTCACCGACCAGGTCGCCATACCCCGCGACATCGCCTTGGATGGCAACTTGAAGGTCAACGGCCATCAGTATGGGGCCGATTTCACCGCCTCGCAGGGTGGAGGAAAGGTCAAAGCCCGTGTGGCGCTGGACTCTGATGTGATGAAATACTCGGCCACGGTGGATGCCGACCGTTTCCCGCTTCAGCATTTCCTGCCCAAGATGGGACTCAGCCCGCTCACCGCACATATCGAGGCCGATGGACAGGGCATGGACTTCATGTCTCCTTCCACCTCGCTGAGGGCCAAGGCGCGAATCGGGAAATTCCGTTACGACCAGTATGACCTGGATGGCATGACGGCCAACGCCATCTTGTCGAAAGGGGTGCTCAGTGCCGATATCGACAGCCACAACCCGTTGCTTGACGGAAAAATCTCTTTTGATGCGCTGATGAACTCCAAGCGCCTGAAGGGTACGTTCGCTTGTGACCTCAATACGGCGGATTTCTATCGTCTGCGTCTTTTTGATACACCATTCACGGCCTCAGGATGCGCTCATCTAGACATCGATACCGATTTCGACGATTTCTACAAAGTGCAGGGGTCAATGAGCGACATGAGGTTTACATACAAGAACACGTACTTCAGGCCTGACGACCTGACTATGGATGTGCTGACACGGAAAGATACGACTTACGCCAAGGTGGAGAGCGGTGATTTCGTGCTCGATATGAGCGGTAAGGGCGGATACAAGAAAATGCTCTCGCAGGTCAGCAACTTCACTGACGAGCTGACCCGCCAGATGAAAGACAAGCACTTCGACCAGATGACCTTGCGTGACAAACTGCCCGATGCCAATATCTACCTTTCAAGCGGGCATGAGAATTTCTTCGTCGATCTGGCCGCCGAGGAGGGCATCTCTTTCGACCAGCTCTACGTCAACATGAATTCCTCGCATGTGGATGGGTTGAATGGACATTTGCAGGTGGGCAAACTGGTCTACGACAGCATCAGTATCGACAGCGTCAGATTCGCAGTACTGACCGACAGTACCGGCTTCAAATACAACGGACAGGTGCGCAATGCACCCGGTCATCCGCAGTATGTCTTCAATGCGTTCTTCGACGGGTCGATCATCGAAAAAGGAGCGACAGTCAATGTGAAGCTTTACGATGCCGATGAGAAACTGGGATTCAAGTTGGGTGCCATGGCTTCTATTGAGCAAAATGGAGTGAGAGTCAATCTCACCGACAAGAATCCTGTCTTGGGCTATAGCTCCTTCCATGTCAATGATGGCAATTATGTATTCATGGGTGACGACAGACGGCTGTCGGCCGACCTGAAACTGAGGTCGGATGACGGCACGCACATCCAGGTCTATACTAACGATGACAATCTGGAGGCCTTGCAGGACCTCACGGTCAGCGTGGGCAAGATGGATATCGCCCAGATTTTGTCGATGATTCCTTACATGCCCAAGGTGGAGGGTATTCTTGATGGCGACTACCATTTGGTTCAGACTCCTGACAACATTTCGGTGTCGAGCTCCACCATGGTCAAGAATCTCGCCTATGAGGGCGTTGGTATGGGCAACCTGGGGGCTGAGTTTGTTTATATGCCTAATGACGATGGGTCGCACCACGTAGACGCCGTGCTATTTAGCGACAACGTCGAGGTGGGGATGCTGTCGGGCACTTACAAACCGGAAGGCGAGGGGCATCTTGACGCCAAACTCACGATGAACCAGACGCCGCTGTCGATCATCAACGGTTTCATCCCCGACCAGATTGTTGGCTTCAAGGGGTTAGCTGAGGGTGAACTCTCGGTCAAGGGCAGTCTTTCAAAGCCGGATGTCAACGGTGAGGTTTACCTCACCGACACCTATATCATGAGCCTTCCATACGGTGTGGAGATGCGTGTGGCTGACGATCCGGTGAGAATAGTGGGAAGCAACATCCTCTTCGAGAACTTCGAGGTGAAAGACCACAATGACACCCCGCTCAATATTTCGGGCTATTTCGATTTCTCCGACTTTGACAATATGAAACTCGACCTGAGGATGCGCACACGCGACTTCATGGTGATCGATGCCAAGGAGAATGTCAAGTCGGAGGCTTTCGGCAAGGCTTTTGTCAATTTCTTCGGTACGATGCGAGGCCCGCTCGATGCCATCAGCATGCGCGGACGGCTTGACGTGCTCGGTGCCACCGACATGACCTACGTGCTGCGCGACTCGCCCCTCACTACCGACACGCGTCTGGATGAGTTGGTGAAGTTCGTCAATTTCAATGACTCCATCCGTCCGGCGGTGAGCCGCCCCGTGCTCTCGGGCTTCAATATGGATCTCACCATGAGTGTCGACGAGTCGGCCAGGATCAAGTGTGACCTGAATGCAGACCATTCCAATTATATCGACCTCAACGGTGGAGGGAATCTCAGAATGCAGTACAATAGCATCGACAACCTGCGGCTCACCGGCCGGTATGTGCTCAGCAATGCCGAGATGAAATACTCGCTGCCGGTCATTCCGCTCAAGACATTCACCATCGAGGATGGAAGCTATATCGAGTTTAGGGGCGACCCGATGAACCCAACCTTGAACATCACTGCCACCGAGTCGCGTAAGGCGGTGGTGGAGGATGAGGGGGGAGGCACCCGCAGCGTGGACTTCAATTGCGGCGTGGTCATTACGCAGACGCTCAATGACATGGGCCTGGAGTTCATCATCGATGCTCCGGAGGATGTGACGATCGGCTCACAGTTGGCAAGCATGACCAAGGAGGAACGGGCGAAAGTGGCTGTCACCATGCTCACCACAGGTATGTTCCTGGCCGACGGCAACACCAGCGGGTTCACCATGAATGGCGCTCTCAGCTCTTTCTTGCAGAGCGAGATCAACAATATCACGGGCAACGCCCTACGCACACTCGACCTCTCAGTCGGTGTCGATAATGCTACCGATGCCTCGGGTGCTATGCACACGGACTATTCATTCAAGTTTGCCAAACGATTCTGGAACAACCGTTTGCGCGTGGTTTTAGGGGGTAAGGTGTCTACCGGGTCGGATGCCCAGAACCAGTCGTTCTTCACCGACGTCGCAATGGAGTACCGCTTGAGCACCACGTCCAATAAATACCTCAAGCTATTCTACAAACGCGACTCCTACGACTGGCTTGAAGGTCAGATCGGTGAATATGGCGGGGGCTTCCTCTGGCGCAGGAAAGTGCAGCACTTCAAGGATCTCTTCCATTTCAAGAATGATAACGCCACCACACTGCCACCGCAGCGTAGGGAAACGCCTCGCACCGACTCCATAAGATCCGACTCAACGATGATCAGAAACAGGCATGAGAACAACAAAGATTGACATACTGGCAGGCTTCTTGACCATGATGATCCTGGCGGCTTGCTCCACGACGAGCGGGGTGCCTGAGGGCGACCGCATGTATACGGGCATCGACAAGATCACCTATTCCAATTACGAGAAGAACGACCATTTCTATTCCACGCAGGAAGAGGTGGAAGCGGCTCTCAATTGCCCGCCCAACGGTAGCCTTTTCGGCAGTTCGAAATATCGCTGGCCTTATCCTCCAAGTCTGTGGATATGGAACAAGTATTCTCAGAAAGAAACCAAATTCGCGGAATGGATGACCAAATCCTTCGGCAAGGCTCCCGTGCTGATGAGCAACGTCAATCCGGAACTAAGAGCTTCGGTGGCTCAGTCTGCCCTCAATGTGCACGGCTATTTCCGTGGCAAGGTGGACGCGTATGAAGTGGACGGCCGAAACCCAAAGAAAGGGAAAGTGGGCTACCAGGTCGATATGGGACATCTCTTCACCATCGACAGCGTCAGTTACGAACGCTTCGATGCAGAATCCAAGAGCCTGATCGACAGCACGATGGGTAGCACCTACCTCTCGAAGGATGTGCCTTTCGATGTCTCGACTCTCGATGCTGAGCGAAACCGCATCTCACAGTTGTTGCGTGACAATGGGCGCTTTTACTATCAACCGGGATATGCTTCCTATCTGGCTGACACTTTCGCCGTACCAGGAAAAGTGCAGGTGAAGCTCCAACTGGTCGACAGCCTGCCCGACAGGGTGATGCGCAAGTGGTATCTCGGAAAAGTGGAGGTCAATCTCAGAAAAACCCGTAGGGAGGAACTCACCAATACGATGGCTGAATATGCCAAGGTAAGACGTGAGCAAAGGGAAGCCAAGGGCAGCAAGGCGGCCACTTCAAGGGCCAGAAGGACTAACCGGCGGAATCAGAGACGTATGGAGGTCAATTTCAGGGGGAGAAAACCTCCACTCAGGATGAGTGTCCTCTCCAGAGACATGAAACTCAGACCCGGTCAGGTGTATAGCTACTCGGATTATATTGAGTCTGCCAACAAGTTGAGCTCCAATGGGTTGTTCAGTACGGTCGATTTCAATTTCACACCTCGTGATTCTTCTGCAACATGTGATACGCTTGACCTGTCGGTCAACTGTGTCTTCGACAAACCCTATGATTTCTATGTGGAGACCAACCTGAAAGGAAAGACGACGGGATTTCTCGGTCCGCAGCTTATCGTAGGTCTCACCAAGCGCAACGCCTTCCATGGGGGAGAGAATTTGGATATCAACCTCCATGGCTCCTATGAGTGGCAGACAGGGCATGCCTTCGACGGATCGTCCAATGAGGTCAATTCCTATGACTATGGGGGTGATGTGTCGCTCGATTATCCCCGTATCGTCTTGCCCTGGCGGGTGCGCCGCAGGTTCTATACCACGCCTTCCACTTCTTTTAAGGTGTCGAGTGACATTGTCAATCGTTCTGGCTATTTCAAACGCCATATCGTTTCAGGTGAAGTGACTTACCGGTTCCAGCTCAAACCCCAATGGAGCCATCAGTTTACGCCTTTGTCTATAGAATACAATTATCTCAAGCGCGGCACAGAACAGTTTTTTGACTTGATCATCGAGCACCCTTATTTGATGACGATCATGCTCGATCAGTTCATCCCCAAGATGAAATACACGCTGACGTATTCCAGTCCGGCCCGATCGAGAAATCCCGTATTCTGGCAAACGTCCATCAGCGAGTCGGGCAATCTCGTTTCTTTAGCCTACATGGCTTTCGGTAAGAGCTGGGGGGAGCAAAACAAGGAATTGCTCAAGAATCCTTATGCTCAGTTCCTCAAGATTGAGACGGATTTCACCAAGTCGTGGAGTTTTGGAGACGATTCAAAGTTGGTGGGTCATCTCAGTGCCGGATATGCCTGGTCGTATGGCAATTCCTCGGGCATTCCCTACACCGAACAGTTCTGGGTGGGTGGCGCCAACAGCGTCAGGGCTTTCACGGTGAGAAGTATCGGCCCTGGGAAATACCGCTCGGAAGAACGACAGTGGCGGTTTCTCGAACAGGTCGGAGATATGAAGTTTCAAGCCAACTTGGAATTCCGGCCCCGCCTGTTCGGCAACCTCTATGGAGCGGTTTTCCTCGATGCCGGCAATGTTTGGTCGTCAGATGACTACTTGGAGGATTCGAAATTCCACATGTCGACCTTACTCGATGACTTGGCACTCGGAACGGGCATAGGACTGCGGTATGACCTCGATTATTTTGTCATTCGATTTGATTGGGGCATCGGCATCCACGCTCCATACGACACCGGGAAGAGCGGATATTACAACATCCGGTCGTTCCACGACGGGCAGAGTTTCCATTTCGCCATCGGATACCCGTTCTGAAGGGTTTGGGGGAATTTGGGGCATCCTATATCTCAATGTCGTCTTTCATTGGGGTTTGGACGTCTTTCATCGGGATTAAACGCTGTTTTGGGAAATGCCTGATTATCATGATTATGACACATCTGGAAAGATTTTTCGCGAAATTTTTGCCAGAAAAATTTGGTGGGTTCGATAAAAAGCATTACCTTTGCATCCGTTTCGTGGTAAGGGCGTTTAGCTCAGCTGGTTTAGAGTATCTGTCTGACAGACAGGGGGTCGACGGTTCGAATCCGCCAACGCCCACGAAGCAAGGGTGTTTTCCAGAGTGGCCAAATGGGGCAGACTGTAAATCTGCTGTCTTTCGACTTCGGTGGTTCGAATCCATCAGCACCCACCACCACTGCAAGAGGCCTTACTTCACGGTAAGGCCTTTTTTCGTAAGATATACAATCGATCTATGATATGGAAAAATTCAAGAAAATCCTGCCCGACCTCATCGCAGTCGTGGCTTTTGCCCTGATCGCCTTCGCTTATTTCTTTCCCGCCGACATCGAGGGGAGAATCCTCTATCAGCACGACACTTCCGCGGGAAGGGGTGCCGGACAGGAGGCTCTCGAGTATTATCAGAAGACGGGAGAACGCACCCGGTGGACCAATGCGACCTTCGGTGGAATGCCGACCTATCAGACCGCTCCGTCATACAACAGTACCGATGGACTGGTGCAGGTCATCAAGGCTTATCATTTGTGGCTGCCTGAGAATGTATGGTACGTCTTCGTCTATCTTCTGGGGTTCTATATCCTGCTGAGGGCTTTTGACTTCAGACAGTCGCTGGCGGCCCTTGGGGCAATCGTCTGGGCGTTCTCGAGCTATTTTTTCATCATCATTGCCGCCGGACATATTTGGAAGGTGTGGGCCCTGGCCTACTTGCCTCCGATGATAGCCGGACTGGTGCTGGCCTATCGAGGTAAATATTTCTGGGGATTCTTGCTGACAGCGGTGTTCACGGCTTTCGAAGTGAACGCTAACCATGTGCAGATGACCTACTACTACCTGTTTATTATCGTATTGATGATCGTGGCTTTCCTGGTGGAAGCCATTCAAAAGAAGAAGGTGGCCGACTTCCTGAAGGCTTCGGCGGTGTGTGCCGTGGCTGCAGCCATCGGTATCTGTATCAATATCTCTAACCTTTACCACACCTGGCAGTATTCCAAGGAGTCGATGCGCGGTAAAAGTGAGTTGGTGAAGGAGAACAATGCCAACCAGACCGACAGCGGACTGGAGCGAGACTATATCACGCAGTGGAGCTACGGTATCGGGGAAACTTGGACGCTTCTGGTGCCCAATACCAAGGGTGGGGCCTCAGTGCCTCTGGCTGCCAATGAGCAGGCCATGAAGAAAGCCAATCCGATGTACTCGGGCATTTACTCGCAGATCGGGCAGTATTGGGGAGAACAGCCGGGGACGAGCGGGCCCGTATATGTGGGCGCTTTCGTGCTGATGCTCTTCATCCTGGGGCTGTTTATCGTCAAAGGGCCGATGAAATGGGCGCTGTTGGCTGCTACCATCCTCTCCATCATGCTTTCCTGGGGAAAGAATTTCATGGGACTGACCAATTTCTTCATCGATTACTTCCCGCTGTATTCGAAGTTCCGCACGGTGGCTTCCATCTTGGTTATCGCAGAATTTACGATTCCTCTGCTGGCGATGATGGCCCTCAAGAAGATCGTCGACGAGCCGGGGCTGCTGAAGAAAAACATCAAGTATCTCTATGCAAGTTTCGGACTGACAGGCGGTGCTTGTCTTCTCTTCGCCATCGTTCCGACGCTCTTCTTCTCAGATTTCGTGTCATCGGCAGAGATGGAAGCTCTGAAACAGTTTCCGGCCGACCAGCTCAATCCGCTGTTGGCCAATCTGAGGGAGGTGCGGCAGTCGATTTTTACCGCCGACGCATGGAGGTCGTTGCTGGTGATTGTCATCGGTACATTGTTCCTGTTGCTGTATCAGGCCCGTAAGATCAAGACACCCTATCTGGTGGGTGCACTCACCTTGTTGTGCCTGGCCGACATGTGGATGGTCAATAAACGTTATCTCTACGACGACATGTTCGTGTCGAAAATGGTGAAGGAGACTCCGCCGCAGAAGACGGCAGCCGACGAGGCCATCCTGCAAGACAAGAGTTTGGACTACAGGGTGCTCAACTTCGCTACCAATACGTTCAACGAAAACGAGACATCTTTCTATCACAAAAGTGTGGGCGGCTATCACGCCGCTAAGCTGCGCCGCTATCAGGAGATGATCGAGGCATACATCATGCCTCAGATGCAGGGTGCCATGAAGGCGGTTTCCGAGGCTGGCGGCAACTTCGATTTGGTGAAGGGCGACAGCATCTATCCTGTCATCAACATGCTCAATACGAAATATTTCATCTTCCCCTTGCAGGATGGATCCACAACCCCGTTGGTCAACCCGTATCGTTACGGCAATGCGTGGTATGTGGATCAAGTGGAGTATGTGGCCAACGCCAATGAGGAAATCGACAAGGTGGGACAATGTGACCTCAGACGGGTGGCAGTGGCCGACGGTTCGTTCAAAGCGATTCTTGGCGAGAGCGTGGCACAGGATTCCACCGCACAGGTGACCATCAAGGATTATCAGCCCAACCATCTTACCTATACGGCAGAATCAGCCAAGGGGGGCGTCATCGTCTTCTCCGAGATCTATTACCCGGAATGGACGGCTACGGTCGATGGAAAGCCCGTAGAGATAGGGCGTGTGAACTATATCCTCAGGGCTATCAATGTGCAACCGGGGAAGCACGAGATCGTGCTTGACTTCCATCCAGCATCTGTCGCCACGACAGAGACGGTGGCCTATTCTGCTCTGGCTATTCTCTTGCTGACTGTCATCGGTGGTGCAGTGATGAAATGGCGTCGCCGCAATGAATCTTCTAAATCCTGACGTTGATGAGAAGACTGCTATCGCTGCCGCCGAATCTTGTCGGCTGTTTTCATCAGATTACGGGATATGATCCCCGGTTCTGGTTTTGTTCTCATGACCCAATTGACCGCAAGTTGGGTAGTGGAGGAGGGTCTACTTGGTTGCTCCGAAAATGTTATGAATCAGAATGTTCTGGTCTTTCTTTCGAGGAGTGGTTAAAGCAGGAGAAACGCATCCTCTTGCATGCCGGAGGACAAAGCAGGAGGCTGCCGGCCTATGCGCCGTCAGGCAAGATCCTCACTCCGATTCCCGTATTCCGCTGGGAACGAGGACAGGTGCTCTCTCAGGACCTGTTGTCGCTGCAGATACCGCTCTATGAACGGATGATGGAGATGGCTCCTTCGTCGATGCATACCATGATTGTCAGTGGCGACGTGCTTATACGTGACACCCAACCACTGCAAATGATTCCGGAGGCTGATGTTGTGTGCTATGGTTTGTGGTTGAGTGATGATATTGCTACCGACCACGGCGTCTTCGTGGCCGACCGGAAAGCGCCGTCGGCACTGAAATGCATGATGCAGAAGCCTTCCATGGGGCAACTGGCGGAGTTGCGGCACGACCATGTCTACCTCACTGACATCGGGGTGTGGCTCTTGAGCGATAAGGCTGTTCAGCTCCTGGCTGAGCGGAGCATGAAGGATGGCGAGGTGATCAACTATGATCTCTATGCGACTTTTGGATGTGCGTTGGGTACTCATCCATCGATTGTCGACCCGGAGGTGAACAGCCTCAAGGTCATGATGATTCCACTGACTGGTGGTGAGTTCTATCATTTCGGAACAAGCCATGAGATTATCTCATCCACCGTAAAGATACAAAACCTGGTCAATGACCAGCGCGAAATCATTCATCATTCGCGCAAACCACATCCCTCCATCTTTGTGCAGAATGCGGAGACGTGGATTCCTATCACCACCGACAACCGTAATCTTTGGGTGGAAAACAGCTGTATCTCAGAGAAATGGAGTATATCACATGAGAACATCATCACGGGCGTGCCGGAGAATGACTGGCAACTGGATGTGAGACCCGGGCACTGCATAGATATCGTCCCGATAGGCGGGGAGCAATGGGTGGTGAGACCCTACGGCTATCAGGACGCATTCCGTGGGGCTTTGGACGATGATACCACCATGTATCTGGGGCATCCTTTCCATGAGTGGGCTGAGGTACACCGTATCCCATTGGCAGAAATCGAGGGCGGCGGTGACTTGCAGGCCGCACGGATTTTCCCTGTTGTAGACAATGTCCATGATATGGGACTGGTGCTCCGCTGGATGCTCAACGATCCGCTGCTTGAGGGCGGTAGGATAATCTGGACCAGTGCCCGGAGAATGTGTGCCGATGAGATCTCGGCCGAGGCCAATCTGGCCAGACTGACAGCTCAACGACGGGAGTACAGATGCAAGAACTGGCCTTTCCTGGCCAGGAACTACAAACATAGTATTTTCTACCAGATTGATATGGATAATGCGGCACAGGAGTTTGCTGCTTTCCATATCGCAGAACCACATCCTCTGCCGGAGGACGAACCGCTGCTGACCCGTATCCGTGATGCGATGTTCAGGTCGAGGCTGCGCTCGTTGAAGGGACTGGATGGCAGCAGTCAGGAACAGCGGGCTTTCGAACTCCTGAGGGATGGGTTGACGGCTTCGGCGAGAAACAATCCGCAACGGCCTGAGATGTCGGTCTATGGCGATCAGATCGTTTGGGGAAGGAGTCCCGTGAGGATTGATATCGCGGGAGGATGGACGGATACCCCTCCATTCTGCCTGATGGAGGGTGGGGATGTCGTCAATCTGGCCATCGAACTCAATGGACAACCTCCCATCCAGACGTATGTGCGTCCGTGCAAGGAGCGGCGTATCATCCTCCGAAGCATCGACTTGGGGGCGTCTGAGGTCATTACGACCTATGAGCAGTTGGCCGAACTGCACCATGTGGGCAGTCCGTTTTCCATTCCTAAGGCTGCTTTGGTGCTGGCGGGTTTCCATCCGGGGTTCTCGTCGGTGGCCTATGCTACGCTTGAGGATCAGTTAGAGGACTTCGGGTGCGGCATCGAACTGACTCTTCTTTCTGCGGTTCCTGCGGGCAGTGGACTGGGAACAAGCAGCATTCTCGCTGCCACTGTGCTGGGTGCGCTCAACGATTTCTGTGGCTTGGCGTGGGATAAAAATGAAATAGGGCACCGAACACTGGTGCTTGAACAGCTCCTCACCACTGGCGGAGGATGGCAGGACCAGTTTGGCGGCCTGCTTCAAGGGGTGAAACTCCTCCAGACCGAGCGTGGCTTCGCACAAGTGCCGGTGATCCGTTGGTTGCCTTCCGAACTCTACCACATGCCGGAGTACAAGGCTTGTCATCTGCTTTTCTATACAGGAATCACACGCACGGCCAAAAACATCCTGTCGGAGATCGTCAGAAGGATGTTCCTCAATCACCATGAGCAATTGACCATCCTCAGAGAGATGAAGCACCACGCACTGGACATGTATGAAGCCATTCAGCGTAATGATTTCCAGGCGATGGGGCGGCTGATTGGTAAGACATGGCGGCAGAACCAGCAGATCGATGCGGGTACCAATCCTGCTGAGGTGAGGGTGCTCACGGAGATGGTAGATGACCTTTGTCTGGGCTATAAACTGCCTGGTGCTGGTGGCGGTGGCTTCCTCTACATGGTGGCCAAAGATCCCGAGGCAGCTGCCAGAATCAGAAAGATCTTGCTTGAGAACCGGCGGAACGCCAATGCGCGTTTCGTTGAGATGTCGCTAAGTTCCACAGGGTTGCAGGTGAGCCGGAGCTAACTCCAATCAAACAATTAGCCCCATCCTGTCTCCCGACAGAATGAGGCCTTCCTATAACTAACCTTTATGATATTTTTTGAAATAAGTTCTCTGGGATAATGGGCTGATGCTAATTGAGGATTACTTGGGTGGTCGCAAGCATACGGCGTATGTGTTGGGGCATCGGCACCCGGGTTAACTTTATGGGCTTGTCGTTGCCTTCGTAGTGCATGACAGCGCTCTTGTCGTTTTCCATCACGATGGTGGCTTTCATCATTTTAGCTACTATCGTATCGTTATGCACAATTATTTCTGTGCTTATCCCACTTCCTGAATATCGGAAAAGTGAGGTGTCGGGGTCGGGCACATAGTCGATGCCCATCAACATGTCTCCATTCACCAGCAGAAAAGAGTTCGTCTTGCCTCCGTTGCCGGAAGGGTCGATTTGCTGCCAAACTCCGTCAAATGGCTTTTGTCTGTGTTGGTCTGTGTCACAAGCTTGATGGAATGCCTTGAGCACCTTTTCTGATGGGGTCGCCCTTGACCACTGGTCGGTGATCACCTCGCCTTGTGCCAGAGAATTGTCTGTGACGGCTTTCTCCCAGTCGCATTGGAAAGTGTCATCGTCGACAAAACGGTATACTAACGGTTTGCCATGGGCATTTCTCAGTGTGTCGCCTCGCATCACTACCTCCTCACCCGAGAAACCGAAGATGAAGTTGATGCCGTCTATTTTATAAAAGTGAGGAGAGAAGAATGTGTCGTGGTTGTAGAACGCATATTGCTTGAACGGAGGATATAATTCCTCATTGGTGTTGGCGGGACGTGTGAAATCCATTGTCCAACAGCCTTCAAGGGGATGATGCGGCGCTATGTATGAGATTTGTGCACGTATTGCCATTGTGGTCGAAAAGAGCAGGACCAGCCCCATAGTACATGCTGCCAGTCGGAGGTAGCTGGGTAGCTTGCGGATGCTTTTGTTCATAAACAAGACCCTTTGTTTCAGCGATTTGGAACTAAAGGCAGATTGCACCATCAGCTTTCTGCTGTTTTGTACACAAACTTTCAGAAGGCTCGTTTGATAGTCGTGCCGATCAATTCCCTCAGCCAATACATCTGAGTCTGCTTCAAGTTCCTGCTGCATTTTCATCTCATTGAAGAAAAACCAGGCGATCGGGTTATACCAGTTGACCGCGACCAGCAATAGCATCACGCATAATTTGAGAAAATGGCGGTGTCGGATATGGCTTTTCTCATGGATCATGACATATTCATAGACATCCCCGTCGAGATCGTAAGGCAGGAACACGCTGTCGAAAAAGGAAAAGGGTGTGCTGTATGGCGAGGTAAATACACATACACCGTCCTTGTCTTTTTTCTCAAGAAGACTTCCCCTGCGTATCCGAAAGTACCACAATAGTTGAACAATAAAGCTGATTGCCACAACCGCAATCCCCGCTGCATAAATCCATAGCAGATTGCCAGAATCACCCAACCATGATATCGCATTCCAAGATGGGGCTGTGGGCGTTGAGGTCGTTGCCGTCGTTGCTGTGGTCACTTGACCCTGCTGGTCTGCGGCAATTTCTGCTGCCATAGAATAGGGCGGGGTGGCTTGTGAGGTTGTCTGGTAGGTGTGGGTTGCCTTGTCTGATTCGATCCTGAGGGATAAAGAAGTGAAAGTGCAGAGGGTCACAGACAGCAATGCACCGAATATAATGGTTTGTGCCTTGCGTGCATCACATCTTAGGCGGATGACCCAATAATACAAGGCGAACAAAGCTGCCGCCAGGACGATTCCTTCAAGAGGATGGAAGCACCAGTTTACATGGATCATGGCTATGATTTTTTATGGTTGATAATGTCGATGATTTCACGGATCTCGCTGTCGCTCAAGTTCTCCTCCTTGGCAAAGAAAGAAACCAAGGAGGACAAGGAACCTCCGAAAAACGTGGATTTCACGTCGGCCATGTAGTGACGCATGTATTCCTCGCGGTTGATGATGGCACAGAACAGATGGGCCTTGCCATTTTTCACGCTTTCAACATACCCTTTGTCCTTGAGAATCTTCAAGAAAGTGAGTAATGTCGTGGGGGCGGGTTTGGGATCTGGCAGCCGTGACATGATCTCAGATGAATAGCCGCGGCTTTCGGGTAACTCCCACAGCGCTTTCATCACCTGGGTCTCTGATTTGGTGAGTTGTTTCTTGCCTTTCATGTTCTATACTTTTAGAATTACGGCGCAAATATATTCTAAAAATTTAGAATGTGCAAGCGTTTCTTCTAAAAATTTAGAATATTAATGTTTGTTAACTTTTAAACAACCGTCCTTTTGATTAAAATATGTTAATTATATAATAAATGAATAAAAGGAAGTGTGACGTGTCGATAATATTCACTATATTTGCATGTCGACAATAAAAATAAGTGCTTATGACCAATAAAATACTAGCTTTCTTCTTTTGTGCCACTTTGTCGGTAGCTGTGCCTGTCACCGCATCAGCAGAGAGCATGATAGAGCTGATTGACACGGAGATACAGAATATAACCCTCTCGCTCACTGAGACCACATTGCACGTCACCGGAGCCAATGGTCAGGTGCTTCATGTATATAATGTGGCCGGAGTAAGGGTGATGAGTGTCAAAGTCGAAGGTCAGGACAAAAAAATCGAGCTCAACCTGCCCAAAGGATGTTATATCGTCCAGGTAGGGAAAGTCGTTAGGAAAATTTCGATCAAGTAAATACCCGTTCAGGGTGAGTGTCTCAACAGGCATGGGTTTCTTGCAAACGACAAGGTGAGAGTCCCATGCCTTTTATTTAACAAGCAGGGGAATTCGTTCTATGCCAAACGACGGGAGTGACCTTCTCAAACAACTGTCAGATCCCCAATTGAAGCGGAGAGCTTTCGAGCAAATCGTTCGCCAATACAGTGAGACATTGTATTGGAAGATCCGGCGTATCGTACTCACGCATGATGATGCCAACGATGTGCTCCAGAATACTTTTGTGAAGGCATGGGTGAATCTCTCCGATTTCCAGAACTTATCTAAAATCTCTACTTGGCTCTACCGTATCGCAGTGAATGAATCGCTCGACTTCCTGCGTAAGAACAAGCATAATTACGATGCCAGCGTCGATGAGATGACCGGTGTGGCCAACATGTTGCTTGCCGATGAGTATTTCGACGGTGATCAGGCACAGGCTCTCCTGCAGGAGGCTATCGCTACTTTGCCCGACGTGCAGCGCACGGTTTTCACATTAAGGTATTACGATAATATGAAATACAGTGAGATGAGCCAGGTGCTTCACACTTCTGAGGGGGCACTGAAGGCATCATATCACATCGCAGTGCAAAAAGTGACAGATTATCTGAAAAACAGCAAACTATATCAATAAAATGAATCATCACTATGAAAGATTTCAATTTCTATGCTCCAACAGAGGTGGTTTTTGGCCAACAGGCCGAGGAACAAGTGGCCTCACTGATTAAAAAATATGGCGGATCGAAAGTCTTGGTGCATTACGGTGGCGGGAGTGCCAAGCGCTCAGGCTTACTTGATAAGATGTTCGGACTGCTGAAAGAAGGGAATATCGATTTTGTTGAGTTGGGAGGCGTTGTGCCCAACCCGAGACTCTCGTTGGTGAAGCAGGGTATCCGATTATGCAGGGATGAGGGCGTTGACTTTATCCTCGCTGTTGGAGGCGGCAGTGTCATAGACTCAGCAAAAGCCATTGGCTATGGAAAGGATTACGAGGGCGAGCCTTGGGATTTCTGGATGGGCAAGGCCACACCGAAATCTTGTCTGCCCATCGGGGTGGTTCTCACCATTCCTGCAGCGGGTTCGGAGATGAGCAACAGTTGTGTGATCACCAATGATGACAACAATGACAAGAGGGGCATCAACAGCAACCTTTGCCGTTGTAAGTTCTGTATCATGAACCCGGAGCGCACGTTCACCTTGCCTGTCTATCAGACGGCAGCTGGCGCCACTGATATCATGATGCATACCATGGAGCGTTATTTTACCGTGCATGAGGATATGACCCTTACTGATGCGCTTGCTGAGGCTTTGCTGCGAACTGTGAAGGATAGTGCTCTGGAGGTGATGCGCAATCCCAACGATTATCGGCACCGCGCGCAGATCATGTGGGCGGGCAGCCTCTCACACAACGACCTGATGGAATGTGGAACGGCGAAGGATTTTGCGACACATAAGCTGGAACATGAGTTGAGCGCCATGTTTGATGTCACTCATGGGGCTGGACTGGCTGCTATTTGGGGTAGTTGGGCGCGCTATGTGCTTCCCAGGCACGAGGCACGCTTTGCCCGTTTCGCTGTCAATGTCATGGGGGTCGACAATGATTTCTCCGATGTGAGGCGTACGGCCGAAAAAGGCATTGAGGCCACCGAGAAATTCTTCTTGCAGTTGGGTATGCCGATCAGTATTCATCAGCTCTTGGGACGTGACATCACCGATGAGGAAATCGAGGAAATGGCGCGCAGGGCAAGCCATGACGATGAAATCACATTGGGCAACATCCGCGTCTTGAAGCGCACTGATATGGTGGAAATCTATAAGATGGCCCGATAATTCCGTCTGATGGGATCTCTTGACCGACAGATATTGCGCTTGGCGCTGCCTTCCATCGTTTCTAATATCACCGTGCCTCTTCTGGGGCTGGTGGATGTGGCGATTGTGGGTCACATGGGCAGTGCGGCTTACATTGGCGCCATATCTGTCGGTTCAATGATTTTCAATGTCATTTATTGGGTCTTCGGTTTCCTCAGAATGGGGACCAGCGGACTCACCTCGCAATCTCTCGGACGCCGTGACCTCACCTCAGTGATGCAGTCGCTATGCAGGTCGGTGTCGGTAGCTCTGACGGTGGCTTTCCTGATTCTCCTGATGCAGAATCCCATCAGGGAATTGGCCTTGCGGATCATAGGCCCTGATCCCGAAATCCGAAGCCTGGCAGTCGCATACTTCAATATTTGTGTCTGGGGCGCACCGGCTATGCTGACGCTTAGTGGTCTTACCGGATGGTATATCGGTATGCAGAACACACGGATTCCGATGGTGGTGTCTATCTTCCAGAATGTGGTCAACATCCTGACCAGCCTGTTTCTTGTTTATGGTTGTGGCCAGAAGGTGGAGGGCGTGGCCCTTGGTACGCTCATTGCCCAATACGCAGGCGTGGGAATGTCTGTTTGCTTGTTGATGAGGTACTATTCCCGGTTGTCAAAATACTTTCAGAAGAGAGATTTATTTAAAACTGTTAAAATGTTGGAATTTTTTAAAGTAAATTCCGACATATTCCTACGTACCCTTTGTCTGGTGGCTGTCAACTTTTATTTCTTGGCTGCAGGGTCTCGGCAAGGTACGGTCGTGTTAGCCGTGAATACATTGTTGATGCAATTATTCATCCTGTTTTCCTACTTCCTTGATGGATTCGCTTTTGCGGGTGAGGCACTTTGCGGTCGGCAATATGGTGCTTCCAATGCGGTGGCATTCCGTAAAACCCTGAGGAGGGTGATGTTGTGGGGATGGATCACTGCTGGGACTTTTGTTTTTATTTATCTTGTTGAGGGTGAGTGGTTTCTGAGAATACTTACGGATGATGTCCATGTGGTGAAGGCCGCCGCTGAATTCTTTCCGTGGGCAGTGGCCGTTCCTCTCGTCGGAGTCACGGCTTTTGTGTGGGATGGCGTTTTCATCGGGATAACAGCCACCAAGGGGATGCTGGTCTCGTCGGCATTGGCGACACTCGTTTTTTTCGCCGTCTATCTTCTGAACCGCAACAATATGGCCAACCATGCCTTATGGATGGCCTTTGTGTTCTATTTGGCGGTACGTAGTCTGGTACAGACCGCAATCTTTGTGAAATGTTATAAAAAATGACATTTTTCGATTTCTTTATATATATTGTACGCCGCGTTTTTTATTAGTAAAAATACACTTTTTCGTGAAAATGCTTTGGCTTTCAAGGCTTTTTTCCTAACTTTGTGCCGTATATCGACAATAATTTTGCCTATGGTTCGATTGATTTGGATTTTTTTCGTTTTAATGATGATGCCGGTAAGCGTTTCTTCACAATCATTCTCCGACCTCTGGGGACAATACGATGAGGCCAAGAAAAAGGACCTCCCGAAGACCCAGATGGAGGTGCTTCAGGTTATTATCAAAAAGGCGGAGAAAAGTGGTGATTACGGCCACTTGCTGAAAGCCCGGCTGAAAAACATCGAATCGGTCACTGCAGTGACACCTGACTCGCTCAACAGCGAAGTGCAGAGAATTGTTGAACAGGAGAAACTGGCCGGCAAGAGCAACCCTGTGCTTGCGGTCGTCTATCAGGCTGTGCTTGGTGCTGTATACCGTGAGAACCCTACACTGGATGAGCATAGCGGGGATATCAGTCAGGCGTATTTCAGGAAGGCATTGTCGAATCCCTCGCTTCTGGCATCTACCAAGACAGATGCTTTTGTGCCTCTTCTGACCAAAGGCGACGACAGTCGCTATTTCAATCGCGACTTGCTCAGCCCTGTCGCTACATTGGTGGATGACTTGAAGACTCTTCATGAATATTACTCTTCCACAGGGAACCGTGAGGCCGCTTGTTTGTCGGCCTGTCTTTTGTTGAGAAAGACTTCTCCAGCTGCCTTGACCTCAGATCAGCGTCGCGCTCGCTTGCATAAGATCGACTCTCTCATCCAGCGATACGGTGACTTGGACGTGGCTGGCGAACTGGCATTGCTGAAAGGCAATTTGATCTCTATTCTCAGGGATATGCCTGTGGCCGACAAGATCAGGTTCGCCGACGAAGCGATGGAGCGCTGGAGCAATTGGCCCCGTACTAAGTCATTGATGGATGTTCGCAACTCATGGGTAAACCCGCAATTCTCTGTCGATTTGGGTTGTGAGATGCTGCTGCCGGGAAAAGAACGTACCATCATACTGAAAGGACTCCGGCACATCACTTCCTTGACGATGAAGATTTCCAAAGTGGATGTGGATGGCAGCAGGGAATACAATCTCTCCATCGCAAAAGATTGGCAGAGAATTCAAGATGCCATTATCCAGGGCAGTGAGATCGTACAGAGCCGCCAGTATTCGGGTCATCCGGAGTATGAGATTTTCCAGGATTCCATCACCATCGGTCCGCTCCAGAAAGGCATCTATCTCATGGAGTTTAGTTGTAATGACGGGAGTGTCAAACCTGTGTATCATCTCCTTTATGTGAGTGACGTTTTCGTACTCTCGCAGTCCTTGCCCGGTAACAAGACACAGTATGTCGTCGTCAGTTCCACCACTGGAAAACCGCTGAAGAAAGCGCAAATCATCTTGTCATCCAACAGGGACGAGCGCAAACTTGTGTGCGGAAAAAATGGTGAGGCGATCGACACCTATAGCAGCGCCCAGTATGGCACTACAAGGGTCTTTGCTTATACTGCTGACGACAAGTATTGCCCCAACCAGTCGTTCTGGACACGTGGATATGCTTATAACCCCGTGGAAGACAGAAGGGTTTTCCACAGCATTTTTACAGACCGGAGCATCTACCGGCCCGGACAAACCGTGCATGCCGTTGTCTTGATCTTCGATAACGAGAAAGGCCTGAATACCCATGCCCTCGAAGGAGTCACAACCAAAGTGAGTCTCTATGACGCCAATCACAAGACGGTGGCTTCAAAGGATGTGAAAACCAATGAGTTCGGTAAGGCGGATGCTTCTTTCGAACTCCCTTCCAGCGGTTTGACTGGACATTTCAGCTTGTCTACTGACAAAGGTTCTGTCAGTTTCCAGGTCGAGGAATACAAGCGCCCCACATTCGAAGTGGAATTTGAGAAGTACGAGGAGGCTTACAAGAATGGAGATACCATCACCGTGAAAGGTAAAGCCCGCACCTATTCAGGGGTGCCCGTTCAGTCGGCGAAAGTGGCCTACACTGTTTCAAGAAAAGCCAATTCTTGGTGGTGGTATTCGGGCAATGATGTCGTCGATCTACTTACTGATACTACGACGACCGACGAGAAAGGCTGCTTTGCCATTAAGATGCCTATGCTGTTGCCAGAAACGGAGGTTTCAGAAAACGGTTATCGCAGACCGTTGTTCTACCGCATTGTGGCCAACGCCGTCGTGACCGACCAGGCTGGTGAGAGCCATGAGGGTGAGTTCTCATTGCCTGTCAGCAACCGCGACAAGGCTTTCTCATTCCGGATGCCTGGTATCATAGAGCGCAAACAGATGGCGCCGGTGACTTTCTCGCTCAGGAACATGGCTGGAAATCTTATCGATGGCGAGGTGTCCTATACGATTGATGACCATGAGGAAGTCTTCAAAGCCAAAGCTAATCTTCCCGTCGACTTGTCGGGCTCCCCGTTACTCAAGGAATCGGGGAAACATATTATCCGGGCAATGTGTGAGGGAGATACGGTGAAGGCAGAGTTCATCCTGTTCTCTTTGGATGACAAAAAACCGTGTGTACAGACGCATGACTGGTTCTATACATCAGCCAACCGGTTCCCAAATGACGGATCGCCCGTGTATGTGCAAGTCGGCTCTTCGGATCAGGAGACAATTGTCTTCTACAACGTCTTCTCAGGAGAAAAGATTCTTGAAAAAGGCTCTTTTGTCCTGAATAACGCCAATCAAACCCGGAAATGGACTTACAAGGAGCAATATGGAAGTGGCGTGCTGCTCACCTTCGCTTGGGTGAAGGAAGGAATAGCCTACACCCATCAGGAAGAAATATCCCGACCGCTGCCTGATAAGCGCATCTTGCTGAAATGGGAGACTTTCCGCGACCGGCTCACTCCGGGGACAGAAGAAGAATGGATCTTAAGCGCAACCTATCCTGACGGAAAACCTGCTGAGGCCCAGATGATAGCTACCATTTACGACCATTCGCTCGATCAGATATCATCGCACAACTGGTGGTTCTCATCCCGCATCGGTGTGACTATGCCGTATACCATGTGGAACAGCACTTCTTTCTCGAATGGTTACCTTCATGCAAGCAAACCCTATCGGACTCAGAACGTTCCTTCTCTTCGCTTTACCCATTTTGATACCGATCTCTTCACATACTGGGATCAGCGGCGATTCCTGTATGGCACTATGACGAGGTACAAGAACAGTGCGATGCTGAAAGAGGTGCCGCTGAGGGCTGCCAATGCTTCAGTAGCGGAGATGTCTAAAGCACTTGTGGCCGATGAGGAGGCCATGGACGACAGTGAAAAGAAAGTTTTCGATGTGGTGGAAACTGTCGAAAAGAAGGGTGGGGCGGCTTCAGAAGAGCAAGTCTCTCCGCAATTGAGGGAAAATCTCAACGAGACAGCGGCTTTTATCCCTTATGCCAATGTGGATCAGGATGGCCGCATCACCTTGAAGTTCAAATTGCCAGAGTCTGTGACGACGTGGCGTGTCATGGGTTTAGCGACCGACAAAGCTGTGAATTACGGACAGATCTCAGCAGAAGCAGTGGCTCAGAAGGAGGTCATGATCGTGCCGAATGTGCCGAGGTTCGTCAGATTGGGTGATCGGGCACAGGTCACGGCCAATATCTTCAACACAACCGACCATGCCGTCAGCGGAAAGGCCTCTATTGTGCTTTCTGACCCTGAAAATGAAACAGTGGTGTTCACCCAAGCCTTGGATTTCAAGGTGGATGCAGAGCAGACCACTTCTGTCGCATTCGAATATCTGCCTGAGGGCATGCCGAGACTGTTGGTCTGCAAGGTCATCGCCCAAGGTGATGGCTTCTCAGATGGGGAGCAGCATTATCTGCCGGTCCTAAGCAACATGGAACTGGTGACCCGTACACTGCCGTTTACTCAGAATGGCGCGCAAGTGAGTTCTTTCGATCTCAGCAAACTGTTTCCCAAGGGAATCAGTGATGGCAAACTGACCATCGAATATACCAATAATCCTGCATGGCTCATGATACAGGCCTTGCCGACCATGGCAGCGGAGAAAGACCAGAATGCCATCTCACAGGCTACGGCATACTACGCCAATGCACTCGGGCGGCACATCATGTCGCTTTCTCCGGCCATCAAGACAATGGTGCAGAAGTGGAGCGAGCAGATGGGCGACGGGACGTTGGTCAGCAATTTGTCTAAGAATGAGGAACTGAAAGACCTGCTTCTCAATGAGACTCCTTGGGTGAGCGAAGCCGATCATGAGGAGGGACAAAAGCGTAGTCTGGTGAAGTTCTTCGACGAGAATGTCGTCAGCCAGAGGATGCAGACGGCACTTGATCTGCTGCGTGATCTGCAACTTGCTGATGGTTCATGGTCGTGGTGGAAAGGCATGGAAGGCAGTCCATATATGACAGTGGCTGTCAGCGAGATGCTGATTCGTCTCAATACGATGATTGGCAGGCAGAATGCCACGCAGTCCATGCTTCGTCGTGCATGTGACTTCATGGGTAAAAAACTCATTGAGGAGATGGAGAGCATCAAGAAAATGGAGAAGGAAGGCCTGAAATGCATGCCGAGTGAACTGGCTTTGCATACGCTCTACAATCTCGCCCTTCATGGAGAGCAACTTCCCAGCGATGTGCAGAAGGCTGCTGACTACCTCATAGGACTGTTTGAACAGAAAACTTCAGAGTTCACCATCTTTGGCAAGGCTCGTGGAGCGGTGATTTTGGCTCAATATGGAAGGACCAAACGTGCTGAGGATTTTATGAAGAGCCTCGATGAATACACTGTGTCGACAGAGGAAATGGGGCGCTATTTCGACACGCGCAAGGCATATTATTCCTGGTGTAGCTATCTGATCCCGACAGAGGTGGCTGCCATTGAGGCTTACAAGATGCTTCAACCAGGCAACACACAAGCAGTCGATGAGATGAGGAGATGGCTGCTTCAGCAAAAACGAGCTCAGATGTGGAATACGCCGGTCAACAGTGTCAATGCCGTCTATGCCTTCCTCGAAGGCAATATGAAGAGCCTCGACAATGGTGTGGAGTCTCGGATTACTCTCGATGGTGAGCAGCTGCCGATGCCTCAGGCCACCGCAGGTGTCGGATATGTCAAGCAGGCCGTGGAATATGGAAAGCAGCAGAAAGTGGAGGTGGAGAAAACGTCTGATGGCACTTCATGGGGTGCCCTGTATGCTCAGTTCATGCAGAAGTCGGTTGAGGTGGAGAAATCCAATGCCGGTCTCTCTGTGACTCGCGAGTTGCGGTCTGATGCCGAATCACTAAAAGTGGGCGACAAGGTGGTGGTGCGGATCACCATCAAGGCAGAGCGCGACATGGACTTCGTCGAGGTCATTGACCGGCGTGCGGCATGTATGGAACCGGTCAACCAAGTCTCGGGCTATCAGCGTGGGTGCTATATCGCACCGAAGGATTACACGACCACCTATTATTTCAACAAAATGGCGAAAGGCACCCATGTGGTGGAGACAGAATATTATGTCGATCGGGCAGGGTCCTATGAGATGGGTACTTGCAAAGCCCAGTGTGCTTACGCTCCTGAATTCTCTTCCACTTGCGGGGGGGTGAGAATCGACGTACAAAAACAATGATAATGACATTGAAAATGAGAAATATACTGAACATATCCCTGTTGGCATTACTGATGCTGATACAAACGGTACCAGCGGCAGCACAACGCATCTCGGCTTCTGCTCAGGTCATCGACTGCGGACAGGTATTGTTCAGAAAACCGGTCACCGTGCATTTCGAATTGCTCAACGAGGGAGCGGGTACCGTCAACATCAAGAGTGTCGACACCAGCTGCGGCTGTACGGAAGTGGCTTATCCCAAAGGGATTATATCGGAAAACAAACCCTTCGTGGTTTCTGCCACCTATGACGCCAAGCAGATGGGGCATTTCGAAAAATACATCGATATCTATACCAATGGCGCATCTCTTCCTTTCACCCTTACCATGAGAGGGGTGGTCGTCGAGGAGATCCATGATTTCGAGGGTGAATACCAGTACACGATCGGGAAAATAAGGGCTGACCGCCAAGAGGTGATGTTTGAGGATGTCAACAAGGGGGAAAATCCTGTCGAGGAGATCCATATCCTCAATACCACCAGTGATATCATCTCGCCTGTCATCATGCACTTGCCTGAGTATATCAGGGCCGATGTCTCGCCTTCTACCATACCGCCCGGGCGATCGGGTGTCGTCTACCTCACGCTTGACTCAAAGCGGATGGGTGACTACGGACTTCATCAGTCCACAGTCTATCTTGGTTTGAAAGGGGGAGATAAGGTGAGCAGTGACAAGGAAATCGACGTGTCGGCGATCTTGATACCGTCATTTGGGGTGGTGACAGACCAACAGCTGCTCTATTCTCCAAAACTCAAAATCTCGGATACCGTGCTCGATCTCGGATCTTTCGAGGGCAAAAAGAAGAAAAAGGGTACGGTCGTGATCGAGAATCTCGGAAGGACTGATTTGGAGATATCAAGTATCCAGATGTTTACCGCAGGTATCACCGTCGACCTGAGTTCTACCGTCATCCCGCCTGGAGAATCGGCCAAACTCAAGGTGACTGCGGAGAAAAAGACTTTGAGAGGTGTCAAGAAGAATCCTGCAATACTTATGATCACCAACGATCCAAGAAATCCGAAGGTGGTGGTCGACATTATTATAAAATAAGAACGTTCAAGCAATGGAGCATCCTGAGAATAACGAAGAATACAAGGGACTGACCGTCAATTCTGGGGTCGAGCAACCCTCTATCATCAATCCGTATCTGAAGCGGAGCAGATTCCGCAGAAGAGAATTTACTGTGGCGGAGATGGTGGAAGGCATCATCAAGGGTGATGTCACTATCCTCAGTCAGGCAGTGACATTGGTCGAAAGTGTCAATCCCAACCATCAGGCCAAGGCGCAGGAGGTGATCGAGAAATGCTTACCCTTCGCTGGTAAATCCATACGAGTGGGTATCAGTGGTGTGCCAGGTGCTGGCAAAAGCACCTCCATCGACATGTTTGGCTGTCATGTACTCGACCTTCACGGAGGAAAACTGGCTGTCCTGGCCATTGACCCGAGCAGTGAGCGGACGAAAGGAAGCATCCTTGGCGATAAGACGAGAATGGAGAAGCTCTCCCTGAGACCAGAGGCTTTCATACGCCCTAGTCCGACGGCGGGGTCTCTCGGTGGCGTGGCCAGGAAAACCCGTGAGACCATCATCCTCTGCGAGGCCGCTGGCTATGATAAGATCTTTGTGGAGACCGTGGGAGTGGGACAGAGTGAGACGGCTTGTCACTCCATGGTCGACTTCTTCCTCCTGATCCAACTTGCAGGCACGGGAGACGAACTGCAGGGTATCAAGAGGGGAATCATGGAAATCTCCGATGGTATCGTGATCAACAAATGCGATGGCAACAACGTGGATAAATGCCAGATGGCGGCTACCAATTTCCGCAATGCACTTCACTTCTTCCCGAAGTCGGAGAGCGGATGGATGCCGAAAGTGCTGTGCTATAGTGGTTTCTATGGGTATGGCATCAAGGAGGTTTGGGACATGATCTATGAGTATATTGACTTTGTCAAGCAAAACGGTTATTTCGATTACCGACGCAACGAACAGAGCAAATACTGGATGTATGAGACCATCAATGAACATCTGCGCAACAGCTTCTACAACAGTGAGTTGATATCGCAGAAATTGAAGGAGGCGGAGAGAAGTGTGCTCGCTGGCGAACAGACCTCTTTTGCTGCGGCAGGACAACTGCTGGATATGTATTTTGAAAACCTCAGGAAATGATGATTCAGATAGAAATTGACAATCAGAGCGGATTCTGCTTCGGCGTGACCACGGCCATCAACAAGGCCGAGGAGAAACTCGCTGAGGAGAAGACACTGTATTGCCTGGGGGATATCGTTCACAACGGCATGGAGTGTGACAGACTCAGGGAGATGGGACTTATGACCATCAACCATGATGAGTTGCAGCACCTCCATGATGTGAAGGTGATGTTCAGGGCGCATGGCGAACCGCCTGCCACCTATCAGGTGGCCCAGCGCAACAATATCGAGATCGTCGATACGACATGCCCTGTCGTCCTGCAACTGCAGAGAAGAATCAAGAAGCAGTTTGACAGCAACCCGGAGGCTCAGATTGTCATTTTTGGAAAAAACGGACACGCGGAGGTTCTTGGCCTGGTCGGACAGACGCAAAACAAGGCTATCGTGGTGGAGAACTTGGAGGATGTGCAGCACCTCGATTTCAACCGTGATATTTACCTCTACTCACAGACGACAAAATCGCTGGATGAGTTTCATCGCATCATCGACTATATCCAAAGCCACATCTCGCAGGATGCGTGCTTCAAGAGTTTTGATACAATTTGCCGGCAGGTGGCCAACCGCATCTCGCATATCGCAGCTTTCGCACAGAAACACGACATGATACTCTTTGTCTCGGGAGGCAAGAGCAGCAACGGAAAAGTGCTCTTCAACGAATGCTTGCGGGTAAACCCCAACACACACCAAGTGGAATGCTCGGATGAAATCGACATGAACTGGCTGAAGGGTGTGGACTCCGTCGGCATCTGTGGAGCGACAAGCACACCGAAATGGTTGATGGAGGAATGCAAAAGCTTTATACTACAACATGCAGAGATAAGAAATATAAATCATTAAATAATCAAATCTTAACATTCAATCTTATGAGAAAAAAGGTTCTTTTCACGTTGACAGCGCTATTCGCAGCCATAGCAAGTCTTACGGCCGCACCTGTCACTAAAGCTGAGGCTTCGGAAATGGCCAAGGCTTTCATGATGGCCAGAGGCATCGCCGTTGAGGGCGATCTGACTTTGGCGGAGTCACCCAAGAGAAATGCACCGGCAAAAGACGGGGCTGCCAGTTACTATGTCTTCAACAATGGTGAAGATGGAGGTTTCGTCATCATGTCGGGTGATACTCGGACAAGGCAGATCCTCGCTTATTCTGACGAAGGTCATTTCGATATGAACTGTATAGAAGGTACCGTCGGCGACCTTCTGGAAGACTATGAGCAACAGATCGAAATGCTCAATAAAGTGGGCATGATGGAGACCAGACAGGAAGGCATGGCCAAGTTGCCGACTCCTACGACGAGTCCCGTACAGCCGCTGCTCACCTCCAAGTGGAATCAATCATCTCCATATAATAATACTTGCCCTTGTTATTCTGGCACATCAAGAAGTGCCGTGGGATGTGTTGGCGTCTCTATGGCACAATACGTGTACTATTTTAGAAATAGAATGGATGCTAAATTGAGTACAACTATTCCTGCTAGTACTTCGAAAAATCCTTCTCCAACTATCAAAGCAGGTTTTGTTTTTAATTGGGGATCCATGTTTGATATTTACGATGGCACTCAGACTTCTTCACAGATTTTAGCAGTGGCAGAGCTTTGCAGAATATGTGCAACTGCTATCAATAGCAGCTTTGACAATAGTACTTCTGCCTCTCATTCCAAGATTGGACCAGCACTTAACAGTTACTTTAATTTCAACATATCCACTCTGGTGTCTAGGGAATCTTATACCTATACCGAATGGAGAGAGAAGTTGATCAATGAACTCCAGCAGGGCAGACCAGTCCTTTATTCTGCCAGAAAAGCGTCTTCGGGACACTCTTTTGTGCTTGATGGTTTTGATGGCGGTGACCTTTTCCACATCAATTGGGGATGGGGCGGTAAAAATGATGGCTTCTATTCGTTATCAGCCTTTGAGCCAGATGACAAGGAAGGATACAACACTCTTGTCAACTCATCCACTTCATATCTGAGCAATCATGAGGCATACTTCAACCTTCAACCTATGAAGGGCTATAACAGTACCAATGAGTTGGTTTATCTCTCCTCCATTGTCAACAGCGCTTCTGGCTCTACAGCCAAGGTGACTTACTACAATAACACAGGAGCCAATCGTACCTACAGGGCTGGATTGGGATGCAAGGATGCTAATGGCAATGTGATCCTTCTGAAAGAATGGACCAAAGGAGAGATGAACATCTACAATGGCTATAATACAGGTGCTGTCACCTACACTCTCGCAGTCTCTGATTTCTCGGCTAAGAATCTGAAAACCGGTACCTACAGGGTATTCCCGGTATGCCAGTTGAAAGGTGAAAATGAATGGAAGGTGTGTGATCCCAAAAACACCTATCTTTATATCAAAGCAGTGTACGCCACCAGCAAAGTGACACTCTCCATTGGAAAGCTCCAGCCCGCACTTACTGCTACTATCGAAACCCCGGGTTCCAAGGTAAAGAGTGTCAAACAGCCTGTCATCGTCACAGTTACCAACAATGGTGAGGATTTCTATGGTAATATCTATCTTTTTGCCAGTACTACCTCGTCGAAGGGTGATGTCAAATCGACTTCTGCATTGGCTGTTCCTGCTGGGCATTCTGTGAAAGTCTATATGAATTTCACTCCGAGTGCCGCTGGTACTTTTAATCTTTGGGCTACGACCAACTCCTCTGGGACTGAAGTCATCGGCTCTTCGAAATGTGTGATCGTCAAGGACACATACTCAAGGAAATTGACGCTGTCATCACTGAATATCGCCAATCTCTCTTCGGGAAAGAAAATTCTCGGAACGACATTCAAGGCTACTTGCAACATCACCAACAGTACGAATTTTCCGTATGCTGGCATCGTGAGAGCCGTGCTTTATGTTGCCAATGGCTCTTATGTAAGTACCACGATGGTGAAAAATAAATTCCTGACTTTTGCCCCCAACGGCAAGGATTCCCTTGTTTTTGAGTTCGAAGGACTCAACCCCAGCAAGAAATATGCTATCGCAGTAGGTTATGAGGATGGTAGTGACATCAGCGGTGGTTGGAAGTATGGCTATTCTTTCTCAAATGCCGTTCTGACATACTATGGACCTGACAATATGGTGGCCATCGCTCCTGCTTCGAAAGTGACTATCCCCAATGGCGTGCTTGCCGTTGATCTTAGCAATACGACTGGAACCGTGAAGACAATAGTGCCCAACAACAACCCCAACACGATCTATTTCATGGGTGAGAAAGAGTCGGTCTCTGGCCTGTCCGGAAAGAACTACGTTAAAGGTACAACGGCGTCTACCATCACGCTTCAGGACGGTTATGCTTATTTCACACCTAAGAGATTCACTGCAAAGAAGATCTCCTACAGCCGACTGATGACAATCGGTACAGGGGGCTCTGGCGGATGGCAGACTATCGTCATGCCGTTTGCTGCCTCAACGGTCACCTGCAATGGACAGGAACTGAGATGGTTTAAGTCTGGCAGTGATACTAACGCTCATTTCTGGATCAAGGATTTCGGCGCTCTCAACGGCAATACGGTGTGCTTCAGCTATGTCGATGAGCTGAAAGCCAACCATCCTTATCTGATGGCAGTGCCCAATGAGAAATGGCCGCAAAGCAACTTGGTCGGAAAGACATTGGTCTTCAATGGCGAGAATGCTGTTCTGGATAAAGATCCGATTGTCATGACGGGCTCTGAGCTGTTTAACTATCGTGGTACATATATCGAGGAGAAAATGGACCATATCTATGTGATGAACAGCACCGGTAGCAAGTTTGTCTATGGCACTTACACCGTGAAACCCTTCAGATGCTATTTCATCAAGTCTAATCTCGATCCGACGGATGTCAATGACCTCAATATCGGTAGCTTCGATGAAACGAACGATATTTTCATGCCTGTCGTTGAGGAGAATGATGATGCGACGGTGGATGTCTACAACCTCAGTGGTGTGAAGGTCGGCAAAGCCAATGTGTCGGGCTCGCAAATCGAACTGGGTGACCTGCCAAAGGGCATCTATGTGGTCAAAGGAAAGAAAGTGATCAAGTATTGATCTCAAAAATACCCGAATGCAAAAAGCCCCTCCAGAAGGGGCTTTTTGCATTCGGTGAATTTACTATTGGCAAATCTTTATTGGGCTGCCTCTTGGTATCGAGCAAGCAACCACTCGTTTTGCTCGGGTATCGTCATCTCGCTGTTGTCCAGCAACAGTGCATCCTCGGCTTGGCGTAGCGGGCCTACTTCACGGTGACTGTCCAGATAGTCGCGCTCTTTCACATTGCGCAGGATTTCATCGTAGTCCGCAGGAGTGCCTTTCTCTTGCAGCTCCTTGAAACGGCGTTGAGCACGCACTTCAGCCGAGGCGGTGACGAAGACTTTCAGTTCTGCATCGGGGAAAACCACGGTGCCGATGTCGCGGCCGTCCATCACGACTCCTTTCTCGGCTCCCATACGCTGTTGCTGGGCGACAAGGGCTTCACGCACGAAGGACAGGGCTGCTACTTCACTTACTTTATTGGAAACTTCCATACCACGGATGAATCCTTCCACACATACGTCGTTGAGATAGGTGTCAGGACGACTTGTCTCAGGATTGAACTTGAAACTGATGCTTATTTCGGGAAGTTGGTTCTTCAATTCTTCCACTTGGAGATGGCCTTCTTCATCGTATAGTCCGTGTTGGATGGCATAGTAGGTCACTGCGCGGTACATGGCACCGGTGTCGACATAGATGTAACCGATTTTCCGGGCCAGATCCTTGGCCATGGTGCTCTTGCCGCACGACGAATGGCCGTCAATAGCTATCGTGATTTTTCTCATGTCTTTTATATGTTGAATGAAACGTTGGCGATGATGGATGAGGATGACACGTGATACTTGCCCCATGAGAGTTGGAGCTTGAAGCGCTCCAGGCTGATGCCTGCTCCAAGGGTAAGACCTGAGCCGTGGCTGCTTTCGTGCTCGCCGTCGGAGATTTTCATTTGGTTGCTGCGACGGAAATTCAGACCGCCTCCCACCCAGATCTGGTCGGAGAGGAGAATGTCGGCACCGACAGCCAGATGATTGATGAACTTGTCATCCCAATGGGTCAGGTCAAGCAGAGTGGCGGAGATCCGCAGAGGAGCGCCGGTGAATTTCTTGCTGACGCCAGCCTGGAGTTCGAACGGCAGTTTCTCATATTCCTCATCGTATGCTTTGAGTTGTCCGCCGAGGTTACGGGCCACAGCGGATACCGACAGGTCCTGGTCTTCGTCGTAGTAGTTCAGGCCGAGGTCAACGCACATGGCGATGGAGTTGTAGTGGCCTATGTACGAGGTGATCCATTTCGCGGCGATACCGCCTGATAAGTGGTTGGTCAGGTTGTAACTCAGATAGCCGGCCAGTGAGATGTCACGTGCGGAAAATTCTCCAGTCTGCACGTTGTTGGCGTCCACTTCTTTCATCGTGCCATAACCCATGTACTGGGCACTGCCGCCAACGGTCATGCGGTCCTTGACCACCTTACTGTAGGTGGCACTGGCAGTGTTCACCCCCGACATGTAGTTCATGAAATTCAAACCGATGCTGCCGTCGCTGACGGAGGTGAGCAGGGCTGGGTTTGAGAAGATCAGTGCAGGGTCGTCTTCTATCAGGGTGATGTTCTCGCCTCCCATGGCCGCTCCATGGGCACTCACCGGGAGACGAAGGAAATTATAGGCAGTTTGGCTCTCTTGGCCATACGACAGCATGGCCTGAATCAAGGCAAATAGCACTAAAAAACCTTTTTTCATCCGTTTTATTTCAAAATTTTAGGCAAAGTTACACCTTTTTTCAAATATCTGAACTATTTTTGTATTTCGAAATGACAAGGTGCATGTTTTCTTTCTCAAATAACGGATTTTTGTTCCGTTTATTGGATGGAACAGCGACTTTTAATGGCCATGCCTGTGGTGGAATTACCATTGGACATGGATGACCGAATGGAATGGAAATAAAAAAATCGACCAACGCTGACTTGGAACGCTTCCGTCCGATGGGATTCTTCCTCGGATTGGTACTGGCATTGGCTGCATTCGTGGTCGCAATGGAATTTACTTTCAGCGACAGGGATGATCTGCTGGACTCCGATTTCCTCGATGAGATCGCCGAGGACATGGAGTTTTTACCTCCCATGGAGGAGAATATACCTTTGCCCGAACCGGAAGTTGTCACACCCTCGCAAACAGACCAGATAGAGGTGGTGGAGGAATCGAAACCTGCTGAGGCTGAGTTGGAGAGTGAGCAGAAACCGGAGGAGATCCTCACCGAAACCGAACTGGAGGAGAAAACCTTGGATGAGAAAGAGGAGGTGGCTCCTATACAGGAGGAAGAAGTGAAACTGCTCAACGAGGTGGAGCGACTACCCGAATTTCCCGGTGGAATGGCACAGTTGATAAAATGGTTGACCAACAACCTGAAATACCCCGAAGTTGCCAAGAACAATAAGGTCAGTGGCCGGATTGTGGTGTCTTTCATTGTCACCGACACGGGTGCCGTGGAGGATGTCAAACTCCTTAATCAGGTTGACCCCGTGCTTGAGAGGGAGGTCTTGAGGGTGATCAGGATGATGCCGAAATGGGAACCAGGAATCAGTGACGGGAAACCATGCCGCACACTTGTCCATTTACCCGTGGTATTTAAATTGTAAAGAATAAACGACTATGAATATGATGAATTCCAATGAAATCCTGAATTTGATCAACGGATACCTGGACAATATCAGGTATGATCGTAAACCCGAGGGCTTGTATGAGCCGATCAAGTATGTGCTGTCTCTGGGCGGCAAGAGAATACGACCGACACTGATGATGCTGGCTTATAACTTGTTCAAAGACGACCCTCAGTGTATTCTTCCTTCTGCTTGTGCCTTGGAGACCTATCATAACTATACGTTGCTGCATGATGACCTGATGGATAATGCGGACTTGAGAAGGGGACACATGACTGTCCATAAGCGGTGGAATGCCAATACGGCCATTCTTTCGGGAGATTCGATGCTCGTGCTGGCTTTTGAACAGATGGCACAGTGCCGTAGTGATAAGTTCAAGGAGATTCATACACTCTTTACCCGCACGGCTCTCGAGATCGGTGAAGGACAGCAATATGATATGGAATTCGAAAACCGCAATGATGTGACAGAGGATGAGTATATCGAAATGATCAGACTGAAAACCAGCGTCTTGTTGGCTTGTGCTACGAAGATGGGGGCAATTTTGGCTGACGCTCCGGATGAGGATGCCGACAATCTTTACCAGTTTGGTGAGAAAATCGGTCTTGCTTTCCAGTTGCAGGACGATTTCCTGGATGTGTATGGCGACACCAAGGTGTTTGGAAAGGCGATTGGCGGCGATATCGTCTCAAACAAGAAAACGTATATGCTCATCAATGCTCTTGCTCTGGCCAATCCTCAGCAGAAGGCTGTCCTCCAGCATTGGCTGGACATGCCGGATCCCGACCCTCAGGAGAAAATCGCCGCAGTGACAGAGATTTACAATGAGATCGGCATCAATACGCTTGCCTCAGAGAAAATCATGTACTATTTCCATCAAGGCATGAAATGGCTGGATGCTGTACGTGTGAGCGACGAACGCAAGCAAGAGATTCTGGCTTACACCAAGGAAATGATGAAACGCGAATTCTGAGAGACTAATCAACTTCACATATGCCCTACCGAAGATTACCCAAGACGGACGCATCACGACTGAAAGCTCTCGAGGCTTTGGTCGATAATAAAGTGATGTATACCGAAGAGGGAAAATTCGTCGAACGGCATCTTCTTGCACAAGCCCAACGGCTTTACGGTCAACTGAGCGACCAGGTGACGAAGTTCAAGTTGACGAGGCGAACACAGGTGAGATATACCAAGCGTATTGTGCCGTTGCAGCATCGGGCTGCGACTTACTTGAGCCATTTCTTGCAAGTTTTGTTTCTTGCGGTGGAGAGAGGGGAAGTTCCGTCGAAGGCACTGGGGCAATATGAGGTGGATGCGCGGCAGATGGTCGTGCCTTACCTCAAGTCTGCGGATGCGCTGATGGAAAGGGCTCCGATTGTCATCAATGCGGAAAAATCAAGGATCAAGGAAGGCGGGAAACCGATTCTGTCGCCTTCCATCGGGGCTGTGATGACGCATTTCGATGTCTTCCGTAAGATGTACGACACGCAGCAGCAATATTTGCTTCGATCACAGAAAACGCTGGAGGATATCAATTTGCTGCGTCCGAAGGTCGATGCCGTCATCTCGCAACTTTGGGATGCGATCGAGTATCACTTCCGGCTGATGCCTGATGATCAGCGCTTTGTGGAGTGCCGGAAGTACGGGGTCATTTATTATTTCAGAAGAAACGAAAGGAGATTTTAATATGCAATTCATAGATACGCATATTCATATCGACGGACCTGAGTTTGATGACGACAGGCTTGAGGTGGTGGAAAGAGCTAAGAACGCAGGAGTCATCCGTATGTTCGTTCCGGCGATTGACCTGGAATCGGTGGATCGGGTCTTGGATTTTTGCAGCAAGCACAAGGATTTCGCTTGCCCGATGATCGGCCTGCACCCTGAGGAGGTCAGAGAGGATTTCAAAGAGGTCCTCGACCGTATGGAGACGATGCTGCCGGGTCCTTTTGTCGGCATCGGTGAAATTGGTCTGGATTACTATTGGAGCAGGGAGTTTGAGCACCAGCAGTTGGAGGCTTTTGAAAGACAGGTGGGATGGGCTTGTGATTTCCAACTGCCATTGATGATCCACTGCCGGAAAGCCCAGAATGAGATGGTGGCCATATTGAGGAAATATCGTGATCGATTGCCCGGCGGCGTTTTCCATTGTTTCACCGGAAATCTTCAGGAAGCCCGTCAACTTCTTGATTTCGATGGATTCATGTTGGGAATCGGTGGTGTGCTGACTTTCAAGAAAAGCCATCTTCCAGAAGTTGTCGCCCAATTGCCTTTGAGCCGTATCGTGCTGGAGACGGATGCACCCTATATGGCTCCTGTCCCGATGAGGGGTAAACGCAACGAAAGTGCCTATATTTTGCATGTTATTGACAAAATGGCTGAATGTTATGGCATTGACAAGAATGTGATTGCCAGGCAGACTACTGATAATGCGTTGAGTGTGTTCAAAATGTCATGACCATGCGAAAGGTCTTCCTCCTGCTTGTCTTTCTGGCTTGGTCACATTTCGCTGGAGCGCTTGATACCGATTCACTCAGGAAATGGGGAGCTACGGTGGCTGTGAGTCCCGGCCATGCTCTCGTTGTGGACGAATACCAGCGAAAATGGCAGAAGGGAACCTCCAATCTCTCGTTTGACGTCTCTTTGCAACATGTCGCATTGCCATCTGATAGTGATGCTTTTGCCTCTGATTATGGATATCCCACCATTTCCGGGCATTTGAAATACAGCTTTAACCATGGCGTGACGATGCATAAGTCTCTTGATCCGTCATGGGGGATGGCAGAAGAGGTAGATTACGATTCCCGCATGGGAAACTCACTTGCGGCTTATGCTTCTTTTGCAAGACCCATTTGGCGTTCTTCGCGTTTGAGCCTCGACTATTCTCTCTCGATGGGGTTGGGGTATAGCAAGCATAAATACAACAAAGTCCATGCTGTCGACAACGAATTGATTGGTTCGAGATTCTTGATCTTTTTTGGTGCTGGTGCTCATCTGACTTGGAGGCTTTCAGGCGAATGGGGCTTGAAAGCAGGTGTCGATTATTGGCATTTGAGCAATGGGGCGCTCAATCGGCCTAATAAGGGGGCAAATATCATAGGCCCTTCTCTTGGTTTGACCTATATACCTTATTATAATAAATTGCCGGCTGGAATCGGGCGGCGTTTTAACCCTCCTTTCCGGAAATATTGGTTTGGGCATTTCGCTGTTGGGGTAGGGGGGAAGTCCCTGAATGAGGAATGGTTGCTCACACAATTCTCCACTCCTCGTGAAGATCCACTCTATCGTACGGATGACTTCAGTATCTATATGGCATACTCCATGCAGGCCGACATGATGTACCGGTATGTCCGTAGGTGGGCTTCCGGTATTGGTGTGGATGTCTTTTATGGTGCTTATGCGTCAAGGGTCCGCAGAATAGATGAGCTGCAGGGGGCACAGGTGAAACATAGTCCTTGGTCTCTTGGCATCGCATTGAAGCACCAGGTCTATTACCACCATTTCTCCATCGCCATGTCTATGGGCTATTATCTCTATAGGGAAATGGGAGTGAATGCAGACAGGATCGAGAAGCCCTATTATGAACGTATCGGCCTTCAATATGAGTTACCTGGCTTGAGAGGACTCTCGATCGGTGCTTTTGTCAAGGCCCATCTCACCAAAGCAGACCTGACTGAGCTTGTCGTTTCTTTCCCTGTCTCTTTCTCTACCAAATAAAAACTCGTCCATACTTGGCGAATCCATTTATTTTTTGTAATTTCGCATCGTCAAACAAACAATCATGCCTTGAGATGAAAAAATTACTTGGTTTTTTGATACTTGCCTTTGTATTAGTTTCATGTAATTCTGATAAAAGACAAATCTCATCATATCTCGATAACAATTATTCCGACAGGGAAATTGAGGTGGTGGGGGATATCGTCGCCGATTCCACGTTCTGCCCGCTCGACAAATTGGATAACACCTCTCTTGAGATCACAGGGCACAAGGCCATGCTGATGCACCTGCTTGAAGTAGATCCTGACTCCGCGTTTAGTTTGGCAAGGAATCTGAAAGCAAAATATGCCGGGAAAAACGGCTTTGCCGCTATCGCCTATCCTAAAGGAGCCAATAATCGCATGGCTTTGATGGCCAAGTGCAAGGAAAATGGTCAGGAAAGGGTTATCACTTTCTTTAAGAGCCTCCACGAAGATGCTATTGAATACTGTTCTCTGGATGTGGATGATGCAGTCGATAGTTTGCTGGTCAATTATAGCATGTTGATGGATGGCATCGAGGTGATTCTTCAAGATCAGGCAGCAAATCGTGGCGAAGAATGAGCTCGATCGGCCTTAAAATCCCTCAAAATGTAAAATAAACCGAAAATTATCACTTTTTTCGTCATTTTTTCGCAGAAAAATTTGGAGGGTATGAAAATTTGCCATACCTTTGCATTCGCTGCGCTCCAAAAAGGAGATGACAGTAAGACAAGAAATCGTTCTTTGAGAGGATTACATAAAGACAGAAAGTAGTACAAGAA
>CAMNIN010000017.1 GCA_946540735.1 uncultured Prevotellaceae bacterium | reverse complement strand
TTGCGCTCGGACAGCTCTTGCGCTCGGACAGCTCTTGCGCTCGGACAGCTCTTGCGCTCGGACGGATTTGCAATCCGTCCGCCTTGAATATCAGGATTTGTAATCCGAAACGCATTACAAATGCGTATATTCAATGCAGGAGGATTCTTTAGACCCTTCGGTATAAAGCGGCAGAGCCGAGCGGTAAATCCACCTGCGCGAAAGATTCGCCGAACTGTTACTATCACGAATGATAACGGAAAAGGTAAACCATTTTTTCATATTCCGTGATTTTATCTTCGACTGCACTTTTAAAAGGCGAAAATCGTGCCACGTTTACAACTCGTTGATGATGAGGATAGGGGCACTGCAAGCACTGTCCGATACCGGACAAAGAGCGTCCATAAGTGGACAATTGAAAGTTTCAGCGTGTAAAAGTAGACATTGCTTTCCATAAAACCCTCGATTATACCCCAAAAGTGGTTGCCGAAGATGAAGGTCTGAACATTTGTTCAGAGTTTTGGCTATATTTTGTATTTATGGGGTGGCTAAAAGGTCGTAAGGGATGTCATCGCAAAGCATGGAACATGCCATTTGTTCGTCTGACGATTGAGGGCAGGTGATGAGGCCGGAGATTTTCCCACCTCATTGGAAGCAAGCATCCTTTGCCTGGTTGTTGGAGTTGGCTGAACTCTCTTAGGTCTCATATGTTTGGTGACAATACGCATCTGATAGATGGTTTCTCGGATGGTCTCCACTTGCATGATGGTGTCGTGTTGCACCTGAACGACCTGTGCCAATGGTTGAGATTCTTGTTTTGACAAGCATGCAGGAAGAGTGTGCCTGGAAGGCTCACGACGGGCAGAAACCAGACAAGGAATCAACATAGATGATACTACATGATAGGCTTCTATTATCGTTTGCGATTCACATATTGGCTCGGTGACTCGCCAAAATGTTTTTTAAACATTCTGGTGAAATGCTGGGGGTATTCATAGCCCAGTTGCTCAGAAGTGGAAGTGATGCTCATTCCGCTGATGAGCAACTTTTGAGCCAGTCCCATGACAAATCGACGAATGATGTTTCCCGCAGTATCATCCGTCATTTGCCGTATTAAGTCTCCAAAGTAGTTGGTCGAGAGAAAAAGTTCCTGAGCACAATATTTTACCGTAGGCAGTCCATGAGTCAGTTGCAGTCCTTCGTCGTAATAATGCTTCAAGAGATTCTCAAAGCGTGTGAGCAGATCACTGGAAGATTGTACCTGCAGAGAGAGTTGACTTGCATAGTATCGTGCTATATGTTCAAGAATTAGCTGAAGGTATGCAATGATAATATAATGAGTGTGACCATCCGCAAGCGCAAGCTCTTTGCGCATGGCCTCCATCAGGTTAACGATAGTAAGCCGCTGTTCAGTGGTCATCAGGAGAGCCTCATTAGTGTTGTATGAGAAGTACGTAAAGGAAGGCATCCTACGTTCGAGGTCGGTACCGTGTAAAAGCTCAGGGTCGAAGAGCAGCGCCCATCCCTTGGTCTGTATCTCTTCGCCTGTGTCTGCCTTGCCGCCTATTTGTCCTGGTGCAACACACATCAGGGCGTGACGATGAAGGTCGTAGGTGGTAAGGCCGTAGGTAAGTTCCTCCAGAGTCTCATCACCGATAAAGATGCCATAGACATCATAATTGTTGAGGGAATGACGACAATGTTCCAACTCGTCGTAATGGATGACAGAGACAAGTGGATGAAGACACGGGGCACCAATGTATCGGGCATAGTCGTTGACACGGTGCACTTTCAAAATTTTGGCCTTCGGCTGAGAATGCATTCCCGAGCGTTGCTCGCCTGCCCGTAGCCTTTCACGCTCTACAGAACTGATGCATGCATCGATTTGTTCTCTCTTAATCGTATTTTTCTTCATTGCAGTTGCAAAGATACATAAATTCCCCCATTTTCAGTGAATATGGTTAAACAATCCGTTTTTTAATTAACAATCCTGCAGTATTTTCGCTTTAACTTTGCACCCAGTTAAAACCATTAAATGAATAATATTAGAAATATGTCAAAGATTGCATTAGGAACCTGGGCCTGGGGCGCAGGAGCATTCGGTGGAGACACCGTGTTTGGAAGTAAGACAGACGTGGAGAACCTGAAGCCCGTGTTTGATGCGGCAATGAAAGCAGGTCTTTCCCTCTGGGACACCGCTACGGCATACGGCATGGGTGAGTCAGAAAGAATACTCGGCCAGCTGGCAAGAGCATATAACCGCGCGGATGTTCAAATCTCAACCAAGTTCACACCGCAGATTGCCGAGGTGTTTGAAAACTCCGTGGAGAAGATGGCAGATGCCTCGATTGACCGCATGGCATGTGACTACATTGACATCTATTGGATTCACAACCCGATGGACGTGGAGCGTTGGACTCCAGGGTTGATTCCCCTGCTTCAGTCCGGCAAAGTGAAGCGCGTGGGCGTGTCGAACCATAACATCAAGGAGATTCAGCGAGCCAACGAAATTCTGGGAGAGGCCGGTTTCAAGGTGAGTGCCGTACAAAATCACTTCTCGCTTCTCTATCGCTCGTCAGAGAAAGGTGGCGTGCTGGATTACTGCAAAGAGCATGGCATAGAGTTCTGGACCTACATGGTGCTGGAACAGGGTGCGCTTTCAGGAAAATATAATAAGGAGAACCCTCTGCCAGAGGAGAGTGACCGTGGAAAGAAGTACAACCCCATGCTGCCACAGTTGGAGGCTTTGACGAATGAGATGAAGGCTATCGGCGAGAAGTACGGTGCCTCATGCTCACAAGTAGGCATAGCCTGGGCTATTGCCAAGGGCACGATGCCCATCATAGGAGCCACTAAGGAGCGTCACGTCGTCGAGGCTGCCGAGGCTGCCAAGATTCAGCTGACATCAGAGGATGTGACACGTCTGGAGCAGCTTGCCGATGCCACAGGCATAGATACCCGTGGCGGTTGGGAGCACAGCATGGAATAAAGAATGACAAGAGAAATGCGAGAAGGAATGGAATACATCAAACTTGGTAACTCAGACCTCCATGTGTCACGCATCTGCTTAGGCTGCATGGGATTTGGCGATGCAACGATTGGACAACATTCATGGACGATTGGCGAGGAGCCGACACGTGAAATCATCCATCGTTCGCTGGATTTGGGCGTGAACTTCTTCGATACAGCCATTGCCTATCAGCTGGGCACATCAGAGCAGTTTGTAGGTCGTGCCCTGCGTGATATGGCTCGACGTGAGGATGTGGTTGTGGCCACCAAGTTCCTGCCTCGCACCGACGAGGAAATCCAGCAAGGCATTGATGGCCGTCAGCATGTGCTGAACAACATCAACAGCAGCCTGGAGCATCTCGGCATGGACTATATCGATCTGTATATCTACCACATCTGGGACTACAAGACTCCCGCTGAGGAAATACTGGAGGGCATGAACGAGGCAGTACGCACAGGTAAGGCTCGCTATATCGGCATCGCCAATGCCTATGCCTATCAAATAGCGAAAATGAATGCGCTGGCAGAAAAGAACGGTTGGGCAAAGTTCATCAGTGTGCAGAACCACTACAATCTCATCATGCGTGAGGATGAACGCGAGATGTTCCCCTTCTGCCATGAAGATAATATAGCCAAGACTCCCTACAGTGCGTTGGCTTCCGGCAAACTGGCCAAACGTCCAGGAGAGACTTCAAAGCGCCAGAAAGAGGACACATTCATGCACTTCAAATATGATGCCACTGCCGAGCAGGACAATCGCATCGTGGAGCGCGTGGTAGAATTAGCAGACCGCTATGGCGTGGAGATGACGCAGATCTCGCTGGCATGGCTCTTGACCAAAGTAGAGTCGCCCATCGTGGGAGCCACGAAGCTGCACCACATAGAGGGAGCCGTCAAGGCAATCGACGTTCACCTGACAGCTGACGATATCCATTATCTGGAGGAGCCCTATGTGCCCCACAACCTATCGGGCGTGATGGCTGTCAATAAACCTGTGATGAGTGAAGAACCTGTCTGGGTGGCAGCGAGAAAGAACAAAAAATAAGATGGAAATGAAAAAGAAACTATTTCTCATGTTGTTCGCCCTTGTGCTATCTATTACAGCAGTGGCACAAGAGACTATTTTCCCGGCAAAGTTCACGGCTCCTGCCGAGTTTAACACAGGCAGAGTAAAAATCTCGGTGCTGAGTCGTAGCGAGCATCAGATGACCACCAACTTCCTTTTCGAGCGCGGCAGCCACAATTCATGGCATTATCATCCGAATGCCACACAGGTGCTGATGGTGCTGAGCGGCGAGGCTTATTATCAGGAAGAGGGAAAGCCCAAACAATTGCTCCGCAAGGGCGATGTGGTGACTACGGATCCCAACGTACGACATTGGAATGGTGCCACGCCATGGAGCGACTGTGAGTGCATGACCGTGAGTGACCTTGTCGCAGGCGAGGAACATGCCGTGCAGCTGAAGAAAGTGACTGATGAGGAATTTACATCCCCCATCAAACACGAGACCATGATCGTACGATTAGCAGAAATCGAGGTTTATCCTGAGCATCTGCAGGAGTATCTGAAGTATGCTAACGAGGTGGACCGTCTGAGTGTGGAGCGCGAGCCGGGAGTCGTCTGCCTCTTCCCGATGCAGAGTGCCGAGGACTCCACGCAGATTCGCATTCTCGAAATCTATGCCTCTGAGGAAGCCTATCAAAGCCACATCAAGACCGAGCACTTCCAGAAGTACAAGCAGGGCACCATGCACATGGTGAAGAGCCTGAAGCTGCCCACGATGCAACCGCTCGACCCTGAGACCATGAAAATGATATTCAACAAACAAAGATAAGAAACCAATATGAAACAGAACAGCGGACTGAAACTGGCACCCTATCCCACGCCAGCCCAGTCGTTGGAACTATCGGAGAAGAGGGAAGGGTAAACTGGTTGCGACTTTCAGGGCAAGGCCGTCATACCCTTCGCAACGTCAGGAGGCAGCAGCATCAAGAAGGCTTGTGCTGACCTGAAAGCTGCATATCCCAATCTGAATTGGAAAGAAGGTAAACTCTTGAATCGCGCTACAAAAGCAGAGTTACAGAAGTAGGTGGAAGATAATCGCTGATACATAAAACAACACTAAGGCTCTCGGATTGCATACAGCCTATACAGCCAACGGCACGCCTTATTATACAGAGGCCACGATGGTGATTGAATGCAAGAAGATGTACGCTGCCCCCTTTGACCCGAAAGGATTCAAAGAGGTGCCTGCTCAGATGTACAGCAACTTCCCCGCAGGCATCCACTGGATGTATATTGGTGAGGTGATAAACGCCTGGAAGAAATAATGCACAGGGCTTAGCGTATTCTATGTTTATCAGACGACAGTGTTATACCTCAAGAGCATAGAAACAACAATGCGATCTGGGCTATCAGTATCAACGGAATGCCATATTTGAACTTCTTGTGCTTAGTCTTATGATGCCACACTCTCATGCCGAGCCAAGCTCCGATACTGCCTCCAAGCACAGCTAAAGCCAACAAAGCTGTCTCCCGGATGCGCCAAAGCGATTTCTTCGCTTTCCACTTGTCGATGCCATAAGTAATGAACGTTGCCACGTTGATGGCAAGGAGGTAAATCAGGGCAATATGCAGATCGTTTATTTCCTCCATAAGTCATTATAGGTTTGAAGGTTTCCAGACGAACAATCCTGCAGCCGAAGCCAGCTGTCGAAGCATTTGCAAGAGCGCATCGGAAGGGTTATAGAGGGTCATGTGGGTAGCATCGCGCTGAAGGGTGAGCAACATCGTTTCTTTTTCCAACATCACATAGAGACATGCCTCATTGGGCTTTTCCGACATACAAGCTTCAACCATCCGTATCATCTTCTCCGGCTCGGGATTCACTTGCCAATGCTCAGCATCGTGAGTGAGAGCCAAGTCGTAGTAGCAGTTCAACTTCAGCAACACATCGGCATACATGCGGCAGAGCCGTCCGATGTCGTTCAGGTAGTATTGCTCCACCTTAAAATATTGTCCGCCACTGTCGGCTGGCACCTGCATGGGCAGAATGTCCACGACATAGTAGGGTCGTTCAAAAAGATCTTCGATACTCATATATATGTATTCCTATTTCTATGAATTCCTTCACCAGGTTTCCCGCGCACGCCCTCTGCATCTATCGTCCACATCTTGCTCACACCCTCACATATTATTGGCCAGGGTGTTGTCTATTCCTGGCCGATGAGCGTGACACTGACAATCCCCTTAAAGGGAGACCATCACAATAACTTCTCTGCCATGCGACGGCCTGCATCAAAAGCCTTCTGCAAATCTTGTTCCCAATGTTCCTCACGATACTGACGTTTCACAGGCTCTGGGAAAGCGGCCAATGCATAACGGTCGTAGTTCTTCACCTGATAGGTATTGAAGGCATCCACATGCTCCACCTCTCCGAAGGCACGCTCCAGACAATTCTCGATGATACCCATCATCTGGCATATTCACCCAAAATAATCGTAGTCTTATCAGATGCAAACCATAGTAACCGACAAGTCCTTCAAGGTCGTCGGAATGTTTTCCTCCATGACCTGCAGGCAAAGTTATACTTTTAATTTCTAAAATTCGCATGTTTTACCAGGAAAAAACAGAGAAAGGTCCGTCTTCATCGGTGACAGGCTGATAATTGTCAAATTCGGCGCTATCTTCATAGACAATCTGTTTACAGGAGTAGCTTTTCTTTTGTTTTTTATTTACGATTACTTGTCTCAACGCACAGGAAATCACGGATTTTGGTCGCGCTGCACTGAAAGTGAGAACAGCCACGGAAGATCCTTCAGGATGGATTCCCAGCCACCCCGTCTTCCTCTATCACAGCACTGGCGATGAAGTGGTGCCATTCGACAATTACCTCGCCGCATCAAAACAATTCGGTGAACAGGTCAAATTCTATCCCTCAATGATCAATGGCGGCCATGTGAACACCGGAATGGAATACTTCCTCAGCAACCAACGAATAGAATGCTTACGCCTTCTTGCTTCAATGGACAGCAACGGGATGACTTCCATAACCATGCCGAATGCCACAACACCCCAATGGTATGATCTTTTCGGCCGTCACATCGAAGGCGAGCCTGTCTCAAAAGGCATCTTCATAACCAGAGGTAAGAAGATACTCATCAAATAATTCCCTACGGTATGGGTAGCGCATGAAAAACAATTATGGACAAGCCACTGATTTCAAAGGCTTGTCCATAATCTTTACTAAACAGTCATATTATTTTGTAAGCTCAAAGCCTACACGAGCACCGTTGGCACTCTTTGCGAGTTTGCTGACCGCTTGTACCGCAGCAGCATTGCTGACCTTACCTTCCTTCTGAAGGATATTGGCCATCTGTACGGAGTCAAACATCAGTCCCATTCCTTTCTCGGTCTTTGTCACGTTGCCCTTAATGGTCTCCGAAGCAGTTTTGAGGAAGATTTCTCCGTTCTGAGGGTTATAAGTATAGGTTCCGTTGAATGGGATACCATTCACCTTAGCCGAGAACTTGTTACCATCAAGAAAAGAGAAAGAAGTGTTGCTGCGATTGATGCCGATATTGCTGTAGTTATTTGCCAGCGATGAAGCAATATTGGCAATTGTAGCATTACCTCCAGCCTTTGTCAAAGCCTTCTCTGTGGTAAAGGCAGCGCGCGGAGCACTGTAGTTCCAACTCCCAAGGAGGCTTGACTGGTCTAATGTCATTCCACCGAACAGCACATTAGTCAACACACTACCCAGCACGCTACCCAGCACACTGCCGGTGGGATTGGTACCAGACGTCGTTCCGAGTCCTGTTGTAAGGCAGCTCGACAGCATCAGTGTCATAGCTGCAAAAATCGTCAAAAATGTTTTCTTCATAATGTTTAATTCAAAATTAATATCTGTATCAATTCAGTGATATCGTCGATGATGAAATCCGCTCCGGCATGTTCTAATGTCCTGCGTGTGGCATTGCCGTATGTCACCGCGCAAGTTCGTGTCCCGGCATTGCGTCCCATGAGTAGGTCAACAGGCATATCGCCCACCACCAAAGCTTCATCAGCATGAAATCCTTTTTCCTGGAGTGTGAGAAGCACAGGCTCAGCATCAGGCTTCGGATGTGCCACCTCATCGGCACCCACGATGAAATCGATGCAATCGGCGATACCCAGTTCATGCACCAGTTCATGAAGTGATGCCGATGAGCGTGAAGATGCTATGGTAAGCACGAGTCCCTTTCTTTTCAACGCCACAAGCGTCTCTCGGACATGTGGGAAAAGGGCTGGCGGAAACAGATCTTTGTGCCGTGCGAACAACCGTTGGTAGGTCGTTACACATTCATCGGCCTGCTTATCTGTCATAGTGGGACAGATAGCCAGGAAACAATCCCTCAGTTTCAGTCCGATGGTGGCCTTGGATTCCTCGTCAGATGGCACAGGCAAGTGCATTTCACGCATGGTCGCCTGCTGTGTCTTGACGATGATCTCTTGCGTATCACCAAGCGTCCCGTCAAAATCAAAAATGATGATTCTCACATCCATATCCTGGTTTATTCGCCTATGGAAATGACATACTCACTCATGAACGAGGCACCTGGCATCAGATGATTGATGAAAGGCTTGTTCTTGAACTCTCCCGCATAGCCACGAGGGTCACCCACGCCATACCAAGGTTCGAGGCAGACAAAAGGCGCATTCTTCTGATAAGGACTCCAAAAAGCGATGATGGGACATTTATAACTGAGTCCTACAGCCACGCTACCGTCGGGATTAAGCAGTTCCACCCTGCTCGTCTGGCTCTTATGCACCTTCACGGAGTCATTGGCAAAGAACTCATCGTCAAAACAGATCAGGCCATCCTGTGATGCGATCTCGATCTCTTCCATTTCCACCGACCCGTCAATATGGCTCCTCAAGCCCCGCAACCGCCCAGTGTTGTCCACTCTTAGCACTCCTTTCAGAGGTTGGCCGGCCTCGCAACCCGGAGCATAGAATGCCGGGTGGCCTCCGATCTGGAAATGCATCTCCCGCTTGCCCGTATTCTCAACATGCCAGATGACATGAATCTTGTTGTCATCAAGACGATAGCTCACTGCAAGGTTGAACGGGAAGGGGTATACCTTCATCGTCTCTTCGCTTTCATGCAGGGCGAAAACCACCTTGTTGTCAGACTGAGCCACAAGGGTAAACGCTGTATCACGAGCGAATCCGTGTCGTGGCAGATGATATTCCCGGCCATCAACGATGTAGGTGTCATTCTCCACACTGCACACAATGGGGAAAAGGATGGGTGAATGGCGTGGCCAGAATTTCGGATCGGCCTGCCATAGATACTCATGCCCTTCGCTGTCAACAATACTCTGGAGCTCGGCCCCCATTTCTGCGACCTTAATGGTCAGTAATTCATTGCTCAATTCTATCATAAATGCGTAAATTAAGTGTGTTTGTTGTGGAAGTTTCCCTTTTGGTGCAAATTTAGTCAAAAAACTTAAGATTTTTGTCTATATTTGCAGAAAAATTTACATAAGTCATGAGAGTTCTGCTAATCAACGGAAGCCCTAAACAAAACGGCAACACATTTCTCGCTCTTAACGAGGTAGCCAAGTCATTGAATGCCGAGAATATAGAAACCGAGATCATCCCTATCGGCAAAGGTGCCATCCAGGGGTGCATTGCATGTGGCATGTGTGGCCGCAATGGCAAATGCACATTCAACGACGACCTCTACTATAAGCTTTGGAGGGCCGTCAAGGACGGCATCGATGGGATTGTCGTCGGCTCACCCGTCTATTATGGTGGCCCGAACGGTTCTTTATGTGCCCTGCTCGACCGTGTATTCTATTCATTAGGACACCTGCTCCAATACAAGCCGGCAGCATGTGTCGTCACCTGTCGGCGGGGCGGTGCGTCAGCAGCTTTTGACCGTCTCAACAAATATTTCACCATCAACAACATGCCCGTTGTCAGCTCGCAATACTGGAACATGGCTTATGGCCACACTCCTGGTCAAGTCATTCATGACGAGGAAGGAATGCAAACCATGCGCACGCTCGGACGGAACATGGCATGGCTCATCAAGCGCTTGAGCACTGACGAAGCTGGCCATCCCCTACCCGAGCGACCTGTCTGGACCAATTTCATCAAATAACAATGAGATGAAAGGTGGTGTGTGCGAGCCTTAGCTGGCTAAGAATAAACTTTGATTTCCTGTTGTCCGGTCAGAGCTCTATACACATTGTGTGCCAAAGCGGTCAGTTCATCTTCACCGGGATAGATGAACACCGGTGCAAGATACTCCAATCGCTTGACGAGTCCCTCACTCACATACTTGCTCTGCGACATCGCCCCCGTCAGCAATATCGCATCCACATGGCCGTATGTGACCGGAGCCAAGGAGGCCAAGTAGCGTGCGGTCTGGTAAATCATGGCATCCAGAATGAGTTTGGCATGTTCGTCTCCGTCCTTGATGCGCTGCTCGACCACCCTGACATCATTCGTACCCAGATGTGCAGTCAGTCCGCTATGCCCGTTTACTTTCCGCAGCATTTCCTTCTCAGTGTACTGTCCGCTGTAGCATAATTGGATCAATTGAACAGAAGGCAGCGTTCCGGCGCGGGAAGGACTGAAAGGACCATCGCCACTCAAAGCGTCACTACAAGCTATGGCCCTGCCGTGATGGTGCATGGCAAAGGAGATGCCACTGCCGAGATGACAGACGATCAGGTCTTGCTCCTCATAGTTCACCCCATGTTCCTTGCAATAGCGCTTGGCGATCTCGCGTTGGTTGAGTGCGTGCCATATCGTCTGATGCGGTATTTCCGGCACACCTGTTATCCGAGCCACATCCTCCAGTTCGTCAACGACACCAGGGTCAACTGTAAAAGCCCTGCAGCCAGGAATCTCCTTAGCTATGCTCAAAGCGATCAGGGAACCGAGATTACAAGCATGGTGTAGGCGGGGATGCTTTGTGTCTTCTATCACTTTCTCATTCAACTCATATACCCCGCTTTCGATGGGCTTCACAAGGCCACCTCTTCCAACGACAACATCGAAATCCATACCGAATCCTTGGTTTCGGAGTTCCTCCAGCAACTTATCTTTGCGGTAGTCGAACTCATCCATGATAAATGGATATTGGCAAAGTTCCTCGTAAGGATGATTGATGCAGGCGTGCATCACGATTTCCTCATCATAAAAGACACCGATCTTGGTGGAGATCATACCTGGGTTGATAGCAAGAATTTTCATCATAGTCTCTGTTTGGCTAACAAGTGTTGACAACGCATGGAGCGTATAATTAACGCAAAATTATGAAAAATCCCGATAACCTCCAAGTTTTTTGGCAGAAAAAAGACCAAGGAAAACGAAAAATCCCCTAAGCGGCAAGTCTATTTCACTTCAGAGGTGAAAGAGCCGTCTTTCAAACGGGTTTCGACGACAGTGCCAGGTTTTACCAAACTGCTGGAGGTCACTGCTTTGCCTTGCGAGAAGGTGATGCTGTAGCCACGGTCAAGGATCCGCTGGGGATCCTGTGCGTCAATTTTCTGAGAAAGGATTTCGATGCGGTATTTCTCCTTGTGGACTTTTTCGGATGTCAGGTGAAGGAGGTGTTCATGGAAAGAATCCAGACGATGCGTTTCGCCCTGTATTTTACGGCTGATACGTGTCTCAATCACATGAAGCGTCTGACGGAGTCTGGCCTCTTGGGTCATCTTCACCACGGAGAACAGCGACGGAATGCGCACAGAAAGATGCTGTATCCTCATTTTCTCGTTTTGGATACGGTGCTCCACCACCTTGGTGATACGACTGCCAAGATCGTCGACCCGAGCATCCACATGATGGAGTCTGTCAATCAGGAAAGCAGCCGCGGCTGTGGGTGTTTTGACCCTCACATTCGAGATCATATCCAGCACGCTCTCGTCCCGGTCATGACCGATAGCGGTAATGACAGGCAAAGGGAAATTGGCCACATTCCTGGCCAGTTCTATCGCATCGAATCCAGAGAGGTCGCTCGTCGCTCCCCCACCCCTTGTGATAACCACACAATCAAATTCATCCAAACGGTCAAAGATGGCATTCAGAGCCTCAATGATGCTTTGCTCCACTCCTTCACCCTGCATGACAGCAGGAAACAAAGAGGTCAGGAAGGCGTATCCGAACTCGTTTTCACTCAAGTGATTGCAGAAGTCACCATAACCAGCGGCATTGGCACTCGACACCACAGCAATCCTCTGGGTGAACAAAGGCAAGTCCAATTCCTTATTGGCATCGAAGACACCCTCTTCTTTCAATTGGGCGATGATCTGCTGACGCTTCAAAGCCATGTCGCCCAGAGAATAAGCGGGATCGATATCATTGACGATCCAAGAAAAGCCATAATTGGGATGAAACTGCGGATAAACCTTGACAAGCACCTTCATCCCATTTGCCAAAGGTTTTTGAACCGCCTGCATGAAAAAGGACTTCACCAGAGCCCATTGCGTTCTCCAGCATTTGGCGGAAGCCTTGGCGATGGGGGTATTCGTCTTCTTGTCTTTTTCGATCAGCTCCAGATAACAATGTCCGCCCACCTCTCGGAGTTCAGCGATCTCGGCCTCCACCCAATAATCACCAGGCATGCCTCTCTCTATCACATCACTCAAGATGCTGTTCAACTCAAAGAGCGTCATCTTCCGGCCGGTCATCATTATTTCTCTTTGAGGATGGAATAAGCTTTGTTGAAATCCGGGATCCCGTAGCCGAAGACATTGTTGGGCGTGTCATAATTATCAGCACTGCGTCTGATGGCATCCATCACTTGCAGCGCCGTTTTCCCTGGAGCCGACTGCCACAGGCATGCCACCATTCCCGATATGATGGGTGCAGCGAACGACGTGCCCATATCACTACTGACCGTTCCCCGCCCCGTGATAACACTGGCAGGACTGCCCAGTGACATGATATCAGGCTTCACACGACCGTCTTGTGTCGGGCCAAGCGACGAGAAAGTCGCATTCACCCGTTTGGCATTGACTGCGCCCACGGCGAGGATGTCGGAGGCGTCGGCGGGAAAATTGATTTTTTTCCATGTGCCCATACCCTCATTGCCAGCACTGTTGACATGGACGATGCCCTTGGAGGCCAACATCGAAGCCGTCCTTGAGATAAGGGCCTGCCGGCCATCAAGTTCTGAATACAGGTGATCCGTTGACTTATCGTCAAAATCCTGAAAGCCCAGCGAACTGCTGATAATATCCACTCCCACGGAATCGGCAAATTCGGCGGCTGCGGCCCAGTAATCCTCTTCGGCAAGGCTTTCCGTACGAGTGTCCTCAGTACGGATCAGCCAGAACTCCGCTTCCGGAGCGGTGCCCACAAAGATGCCTGGCTCATCGACTCCGATGGTCGACAGGACCTTGGTGCCATGATCATGCTCTTGATAGATATTGTCGGATTTGAAAGCCACGAAATCCTTTGTGCCGACGATGCGGATCTCTTTCATGACAGGGATGCGGTCTACATTCATGAACCCCCCGTCGAAAACGGCGATTGTCATGCCACGTCCACGGAATCCCATACGATGAAGTCCACGTCCATTAACGATATCGATGTTCTGGGCCGCCACACCATATAATTCATCCGCTGCACCCTCAGTACGATCCAATTCCTTATGGAAGATAAAGCGTGAGGGTGGTTCGATAGAATCAGGTGAGGAGAACACCCTCTCAGCTTTCGCAACGAAAGGGAACGCCGTGAGTGGTCTGATTTTGGAGGTGGATTTCACCTTGACGAGCACTGTATTGTTCCATTTGCTCATACAAGCGACCTCCACGCCATCTACAGCAGCAATTCTCTCCACATAATGGGGATTGATTGGCAGGTCAGTGGAGTCGACCGACAAACTTTGGTTCTTTCGGCGGTTGAGAGATTTGGCAGACAAGAACTCAGAAGGACGGCTAAGGGAATAGGGTGTGCCGTTTTTATCAGTCAAACTCAGACGATACAGGTAGGTTTTTCCACCAGGGAAACCGATTTGCTGACTCTCTCCGGCCGGAAGGTCGGCACCTTTGGCAGGGAGGAAGAAAAAGGGCAGTATCAAGCAAGAGAACCAAGTTCTCCAGAGCACTTTTCTCATCGTGAATAAAATAGGTTTTTAGATTCTGGGCAAAAATACTCTTTTTTTCTGAATTAGTCTTATCACAAGCCGAAAAAGATGTATTTTAAGACACTTTTTTAGGTCATAAAGGCGATTTTTGAGAGGATAGTATTCTATTGACTCGGAAAAGCACGAATAAATTTGGCTCTTCACCCGTTTATTCGTAATTTTGCAAGGAAAAACAAAGAGATGGATAACAGAAAAGCCACATTGGAGCTGGGGACCCAACCTGTCGGGAAGTTGCTTTTGCAATATGCGTTGCCTGCCATAGTTGCGATGACAGCATCTTCCTTATATAATATGGTCGACAGCATCTTCATCGGTCAGGGCGTGGGTGCCTTGGCCATATCCGGTCTTGCCATCACCTTTCCCTTCATGAATCTCTCCGGAGCATTCGGTGCTGCCGTAGGTGTGGGTTCTTCCACGCTCATCTCCGTGAAACTCGGCCAGAAGGACTACTCGACAGCCTTGAGGATTTTCGGCAACTGCGTCAGTCTGAACATTATCATAGGATTGGTCTTCGCAGCGGTCACGCTCTATTTCCTCGACCCCATCCTGCTGTTTTTCGGAGCCAGTGAGCAGACATTGCCTTACGCTCGGTCATACATGCAGATCATCCTGGCCGGAAATGTCATCACCCACATGTATTTCGGGATGAACGCCGTGCTCCGTTCGGCCAGCAAACCCCGTCAGGCCATGACAGCGACGATTTTCACCGTTGTACTGAACACCATCCTCGACCCCATTTTCATCTATGTCTTCGGCATGGGCATCCAGGGTGCTGCCATCGCCACAGTGCTGGCGCAATTCGCTGCTTTCTGCTGGCAGATGTTGCTCTTCAGCCATAAAGACGAGATCCTGCATTTCGAGCGGGGGATCTTCAAACTCCGCAAGAATCTTGTGAGCGGCATCATCGGGATAGGTCTCTCGCCTTTCCTGATGAATGCGACGTCCTGTCTCATCGTCATCGTCTTCAACAAGAGCCTGTATCACTATGGCGGTGATCTTGCCGTAGGAGCCTATGGCATCGTCAACAGGATTTCCTTCCTGTTCTTCATGGTGATTTTCGGGCTTAACCAAGGCATGCAACCCATTGCCGGCTACAACTACGGCGCCCTGAAATTCGACAGGTTGTTGCAAGTGCTGAAATATGCAATGATCGCCGCCACCGGCGTGTCGGTGCTGGGATGGCTGGTCAGTGAACTGATGCCCTATTATTGCGCCAGGATCTTCACGACCGACGCCACCCTGATCGGAATGGCCGAGAGAGGACTACGTATAGCCAACATCGCCCTGCCTGTGGTCGGGTGTCAGATTGTCATCACCAATTTCTTCCAGAGCATCGGAAAAGCGAAGATCAGCATATTCCTGTCACTATCCCGCCAACTGATCTTCCTCCTCCCCATACTGCTGATTCTCCCTCGTTTCCTGGATCTCGACGGCGTGTGGTTTTCCTTGTCGTTATCTGATGCCATAGCCACCTTCGTAGCACTGGCCATCATGACCAAATACATGAGATTTTTCAAACAGCAACTGAGCACACCATGACCGACCCGAAGATCATCATCAATATCGGCCGCCAATTAGGCAGCGGCGGCAGGACCATCGGCAAAATGCTTGCCGAGGAGTTCGGATGTGTGTTTTATGACAAGGAACTGCTCAACCTCGCGGCAAAGGAGAGCGGTTTCAGTGAGAAATTCTTCGAGCAGCACGACGAGCACTGGAGGTTTTTCAAATCATTGTTTCACTTGCACACCCAGCATATCGACGACAACAATTTCTATACCAACAACTTCTCTCAGGAGAGCCTGTTCCAATTTCAGTCCGAGGCCATCAAGAAGGCGGCAGACGCGGGCAACTGTGTGTTTGTTGGACGCTGCGCCGACTATATCCTCCGCGACTACCCCAATGTCTTCAACGTGTTTATCACCGCTGATCTTGATTTCCGTGTGCAGCAGGTCATGAAACGCCACGGATGCGACCGGGACGCAGCCATCAAGATCATCAACAACAAAGAGAGCAGCCGGGCTTCCTACTACGGTTACTACACAGGCAAGAAATGGGGCGACAGCCAGTCTTACGACCTGTGCGTCAACTCGTCGCTTCTGGGGCTTGAGGGAACAGAGAAACTGATTGCATATTTCATCAGGCAACGCCTCGAGCAGCAAGTAAGAAGTCAAGAATGAGAAAGATAGGCATCATCAGCGACACCCACTCTTATTGGGATGATCGCTATCTAAAGTATTTTGAGCCATGCGACGAGATTTGGCATGCCGGCGATATCTGTTCCACGGAATTGGCCGAACGCTTGTCTGCATTCCGCCCGTTGAAAGCCGTATGCGGCAATTGCGACGGCGGTGATCTGCGACTGATGTTTCCGGAAATCCTGCGCTTCAAATGTGAGGATGTGGATGTGCTGATGAAACACATCGGCGGATATCCCGGCAGATATGATCCAAGCATCGCCCGGCAGATCTATGCCCGTCCGCCTCAGTTGTTCATCAGCGGGCACTCCCACATCCTGAAGGTGAAATACGACAAGACCCTCAACCTATTACATATCAATCCGGGTGCCGCAGGGCTCCAAGGATGGCAAACAGAGCGGACTTTGGTGAGATTAACCATCGAAGGCAATAAATTCACCGATTGCGAGGTTATATCATTAGGCAACGCCAAACTTCAAGTGAAATAGTTTGCATATCATCAAAAGTAACCCATAAAAACGACATAAGCATTATGAAAACCATTGTTATTACAGGCGGCGCAGGATTCATCGGCAGCCATGTGGTGCGTTTGTTTGTCAACAAATACCCCGAATACCACATCATCAATCTCGACAAACTGACCTATGCAGGCAATCTGGCCAACCTGAAAGATGTTGAGAACAAGCCCAATTACGAGTTTGTGAAAATGGACATCTGCGATTTCGAGGCTTTTCTGAAACTGATGCAGGAGAAAAAAGTGGATGGCATCATCCATCTCGCAGCGGAAAGCCATGTCGACCGTTCCATCAAGGATCCCTTCACATTCGCCAAGACCAACGTGATGGGAACGCTCTCTTTGTTGCAGGCAGCAAAGATCTACTGGGAATCCTTGCCTGAGAAATACGAGGGCAAACGGTTCTATCATATCTCCACCGACGAGGTGTATGGTGCTCTTGAACTGACCCACCCCGACGGCATCGAGCCTCCTTTCACCACGACAGCCTCCTCGTCCGAGCATCATCTGGCCTACGGAGACCGATTCTTTGAGGAGACGACCAAATACAATCCTCACTCCCCCTACTCCGCCGCCAAGGCTTCAAGTGACCACTTCGTGAGAGCTTACCACGACACTTACGGATTGCCTGTCATTGTGACCAATTGCTCCAACAACTACGGTCCATACCAATTTCCCGAGAAACTTATACCTCTCTTCATCAACAACATACGCCACCGCAAAGCATTGCCGGTCTACGGGAAGGGAGAGAACGTGAGAGACTGGCTTTTCGTCGAGGACCACGCCAGGGCCATAGACCTGATCTTCCATGAAGGAAAAACCGCGGAGACCTATAATATCGGCGGTTTCAACGAATGGAAAAACATCGACATCATCAAGGTGCTCATCCAAACCGTCGACCGCCTTCTTGGTAGGAAGGAAGGTGAGGACATGGACCTTATCACATTTGTGACCGACCGTGCCGGCCATGACCTGCGCTATGCCATCGATTCGACCAAACTCCAGAGAGAGTTGGGCTGGGAACCCTCGCTGCAGTTCGAGGAAGGCATCGAAAAGACCGTGCGATGGTATCTTGACCATCAGGACTGGTTGGACAATGTCACCTCCGGTGATTACCAGAATTATTATGAGACCATGTACAGTAACCGATAAAGACAGCATCAGAAAATGAAGAAAATATTGCTTTTGGGCTCAGGAGAGTTGGGCAAGGAGTTTGTGATAGCCGCCAAGAGAGCGGGAGTCTATGTCGTGGCATGTGACAGATACGACAATGCACCTGCCATGCAAGTAGCTGACGAGAGAGAGGTTTTCTCCATGCTCGACGGTGATGCCCTGGAAGCTGCAGTGCGCAAGCACCGTCCCGACATCATCGTCCCAGAGATTGAGGCCATCCGCACCGAGAAACTCTTCCAGTTTGAGCAAGAGGGCATCCAAGTCGTGCCCAGTGCCCGTGCGGTGAACTTCACCATGAACCGCCGTGCCATCCGCGACTTGGCATCCAAAGAATTGGGACTGCGGACAGCCAAGTATTTCTACGCCAAGACACTGGAGGAATTCAAGACGGCAGCCCATGCCATCGGTTTCCCCTGCGTCGTCAAGCCGCTGATGTCATCGAGCGGACATGGCCAGAGCTATGTGCACAGTCCTCAGGAACTGGAAAAGGCTTTTGAGGAAGCGATGGAGGGCAGCAGAGGAGACGTAAAGGAAGTCATCATCGAAGAGTTCATTGACTTCGACTCCGAATTCACCCTCCTCACCGTCACCCAGAAAGACGGTCCCACCCTATTCTGCCCGCCGATCGGACATGTGCAGAAAGGAGGGGATTACCGAGAGAGCTGGCAGCCCTACCACATCAGCGAGGAGGCACTCGCGCAAGCGCAGCACATGGCCGATACCGTGACCAAGGCGCTGACAGGAGCTGGCATCTGGGGCGTGGAGTTTTTCCTGACCAAACAAGGCGAAGTAATCTTCTCCGAACTGAGTCCCCGTCCTCATGACACGGGCATGGTGACCCTCGGCCACACGACCAACCTCAGCGAGTTTGAGTTGCACCTGAGGGCTGTGCTGGGCCTGCCCATTGCCGGTATCCACCTGGAGCATGCAGGGTGCAGCGCCGTCATCCTCTCCGGACAAGAGTCAGACCAACCACTGGATTACAACCTGACAGAGGCGTTGAGAGAAGACCGCACCCGCATCCGCATTTTCGGAAAGCCAGAAGCGCACTATGGCCGCAGGATGGGCGTCGTGCTCTGCTATGGAGACGTGGATGCAGACACCACCCAACTGAGGGAGAAGGCGAAACGACTGGCAAAAACCGTTTTAGGTACAGATCCGTATGCAGAAAAGTAAATGCCGCCTCGTGTCGCTGCCCAAAATCATCGACCCGAGGGGCAATCTCACAGTGGCTGAGCAGACGATAGAAGTGCCATTCGATATCGCGCGTGTGTATTGGACCTACGACATTCCCTCCGGGGAAAGCCGCGGAGGACATGCGCACAAGACATGTGAGGAACTGATCGTGGCGGTCAGCGGTTCGTTCAACGTGACGCTCGACAATGGCCATGAGCGCACGACCTATCATCTGAACCACCCTTACCAAGGCCTCTACGTCGGCACTGGGATATGGCGCACCCTCGACGATTTCTCGTCAGGGTCGGTTTGCCTTGTGCTGGCCTCCCATCTTTTTGAAGAGGAAGACTATATCCGAGAGTACGACGAATTTCTGGAGTATGTGAAATGTTCCGAATAGAGCGCTATACCCCATCGAGAATGGAGGAATGGAATGACTTTGTCGTCCATTCCAAGAATGGCACGTTCCTCTTCGACCGTCGATACATGGACTATCACCATGACCGGTTTCACGACCACTCGCTCCTGTTTTATGACGAGAAAGGGCTTTATGCGTTGCTTCCCGGCAATGCAAGCGGCAACACTTTCATCACCCACGAAGGTCTCACGTACGGTGGACTGGTGATGGGAGGCCGCGCCACTGCCAATGACGTGTGCGGCCTGTTCCGGCAAATCAACAGTTATCTGCGTGACTCGGGATTTGAGCGGGTGATCTACAAAGCCGTGCCGTGGATCTATCATCGTCTGCCATCCGAAGAGGACCTCTATGCGCTCTACAAGGTATGCGATGCGCAACTGACTGGCCGCGACATCGCTTCCGTCGTCAAGCCCTCTGATCCCGTCGCATGGCGACGTGACCGCCGATATGGTGCCCATAAGGCATTCAGAGACGGAATCGTCGTGAAAAAAAGTGACGATTTCGCCACATTCTGGGATGTCCTGATCGGCAACCTGCGAACTAAATATAATGCCGCACCTGTGCACACCCTGGAGGAGATAACCCTGCTCAAGAACCTATTTCCCGACAACATACATCTCTACGTAGCCCTCCTCGACGGAGAGATGCTTGGAGGCACCGTCATCTATGATTGCGGAGCCATCGCGCACGCCCAATACATCTCTGCCACCAAGCAAGGAAAGCACTTGCATGCCATCGACAGCATCTACATGCAGTTGCTCCAAAAAGATTTCAAAGACAAGCAATTTGTGGATTTCGGGAAATCAACCGAAGAACATGGAGCCGTACTCAACGAGACCCTGATCTACCAGAAAGAAGGGTTTGGCGGCAGAGGCGTGTGCTACGATACTTACGCATGGTCATTGTGAGCGTCATCTTCATGGGCACATTTTTGGTTGTTTCAGGAAAAAATTGTATTTTTGCAAATTGAAACCCACAAATCAATATCTGCTCAATGACCGAGAAAATCAGAATCAAGGATATCGCTGTGCGCGCAGGAGTTTCCGTGGGCACTGTGGACCGAGTGCTCCACAACAGGCCCAACGTATCTGCCCCTGCCCGGGAAAAGGTGGAGAAAGCGCTCCGGGAAATGAATTACCAGCCCAACATGTATGCGAGCGCACTGGCCTACAACCGCCACTACACCTTCATCATCATCATGCCCAAGCATGCATCGGAAGCTTACTGGGAAGAGATAGAGGAAGGAGCGTCGAAAGCCTGTGATGCGAGGCGTGATTTCAATGTCCACCTCAAGATTCTGTATTATCAACGGTTTGAGGATGACACATTCAAGGAGGCATACACCGAATGCCTGTCGCAACAACCCGACGGAGTGATCATCGTCCCCTCTCACCTTGACATGACCCGTCTGTTCACCGACCAGCTTCATGAGCAAGGCATTCCCTTCGTCATGCTCGACTCCTATATGCCAGACCTCAAGCCCCTCTCGTTCTACGGACAGGACTCTTTCTGCAGTGGCTATTTCGCAGCCAAGATGCTCATGCTCATCGCATCCGGAAGCAAGGAAATCATGGTGATGAAGCAGATGAAGAACGGACGAGTGGCCAGCAAGCAGCAAGACAACCGGGAAGTGGGATTCCGGCATTACATGCACGACCATTTCCCCAATGTCACCATCGAGGAAGTAAACCTCCCTCTGGACGAGGGTAAGGCAGTTTACGACAGGATACTGGAGGAGTATTTCACCACCCATCCCCACACCCACCACTGCATCACGTTCTGCTCAAAAGCACATATCGTCGGCGAATTCTTGCTCCGCACCAACAGGCGCGACGTGCAGATCATGGGCTATGACATGGTGCAGAAAAACGCCAAATGCCTGCGCGAGGGCAGCATATCCTTCCTCATCGCCCAGCATGCCTATATGCAGGGCTATTATTGTGTCGAGGCCCTGTTCCGGGCCATCGTACTCAAGAAAAAAGTCAAACCGGTGAACTACATGCCGATAGAGATTCTCAACAAGGAAAACGTGGATTTCTACCAACGAACGATGATCTAAAACTAATTACTATTATGAATCCAGCAACATTTATCAAAATCAATCCGGCAGACTCCGTGGTAGTATGCCTGAAAGCCTTCACTAAAGGCGAGCAAATCGAGGTCGATGGACAGTGCATCACCATTTGTCAAGACACGCCCATGGGGCACAAGATACTGATCAAGGATGCCCCAGAGGGAACTGATATCATCAAATACGGTTATCCGATCGGCCATGCCAAGACCGACCTGAAAGCGGGGGAATGGGTCAATGAGAACAACCTCAAGACCAACCTCTCCGGTACCCTGACATACGAATACCATCCTGTGGACGAGAAGCTCAACATAGCTGATGAAGGGCGCACCTTCAATGGCTACGTCAGGAAAAACGGTGAGGTGGGCATCCGCAACGAGATCTGGATCGTTCCCACCGTGGGATGCGTCAACGGCATCGCAGAGCGCCTTGCCGCTCAGTTGGAGAAAGAGACCGGTTGCAAAGGTATCGACGCCATCCATGCGTGGCATCACAACTACGGCTGCTCACAATTGAGCGAGGATCATGAGAACACACGCAAAATACTCCGTGATATCGTCTTGCACCCCAACGCAGGCGGTGTGCTTGTCCTCGGCCTGGGTTGCGAGAACAACCAGCCGGATGACTTCATGCGCATGCTGGGTGACTATGACACACAAAGAATCCGCCTGCTGGTGACTCAGAAAGTGGAAGGTGACGAGGTGGAGGCAGGCATGAGCATCCTCCGCGAGCTCTATGCCGTGGCTTCGCAGGACAAGAGGGAAGCCTGCAAGCTCAACCGCCTTCGCGTGGGTCTGAAATGTGGCGGCAGCGACGGTTTCAGCGGCATCACCGCCAATCCCCTCGTCGGTGAGTTCTCCGACTACCTGGTGGCTCAAGGCGGAACGTCGATCCTGACAGAAGTGCCCGAGATGTTTGGCGCCGAGACCATTCTGATGAACAGATGTGAGACCAGGCAACTGTTTGAGCAGACCGTGCATCTGGTCAATGACTTCAAGGAGTATTTCCTCAGTCATGGCGAGCCCGTCGGCGAGAATCCGTCTCCGGGAAACAAGGCAGGTGGCATCTCCACCCTCGAGGACAAAGCCCTCGGGTGCACACAGAAATGCGGCCGTGCCCCGGTCAGCGGTGTGCTGGCTTACGGCGACCGTCTGAAAACCACTGGACTCAACCTGCTCTCCGCACCGGGCAACGATTTGGTGGCTTCCACCGCACTCGCTTCTGCAGGATGCCAGATCGTGCTGTTCACGACAGGCCGTGGCACTCCTTTCGGCACCTTCATTCCCACCATGAAGATTTCCACCAACAGCGGCCTGTTCGCCAGAAAGCCGAATTGGATAGACTTCAACGCAGGAAAGCTGGTGGAAGGCACATCCATGAAGGACCTTGTCAAGGAATTCACCGACAAGATCATCGCCGTAGCCAACGGAGAGTTGACATGCAACGAGAAAAACGGCTACCGTGAGATCTCCATCTTCAAGAATGGCGTAACCTTGTGATGTCAGAAAACGAATAAGACGAGAGGATTTCCAGGAAAGCAACAAGCATGATAATGGCATGAGCACAAACCAGATGAGCCACAAGAAAGGATTGTATGCACTTAGTCCGCTGATGGTCTTTGTCATCATCTACCTCGGTGTGTCGCTGATCGCCGGCGATTTCTATAAGATACCGCTCACTGTAGCATTCATGATCGCCAGCATTTTTGCCATTGCCATCTCCGGAGGACTTCCTCTCTCCAAGCGAATAGAGCATTTCAGCAAAGGCGCAAGCACGAGCAACCTGATCCTGATGTTATGGATTTTTGTTCTTGCAGGTGCCTTTGCGCATTCCGCGAAGACGATGGGGAGCATCGATGCCACGGTCAACCTCACGTTGTCGTTCTTGCCTGGCAACATGATCTTGGCCGGATTGTTCATCGCCTCGTGTTTCATCTCTCTGTCGATCGGAACCAGCGTGGGAACGATAGTGGCGCTCACCCCGATAGCAGCAGGTCTTGCCACATCCACCGGTGCCAGTCTGGCACTCTTGTCGGCCGTAGTGGTGGGAGGTTCTTTCTTTGGCGACAACCTCTCCTTCATCTCGGATACGACCATTGTGGCGACGAGTACGCAACAATGCAGGTTGAGCGACAAGTTCCGCGTCAATCTCTTCATTGCCTTACCCTCTGCGCTTCTCATCCTCGTGCTCTACATCTTCATGGGCTCCACCATCCAGTCGCCCACCGACATACCCGACGTGGAATACGTGAAAGTCACTCCCTATGTCATTGTCCTGATCGTGGCGATCATGGGGATGAATGTCATGGCAGTGCTTGCGATCGGCCTACTACTCACGGGCATCATTGGTATCTGGTGCGGTGCCTACGATGTATTCGGATGGTTTGAAGCCATGGGCACAGGCATCACCAATATGGGAGAGCTCATCATCATCACGATGATGGCAGGAGGTTTGTTGGAAATCATCCGCGTCAACGGAGGTATCGACTATCTCATCTCGCTTCTGACGGCACACGTCAACAGCAAACGGGGAGCCGAACTATCCATAGCCGGTCTCGTCAGTCTCGTCAATGTCTGCACAGCCAACAATACCGTGGCCATCCTCACCGTAGGCGGCATATCCAAGACCATCGGCGACCGCTTCGGATTGGACAACCGCAAGTGCGCAAGCATACTCGACACTTTCTCTTGCTGCATTCAGGGCCTCCTCCCCTACGGTGCTCAAGTCCTGATGGCAGCCGGACTCGCCAAGATCAACCCGATAGAGATCATCCCCTTCCTCTATTATCCCATGACGCTGGGCGTAGTGGCACTGATGGCCATCCTGCTGCGATACCCCAAGAGATACTCATAAGAAATGTTCAAGATGCAAGGATTCGATATTCAACTATCCAACTTTCTCCATATCCTCCGCAGTGGTGCCTTTGAGGAGAGCAAACCCATCGGCATCATGTCGGAATTCAAATGGAAGAAACTGGTCAACTTGGCCAATTACCACCATCTGGTCCGGTTTTTCGCCAACGGACTTGAGCGATATTATTACGACGAGAACCTGAATATCCCTGCCGGACAGATCGAGGCCATCAGGAAACTGTTGGAGAACATGCCTCCAACGGGTTTCGCAGAGCTTTACAACTTCGGTAAGATCTATCTTCATGGCAAGAAAGACAACGCCCACCTGCGAGACATCATCAACGAAGAGTATGCCAGTCCGGAGAGGTCATACGAGACCATGCAGGTGATGGCCATCTTGATGGTCAATGTGGTGGACATCCTCACAGGAAAGAGCTACCTCAGAGGAGTCATAGACCTCGGACGGTATTTACGTCTGGAAGGCAACAAAGTGGATTTCGTGAAACTGGAAAGCTGGCTGTCACGGATTTCCATGTCGCGCATGGCAGAACTCCAGGGCAGTCTTCTTATCGAAGGATTCGGTTTTTCCAAGGAAGAATTGCCTTTCATGAAAAAGACCATCCGTCATGCCGACCGTGAACTGAAACGGGCAGTGAATTATGACAAGCTCAATGACTCGAAGTCATGGGATTTCCATGAAGGGAAAGGGGGATTCATCGTCAGCAGCCCACGTTCGGCCATCAAATCGATCAGGCACGCCCTGAACTATCTCCGCTTCGCTCCGAGAGAAGCCATGGCCACCATCTACCAAGGGATGGTGAGAGGGCTGAAGGAGATCGAAGAATAACCCCTGTTGTATACCATACAGGGAACGACGAACACTAAATATATGAAATACAAGACTATGAAAACAAGAATGATTACGGCCCTATTAGCCATTGTGTGCGGACTGGCAGCACAAGCTGCCACCAACCCTTATCTGCAGTACACCCAGAACTTACCTTTTGCCATGCCCGAGGTGAAAGCACCGGTGTTTCCCGACCGGGTTTTCAACATCAAGGATTATGGTGCAAAAGGCGACGGCACCTCTTTGTGCACAGCCGCTTTTGCCAAAGCCATCGACGAACTGAATGCGAAAGGTGGCGGACGGCTGATTGTGCCCCAGGGAGTGTGGTTCACGGGACCTATCGTACTGAAAAGCAACGTGAACCTTCATTTGGAGAAAGGAGCCGTCATCCTGTTCTCCGGCGACGAGACCCTCTACCCCATCGTCAAGACCTCATTTGAAGGCTTGGAAACCAGACGGTGCCAATCGCCTCTGTCGGCATATGGAGCTGTCAACATCGCAGTGACCGGACATGGAGCCATCGACGGAAACGGTATCTACTGGCGGCCTCTGAAGCGAAGCAAAGTGACCGCTTCCCAATGGAAGAACTTCACCTCACAAGGTGGCGTCTTCAAGAGGGATGACCTGTGGTTTCCCTCAAAAGGATACCTCAAAGGAGACTCCATCGCCCAAATGAACGTCCCGCAAGGATTGAAGACCGATGCGGAATGGGAAAGCATCCGCAGGTTTCTCCGGCCGGTGCTCGTGAGTCTGGTCAACTGCAAGAACGTCTTGCTCAAGGACGTTATTTTCCAGAACTCACCTGCATGGAACATCCATCCACTGATGTGCGAGAACATCATCATCGATCATGTACTGGCACGCAACCCCGCCTATGCACAGAACGGTGATGCACTGGATCTCGAGTCCTGCAAGAACGCATTGATCGTCAACAGCACCTTTGATGCCGGCGATGACGGCATCTGCATCAAGAGTGGCAAGGATGCCGATGGCCGCAGGCGCGGCAAGCCATGCGAGAACGTGGTGGTCGACGGATGCACCGTCTTTCAGGGCCATGGCGGTTTTGTCGTCGGTAGCGAGATGAGTGGCGGAGTCAAGAACATCCTTGTGCAGAACTGCCAGTTCCTTGGCACAGATGTCGGTCTTCGTTTCAAGAGTTGCCGTGGTCGCGGCGGCGTAGTCAGCAATATTTTCATCCGTCGTATCTCCATGTTCGACATCCAGGCTGATGCCATCATTTTCAATCTCTACTATGGCGGTAAATCAGTCGTGGAAATGCAGGAAGCAGGAGAACAGGCCAACAATATCGACATGCAACCTGTCGATGAGACGACTCCTGAGTTCCGCGACATCTACATCGAGGACGTCGTATGCCGCAACGCCAACCGTGCGCTGTTCTTCAACGGACTTCCCGAGAAACCCATCGAGAATATCAACTTGAAAAACATACACATCAGTTCGCGTGTGAAGTCAGAATTCCACAACTGCAAGAATATCAGCAAAGAGAATGTCGTGACCGACTAAAGTCACTCGTCGCCCGAATGGTGAGACACCTGGCTTGTCAAAGAATCCACCCATGTGGCGTGTAAGAATTTGCCACGCGCTTTTCGGATTGAAAATCCTGATACTCAAGGCATCGGGATTACAAATCCCGATGAACGGCGAACGGCTACATCATCTTTTTCCATTTTCTGTATCCCATGATGGCTATGATAACGAATAAGCCATAGAGACATGCCTTGAAGGGAATATCCTTGTAGAAATAGAGGATGCAGGTGACAAAGTCGACTACTATCCAGATGAGCCATTGCTCGAGGTATTTGCGAGCGAGCGCCCAGATCCCCACGAAAGAGAGTGCTGTGGTGAATGAATCTGCCAGTGGCACTGTGGAATCCGTGAAGTTGGCGAGGAAGTAATACAAGATACCCCAGACCAACAATGTGAAAACTCCCCACAGGATGCCCAATCTCACAGGGAAGTGGGTGATAGGAATGGTTTTCTTCTCTGAAGATTGGGACCCGTTTGCTTTCCTGACCCAGTTCCAGTATCCATAAAAGGTCATGGCAAGATAATAGAATTCCATGCCGCAGTCGGCGTAAAGCCCTTTTTGGTAATACAGGACAATGTCCAGGCCCTCCATAAGGAATCCTACGAACCAAAGCCAGATGCTGGCCCGATACTCGAACAAGATATAGACAAGTCCGAGTATCGTGGTGAGCAAATCCAACCAGTGATTGGCAAGAAATTGTGTCATTTTGTTTAGAATCTGAGGGTTAGGTTACCCATTGCAGTAAATCCTGCCATCGGTATGAATCCTATCTGGTAATAGCGGTTGTCATTGTCATGACCGTAGCTTTCAGCGATGGCAGAATATACCCAACCGCTGCTGGCATAGTGTCGGTTGAAAATGTTATGCAAATTCATGCCGATGGTCACTTCCTTCAGTCCCAAGGCCTTCGACACTTTTGAGGTGTAGCTCAGGTCGATGTTGGTCGTGGTGAAACTTGGAAGTGAACGGTCCTTGTTTTCCGTATTGTCCAGGTATTGACGGCTGACGTAGTTGGTATGCCAGATAGCTTGCCATCCATTTTTGTGGAGGCGGACAAAAGCATTGGCGATGGCAGAAGGCGAGAAGGCCAGAGTGGAGTTGTCGTAGTGGAACTCACGCAATTCGTCGCCATTGCCGTCGCAATGGTATTTGGAAGCGTCGGGATTATCCTCCCAGTCATCCCAGTCTTCCACAAACTCAGTGAAGTCCTTGATCTTGTTGATGCTCAGAGAAGCATTGCCTTCGATAGCCAGCCACGGCGTGAGATCCCATCCGGCAGTCAGTTCGATACCCATCCGGTAGGAGTCCTTGATGTTGGTGGTCAATGGCTCGCCGATCTCGCTCACCTGACCGGTTTGCACTAACTGGTCGTTGTATTTCATATAGTAAGCGGTGAGTCCGGCATGCCAAGTGTCGGCGGTGTGGCTGTATCCAGCTTCAAAGTCGAGGAGTGATTCTGCGTTAGGAGCAGGATAGTTGGCGTTGTCGGTGAAATTGTTGCGTTCAGGCTCCCTGTGGCTCAAGGCGACAGAAGCAAACGCCCGATGTCCTCCAGCGTGGTATGTGACACCCGCCTTCGGGTTAAAGAAGTCGTAGTGCTTGTCGATGTCGAGGAAATGCTTCTCATACAAGTAGGTCGTTTTGTTGTAGAGGAACTTGTCGTTATAGCCATCGGTTTCATAGTTGACCCTTCGGTATTGCACATCGCCGAAGATGTCCCAGTTGTCAGTCAGATGGTAAAGTGCCTTGACAAATCCGCTGTAGTCGTTTTTCTTCGCATCAGAGTCATAATATTGGTAATCGCCGTTGGCCAGGAGTGCCTTTCTGAGTGTCTCATTGCTCAGGTAGGAGACGTAGCCGAAATGATTGCCTTTGAACAACTGCAACGAGAGGCCTCCGATAAGATCCCAGTGTTCATCCTTGTAGTTGGCGTTCCACACCAGTCCGTAGGCATCCTGGCTGAGTCCTTTTTTCCTCACCCAGTCGGTGCGTTTCACGGATGAGATCTCACTGCTGCTGAACTGCTCATTGGGCAGCCCGAGTTTCTTGATCTTGTTCTGGTATCTGAACTCATCATAGTAGCCATAGCCGTGGGTATAGTGCAAGGATGCGGTTGTGTTCCATCGTTCATTGATAGTCCAGGCAGCAGACAGGATGTTGTGGTTCTGCCAGAAATTATCGGTCGACTTGTCCCACAGTCTGCCACCGGTTTTGGCGTAGCGTTCTGTCAAGTAATTGCCGTTGTCGTCTTTTACCAGTAGTCCGTTGTCGTCGGTCAGGATCCTCTCATAGAGGGAGTTGAAGCGACCGAGTCCCACCTGATAGAGATCCTCATAGGTTTTGATGCCAGTATGCTGGTCATAAGCCCAGTTGGCATCACAGTAGCTGCCGTCCATCAGCGAGAGGTCGTCGTTGCCTGCGGTTACGCCGTTCCATGCCTGGCCAGTGCGCTCGAAATTGCCGAAGTTTTTGTAGCTTAGGCTCAGATGGTCATTCAGATACCGCAGACCTCCATAAAAACTACCCGACCGGCCTTGTGTACCATGGATATATCCATCGGTGTTGGTCTCATGGTAGGCGCCATCGATCACGAAGTGGTCCCATAGCAGCCCCGAGGTGAAGGAACCGCCCACATTGAAGGTGTTATATGACCCATAGCTTCCACTGATCTCCAACGATGGTTCCATTGCCGCAGCTTTGGAAGAGAGGGCGATGTTGCCTCCGAAAGCACCGTCGCCATTGGTAGAGGCACCCACACCGCGCTGTATCTGGACGCTGCCCAGCAATGAGGCATAACTGTTCATGTTAGCCCAGAACACGCATTGGTCTTCAGGGGAGTTGAGGGGTATACCGTCGAGTGTCACGTTGATGCGGGATCCGTTGGTGCCACGGATGCGCATGTAGGTGGTACCCGTACCGAGGCCGTTTTCGCTCCATGCGATTACGCCGGGGGTGTGAGAGAACAGGAAGGGAAGTTCCTGCCCCGTCTTCGAGAATTCCTGAAGTTCGGCTTTCTTGATGTTTGTTACGGCGTAAGGTGCTTCTTTTTGGGCACGTACGCCATTCACCACCACTTCTTGCAACTCCTCCAGCCAGAGCGAGTCAGGCGTGTCGGTCTGAGCCATGACCCCCATTAATGGGAGCATGGTTGCACATGTCAAGATTAATTTTTTCATTTTACCTTATTTAAAAAAACACAATAAGGGGAGATTGAGAATTTGAATTCCTACGCCGGCATTATCCGGATCAGGTCAGAGGGTCTGATCTCAGCCCGAAATATCGGGCACCCCTTAATCTACATTCTGTAAATCGTGTGCAAAGGTACGAATAAGCGAGTGAAATGCCAAATTAATTTGAGCATTTCCGAGCAATACGTTTTTCGGATTACAAATCCTAATACACACAGCATCGGGATTCTTGGACAAACCAAGCGTCACCCTTCGGGTGCCGAGCGACAAATCCCGATGAACTACGGCGGCCATTTAAAGAGGTGTCAAAAATGAAAAAAAAGAAGCAGTCGTAAACAAAAAAACGAATAATCGCATAATTGTTTGCGTGCACATGTTAATTTTTGTCATATTTTACGTCAAAGTGATAGGAAAGCTTGCAAATATGCACTTTTTTTTATAATTTTGCATCACAAAAAAAGAGGTGTGTATCTTACACCGTTTTTCTGTAAATGAAATATAACGCTACAATCTCACTCATGTGAGATATATCTGCTCGCGAGAGTCGATTTCTTTGAGTTAATTTATTTTAGTAAGTTATATACATGCACTTAGTCGTGAGACTAGGTGCATGTTGATTTATATACCCTCCTATTTGATTCTGAAGATATTCAGTGAATAGGGCGGGATCATGGTCGAAAGGGTATTCTTCCCGGAAGCATCTTTTGTCATCCCGATGCCTTCCTGGACCACAGGATACACATTCGTAGGCTGCAAGAGGGTGTTCTCGTCATCACCGCTGGCCGATGACAGGCGAATCAGTTTGGCCTCCCGTGTGGTCATGCCCTCGATATTCAGTTTGGCCTCCGTGCTCTCTGCCCCCGTGTTCACGACCTTGACGATGAGTTCACCGGTCTGGTCATCCATTTGTGCATTGGTGAAGATGCCTGGAGTATTTCCTGGTTTTAATTTGGTCTTGAAGACGACCTGGTTGTCGAGCATGCAGCACACGCTGTCGCCATCGACACGCACGCACACCTCATACCATCTTCCAGTCTCCACTCTTCCCCGGCATGTAGCAGCCTGCACCTTGTTGCCGTTCATCACTTGCTCCAGTCCGTGCTGGGTATTACCCCATCCACCCACGTTGAACCAGCAGTAGTTTTGAGGATTCTCATAGTTGAAGACTACCATGAATCCCTCATTGCCACCATCCTTCCTGGCTTTTACTTTGAGTTCGTAATGCTTTGAGTTTACTTTGGCACCATCGACGAAGATGCAGCCATCCCCATCGGAGATCTGGGAGATGACGCCATTCTCAACTTTCCATTCACCTTGAATTTTCTCCGCCCCCCTCATGTCATTGGCGACAGTCTCTCCATCAATCACCCGGCATTCAGCCTCTTTGTAAGACGCTTTCGTGCCCCATGTGGCATAACCGAAACGGCTCACCTCTGGAGTGAATGACAGGCTGCTGATCCAATCGGGGCCATAAATGCCGCCATCGTCGCAAGACACTTTCACGTTCCTCGTCCCCACATTCTCAGCCATCAACCGCTGCACGTAATAGGAAGGAGTTCCCATAGCCTTCTCGGAGTTGAAGCGGATCATGTCGGGCTGCCACGCCACATCGTTCTCATTAACGAAAATGGGAGCATAGCTGGCCATCTCCACGATGTCGCCATTATTCTCCATCCCCATCATGAAGACAGCCTCGCCCAATGCGGCATTGAGCGAGCCGAGCCGTCCGAAGCCCAGGGTCACAGCATACTCTCCGCAATAGATTTTGGCGGCTCCACGCTGATAGGAATCATATTTGTGGTAATTGTCGGTGAACCAAGAGGGTGAGCGATAATAATGCTCGTCGAGGAGTTCAACGCTTTCGCTGCTCTCCCATTTGGGATCATCGTCACCCCATGCCACAACATTTCCGATGAGGTGCATCTTAGGATATTTGGCCAGCACGGCATCTTTGAAGAGCTTGAAACGCTCATAATAGCGGTCGCTTTGCTGGTGCGGATCGGGCTGGTTGTTCTCATTGCCGATTTCCAGGTATTCGATATTGAACGGTTCTGGATGCCCGTTTCGCGCGCGCATGGCACCATATTTGGTGTTGATGTCACCATTGGCATATTCCAGGGCGTTCATACACTCATCGATCCAGGGCTGGAGTTCCTCCACCGGTGTGAGGCCGCCATGCCACAGTCCGACATTGACAACATAGAGTGGTTTGGCTCCCAGATCCTCGGAGAGCTGCAAGAACTCATGGAATCCCATGCCGTCGCTTGTCCTGTAATTCCAATTGCGGTTGAGATGCCCCTCTCTTTCCTCGATGGGGCCTATGGTACGCTCCCAACGGAAGGCATTGTCGGGGGAATCCTGTCCCTCTACGAAGCACCCGCCAGGGAAGCGCATGAACTTGGGTTTCAGTTCCAACAACATGCGGGCCAGATCTGGTCGGCAACCGTTCTCCCGGTTCATGAAGGTGGGTGGAAAGAGTGACACCATGTCGAGGTCGATCTCACCCTTGCCGTCGAATACCAACACGAACTGCGCCTTCGGGTCATTGCCATGGGCATTCAGGGTAGCAGTATACTTCGTCCAGTTTTTGGTCAGAGCGATATTCAATTGGGTCTCAGCGTAGAACCTTTCGCCTTTCTGGTCGCAGAGCACAGCTTTCACCTTGCCCTTATACTTTTTGGCCCTGGCCCAGAAAGAGAGTTTATAGGATCGTCCTGACACTGCATTAATGCCCCAGAAGCCCTCGTTGACCAGGCACACCGGGGCTGTCTCCGTGGCCAAGACATTCAAGCGGAGTGCCTGTCGCTGATGAGCGTTGAGCAGTTGCTTCGTAATCAACTGGGTCTTGAGTGTCGACCCCGGAGAAGCGAACGTCGACCAGCATGGAGTGGTGTTCTTGCTGTCCTCAAACGATCGGTTGGCGATAAGCTCGGCATAGAGGCCGCCATCGGCAGCGTGGTTGATATCCTCGAAAAAAATGCCATACATGACGGGGCTGATATCACTGCCCCTCTGGTTGGTATGGACGGCGATATCCACTTGTGCGGATACGCAAAACGGTGCCAGCAAGCATGCCGACACAAGGAAAGACTTGATGTTCATAATGAGTTAAGGTAAAATAACGAGTTATTGTCGCTATTGCGGATAGATTATTTTTTGAGTTTGAACGCTTTCTCGATTTTTTGGATATCATCTGAGAAGGATGCATCGATCCGCATCCGCTGCTCCACTTTCTCACAGCTGTGGAGGACGGTGGAGTGATCCCTTCCGGCAATCAGTTTCCCGATTCTGGATGCAGGCATCTTGGTATGTTTCTGTGCAAGGTACATGGAGACTTGTCTTGCGGTGACAAGGTTGCGCTTGCGGCTTTTTCCGCCCACCTCTTCAGGAGAGACATTGAAATGTTCGCAGACGGTATCCACGATTTCGTCGACAGTCAGGGGATGGTTGTCGATCTTAACGGAACGTTTGAGCACCCTCTCGGCCAGTCCCAGGTCCACAGGCTGATTGTAGACCACAGAGTATGCCATGAGAGAATTGAGCACACCTTCCAGGTCGCGCACGCTGCTGTTGGCGTTCTGCGAGATATACTCCACCACATCCTCCGGCACGTCGAGACCGTCTTTCAAGATCCTGGCATGCAGAATATCCTTGCAAAGTTGCGTGTCGGGTCTTTCGAGTTCAGCGATGAGTCCACAGCAGAATCTTGTCACCAGTCTCTCGTTCATTCCCTTGAGGTCGACAGGTGGTCGATCACAAGCCAGGATGATGCGCTTGCCGGTTCTGAAGAGATGGTCGAAGATATGGAAGAACGTGTCCTGGGTTTTCGGAGCCGTCATCCACTCCTGGATATCATCGACAATCAAGACGTCGATGGTCTGATAGAAATTGATGAAGTCGTTGAGGGTGTTGTTCCTCACAGCATTGGTATACTGCACCTGGAAGAGTCGGGCGCTCACATAAAGCACTCTTTTCTGTCTGAAATGGCTTTTCACCTTCACGCCAATAGCATTGATGAGGTGCGTCTTACCGCAGCCCGACGGCCCGAAGACGAACATCGGGTTGAACTGCGTGGTGGAAGGATTTTGGGCGATGGAAAGTCCCACGGCCCTTGGAAGCTTGTTACTGCGGCCCTCGATGAAAGACTCGAAAGTCTGCTGAGGATTCAGCTGGGAGTCAATCTCCTGAGGCTGTGCGACATCAAGGGGTGTATAGGATTGGTTTGCCCGTGTCCGGTTCATCGGCTTGTCGATGGGATCATCGGTATTTTCCGACTGCAGCACCATATCCTTGTTATTGGTCTTGTCGGCGACCACCTTATAAGTAAGTCTCACATTATTGCCGAACACCCTCTTCAAAACCTTGCTGATCAAATCCACAAAGTTCTCCTCCAGGTACTCGTACACAAAGGGACTGGGTACCTGCACCAGCAACGTCATCGTGGCCGGTGAGTAGGACACGAAAACGATGGGCTCGAACCATGTTTTGAATTGCTGCTCCGTGACATTGCCTTTGATCAACTGAAGGCTTCTCTCCCAGAGCTCGACTGGATTTTGTTTCATTTTGAAAAGGGTAAACAAGACAATGATGCCTCACTTTGTAATTCGAATGCAAATTTCGCTTTTTTTTTCGGGATAAACAAATGCCGATTTTATTTGTTTTTTAACCAATCATCGTAAAATGCTCTTTTGTGGGGTTTTATAGGCGAAGTTGGAATATTGAAAAATACTTTACATTTGCATTTTTCCAAGTAATTGAGATATTGTGACTTAGCCAAAAAGAAAAGAATCTCGATAATTCGCCAAAATCCTTTTTAACAACAATCGGAAATGCATAATAATTAGGCATTTCCGACGGTTGGATAAAGTGAAGGATTGGGCACCTATTATTTAGACATTTTCTATATAATACATTTTTAGAAGTTTTTCAAGTCCCATTTCCGGGTCTATAAAAAGTATATAATTCGATGTCAATTCTACTTGTCTTTTTTGCCGAAGACAGAGAAGTGTACATATCTTTTCGGATGCTCTTTGAAATTCACCAGGAGCGAGTCAGCATGAGCCAGGGTGGAGTTGAGTTGTTCATACATGGTCTTGTCGTGAAGGATCATTCCCAGCGTACCATTTTTCTCGTTGAGGGATGCGGAGAAGGCCTGAAGGTTCTCGAGGGTCGATTTCAGTTCGTTGAGTGTAGCTTCCAGATCCAGGTTTGCCAGGTTTTCCGTGACGGTTGCAGCATTCCCCATGGTGGTATTGGCTTTGTCGAGCACACCGTCAGCCTTTCCCATGAGTCCAGGCACCTGTTTATTGATACCTGCGATCAGCTGATTGATCTGCTGTGTTGTTTTGGTCAGGTCATAGGTGATTTGGTCGGCATGGTGCAGTGTGGCAGGCAAGGCCGGGTCGGCCATAAGACCGTTCACACTCGTCAAGATGGAATCGACTTTGGGCAGCATTTTCTCGATTTGGGGCACCATTTCCTTCACTTTGCCCATTGCGCCGGAGTTGAGTCTGCCATCGATGGTACTCATCGGCTCCAGGAAGCCGTCTTTCTCGTCGCCCATGACCAGGTCGACCTGCACATTTCCCAGCAGGTCGCTTGAGATCTCGGCGATAGTCCCGACAGGAATCCTCAGTTCTTTGTCGATGCCCACCTTGGCCAGGATTTCCTCTTTGTTTTGATAATCAAACTGAATATCCGTGACCGTGCCCACTTTGAATCCGTTGGTCATGATGGGGCTTGACCCAGACAATCCGCTGATATTATTGAATTTGATATAATAGGTGTTATCATCAGAGAAAAGTGTCACGCCTTTGAGGAAATTCATTCCGAAAAAGAGCACCACGATTCCGAGGATGGCGACAAGAGCGATTTTGATTTCTTTCGTAAAACCCTTCATGCTATGTTATTTTTTACTGTTGTTTCTATATTCTTTCAAAGCCTGTGAGATATTCAGTTTGTATCCATCCCTGAAAGCGATGATGAACGCCTGTGGGAATTTGGAGGAGAGTGTTTTGCGCAGGTTGCTGATTTCCTCAAAGTCGGTGGAAGCTCCGACGGTATACTTCACCATCCCGTTCTCCTTGTAGCTTTCTATGCCCTCAACACCTTGGAACACGCTGCTATTGGTGGGTATTTCCTGCGAAGTGGCGGCAATCTGCACTTTGAAAATCGGTCTTCCGCCAGGTTGCATGTTTTCGGGGAGCATGTCAACCTCATCATTGGGTTTCTCCGCTGTTGCAGGTTGCTCTACTTGTTTTTCAGAAGGAGTTGGAGAATCGGTTTTAGCGGGAAGATCCTCGTTTTTTTTCTCTACTGGGACGGAGTTATCAGTTTTTGAAGAAGTCGAGGAGGTTGTAGGAGGGCTAGGAGGGCTAGTTGGACTAGGGGGACTAGTTGGACTAGGAGGACTAGTTGGACTAGGAGGACTAGTTGGGCTAGGAGGGCTAGTTGGGCTAGGAGGACTAGTTGGACTAGGAGAAGGTTGGGGATCGAGCTGTGGTTTTGCGGGCTGTGGTTCAGCAGGCTTAGCTGGAGCAGGAGGAGGAGCCGTCACTTGAGGAGTAGCGGCGGGAGGATTCGCAGTCTTGGGAGAAGTTTTCTCTGAGGGAGGATTAGCCTTTTCTGGAGTTGGAGGCGGATTAGTGGCCGTAGTGGAAGACTTTGCCGGTGGAGGAGTCGGTGCTGGTGCCGGTGCAGCAACTGGTGCCGAAGCAGGAGTCGGTGCCGGTGTTGAAACTGGTGCCGATGTTGCAACAGGAGCCGGGACCGGATTGGTATTGAAATGGGTTCTGACGGCCCTCTGCTCTGTATATTCCGCAACCGCCATCAAAGTACCGGGATCCTCTTCGAACAAGGTGTTGTTTGCGCCCGCCGTTTCAGGCTCAGGTTCCACTTCATTTGCCACGCCCTCATTTTGTGCCGTCACTTTGGAGTTGCCGTATTTTTTCTTGTATTTCAGGAAAGCCTGATAGATGCCCCGTGCTATTTTGTCCTGTCCCTCTGCAGTGTTGAGGTATTGTTCCTCATCTTGTGTGGTGATGAAACCAAGTTCTATCAGGCAACTCGGCATGGAAGTCTCTCGGAGCACGAGAAAACCGGCCTGGTGCACCCCTTTGTTGACTCTGCCACTTGTGGCGCAGACCTCGCTTTGTATGAGTCTGGCCAATTCCACGCTATTCGCCATGTTCTTGTCCTGCATGAGTTCGAACATGATGTAGCTTTCCGATGATTTCGGATCAAAACCAGCGTAGCTTTGCTTGTAGTTTTTCTCGATGAGGATGACGGAGTTCTCTCTCTTGGCCACGTTCAAGTTGTCCGCAGCGCGGTGCATACCCAGTGTATATGTCTCGAATCCCCGTGAGATCTTGCCGCCGTCCAGGGCATTGGTGTGGACGGAAATGAAGAGGTCGGCCTTGTTGCGGTTGGCGATATTCGCCCTTTCCTTCAGTTCGATGAAGACATCGGTTTTGCGAGTGTATATCACGTTCACGTCAGGACAGTTTCTTTCCACGTACTTGCCGAAGGCCAGTGCCACCTGCAGGTTGATATTTTTCTCGACCGATATTTTCCCTGGAGCTCCGGTATCCTTTCCCCCGTGTCCGGCATCGATGACAAGGGTGAATTTCTTGTCTGCCGCCTGGGTTCCCATGGCCACCAAAAGCATGAGGAAAGATAAGATATATTCTCTGATTTGCATTTCCTTTAATCAATTATGGGTGCAAAATTAGTGAATTTTGGCAAGAAAATCACGAAATGCCACCTCTTTTATCATTTATTAAATATATGGTCACCCCCGCGCCCTTGGTCTCCGCCCCCATTGGCGGGTTGATTTTGGTGATGCGCACTATAACCTCCTCAATCTGCGGAAACCTGCAGCATATCTGCTCAGCCATCCTTCCGGCGACATGTTCGAGGAGAGCCGAAGGGATATCCATCTCCTGCTTGACGATGTCGAGGAGTGTGGCGTAGTTCACGGTATCCTCCACCCGGTCAGACACCATGGCTTGGGAGAGATCGAGGGTCACGTCGATGTCGACCGAGTAATTCCCTCCGACGATTCTTTCCTGCGGCAGTACGCCATGAAAGGCATACAGCCGCAGGTCATTGATGAAGATATGTCCGGCACATGTTTTCATCATGAGTGACTTATCCGCAACGGGAGGCCCCGCAGTTCTTACAGATGAGGCATCCCTCCTGATAGACCAGAGTCTCATGTCCACAGACGGGACATTTCTTGCCTTGTGCGACCGTCCCATCGACGATGTATTTCTTAAGAGCCCTCTCGACACCATTTTTCCAAGTGTTGATGCTCTCGCTCTTGAGTTGTAGCGACCCCACCAGTTTGATCACGTGGTCGATCGGCATCCGGTATCTGAGCACGCCCGAGATGAGTTTGGCGTAGTTCCAGTATTCGGGATTGAACTTCTCGCTGAGTCCTTCCACGGTGGTCTTATATCCCCTCTTGTTCTCGAACTGGAAATCATAGCGGTGCGACCCGTCCTCATTGGTTTGCTTGATAATTTTTCCCTTGGTCACCGTCTTGGGCAGCACGATGCCCTCGTCATCATCCTGCAGTCCAGTGAAGATCTCGTAGGGATAGCCGTCGAGCAGTCCCACGAAAGCCACCCATTTCTCCTTGTTGTTTTGGAATCTGACCACATCGCACTCCAAGGTCTGCGGCCTGACCTCTGTCACCTCCGGCCTTTGGTATTCCTTGCCGTCCGGGGTGTTTTCCTTGGCTTTTTTCTCTTCCTTCTTCTTGCTTGCCGACAGCATCACACCGGCCCGGCTCCCGTCTCTGTAGATGGTGCATCCCTTACAGCCCGACCGCCAGGCCTCGACATAGAGTTTGTTCACCAGGGCTTCATCGACATTGTTGGGCAAGTTGACGGTGACACTGATCGAGTGGTCCACCCATTTCTGGATAGCGCCCTGCATCTTCACCTTCATCAACCAGTCGACATCGTTGGCCGTAGCCTTATAATAAGGTGATTCAGCCACCAGTTCGTCGATTTCCTCTTGCGAGTATCGTTTCTGGAGATCGTAGCCGTTGAGTTGCATCCATTTCTGGAATTTGGGATGATAGACGATGTATTCCTCGAAGGAGTCACCCACCTCGTCGACGAAATCGACATGTGCATTGACATCCCCCGGGTTGACTTTCCTGCGCCTCTTGTATACCGGCATGAATACAGGTTCGATGCCACTGGTGGTCTGTGTCATCAGACTGGTCGTCCCCGTGGGGGCGATGGTCAGGCAGGCGATGTTGCGCCTGCCATATTTAGTCATATCCTCATAGAGTTGTGGATCAGCCTCTTTGATTCTGAGGATGAAGGGGTTGTCCTTTTCGCGATCAGCATCGTAGATTTTGAATTTTCCTCTCTCCTTAGCCATTTCCACCGAGGAGCGGTAAGCGGCGAGGGCCAGTGTGCGCTGCACTTCCACGGCGAAGTCGGTGGCTTCCTGTGTGCCATATCTCAGTCCCATGGCGGCGATCATATCTCCCTCTGCGGTGATGCCCACGCCCGTTCTTCTTCCCATGCCACTCTTGCTGTAGATTTTCTCCCAGAGATGGTATTCAGCCCCTTTCACCTCGTCGGTCTGGGGATCGGATTTGATTTTCTCCATGATGGCTACGATCTTCTCCAGTTCGAGGTCCACGATATCGTCCATGAGCCGCTGGGCCAAGACGACATGCTTCCTGAACAAATCGAAGTCAAAACAGGCATGGTCCGTGAACGGATCGACGACATAGGAATAAAGATTGATCGAGAGCAAACGGCAGGAGTCGTAAGGACAAAGGGGTATCTCACCGCAGGGATTGGTGGAAATCGTGCGGAAACCCAGGTCGGCATAGCAGTCGGGGATACTCTCCCTGATGATGGTATCCCAGAACAAGACCCCAGGCTCTGCGCTCTTCCAGGCATTATGCACGATTTTGCCCCAGAGGTTTTTGGCTTTGATCGTCTTCCTGACCATGACCTCCTCGCCCTCAATGGGAAAGCGCTGCTCGTAGTCAGCATCATTGATGGCCGCCCTCATGAAATCGTCATCGATGCGCACCGATACATTGGCGCCCGTCACCTTTCCCTCGGTCATCTTAGCATCGATGAATGCCTCGCTGTCAGGGTGCTTGATACTCACAGAGAGCATCAGTGCTCCCCGACGTCCATCCTGTGCCACCTCACGAGTGGAATTGCTGTATCGCTCCATGAAAGGCACCAGTCCGGTACTCGTCAGCGCGGAATTGTTGACGGGAGTCCCTTTCGGGCGAATATCCGAAAGGTCATGGCCCACCCCACCCCTTCTTTTCATCAACTGCACCTGTTCCTCGTCGATACGCAGGACAGCGCCGTAGGAATCCGCATTCCCATCAAGGCCGATGACGAAACAATTGGAGAGAGAAGCCACCTGATGATTGTTTCCGATGCCTGTCATCGGACTGCCGGCGGGCACGATATATTTGAAATGGTCGAGCAAGTCAAACACCTCTTGTGCTGACACAGGATTGGCATAATTTTGCTCTATCCGTGCTATTTCATTGGCGATGCGCCAGTGCATGTCGGCAGGTGACTGCTCATAGATATGACCGAAACTGTCTTTCATGGCATATTTGTTGACCCATACACGGGCTGCCAGTTCATCACCTCCAAAATAAAGCAAAGAAGCATTGAGTGCTTCCTCATAAGAATAAGTTTTCAGTTGATTCATGAGATATTTCTTTAACGGAATGCAAAAATACAAACAAATACTGAGATAAAAAAAGAATAAATAGGAAATATTTTGCAGATTATCCAAACTTTCATCAGAACGCCGATGAACTTTTTGGAAAACTTTTATCCTGAAAGTCTCTCAAATATTGTTAAAGTATTTATTTAATATATTAAAATAAATGATTTTATTATATTTGTTTTTATTAATTGATTAAAGTAACTGTTTAATACAGAAATCACACTTTTTGTCAAGCAATTAGGAGAAGGTACATATAACAGCCTTTCAATCCAGTCGAAATAAAGAGTGAGTCCACCACAAGGCTCCTCTCCCCTTAAAGGGTCGGGAAGTACCTGACGGACAGAGGAGACGTTTCATCATGAGATTTTGACTTTTATTGTGGACTCACATCTGATTTTTGCCAGTGAACTCAAGAATCAAACCAATTCATTAATTTTTGCTTGATTATCATGGTTATTTGGAAAATGTTTGTTATTTTTGTGGCAGAAAAACCAAATAGCTTAAAAGATGAAAACATTCAAAATCAGGCTGTTTGTTGTGCTGTCGGGAATACTATTCCCTTTGCTGACAGCCAACTGCAGCGAGAAGAAATCCGTAGGAAAAACCGAATCGGCAGAGGCGACAGCCAAGACAGAAAGCGTGATCCAGTTATCCACCCCACCCTTCCAGAAATTCGTAGTGGTGACCGTCGAAGAAGCGGCTCTTTACAAACAAGCCGACACCGACAGTCCCTGGTTGATGAGATGGATAGAGTCTGACTGCGAGAGTGATTTTTGCGAGAATATCTATCAATGGTCAGACCAGCCAGGCAAGGCAGGGTTTGAGGTCAGCACGGACATCATGGCATGCGAAGGAGTAGTCTACCCCGTGCTCGGCGAGGAAGGCGATTTCTACAAAGTCAGCACCACCACCAAATGGTGCGACGTGGAAAGTGCCTATATCCCCAAAGCATGTGTGGGAGACATCGAAAGTGCCCCCATCAAGGCTGAGATGTTGGAATCGGACGACATGTATTTCAAGTGTCGTGTGATGAAGGAGGGCAAATACAAGGACATTACCCTTATCGACTATTATGACGAGCTTGATGGAGAGAGTCTTCAAGTGGGTGTGCTGACCAACGGCGTAGTCGCTACACCGCTTGTCTACACTATTTTCTGCCAACTGAATCCGGAGTTGAATGGAACCAGCGGCATGAAAATCGAAGAAACCGACGGACATTTCATGCTCAGTTTCAGCAAGGACCTGTCGATGCCCGTCGAAGAGGACTATGAAGATTATCAGCTCAACCTGAAGAAACTCAGTGCAGAGCAGATCGAAACAATTATCAACACGGTGACGAAGAAAAAGCCCGAATACGTGGAATACATGTACCACCTCCCAGCCCAGGGACTGCAGTCTTTCGTTTACCTCACTAAGTAATCCGATGAAAGAGATCTATTTAGCCGGAGGATGCTTCTGGGGAACGGAGCATTATTTCAAAATGATCGAGGGAGTGGTAGCGACAGAGGTGGGCTACGCCAACGGCATCACCAAGAATCCTACCTACGAAGAGGTATGCACCGACAAGACCCGCTTTGCGGAGACGGTGCGTGTCACATACAATCCTGAGATTGTGGGACTTCGTTTCCTGTTGCGGATGTATTTCAAAGCCATCGATCCCGTAAGCGTCAACCAACAGGGGCATGACAAGGGCTCCCAATACCGCACCGGCATCTACTACGTCGACGAGCGCGACCTACCCATCATTGAGGCGGCATACCAATCGGAGCAGGAGAAATACGGGAAGCCGCTGGCCGTGGAAAAACTGCCCCTGCAGAATTTCTACACGGCGGAGGAATACCATCAGGACTATCTCGATAAAAATCCCGATGGCTACTGCCACCTCCCCCTCTCACTCTTTGAATTTGCCAAAAAAGCCAAGCCCGAACGCTGAACGGCATGAGCAAGAACGATCTGTTAAGGAACTGACCGTGTGTGATAGATGTTCATGTCATTTTGGCATGTTCACTTTTTTCACGATATGGCAAGGGTTTCCCACGGCCACGCAGTCGGATGGAATGTCGTGCGTCACTACGGAACCGGCCCCTATGACGGTGCGGTCGCCGATAGTAACACCGGGACATATCGTCACATCGCCACCTATCCAGCAACGCTCGCCTATCCTGACAGGGCGACACATCTCATACTGATCTCGCAGGTCAGCATCGGTGGGGTGCTCGGCGGTATAGATATGTACACCAGGTGCAATGAGTGTCTTTCGGCCAATATATACCCCACCGCCATCCAGAACGATGCACCCGAAATTGATGTAAACGCCCTCCTCAGCATAGATCTGATTGCCATAGTCACAATAAAAAGGAGGCTCCACATAGACATCATCGGCAGAATTGGGCAGAAGCTCGCGGATAGCCTCGAACATTGCCGGAGTCTGGTAGTCGGTCACGTTGATTCTCTTCAATAAAAGTTTCACCTCCGCGCGCCAGGCCCGCATCTCAGGTGTGTGAGCATCATAGGGCTGTCCACTTGCCATTCTTCTGAGTTCGTCCTGTAGAGCAGGGCTTTGCTGCAGTTCTTCTTTTCGGGTCATGATATACTGTTATTCGTGTATTTGTGGGTTATGACTGCAAATATACATATTTTTTGCTCTATCCGACTTTTTTCATCGAATTATTTATTAGACCACTTCGCTTGCGTTGCCGTATTACTATTCACCAAGATGCTTTATGGTTATTCCCAACTTCGCTTGCGCATGGCCCGCTTTCGTGGTACAAAACAGAATGAGTTTTGGCGACAATCAGCAGGCAGAACGCAATTTCTTTCACCTTCTTGCCGCAGGTATGTCATTCCTCTTCAAGCATCTCAATCTGAATGAAGTGCATCAATCAACTGTTCAAGATACTAAAATGAGGAATTACAGGATTGCCCTGCTTCTATTTTGGGAGTCATCTTAAAAAAGGCAAAATTGTTGTGTGGTTGAGCAATAATGTGTAAATTTGTAGGCTAAAATAGGAGGGGAATCCCTCGCTTCATCACAAAAAACACCGACGCCATCAAAGTCATCCGTCATATCATCAGCCTATTGGTCTGGTTCCTTATCGGAATCACGGCCCTTTTCCTCATTCTGCTGCACGTCCCTGCTGTGCAGCGGTACATCGGGCACCAAACCGCCTCCGCCCTCAGCGAGAAACTGGGGACACAGGTTGAGGTGGGCAAAGTGGATGTCGGGTTGCTCAACCGAGTCATCATCGATGACTTTGAACTCTACGACCAGCAGGAAAAGAAAATGCTCAGTGCTACGAGGCTCTCCGCCAAGCTCGATATCGGTCCCTTGTTGAAAGGCAAGATTTCTGTCTCGTCGGCCCAACTCTTCGGCATGAAGGCCAACCTCTACCGTGAGACAGCCGATGCCCCATTCAACTTCCAGTTCATCGTCGACTCCCTCTCCTCCAAAGAGCAGAAAGAGAAAAAGCCCCTTGACCTCAACATCAACTCCCTCATCATCCGCAATGGTGCCGTGAAATACGACCAGTTGGATGTCCCGGCCACCCCAGGCCGCCTCTCACCACAGCACCTGCATCTGACTGGTCTCAGCGGCCATCTGATGCTTTACCGTCTCCGCGACGACCTCATTGACCTGAAAGTCAAGAAACTCGCCTTCAAGGAATCCTCTGGACTCGACCTCCGCAAACTATCGCTCAACCTGAGCGCCACGCCAAAGTCGGCGACGCTGACAGGCCTCAGCATCCAATTGCCCAACAGCCATCTCGCCATCGACTCCCTTGGCGCCACCTATCAGGTCGCTGACGGCAAGCTGTCGAAAGAGACACTGCAGTATAAAGGCGGCATCAGTCAATTGAGCGTTCTGCCCGCTGACTTCGCATTCCTACAGCCAGCTTTGTCCGGCATCCAGGAAAGAGTGGAACTGACCGCACAATTCCAAGGCACCCACAACAGTCTGACGGTGGCGTCGCTGAATCTCAAATCCGCCAACAACGTCACCCTTGCTGCCAATGGGTCGGTCAGGAATATAGGCACCACCCCTGAGTGGTTCTGCCGCATCGGCGAACTGCATGTTAAGTCCACGGCACTCCAGCGGCTCTCACAGAACACGGGAGTCCACATCCCCATTCCTCCCCAAGTGCTCCAACTCGGCGACATCGAATACCGGGGCGAAGTGGGCGGCACCCCACGGGAATACGCCCTCAGGGGGACACTTCAGACCGATGTCGGCAGCACCCAACTGTCTGTCGGACTGCAAGGTCAGCATTTCAGCGGTCATGCCGAGACCGACGGACTGGATATCGGCAAGATTCTCTGCGACAACCGATTGGGCATCATCGCCACTACTATTGATGTCGACGGGCATCTCCCCCTGGGCCGCAAGATGTCGCTGTTGGCCAAAGGCAACGTCTCCCGACTCGACCTTAACGGCCATACCTACCAGAACATCGACATCGACGGGTTCTACAACAACGAGTCATTCAACGGCACCCTTGGCATTGACGACCCCAACGGCCAGATCGGAATTGAAGGACTGCTCAACCTCACGCCAGGCGCCCTCTCTGCCAACATCACCGCCACGGCCCATCATTTCAATCCCGAAGCCCTCGGTCTGACCACCGACCTCAAGAACCACGAATTTGACTTCAACCTGAAAGCCGACCTGTCGGGCGAGAGCCTAAAGAGCATGAAAGGCTACATCGACCTGGAGAATTTCAGGTTGCAAGCCCCGGAAAAAAACTACCAGTTGGCAAGCCTGCACATCGATGCCGACCAGCAAGGCACGGAGAAGCATATCGACGTGGTGAGCGACTTCGGACATCTCAACCTGCAAGGACAATATCAGTTGGAGCATATCACATCGGGCATTGCCCACGTCATCAAGAGCAAGCTCCCTACCCTGCCCCTCCTTCCCACTCCGGCACAAGGAGGCACCGACGACTACCACTTCACGGTTGACATCGACCGGAGCGACTGGCTCAAGCAACTCGTCAACATCGATCTCGACATCAACTCCCCCCTGCATATCGACGGCCATATCAATGAGCCGGCCTCTGCCATCCACCTCGTCTGCAATGCCCCAAGCATTGAGTATGACGGGAGCGACTACCGCGACGTGGAGATCACGATGAACACACGTGGCGATACCCTCTTCACCAACGCCAACCTGATCAAGATGCAGGAAGAAGGGAAGCGCCTCGACCTGGCCCTTGTGTCACATGCAGCCAACAACGAGCTCACCGCCGACCTCCACTTCAACAACCACGGAGGAAAGCAACGCCTGAGGGGACTCCTCTCCGCCACCGCCGACTTCTTCACCGACAGTCAGAAAAGGGATGCAGCCCATGTGAAGATGAACCCCTCGCAGATCTTCGTCAACGGCACGCCATGGGAGGTCGTGCCCTCCGAACTCTTGCTATCGAAAGGCAACATCGTCATCGACAAATTTATGATCCGCAACGGCGACCAACACGTCAGGGTGGCTGGCTCACTCACCGAATCACCGACCGACACCATCCATGTAGACCTCAACAGGCTTGATGCGGAGTTTCTGTCCGATATCCTCCATGTGAAAGGCATCGACTTCGGTGGCTATATCACCGGCACAGCCTTTCTCACCTCCGTCTTCGACACACCGGAAGCCAGAGCCGACCTGCAGATCGACGGTTTCAAATTCGTCGACGGCCTGCTCGGTGACATGGCCCTCAAAGCCAACTGGAATGCCCAGGAAAACCGCATCAACATCGATGGACATGCTGTCGACGAAGGACAGGGCATCACAGACGTAGGCGGGTTTGTGGCCCTCTCACCGGGTGAGATCAACCTCAACATCGAGGCCGACGGCACCCCGCTCCGTTTCCTCCACCGCTTCTGCGACAGTTTCATGCGCGACATCCAGGCACGGGCTTTCGGACATGTGAGAATCTTCGGTCCACTGAGCGACATCAACATGGATGGCGAGGTGGTGGCCAACGGCGACATCAGCCTCTCCGCCCTGAACACCACCTACACCCTGCGCAACGACACTGTCCGACTCGTTCCCGACCACATTATCTTCGATGCCGACTCCATTTTTGATGCCTACGGCCACTACGGACTGGTGACCGGCAGCGTGGACCACGAGAGCCTCAGCAACTTCACCTTCGACATCGGAATTCATGCAGAGAACCTGCTGTCGTATGACTTCAAGGAGTTTGGCGACGACACTTTCTGCGGCACAGTATATGCCACCGGCGACTGCCACATCAAAGGCATCAGCGGGGAGGTCACTATCGACGTGGAAGCCACCCCCGAGCGCAACACCGTATTCTATTACAACGCCGCCAGTCCCGACGCGCTCAACACCCAGGACTTCATTGTGTGGAACGACGTCACCCCCGAAGCCATCGACTACTCCAAACTGCCCTCCGCCAGCAAGGATGCTCCCACCACCCATCTCCAGGAAGAGGCCGAAGAGCCAACGGTCCCCGACATCCCCTCCGACCTGCGCATGAATTTCCGCATCAACGCCAATCCCGACGCCACCCTGCGACTGCTTATGGACGCAGAGAGCGGCGACTACATCGCCCTGAACGGCAGCGGCACGCTGCGCGCCTCGTATTTCAACAAAGGCGCTTTCCAACTCTTCGGCAACTATGTCGTCGACCACGGCATCTACAAACTGACCATTCAAAACGTCATCAAGAAAGACTTCCAGTTCCAGCAGGGAGGTACCATCTCCTTCGGCGGAAACCCCTATGATGCCGCTCTTGACCTGAAAGCACAATATGTCGTCAACGGCGTCTCGTTATCCGACCTCAACATCGGGCGCAGTTTCAGCACCAACAATATCCGTGTCAACTGTATCATGAACATCAGCGGTACCCCCAACCAGCCCGCCGTCGACTTCGACATGGAGATGCCCACCGTGAACAGTGATGCCCAGCAGATGGTGCGCAGCCTCATCAACAGCGAAGAAGAACTCAACCAACAAGTCATCTACCTCCTGGCCATCGGACGTTTCTACAACCAGAACGCCAACACCATGGACGAAGAAGGCCAAAGCCAGACCAGTCTCGCCATGCAGAGCCTGCTCAGCGGCACCATCAGCCAGCAAATCAACAATGTGCTGAGCAACGTGATCAAGAACAACAACTGGAACTTTGGCGCCAATATCTCCACGGGTGATGAAGGCTTCAACAATGCGGAATACGAAGGACTGCTCAGCGGCCGGCTGCTCAACAACCGCCTGTTGATCAACGGCCAGTTCGGCTACCGCGACAATCCCAATGCGACAACCAGCTTCATCGGCGACTTCGACATCCGATACCTCCTCTACCCCAACGGCAACCTCGCCGTGAAAGTCTACAACCAGACCAACGACCGGTACTTCGTCAAGAACAGCCTCAACACCCAAGGAGTGGGACTGATCATGAAAAAAGACTTCAACGGATGGCGCGAACTGGTGGGCATCCACAGAAAGAAAAAGAAAGAAAAAAACAAATGATATGAAAAAAATCTTAGCAGCACTCTTGTGCTTAACCCTGTTCTATCCTATGACATCAGATGCAAAGAAAAAGACCGTCACCATCAAGGTCGTCGAGACCAGCGATGTGCACGGCTGCTTCTTCCCCTACGATTTCATCAACCGAAAGCCCCTCAAAGGAACGCTCGCACGGGTCATGACCTACGTGGAAGATCTTCGAAAGACACATGGAGAGAATGTCATCCTCGTCGACAACGGCGACATCCTGCAAGGCCAGCCCACCTGCTACTACTCCAACTATATCAAACCCGAGGTCATCAATGTGGCCGCTGACGTCATCAATTATATGGGCTATGACGCCGAGACCTTCGGCAACCATGACGTGGAAACGGGCCATACCGTCTACGACAAATGGATCCGCGAGGTGAAATGCCCCATGCTCGGAGCCAATATTATCAGCAGTGCGACCGGCAAGCCCTATGTCGAGCCCTATACCCTCATCGAGCGCGACGGCGTGAGAATTGCCATCATCGGCATGCTCACTCCCGCCATCCCCAACTGGCTCAACGAAGAGCTGTGGAAAGGTCTCCGTTTCGATGAGATGGTGAGCTGTGCCAAATACTGGGTGGACTACCTGAAAAAGAACGAGAACCCCGATGTGATCATCGGCCTCTTCCATTCGGGCAAAGACGGTGGCATCATGACCGACACCTACGAGGAAGACGCCTCGGAAAAAGTGGCCCAACAGGTGCCAGGCTTCGACCTGATCCTTTTCGGCCATGACCATACCATCCACAACGACATCGTCAAGAACGTGGAAGGCGGCGACGTGGTCTGCCTCGACCCCTCCTGCCACGCTCTGAACGTGGCCGTGGCCACCATATCCATCGAGAAAGGCCGCAAGAACAAGATTGTATCCAAACAAATCTCTGGGGAGATCGTGAGCGTAGAGAACCTGCCCATCCACCAGGCTTTCGTGGACCATTTCCAAGCCACGATCGACAGCGTGAGGAGTTTCGTCGACCGTCCCCTGGGTGTATTTGAGAACACCATCTACACCCGTGACTGCTATTTCGGCAATGCGGCATTCACCGATTACATCCACGACATCCAACTGAAACTCACTGGTGCCGACGTATCCTTCAACGCCCCGCTATCGTTCAACGCCAAGATTGAGGCAGGTCCTGTGACCGTGAGCGACATGTTCAACCTCTACCGGTTTGAGAACCAGCTCTACACTCTTCGGATGACGGGAGAGGAAATCCGCAAGCACCTCGAGATGAGCTATGACCTATGGGTGAACACCATGACTTCGCCCGACGACCACATCATGCTGCTCAATGACCAGAAGACCGACGACCAGCAGCGGTATATGTTCAAAAACCTGGCCTTCAATTTTGACAGTGCCGCCGGCATCGACTATGAGGTAGATGTGACCAAACCCGACGGAGAGAAGGTGCGAATCCTCCGCATGAGCAACGGAGCACCTTTCGACGAGCACAAATGGTATCTCGTGGCCATGAACAGCTACCGCGCCAACGGTGGTGGGCAATTGGTCACCAAAGGCGCAGGCATCTCGCCCGAAGAACTGAAGAGACGCATCATCTACCAAAGTGAGAAGGACCAGCGTTACTACTTGATGCAGGAAATCGAGAAAGCCGGCCGCGTCAGTCCCAAGGCTCACTACAACTGGCGCTTCGTGCCCGATGAGTGGGCCAAGCCCGCACTGGAGCGCGACCGCAAATTGCTTTTCGGGAAATAAATCAGGAAGGCTGAAAAAACCCGGCTTAACCGAAGACAAAACTATCAGACCAGACCATGAGCGAAAAAAGGAAATTCTGGTTCGTCTTTTGCAAGACCGACCTCTTGCTGGAACAGCAGAACGACGGTACCTGGGCCGTGCCCTGCCAAGAAGAGCCGCCCGTGCCCTTGAAACCCTGGACGACCATACACCACGTCACCACGCTGAGCGGAGAAGTCGTGGAGACCTACAGCGTCGACATACCACCGCATGAGGATGCCACCCATAAAATGTGCAGTCTGCGGGCATCCTACCAAGACCTGCCAGAATACCTCTATCTGGCAGCTGGCAAATGTGCGGAAATCCTCTACTGGGACAGCACCACCAAATTCTGCGGGGTCTGCGGTGGGCCGATGCGCCTACACACCGACATCTCCAAGCGCTGCACCTGCTGCGGCAAGGAAGTTTGGCCCCAGCTGGCCACTGCCGTCATCTGCCTTGTCAGCCGCGGCGACGAGGTGCTTCTGGTGCATGCCCGCAACTTCAAGCGCGACTTCTTCGGACTTGTGGCCGGATTCGTAGAAACCGGCGAGACCCTGGAGGAAGCCGTGGAGCGCGAAGTGATGGAAGAGACGGGTATCAGCATCAGCCATATCCGATATTTCGCCAGTCAGCCCTGGCCCTATCCCTGCGGACTGATGGTGGGTTTCTTTGCTGACTATGAAGGAGGAGAAATCCACTTGCAACGGTCAGAGCTCTCGAAAGGCGGCTGGTATCGCTACGATGCCCTGCCCCCCATTCCAGAGAAGCTATCCATCGCCCGAAGGCTGATCGACCAATGGATCAACGACAAAACCATACATCAACCCTAAAAACACGATGACCATGCACCAAACCACACGACAGAGCATCTTCATGCTCGCCATGCTGTTTCCCCTCATCAGCTGGGCACAGGAAATGAAATCATCCGGCCGTTCCGCCGAGGAAATCGTCCCCGCCAAGTGGTCACACACCGAAGCCACCGGCGATCTCAACAAAGACGGCATCGCCGACCTGGCCATCATCGTCACCTCCAACTTCAAGGAATATATCGAGGTGGATGAGAACGGTGATACGATCGACAACAATCCCTCCTCGCTGTATCTCTACAAGGGCGGCCCCGACGGCAGTTACCAGTTATGGAAAGTCTACGAAGGCGCCGTGCCCAACTCCCCCACAAGATTCTGCATCATCGACCAGAGCGTGGATATCACCGACAGAGGAACGCTGATCATCTCGACCAGCACTTTTCTCACTGCCGGTGGCTGGGGCAACTCCGACGATTCCTACGTCTTCCGCTATCAGCAAGGAGAATTCTGCCTGATCGGCGAGGAGCATCATGAGATGGCCAGGAACACAGGCGAAGACACCACCACCAGCATCAATCACCTGACCCATAAGAAATGGGTCAGCACCTCAAATGCCTTCGATGATACCGTCAAGGAAAAGAAAGTGTGGAAAAACATTCCCAAAGCCCCGCTCCGGGTCTTAGGGAAAGACATCAGCGTCATCGGTGACGAATAACCACTCCTGCCACTGTCTTGGCAAAAAGAATCCCCTGCGTTTCTGGCAGGGGATTCTTTTTTGCTGATTATCGTGCATTTCAGCGTACAATCTTGCGTGTGATGGTCTTCCCGTCCGGCATCAGGGCACGCATGATGAAGATGCCGTCTGCGGGAGAGAGCACCCGCTCACCCGAAAGGTTGAAGTACTCTATGCGGAGAGGAGTGCTATCGCTGCCGATGAGAGCGACCCCCATGTCATCGTCGAGGAAATACTCAAGACTTACAATGACACATTGCTGTTCACCAGTGTTCCTGAACGTCACAGCCTCAGCCATATCAGGCAAGTCGAAGCTGGCGCTGACGGGATTGGAAGTGTCCTTCGACTCCTGCAGGATGACCGAGTTCTCCTCATTATAGGTCACGCCACCCACTTCTGCCCAATAACTGGTGCGGTTGGGCGCAGAGACATTGGTGTAGCTCCAGAGCGTGATTTTTGTAGCCTTCGCGTTTTCAGGCAAGAACACCGTGTTCTGTGCACCGTTCGAGCATTTGATGGTCGTGCGGCTGATGGTATTGCCATCATACACCACATTGATCTTGTCGGCTGCGGTATAAGCTTTGGACAAATTGCCGGTGATCACCATGGAGAAACCTTCAGCATCATCACCATCGACGCCGACGAGCATGTTGTTGACACCACTGTCATCATAGGAAGCCGTCGACATGTTTCCCCAAGTGAGGAGGGCCAGTTTCTTCTCTTTCTCTGGGTTGGGGTCTGGTTTTTCGTTGGGGTTGTCCTCACCTCCCACGACCTTGATCACACCTTTGGAGTAAAGCTCCGAGGTGTCCCATGTCTGCCCCTCGCCCGGTGCAGCGGGGATGATCTCAGCAAATTGTCCGTTGATTGTCCCTGTCACATCCAGGACCTGGAAGGCCGTGGCATTGTATGGAGCCTCCTCGAATTTACCATTGGCCAATCGGAGCACGGCACCTGGATCGAGCGTGACATTTCCCTTTACGGCCAATGTATTGCATGTCGACGCATTGGCGGGGATGTCGACGATGGCACCCTCATTCAAAGTCAGCGTACTGTTCAGGGTCAGTATTTTCCCCTCGATGGTCTCGTCACCAGGTTGTATCCTACCGCCGCTGCAGACCGTCACGGCACCAGCCACGCTGCCCGTTCCGGCGAGAGCGGCATCCTCTGCGACAGTGACGCTTCCAGTGCCACTGTTACGGCCGTTCACCACCAGTGAGCCACCATTGACCTGAGTATATCCCTTATAGATATTATTGCCTTTGAGCCGCCAAACGCCATTACCCTCCTTGATGATGTTCGTCGTCCCATCATATTTCGAAGCGGTGTTGCTTGCACAGTTGTCGATTACTCCGGCAAAAGTCTCATCGGTATTAGCGCCACCCACATGCCAAGTCATCACATGTCCGGCTGTGTTCTTGCTCGACCCGCTGAGGAAAGTCCCAGCATCGCCGCTGAGTCCACCCAGATAAAGCTCGCCATTGGTACCCCAGTAGACGATGCGGGTGTTCCCCTTCAGGTGGATGGAGTTATTGGGCATACCCCGGTAACTGCTGTTGTTGAGCATCAGTTGCGCACCATTAGACGAAGATCCTGTACCCTTGGCGATCAGTGTGCCGTAGAATCCACTCCAGTCGCCGGTGATATACTCACGCACCCAATTAATCTCCCACTCCACGGTGCCATTGCCGCGCACATTGCTCTTGATACTGCAGTTGCGGCAGAAATAGACTTTGGAATACGTGTCATCCATCACCTCAATGGGGAAATCATAAGTGGCATAAGTGTCGTTGGCATCCTGAGTGCGGAACTCACCGCCCGCAAGAACCAGTTTGGAAGACGCTCCGAGATTACAAATCTTGTCTGTCCACAAGGTGGACACGCCATTGAGCTTAAGCAATCCGCCGCGCACGACGGTCGGTCCCTGATAACTGAAAAACGCTTTCGAACCAGGAGAGAGCGTGCCAGCGCCATCAAGAATCAGTCCGCCCTCCCCCTCGAAGGCACCACGCATCGTCACCGTAGCAGAGCTATTCTCGATATTCAGTTCGGTATCCTTATACAGCATGGCATTGCGATTGGTGGAGGTATTGCCCCCGGTATAACGCCAAGTACCACCATACCACACCCAATTCTGAGCGAAGTCAAGGCTGGCACCGATCGAGCTCGGCTCACCGCCGTTTTTCAGCGATGAGAAGACAATCTCACCGCCACGAAGCACGGTAGCGCCCGAGTAGTCATTCACGGTTGACAAGGTCAGCCTACCCGTTCCGGCCTTGTTGACCGAACCACCGCCGCTGATCTTTCCCGTTCCCGAGAGCGTCAGGTCGGCATCGCCGTTCACCAAGACCGCAGCCGGAGCGACCGTCTCGTCCAAGGTCACATGGGCGTCTGCAGACATGGGGAACAGCACGTTGCCACCATCGGCATACACACCTTGGTCCCAACTGCCACTGGTGAAGTCCCATGCGCCATCGCCGCCCATCCAGGAATAGTCAGCCTCGTAGTTGTCGACATCCACCATCTCCACTTCCTCGGGTTTGGTTTTCGCCTCGATGGAAGCGTATTCCGACTTGTCATCCCCTTTGAAAGCGCATATGCGAATGCGGTATGCCACGCCAGGCTCCAGGTTATCGTTGATCGTGGCTGTCGTCACGTCAGGAGAAGTGCGGAGCACTTCCTCATAAGCGCCCCCGCGCTCCATCTCGACGATGAAGCCATCCTCACCCGTCGTCCAGTCACGCCACTGCAGGGTCATCGACTTCGGAGAAGCATCCGCCTGCTCGAGGATCTGTGGTGCCCGCAGAAAGCGCTCGACCGACGAAGCGGAAATGCTGTTGATGTAATTCTCGATATTCGCATATCCGTTGGCCGCCTTGGTCATTGCATCATTGATTTGCGGATTCGTGCCATTGGCCGTTTCCCAGTCGTCGGGCATGCCATCATGGTCAGAATCCGTGCGTCCGTTGCCACCCCACACCGTCCATGAGGATGGTTTGTCGAAAGGCAGCGCATCCTCCGTAGAGATCAGCACGCCGGCTTTTCCAAACGACCGGCACTCGTCGATCATATAGCAATCCACAAAGTCGCGGTATGGCAGAGAAGCGCCCACATCGGTCAGAAGAAGGTCGGCCAGCGTCACGGCATCAGCCACCTCCAGTTCGGGATAAGGATAGGGCGAGGCCTCGAACGTCGGTCCGCCACCATATTCCGAACGAGGGATCTCATAGGGATTGAGAGCCCCATTGCGGTCTTTGTCCTGCCAGTTGTCATCAGCATAGAGGTGAAAATCGCTGTTTCCCGACGTGCAGGCATTGCCTCCACCTGCAGGCCCATTGATAAAGAGATTGCCCACTGTATTGGCAAAGCTCTTGCCCTGAGAGTCGCCCCCCATCAGATAGCAGCCATTCTTCCAGTTGTATACAATGTTGTTGACATATTGGTGAATGCCTTTCACCTTATTATTACGCGTGCCATTATCGCAATAGAAATTGCGATAGAGCGTTATGCTGTCGGCCTGCATCAGTCCGCCTGCTGAGTGAGTGAGCAAGCCCTGCCCGAAGACACAGTTCATCAAAGTGATGCTGTGCAAGTCACCCTTTCCGTCAGAGTTGATAGAGAACACCTCATCCAAGCCCCAAGCGAAAGAGCAATGGTCGAAGATCATGTTGGTGCCGTTGGATATGCCGGCACAGTCCTTGCCCGAAGAGCCCCCCTTGCCCATGCGGAAGCGCATGTAGCGGATGATGCTGTTGGAAGACCCGGAGAACGAGACACCGTCGCCATAGACCGTGATGCCCTCGCCCGGAGCGGTCTGACCAGCCACATAGAGATTGTGAGAGAAGACGATGCGGCTCGTGATCTTGATCACGCCCGCCACATCAAACACCACGATACGGTTGGGCTGGCTCACCGCATCGCGCAGTGATCCGGAACCAGAGTCGTTGAGATTGGTCACATGATAGACAGTGCCTGCACGCCCTCCTGAAGCGAAACGTCCCCATCCCTGGGCACCAGGAAACGCCAACTGCTGGGCTTCCACGGCCATGAAGCCGCATGCCAACAGACACAGGCACAAATAAAATTTGAGTTTGGAAAACGATTTCATCATACCTATTTTTATAAAGGGCATCTCCGGACTGGAGATGCCCTTTTCTTGGTTATCAAAAATGACAGCGGATTACTTGACGATCACCTTCTGGGTCTTGACAGCACCGTTGCTGTAGGTGCGGCGGATGATGTTGACACCCTTCGTCATCGTGTCGGCACGGCTGCCGTTGACCGTGAAGATCTCAGTGCGCACCACACCGCCCTCGGGAGCGATGGTCATGATACCGTCGAGGGCCTGCTCAGAATACTGGGCGGAGTACT
>CAMNIN010000016.1 GCA_946540735.1 uncultured Prevotellaceae bacterium | reverse complement strand
CACGGAACATTCTTCTTCCCTCATCCAACACTTGCACTTCTATCTTGAACTTGGGGCCCTCATCGAGACGGCATCCAACACCCTGCTGAAGGGCTGCAACAAAACTGCCATCCCCGATGGCATCAAAACGATAGGTGAAAGCGCATTCGAAGGGTGTTTTGATATGACGAGTATTTCGATTCCCGAGACAGTCACAGAGATTGGGCCCTCCGCATTCAGTAATTGTTTCCATCTGCAAGCCATCAATTTCCCAGAGGCGTTGACCACCATCGGCGAAAGCGCATTCTTCTCGTGTGGGGACCTGGCTTCGATCACTATACCCAAAAACGTACGAACACTCCAAGGAAATCCGTTCAGATACTGCAAAAGTCTGAAGAGCATTCACGTGGATGCAGCCAACCCCTATTTCGATTCCCGTGACGGGTGCAACGCCGTAATGGAGAAATCCACCAACAAACTGGTTGTGGGCTGCCAGACGACGGTCATCCCTCCAAGCACAGAGAGCATCGGCGAGTATGCATTTTATTGCTGTGACAATTTGACGACCATCACCATCCCGGCAAAAGTCGCCTCCATCGGTGAAAGAGCTTTCGCTGGATGCCGAAAAATCGCCAAGGTGGAACTGCCCGAAGGGCTGAGAACCATCGGAGCGCATGCCTTTAGTAATATTGATGTAATGACCACCATTATTCTGCCATCCACCATTACAACGATCGGAGATGAAGCTTTTTGGGGTTGCGATAATTTAGTCAGTGTGGAAGCGAAAATGACTAATCCTGTGGATATCAGCCAATACACTTTCGGGACTATACTCAAAAAAGCCACACTCTACGTCCCCATAGGAAGTGCATCATACTACCAGTCTGCAGAATACTGGAAGGATTTCAAGAAAATCGTGGAGGGCTCCATCCCATTCCGCGACATCATCTACTTTGCCGACAGCAACACAAAGGCCATGTGCCTCAAGAATTGGGACAAAAACGGCGACCGCGAACTCACCAAGGAAGAAGCAGCTGCTGTGACCGACTTGGAATCTGTATTCCAAGCACCCATTCCCGACGAAGTCAGCGACTTTGGTGCTATTTACGACTATCCTGTGTATTTCGACGAACTGCAATATTTCACAGGGCTCACCACCATCGGAGAATGTGCCTTCTCGGATTCACGTGAATTGAAATCCGTCACATTGCCTCCCAACATCACGGCTATCGATAAGTATGCTTTTTGGGGATGTATCCGCTTGCAGACATTGGATATCCCGGAAGGGGTGACGAAAATCGGCGACGGCGCTTTTTATGGATGCAAAAGCCTGGCATCTGTCTACCTGCCAGAGAGTCTGACAAATATGGAATCCGGAGCCTTCGAGCAATGCTTCAGCCTCACAAGTATCCGCCTGCCGGCGGCAGTAACGACTATTCCCCAATCCGCTTTTAGTGGTTGTCACAATTTGGAATATCTCACTATACCTGAGACAGTACGACAAATTGGCGACTATGCTTTTTATAATTGCAGCGACTATGCTTTTTATAAAGAAAATATGTCGGATATGCCAGTAGTCGGATATGACGACAGCGCACTAAACGACAAAGTATTGAGCAATTGCACAGGCCTTGTAGCGGTCTCCATCCCCTCACAGGTGGAGTCTATCGGGCAAAAAGCTTTCGCAAACTGTAATATGCTGACCTCCGTGGAGGTGAAACGGACGGAACCGCTGACCATCACGGAAAACACTTTCTACAATTACGACGATGCCACTCTCTATGTGCCCGAAGGATGCCGCAGTGCATACATGGAAGCTGAGACATGGAAGCTCTTCGGGAAAATCGTGGAGATGACGGGCATCAGAGGGGATGTCAACAGCGACGGCAAGGTGAACGTGACCGATGCCATGCACCTTGTCAACTACATCCTCGGCGACTTGAAGAGTGTTCCGCTCACCTCGTCAGACCTCAACGAGGATGACCGCATCACCGTGACGGACGTCATGAGAATCGTGGATATCATCCTCCACCAATAGGGAAGACCAAGGCAGGTCGGACCTAACGACTAAAAAAGAGGCGCAATCTCATGTGTGGACATGGATTGCGCCTGAATCTTTTGGGGGCAAGGGAGACGCCGCGGTGCGACGTCTCTACAGGAATCACTATTCGCTCACCTCGGTCTGGATATGCCCCTCGGCATCGATGGTGAGGGGGATGACTTTGAGGCTACGGAGCCACGTGATGTCATTGGAGGGCACGCAGTCGTGGTGGAAGAGATACCACTGCCCCTTATACTCCACGATGCTGTGATGGGTGGTCCAGCCCACGACAGGCTCAAGGATCACGCCCTGATAGGTAAAGGGACCGTAAGGATTGTCACCTACGGCATAGCAGAGGTAATGGGAGTCGCCGGTGCTGTAGGAGAAGTAATACTTGCCGTTCATCTTATGCATCCATGAGGCCTCGAAGAAGCGGTGCGGGTCGCTGGCTTTCAACGGTTGGCCATTCTCGTCGACGATGACCACTGGCCGCGGAGCCTCAGCAAACTGCAGCACGTCATCGCTCATGCGGGCCACGAAACTCGGTAGCGCAGGAGCATCGGCGGGAGCATAGAGCTGGGTCTTCTTGTCGGAGGCATGGCCCAGGTCGGCATATCCCTCTGGAGCCGGAGCGGTGTCGGGCTGCGCAAGGGGAGCAAAAGGTGCGGCAAGGGGCACATGCCACTGCAACTGTCCGCCCCACAGACCTCCGTAGTAGCAGTAGATCTCACCGTCGTCGTCCTTGAACACGCAGGGGTCGATGCTCTGTCCGCCACGGATGGGCAGAGGCTGTGGGATGAACGGTCCTTCGGGCTTGTCGGCCACGGCCACGCCGAGGTTGAACACGCCATTGTAGTCCTTGGCTGAGAAGATGAGGTAATACTTGCCGTCTTTCTCCACCACGTCGTTGTCCCACATCTGCTTTTCAGCCCAGGGCACTTGCTCGACATCGAGAATCACGCCATGGTCGGTGACCTCGCCGTTCATCACGTCGTCGATAGAGAACACATGATAGTCGAGCATCTGGAAATGCCCGCCGTCGTCGTCGAAGCACTCACCACTCTCACGGTCGTGGGAGGGGTAGATGTAGAGACGGCCGTTGAACACATTGGCCGAGGGATCGGCCATATAATCCTTAGGAAACAGATACCTTGATTTTGCCATAGATAAAATTATTGATAAAGTTTGATGATTTCGTTGACCACAGGTTTCTCCCGATACTGGCGGTCGAAGAGCAGGGGGTAGTTGGTGCGCCCCTTGATGGGCCATCCGTTGAGCCAGGAGCCTCCGTCGCTGATGCCCCACAGGTTGATGCGGCTGATCTGCTCACGGTGCTTGTAGTAGATCCTGAACAGGTCCAGCCAGCGCTTCTCGAGTTGCTTGGCCTTGTCGGTGGGCAGGCCGCTGGCAAAGGGGTTGTATTTCTGCTGGAACTCGAAATTCTGTTCGACACCGGCGCCACCGAAGCCCTGGGGATTGGGAAGGACGTTGATGTCGAGCTCAGTGATCATCACCTTCACGCCACAGGCGGCGAAGGCGTCAATCGACTTCTCATACTCCTTCAGGTCGGGATAGTCAAGGCCGTTGTGGCTCTGCATGCCCACGCCGTCGATGCGCAGTCCCTTTGCCTTGAGGCTCCTCACCAACCGGCAAACCGCCTCGCGCTTGGCGGGATTCGACATGGAGTAGTCGTTGTAGTAGAGTTCTGCCTCGGGGTCTGCTTCATGGGCTGCCCTGAAGGCGATCTCGATGAACTCCTCACCCAAGAGATTGAAGAAAGGTGACTTACGGAAAGAACCGTCGTCCTCGATGGCCTCGTTGACGACATCCCAACCATGCACCTGACCCTTGTAGTGCCCCACGACGGTCTTGATGTGCCTCACCATGCGGTCGCGCAGCACCTCTTTCGAGGCTGGAGAGGCGGCATAACCATTGGTGAACATCCAGTCGGGAGCCTGGGAATGCCACACCAGGCAGTGGCCGATGATTTTCAGGTGGTGCTGCTGGCAGTAGTTGACAAACTTGTCGGCCACCCGGAAGTCGAAAATGCCCTCAGCGGGTGCCAACACTTCACTCTTCATGCAATTCTCTGCCACAGCGCAGTTGAAATGGCGGTCGATGACGGCATCCGCCTCCGGCACCTGGCCATCACTCTGCCATTGGTTGATGGCAGCACCGATGAGGCAGTATTTGCCCACGGCATCTTTCAAGCCCTGTGCCTGGACGGAGAAAATGGATATCGACAGCAAGGCTGCCGTCATGAAATGTCTGATCATAGCCGAATTATTTCTCTGAGGAAGCGCGTGCCTCAATCTCACGGTTGATGCCATCGATCACCTCATCTGTCAGTTCATACTTGGAAATAATCCACATGGCGAGTCCCAGCAGGATGGCGGGAATGACGCACACCAGCCAGAGGATTCCCTCCTCGGCGAACGGTGTCTGCTCGATCACGTCGCTCTTGTAGTCGACAAATGCAAGCACTGCCGGACCCACGATACTGCCGAATGTCATACCGGCCTTGAAGAACAATCCCGTCAGGGCGTTGACGATGCCGGAGATACGGCGGCCTGTGGTGTACTCTCCATAGGAGATTACCTCGGGCACCAGAGCCCACATGTATCCCGTGGCCACGATCACGCCAGTGCTCTTGATGAACTGAGCCACATAGATCCACATCATGCTCACGCCATCCATCTTGGAGAAGATATAAAGCATGGCCATACCGACAATGGCTGCCCCGAGGAAGAGGTAGAACATGTTTTTCTTGCCCACCATGCGCTTGAACCACGGCACGAGGGGCATGAAAATGAAGGCTGGAAGAGATCCGAGAGCCATGAAGATCGACAGTTCCTGGGCCGAACCGCGCAGGTTGCTGTTGACGAAATAGGCTCCGGCGGCATTGCCGACCGACATCATGGCGAATGCCGTGATGAAGAAGAAGGCAAGCACCCGCAACGGACGGTTGCGCATGAACTCCATCCAAAGGTCGCTGACCTTCACCGACTCCGTGGCTTTCGCATCCATCACCACGCGCTCCTTGCACTGCGAGAAGCAGAACAGGAGGAGGCAGAAGCCCACTATGGCGTAGATGGTCATCGTGGTGAACCATGCCGAGGGGTCTTTGGGCAGACTGTCGGACGGTGCTCCGGCGATCAGGGCTATGAACAGCGGCAAACCGGAGTTGACGGCCAGTCCACCGAGGTTGGCCATGAACATACGCACCGACGTGAGGATGGTGATTTCGTCGGTGTCACGTGTCAACGAGGAATTCAAGGCTCCGTAGGGCACGTTGATGAACGTATAGAGCAGTTGCATGCTGATGTAGGTGACATAAGCATAAATCAGCGATGGCGCGAAGCCATTGTAGAAGCACAAAATGGCAAATCCTGAAAGAGGTATACCGACATAGAGCAGGTAGGAGCGGTATTTACCATAGCGGGGATTGCTCTTGTCGATCAGGGCACCCACAATGGGGTCCCAGATGACATTGGCCACATTGCCTACGAGGAACATGACTGCCACCGCCGACGGGGTCAGCCCATAGATGTCGGTGTAGAAGAACAACAGGTAAGTGCAAATGACCTGGAAGATCAAGTTCTGGGCCAGGTCGCCTGACCCGAACCCGATGCGCTGTACCCACGACAGCTTGTAGAAACCTTTGGATTCGTTTGGATTCATGTTATTTCGTTTTAGATTTTTGATTGTTTCCGGATATTAAAGTCCCAGGAGGTACTTGGCGGCGAAGACGCCCATCTCATGATAACCCTTGGCGTTGGGGTGGAGCCAGTCCTCCTGCAGGTCCTCACGCAACTGGCTGGGATGTTGCGGGTCACGCATCAACGCATCGAAATCGATCACGCCGTCGGCCTCGCCGCTGGTGCGCATCCATTGGTTGACGGTCTGGCGGCATGCCTCCTTGAACAAATTGCCTCCGTCATAGAAACTCTTGCCGAAGGGGGTGATGGTGCCCATATAGACCTTGATGCCGCGCTCATGGGCCTTCTTGATAAACTGGCGGTAAGCCTCGATGAGGTCCTTGGCCACCTGCTCGCTACGGCCATTGCTGCCACCGATATCGTTGATACCCTCGAAGAGGATAAGAGAGGTGACTCCCTTCTGGCCGAGGATGTCGCGGTCGAAACGCTTGAGGGCGGGCTCGCTCAGTCCGCCTGCCAGCACGCAGTTGCCTCCGATACCCAAGTTGAGCACGCCACACGCCCGGCCTCCCGTTTGCAGTGCTCCCGACATGACATCGGGCCAGCGGTTCTGTTTGTTGGTGGTGGAACCTCGCCCGTCGGTAATGGAGTTGCCCAAAACGGCAACGCACTCCTGGCCGGTTGACGGCACGTCGATGGAGGCGATATTGTACCAATGGTCTACCCGCTCTGAGACGGCAAACGAGGTCTTGGGCTTCGACACGCCCTTGATGATATAGGATGTGGTGCGCGACCCCCGGTGCGAAGTGGCATTCTCGGGTGTGGCACCATAGCTGATGGTGACGGAAAGCCGCTGCAGGGGTTTGAGTGCATATTTGCAGACATCGCTCACCACGCATCCTCCTGCAGGAATCGTCACATTGCGGCGACCGGAAAACGACAGGTAACGGGCGGTCTTCACATTGATGTCGCAGGAGTCGAGGGCATCGGCGATATACACCGACTTGATCTCCACGGGCTGACGGCTGAACTCATTCGACAACCGGAGGGTCAGGCGGTCGGAACCGATGGAGACCTGGACCACCTCACGCAGCGAACGGTCGGTGAGCGGCTCTCGGGGCATGTCACCTGGACCGGTGAACTCGGCGGCGGCTGCCCATGTGCCCACCCACGACTGATCGGCCTGCGCTGACGCATAGACAGCACAAGAAAGCGCACAGAAAACAAAAAGTGATCTGATATTCATAGTTTGATGATTTTGACATCGCAAAAATAGTCATTTTTTTCCAACAAATGCGCTCAATCCCGTTTCTATTATTTTAGACTTTGTATCATTTTTTTCAAAAAGAGCCGGATTATTTTGTTTTTCATGACTTTTTCATGTATTTTTGCTAAAACAAATCTTCAGAACTATGAGAAAGACTCTGATCGCCCTGCTGCTGGCAGCAGCGATAGCTGCTCCGGCACAGCCGCTTCTTGAACGGCATGGCTCCTCCATGCGCCTCACCATCGACGGCACACCGATGCTCATCCTCGGAGGAGAACTGAGCAACTCGGCCGCCACTTCGGTTGATGACATCGACGAGGTGATGCCCAGGATGGCGGCATTAGGGCTCAACACCGTTCTGGTGCCAGCACAATGGGACCTTACCGAACCCATTGAGGGGAAGTTTGACTTCTCACTCATCGACCGCACCATCCTCAAAGCACGCGAGTATCACCTGAAGGTGATTTTCCTCTGGTTTGGTGCCTGGAAAAACTCCATGAGTTGCTATGCCCCGGAATGGGTGAAGACCGACACGAAGCGCTTCCCCAGGTCGATGACTGCCAACGGCAAACCCCTCGAGATCGCGAGCGTGTTCTCCGAGAATGTATTTCAAGCCGACAACCGTGCTTTTGCCCAGCTGATGCAGCACATCGCCGACATGGACCGTGGGCACAACACTGTCGTCATGATGCAAGTAGAGAATGAGATCGGGATGCTGGAGGACGCCCGCGACCACTCGCCGGAAGCCGAGAGACTGTTTCGGGCACAAGTGCCAGACGAGCTGACCCGCTTTCTCAGGAAGCACCGTTCTGAACTGCATGAACGGATGAAAGAGAAATTCAGCGGCAAAGACGGCACATGGACCGAGGTATTCGGCGACGACCTCTACACCGACGAGATTTTCATGGCCTACTACTACGCCAAATACGTCAACCGGTTGGCCGAGACGGCCAGGAAGATCCACCCTATCCCACTCTATGTGAACGCGGCGATGAACAGCAGGGGGCGCTTGCCTGGCGATTATCCCTCTGCGGGTCCGTTGGCGCATCTGAAGGATGTGTGGCACTGCGGTGCTCCCCTCATCGACCTCCTCGCTCCCGACATCTATGACACAGGCTTCAAAGGATGGGCCTCGCAATATGCCCTGCCCGACAACCCCCTGTTCATCCCGGAATCCAGATGCTGCGACAACAGCGGTGTGCGCGCCATCTATGCCATCGGAGCGCACGACGCATTGGGGTTCAGCCCGTTTGCCATCGACCAAGCCCAACCGCAAGAATGTCTGCATGTGACCAGAAGCTATGAGCTGCTGCGACAATTATCCCCTATTCTCCATGAGGTCAAGAACAAGAGGTGGGGCGTGCTCCTCGACCAGGACGACAAGGAGAGCATCATCAGCGATGAGGACGTCGTGATCACCTGCCGGCATTTCTTCACCTTGCCCTGGGATCCGAGAGCCACCGACGGCACGACATGGCCCGAGGGAGGTGCAGTGCTCCTCAAACTGGCCCGGAACGACTACCTCATGGCAGGCAACGGCATCGTGGCTACTTTCCAAACCCGCTCAGAGAAAGAGCAGAGCGAGGTGAGGACTTTGGGTGAGGATGGTTTCGTCGACTCAGGAGACGGCAAAGTGAAAGAGCGGAAGGCCGCCCCTTTCAAAGGCAAGAGGAAAGGAATCGTGAGCGTGGACGAGGTACGTATCGACGACAATGGCACGATGCGCTACGTACGCCGTGACAATGGCGACCAGGACCATCAAGGCCGTCATGCCCGTATCTCCGTGGGCGACTACAAGATCCTGCATATCAAGCTCTACGACTATTGATTGCTTTCACCGACATGGGGAACGCAGTCGCGAATGACTATGGGGAAGGCTTCCGTGCGGAAGCCTTCTTTCGTGATGGTGATACTCACCGCACACGCTTTGTTGTGAGAAGGCCGGCGTGCATCGAAAATGAAATTTCCGATGCTGTAATAGATGGGGCGGCCTCGGTAGTGCTCCACTGGTTGCAGGGTGTGGGAATGATGACCGACGACAGCATCGGCTCCCGCCTCCACAAGCCGATGGGCCTCAGCCACCTGTTGCAGGATAGGACGCATGGTGTTCTCGCCTCCCCAATGGAGAAGGATGATGATAAAGCAACGGGGGTCGGCCGAGCGCAACTGCCTCACCCGGCGGAGCAGGGCCGGAAACTCTTCCTGACTGACACAAGGACGGCCGGGCAGATAGGCATAGTTCTCCAAGGCAAGACGCAGCGACGGCACCACCCATACACGGCGCGGCACACTATCCAACAAGACAGGGCGGGAGGCCTCTTCCATCGTCTCCCCCGCCCCGATGGGCACCATGCCGGCTGCAAGGATGCGGTCGCGGGTGTCGAGGAGTCCCTGCCGTCCTTGGTCGATGCTGTGGTTGTTGGCCAGGTTGAGGTGAGTGATGCCATGTCGGCGCAAAGCCGGAAGATGAACGGGGTCGCCCCGGAAAATAAACCATTTCTGCATGGGAGCCACGATGTCGGTGACTGGGCACTCCAGATTGGGCAGCACCACATCGTGCGCGGCCATCAGCGAGTCGACAGAGGGTGAGAAGAGAGCATCGATACCAGTGGTGTCGATTTTCGCCCTCACGCCACGGTCGAGCAACAGGTCGCCGGTGATCAGCACACGCAATGAATCGGCATCGCCCGCCAAAGCAGTGAGGCTCTGGAGGGCGATGAGGGATATGAGGGTCCATTTCCGGGTCATGGGCGGAGAAGATCAGCAACCCGTACCGTAGAAGACCGTCTCGTTGTCTTTCACGCTCTGAGGTTTGAGGGGGATGGTGATCTCTTCCATCCACGAGGGCTTGCCGGTGTCGGGGGCGGTCTTCAACTTCTCCTGCCACTCCTCGTCGGTGAGGCGCGGCTGGTCGAAGGGCTGCTTGAACTCACGGTAGGAGAACACACCGCCTCGCATGAGGTAAAGATAGCCCTCTACCTCGACGACGACGTAGATCTCATTGGCCGGACCGACACCTTCGAAGAGTATCGACCAGCCAGGATTGTTAAACCCATTGGCAGTATAGACATCAGCCACCACGGCAATCGACTTGTCAGCGCCCTGCACGTCATACCAGCCCATCAGATACTGGTCGGGTTCCTTGATCATCTCCAAAGAGAGGTTCTCGAAGGTGGCACCGATATAGCGGATATGGTCGTATTCCTCGTTGGTGAGGCGCTTGCCGGTGAGTTCCTTGTTGCTGGCATCGAGCAGGAACTGCGCCTCGTCGCGGATGTCATCGGTGAGGCTGTTGACCTCGTCGGTGAGCAGTCCGAACTGCTTCAGCACGCCGCGAGTGTCCTCGAGCAGGGAGAGTGCCTTGGTCCAGAAGGCCACATTGGGTTCCACGTAACCCTTGACCACCGGAGCGGGTAGACTACCGTCGCCGCACTCCGCAGCCATCGGCTGTTTGGCATAGAGAATGGCATCGTGCTTCAGTTCGGCCCATGAGGCCAGCGAGGCGTTGAGGTTTTTCTTCGCCCACTGCGGCGTCTTCATGAAGCCCTGCATGCGGTTGTCGGAATAAGTGTTGAGGGCATTGAGTGTATTGAGCCACTTGTTGGCGACACAGGCTTTCCATTCGACAGTCGTCATCATCTTCTTCATCTGGTTGAGGTTGGCCGTGTACTTGTCCCACCTCTGGGCCTGTTTCAGTTCGTCAATCAGGATGCGCTCGGCTGCCGTGCTGCCCATAGCGGCCATCACATCGAGCCCCATCGGCACGTCGCGCTTGGTGACCTCGCTGTCATAGTCGCACATCTCCTGCAGCACCTCGGCATCAGGCTGGTAGCGCTGCGGCATGAAATTCACCTTGTTGTGCGAACTTCTCTCGAACTTCGGACGGATGCGGGTCTGCTTGTTGGCCTGTTGGTTGACAGCGTCGGAGAAAGCCTTCAGGGCTTTCTTGTCCTTCATCAGGCGTTCGGCGGTGACGTTCTGTCGCTGCATGACATCGCCCACCTGGATGATGGTGATGTTGTCGGCCGTTCCCATGAGGTAGGTGATGGGGTCGAACACGCTGTCGTAAGCCTTTTTGGCTGCGGCATCATTGCGGAGCACTTCAGCGATGAGGGCAGCACGCTGCATCTGATGGGGCTTGTCTGTGCCAAAGGGAACGCTCTGCAACCACATCATGCCACGGAAATAGCGCTGGCACTTCTCACTGCGGGTGTAATGGCCACGTGGCCGGAAGAGGCCATAGGGGAAGGGGACATTGCTGTATCCCAGGAATTCCGACATGCCGTCCACAGCATCGTGCGAGGCCTGGTATTCGTCGGCAGCCATGGCAGCGTAGGTAGCCGGAACCGAAAGCTTCTTCTCTGTCAGGAGTTGGTAGCCCACGGCGAAGAAGGCCGTATTCCACTCGGCGGCATCTTTCATGGCCTTGTCGCTGGCCGTCTTGGCTTTCTTTTCCATCGTATCGTGCATCTTCTGGCAGAGCGACGCCATCACGTCGGCCAGTTTGCTCTCCTCTACCTTGCGGAGCACGGTATCGAAATAGAGGTGGAAGAGCTGCAGGTAGAGGTCGGTGGTGATGAAGCTGGGGAACATGTTGTAGTCGTTCTTCTCATACACCTGGAAGATCTGCTCATGGTCGGCCTCAACGATGCCGAACCCGTATTTGGCCAGATGCTGCCGCATGGCATCGGGGAAAGACTCCAACTGATAGGGATTGATGACATTGTCGAGGTTGGGCATACCGGACGGAGTGAGGTTCTGCTTCAGCAACTGGTCCTCGCGGGCTTTCAGCTTATTGATGAAAGCGGTCTCCTGCGGGGTGTATTTCACAGGTCCCATCTTCTCAGCGTTACCCTCACGTTCCCAGGCCAGGGAGTCATACCAAGAAGTGGTGTTGAACACATACCGGAGGTCACTGCTTTCGAAGAGATATCCCTGGCGGGCAGCAAAGGCATTGCGCAGCACTCTCAGTTCGAGAACAGAGAGTTTCGAGATATCCATATTGGTGTCGATACGTTTCAACAGGGTCTCCACATTGATCTTCCCTTTTCCGGGCAGGGTGATCGGTTGGGTGACGTCTTGCGCCCCGGCGGTCATCGCCACCAGGAGGAGCAGCATCAGGTTAACAAGTTTTCTTCTCATGGTTATATTGATTTGGGGGTTAGAATGCTTCGTTGAATACAGCCAGGGCCTCCTCATGAGACACACCAGCCACCAGGAATCGGCGTGCGCCAAGACCGAATTTGCGCCATTCGTGTTCCAGCACAGCATAACGTCCGTCGGTGGTGGCTTGCAGCGTGACGACATGACCTCCGCAGAAGCGGAAATCCTCGAGGATTCCTCCCAGGCGAGACCCCATCCACAAGGCGCGGAGCCGTCCGTGATGGTTCTTGAAGATGAAGACGCGCCGTGCCACGACAGGGTGGAAACGGGTGGTCTTCGTCACCCCGACGAGCACGTCGTCGCTGCCGTCGCCATCCACATCGCCCACACACATCCGGTAGACGGGGAAGGTAAGCCGCCAGCGGTCGACGCCGGCATCGGTGGTCAGCACCAGGTATGAGAGGGTATCGTTCACCGTCTCCAAGGTGTAGGTCTGCCCTTTTGCCGCTGAAGGACAGGTCAGCAGACAGGCCAGCACCGTGAGTCGGCAAAGTCTCTTCACCCGGTCAGACAGAATCGGGAACATCGGCACCATCAGAGTTGGCTGGCGATGTCGCTCTCGAGGTTCTTGATCTGCCTCGGTCCCATCACCACCATGTTCTCGCGGCTCACGATGTAGTCGATGGGCAGCGACTGTGCCTGATAGAGATATGCCTGAGTGCCTGAGCCAGAGGCATCGCGCACGGAGATCCAAGGCAGGGCTGCTGTCTGGGTCTTCCAGAAGTGGTCATCGTCGTCGAGCGACACCTGATAGATCTCGAGTCCGCGGTCATGGTATTTGTTGTAGAGTTCGCGCAGGGCAAGGATGCGCGCGGCACTGCCCTCTGCGGCGAAAATATGGAAATCGAGGAGCACCACCTTGCCCTTGAGGTCGGTGAGTCGGCGGGTGACACCCTTGTTGTCAGTCAGTACGATATCGATGATGTCGGCCTCCTTCACCTTGCTGGCATCGATAGTGAGTCCCTCGCTCTCAGCCTGGACGATGCGCTTGGTCTTCATGGCCTCGATAGCGATGTTGTGAAGGTTCTCGCCACGTAGCGACTTGGGATAGTACAGGTCCCAACTGGTGGCAACGGCCGAGAAGGGTTTGGTGTCGTCGATGTCGCGGCGGGGATCGAAGATCATCATGTAGGCATTGCCTACGATGATGCCTTGGAAGAGAGCGAAATACGAGGATGCCTTCTTCGGGTCCTTATAGATGAAATCCGACATCACCTGCTTCTTGAAGGTATTGACCACGCTCATGACGCTGTCTTCCACAGCCTTGGCGCTGAGGTCGGGAGCATTGACGATCTGCCGTGCCCGGGCCTGCAACTGCTGTTGCATGAGCGAGAGTTGCTTGATGACGGCATTGCTCTCCCCGCCTTCTATGGTATAGTCGGAGGCCATGGTGGGATAGGAGGCCTTGACGGTGATGGTCTCGATACTGTCGACGGCGAAATTGATGATCTGCTGTCCGATACGCAGGCGGTAGAACTCTGGGGCGTCGGCGGGAGCGGCCTGGCTGAAAGCGAAGGCACCATCGGCCGTGAGGGTGACGGAGTCGACTTTCTGCGGACCATCCAAGGCCATGTTCTCAAGGTAAAGCACGGAGTCAGGTGCATCGGCGATATGGCCTTCGATCTTGAACTGGTTGCCTTGGCAGGCCAAGAAACCGACCGTCGTCATCAGCACGGCGGCAGAGGAGAGGATGCTAAAAAAAAGTCTTTTCATTTCTATAATACTATTTTCAGCGCAAAAATAGCGAAAAGATAGCAGACTATCAAACTTTTTCCAAGAAAAAAGGCAGGGAACAAGCCCTGCCTTTGATGAAAATGCTGTGTTTTGGAGTTATTCTGCTTTCTCGTGTGAGAAGTAGATACCATTGCTGAGCTGTGGAGTGTTCTTGTAGTCATCGCGCACACCGATGACACTCAGTTTATCGCCGACAGCGAGGCCCAGAGTGCCGATGAGACCCTTGCGGGCATCACCTGTAGCGCCCCAACCAGGATAGCAGCCATAGACATAGACATCCTCCTTGCCATCAGTCAGGTAAAGGTTGCCATACTGGTCGTTGGCAATCTCCTTGATGGTTCCAGAGATGCGATAATACACATCAGCTTTAGGCTCCTTGGCGAGGAACTCCGACAGACTGACCTCAGTCACGGCAAACTTCAGATTCTCGAAGTTACCGTCGACCATCTGCGGATTGTCCTTGTAAGCGCCACGCTTGCCGACGACAGTCACGATGTCGCCCACCTTGGCACCAGACTCGATGAAGCCCTCGGCACGATAGACGAGCATCTTGCCCGAATAGTCGGAGATGTAGAAGCTCTTGCCCTGCTTGTCGCTGGCATAGAGTTCGGTGATCACACCAGTGATGCGGAACTGTGTGTCGCCCACCTCTGCTGCGAGGAAATCAGAAACGGGCACCTCGAGTATGGCACCTTTCTGATAGATCGTAGTCTGAGCGGTATAGGTCTTCTTGCCATCGGTGGTCTTGAAGGTCACCGTGGTGTTGCGGTCGCCACCGGCGTTGGGGGCTGCGCGGAAGGTGACCGTGGGATTGGCGCCAACGGTGGAGGAGACCACGCCGAGCCAGTTCTGAGCCTCTGCGGGAATCTCGACGGCCACGCCATTGCCCTTGCAGGTCAGGTTGGCCACGATCTCGCCACCCTCGATAGGCAGCACATCGTTCTTGGCACCACCGATGGTGAGAGAATCACACTTGATGAGCGACTTCTCGATCTTGACGACCGTCACGTTGACGAGTTCCACGGTGCCGTTGTAAGTAGTCTTCGGGCCCTCGACAGTGACCTGGTCGCCCACCTCGATACCCAGGCTGAGGAAGTTCTTCTCATTGCCTTTGGCATCCAGAGTACCATAGATGTACACCTCGCCGGTGCCATCGTTCAGATACCAGTTGCCATACGTGGTGTTCACAATCTTGGTCACTGTACCGGTCACGCGGTAGGTCTTGGAATCAGGACCAGCCAATACCTCGGCACAGGTGGCGTTGGAAACAGTGGCGATGCCCTGGATGATGTTGATGCGCTGGGTCTTGCCTGCGCAGGTGATCAGCACCTCGGCGGTGCGGCCCTCACCCTCACCGGCGGTGAAAGTGATGGTGCCATTGCCCGAACCGGAAGCTGGCGACACTGTCAGCCACTCAGGAACGTCGGTGACAGTCCAGTCGCCTTTAGCCACGATGTCGATGGAGGTAGAGCCTCCACTGGTATTGAGACTCACATACGACTGAGACACGCGGATCTCGTCGAAATAAGTCGGATCATTGTCGTCGGAGCAACCCGTAAAGACAGCAGCGACAACTGCCAAAAAGAACGGAATGAAATATCTGAGTTTCATAATTGCTTGTTTCTATGTTGTAGACTCTTAATTGAAGATATACCTAATACCGATGGAAGCATACCAGCACTGGCCCACGGCATAGTTGTGTGCCCAAGTCTTGGTATTGCCACTGATGGCGGCGGGAGTAGAGAAGGTGGCATAACCGTCAGCATCCACGCCCTCATACTTCAGGATTCGTGCCTCGGTGCCGATATCTGTGTTGAGGAACTTGGCGACGCCCCAACTGGAGTTGAAGAGGTTGAGGACGTTCTTGACATCCAGAGAGAGCTGCAGTTTGTGAGAGGTATTGCCGGCCTTCACCTTGAAGTCATGCTTGTAGGCGAAGTCGATGCGATGCACCCAAGGTGAGTAGACACTGTAAGGTTCAGCATACTCGCCCTGATGCTTCTTCAGATAGCTGTCTTTATGGACATAGTCCATGAAACGAGTGGCATCATCCTCGGAGACGAAGCGGAACTGCCTGTTGGCCACTTCTCCGTCGGTCGGGATATAGAGGGCGTCGTAGTTGTAGCCATCGCTGTTCATGTCATTGGACAGCATGTAGGAGTAGTTGTATCCGCCCTGCCAGGTCTCATAGATCAAGCTATAGGTGTTGCCGCTCTTGTCGTGAACGGTGGCGTTGGCCACGATACGGTTAGGAGTGACATACTGAGAGTTGTGCAACTTGATGTTGTTGGGGCCTTCCACAGTGGGAACGTAGGTGAAAGCAGACTCAGCTGCCGAACCCGGCATACCGGTCACCTCCTTCGACACGGTGTGGGTGTAAGCAGCCATGAGGCTGAGCCACTCCCATGGCTGTGCTGTCAAAGTCAGGTTGGCCGACCAGCCATAGCCCTTGCTGGTGTTCTCCAGCACGAAAGCCTTGGTGCCTGTGCGGAATCCAGCGGGGAAGATCGGACGGTTGTCAGCACCATTGAAGCGTGCGAAGCCACCTACTGAGGGGATTGCCCAGTCGGAGATGCAGTTGTCGTGGATCTTCTTGTTGAAAATACCCTCGAGGGTCACGCTGAAGGGGAAGTTGACGGGAATCTGGTAGTCGATAGCCAGAGAGGTCTTCCACACCTGCGGCATTTTGAAGTCGGGATCCACTGCGGAGATGGAAGAAGGAACAGTTCCCATCTCAGGAGTCACATGTGAGGGATAGCCCATAGAGAAGAGTCTGTTCTGCAGGGCAGCGATGCTGGCCTTTCCATTCTCAGTCACGAGGCCTCCGGCAAATTGGTTCATGTCGATGAAGCGGTTGCCGTTGGCATCTGTGGTATAAGCGCCGGAATAGTTCTCAAAGCCTTTGACAGCGGAATTGCTCTTGCCATCCCACACCTTGGTCTTGGCATTGAGCTGTGCCTGATACTGCACCAGACCGCCGTTGGTAGGCATGTTGGTGAAGAACACGAGAGGCAGACGGCCGGAGAAGAGGCCCGAACCACCACGGAGTTTCAGGGACTTGTCGCCAAACACGTCGTAGGTGAAGCCGAGACGCGGAGAGAGGGTGATGCTGCTGCCCGGCCACTTGCCGGTATCGATATGACGACCATCATAGTCGAGATCGTAGATGGCTTTGTTGGTGATCAGGTCGCTGTTGTTGAAGAACAGGCCATCGACACGCAGTCCGTAAGTCAGTTTAAACTTATCGTTGATGCTCCAGTCGTCCTGGCCATAGATGCCGGCACGGTTGAACTGCACACGAGCAGCGGGTTTCGACTCACCATCATAACCATAGGTCAGACAGACGATTTCAGGAGCTGCACCAGTCATGAAGTCCTCCATGGTCTTGTAACGGTAGTAGCCCGTACCGTTACGCATGTACTGGTTGTCGGCCATCTGATGTTCGAAGGAGATACCAGCCATGATTTTGTGCTTACCCATGTAATAGGTCACGTCGTCCTTGATGTTCCAGATAGTGTTGTGCACGGCGTTGTTCCAGGTAAACAGCTCATAGCCCAGGGCCATGTAGTTGTTGTCGCCGCCATCGAGGATGTCGATGAAGGGGAACTCAGCGGAGTCGGAGCCACGGACATCGTCGAGTTTGGAGTATGTGGCCAGGAACTGGTTGGAGAGGTTATCGGTCAGACGGCTGTTCAGATCCAGAGAGAAGGAGTGAACCAGGTTGTCCATCGAATACATTGAATTGGAGAAAGCCATGGAATACTGTGACATACGGGCACCGCTCATACGAGTACCGCCGTCCATGGAAGTAGCGTTGGGCGCATTCCAGATGGTGTTCTTGGTGTAGTTGTAGCGCAGGGCCAGGTGATGCCTGTCGGAGATGTTCCAGTCGATGCGGGCCAACAGCTTGTAGTTACTCTCGTCGGCGGGGAAACTCGTCCAGCTGCCTGTGTTGTAGCCATAAGTGTTCTTCACGAAGTTGGAGATGGTCTCCATGTCGGAGAGGGTCGTACGTGAGATGCTCTGAGTGCCATCAGCCACGCCATTCTTGGAAGCACGCCAAGGAGAAGAGATGGTCGGGGTCTTGATCATCTCACCATTGACGAAGAAGAACAGTTTGTTCTTGATGATCGGTCCACCCAGGGAGAAACCATATGTGGTCTGGCGGTCCTTCTCACGGGCTGTGGGCAAGACCACCTTATTAACTACATCACCACGAAGGTTCTCATTGCGGTGATAGACATAAGCACTACCCTTGAACGTGTTTGTACCCGACTTGGTGATGGCATTCACGCCACCACCGATAAAATTGGTCTGGCGCACATCATAGGGAGAAATCACGACTTGCAATTCCTCGATGGCATCAAGCGAGATGGGGTTACCGCCACCAGGCAGTTTGTCAGAAAGACCAAAGTTGTTGTTGAAGTTGGCACCATCAACGGTGAAGTTGGCGGTACGTCCGTCGGCACCGGCAAAACTCATGCCGTTGCCTCCATACGGGGAGAGGCGGGTAACGTCAGTGATACTACGACTGACGGTAGGCAGGTTGGTGATCTGAGCATTGGTGATGTTGGTGGAGGCACCAGTTTTCTCCACGGCGAACTTGGAGGCCCTTCCGGAAACGATCACTTCTGTCAGTTCATTGGCATCCTCAGAGAGTTCCACGTTGATTCTGGAAGTCTCGGCGAGCTCGAGGACAATGTTCTTCACTGTCTTTGTCTGATAACCGATGTAGGAAACGGTCACCGTGTAAGGACCACCAGTACGCATACCCTGGATGTTGAAGAGTCCGTCGATGTTGGTCACTGCGGCATAGCGTGTGCCCGAAGGCTCATGCACGGCTTGCACAGTGGCGCCAATCACCGTCTCGTCAGTACCTTTCATTGTCACTCGTCCACCGAGAGAGGAGGTCGTGACCTGAGCCATCATGCTCGAGGCAACCACGAGCAGGAGTGACACCAGCAAAAAGAATCTTTTCTGCATAATTTAGTAAAAAATTAATTAAAAAAACTGGGGATTTTCAAACCCCAACTCAAATTTGGGTGCAAAAATAGGTAAAATTCAGCATATAATACTTATAAAAATGTTAAAAAGTATATTTTTCAAGAGTATTCCTAAAAAACGCAAAATATCCCCGAAATATTCGTTTATTAGCGTATTAATGAGTAACTTTGCCCGATTTATTTTTTAGATGTACAAAAAACCACAAGATTTTTTTGATTTTTTAGATGAACGTAATTACGAAAACAGTATCATTGCCTGATGGAAGAACCATCAGCATTGAGACCGGGAAAGTGGCAAAGCAGGCCGACGGCAGCGTGATGCTCCGCATGGGCAACACCGTGTTATTAGCCACTGTTTGTGCCGCAAAAGATGCAGTTCCCGGTACCGATTTCATGCCTTTACAGGTCGACTACAGAGAATTGTATGCCTCGGCAGGACGGTTCCCCGGAGGATTCACAAGACGTGAGGGCAAACCTGGTGACAACGAGATTCTCACCTCACGACTGGTGGACCGTGTGCTCCGCCCCCTGTTCCCTTCCAATTACCACGCTGAGGTTTATGTCAACGTGCTTCTTTTCTCTGCCGACGGAGTCGACCAGCCTGATGCATTGGCCGGTTTTGCAGCATCTGCCGCACTGGCATGCTCAGATATACCGTTTGAATGCCCCATTTCAGAGGTTCGCGTAGCTCGCATCAACGGGGAATACGTGATCAACCCGACCTTCGCTCAGATGAAAGAGGCCGACATGGACATCATGGTGGGTGCCTCCGCCGACAACATCATGATGGTGGAAGGCGAGATGAAAGAGGTGAGTGAGCAAGACCTGCTCGGTGCCCTCAAAGCCGCCATGGACGCCATCCGCCCGATGTGCTTGCTTCAGACCGAACTGTCGAAGGAGCTGGGCAAGGACGTGAAACGCGAATACGATCATGAGGTGAACGACGAGGAACTGCGCGAGCAGATGAACAAGGAGCTCTATCAGCCGGCTTACGACGTGACCAAGCAAGCCTTGGAGAAGCATGCCCGCGCTGAGGCCTTTGAGAAAATCCTCTCTGACTTCAAGGAAGCTTATGCCGCAGCTCACAGCGACCTCGATGAAGATGCCCTTCAGGAGAAGAACGACATGATGGACCGCTACTACCACGATGTGATGCGTGACGCCATGCGCCGCTGCATCCTCGACGAAGGGATCCGTCTCGACGGCCGTAAGACCACCGATATCCGCCCGATCTGGTGTGAGGTCTCCCCACTGCCTATCCCCCACGGAAGTTCGATCTTCACCCGTGGCGAGACACAGTCGCTCACGACTTGCACACTGGGCACCAAACTTGACGAGAAACTGGTTGACGACGTGCTGGAGCGCAGCTACATGCGTTTCCTGCTCCACTATAACTTCCCACCGTTCTGCACTGGCGAGGCCAAGGCACAGCGCTCTGTTGGCCGCCGCGAGATCGGCCACGGCCATCTGGCATGGCGTGCCCTCAAAGGACAGATCCCCGAGGACTTCCCCTACACCGTGCGCCTGGTGAGCGAGATTCTGGAGAGCAACGGCTCTTCATCCATGGCCACCGTCTGCGCCGGCACATTGGCCCTGATGGATGCCGGTGTACCGATGAAGAAGCCTGTCAGCGGTATCGCCATGGGTCTGATCAAGAACCCGGGAGAAGACAAGTATGCCGTGCTTAGCGACATCCTCGGCGACGAGGACCACCTGGGCGACATGGACTTCAAGACCACCGGTACGAAGGACGGTCTGACCGCTACCCAGATGGATATCAAGTGCGACGGTCTGTCGTTCGATATTCTGGAGAAGGCGCTCATGCAGGCCAAGGCCGGTCGTGAGCACATCCTCAAGTGCATCACCGATACCATTGCCGAGCCGCGTCCCGAGCTCAAGCCTCAGGTTCCGCGCATCGAGCAGTTCGATATTCCCAAGGAGTTCATCGGTGCCGTCATTGGCCCGGGCGGAAAGATTATCCAGCAGATGCAGGAAGACACCGGTGCCACCATCACCATCGACGAGATCGACGGTGTGGGCAAGGTGCAGGTGAGTGCTCCCGACAAGTCGAGCATCGACGCCGCCATTGGCAAGATCAAGGCTATCGTGGCCATCCCCGAGGTGGGTGAGGTGTATGAGGGAACCGTGCGCTCCATCATGCCTTACGGATGCTTCGTGGAGATCATGCCCGGCAAGGACGGACTGCTCCACATCTCGGAGATCGAGTGGAAGCGTCTGGAGACCGTCGAGGACGCCGGCATCAAGGAAGGCGACAAGATCAAGGTGAAACTCATGGAGATTGACCCGAAGACGGGCAAATACAAACTCTCACACCGCGTGTTGGAACCGAAACCCGAGGGCTATGCTGAGCGTGAGCGCCGTCCGCGCCCCGAGCGCAACAACCGTCAGGGTGGCAACAACAACCGTCAGGGAGGCAACAACCGACAGGGCAACCATCACCAGCCACGGCGCAACGACCATCACGACCCGATGGCAGAGCGTGAGCCAAGAGACTTCAACGACAGTCTTGACCACCAAGACTTCGACTGATAACACGAAACAAGGCAGGGTTTAAGCCCTGCCTTGTTGCTTTTTATGCTGTTTCGCTTACCGCTTCACATCAATGACCTGACCGCTATACTGCGAGACCAGGGTATTGATTGTGGCGATACCCACATACTTGGGCTCAAGCAGCGAGCCCTCAGGTTCCACGCCGAAACTGTTGAGGCGCATCGGGGTCCTCGTCCGCTCAGGATTGATGCAGTTGACCCGTACGTCGAAGCCGAACCATTCCTCGCTCAGGGCCTGCACGAGATTGACAATGGCCGACTTGGTCGAGGAATAGATGCTGTATAATTTCCGGCCGCGGGTATAGCTACTGCTGGTATAGAACACCAAAGAGCCTTTCGTCTCACGCAGATAGGGCAACGACTCCTTCGCCACAGTCACCACACCCATGTAATTGACATGGATGCTGTTGACGATCTCCTCATAGGAAATGTCGGCAAGAGCTTTCTTGACCAGGATGCCGGGGGTGCAGACCACATAGTCGATGTGTCCGTTGCGTTCTCTCACCTCACGCAGCACCTTGCGCACCTGGTTGACATTGGTGACATCGACATCATTCTGCGAACGGCTGAAGGAGTAGACGACAGCCCCCAGCTCACGTCCGAGTTTCACGGTTTCCTCACCGATGCCCATGCTACCGCCGAAGACCACCATCACCTTGTTGGGCATGGTCTGTCGGGCTTCCTCCATCACCTCCTTCGTATTGGGCACGCTGCGGAGCTGATACAATTTATCGAGTAGGAAGAGGTCTTCCATATAGGTCACTTTCATGTTGAAAGTCTCCCCCTTCACCACATAGACAGGTTCATCGGGCAAATACCGGCGCACCACGCCACAGTCGTCGGTGGTGGTGAAATCAGGGTCCTGCATCGCCAACTGGTAGGCCTCGTGGATCACGCCACGCTTGAAGCACTGCGGAGTCTGACCATTGCGCAGTTCGCTGCGGGAGGGTATCGAACTGATACAGTTGCTCTCGTCGACCCTGACGATGGTATCTGTGGTGGGGGTGGCCACGTCGATGGCGCGATAGGTCTTGAGGGCCTCCACGCACTCACGGATGATACGGTGGTTGACCAAGGGACGGACGGCATCGTGGAAGATCAGGTTGTCGTCGTCGCACTCGTAGGCGGCGATGGCCGACAGGCTGGAGTGATAGCGCTCCTTGCCGCCCATGAGGATCTTCTTCACCTTCTGGTATTGGTTGTCGACCACCAGTTGCTCGACATCCATCACATAGTCTTCCCGACTGACCACGCAGATCTCATCAATGACCTCGCAGCTCTCAAAAACATCTATCGTATGCTCGAGGATGGTCTTTCCGGCCACCTTCAGAAACTGCTTGGGTTGCGAGCCGCCCAGACTGGAACCGCTGCCACCGGCCAAAATCACTGCTATATTCATATATTTAACAAGGTGTATTTATTTCCAACGATATACGTGACGGCTATGCTTGGCATGACGTTTCTCCTCAGGGGGCAACTGCATGTAGTCGTCGAAAAGCCGACGGAGAAAATCATCATAGCCGCTCATGATCCTGAATGTATGCCCCTCGAACTCACCCTCGATGGTGGAGGCGAAATCCTCCTTGGGAAAATGCTCTTTCTTGGGATAGAGGGTATAATAATTGGTGAGGTGGGTGGGACGCGCCACGGGGGCTGTGCTGATGCGCTCCATCTCCTCGATGAGTTGCTCGCAGCTCTTGCGTGTCGCCCTCACCTTGTGCCACAGGATATAAAGGAAATCCTTCAACGTCTTCTGCCGCCTCAGCGGGACGTAACTCATGCGCTTCACGTCGAGCACCCGCTTGATCTCCTTCAGTTGGAGATGACGGTTATAATAAGTGTCGAAATCCTCATCGGCTGCATCTACGGGGAAAATATCGATCCAGACACCGGATTCACCGACGAAACAAGGTGAATAAGGAATGACGAGCGTCTCGCGCATCTCACACAACCGGGCATAGGGGATGCGGCTGTTGTGCCTGCAGGGAGCGAAGAGTTTGAAATCCTCCGTATCCTCGAAGGTTTTGCAGAAGCGCTCATATTCGCGACGAGGCATGAGGATGTCGATATCGTCATCCCAAGGGACGAAGCCCTTGTGCCGGATCACGCCCACGAGCGTGCCGCCTGTCAGCGTATACATGATGCCGTGCTCCTCACAGAACTCATGCAGTCTCAAGACAATCTTAAGGCAGGTCTTCTGGATGTCATGCAGGCTCATTTCTCTCATACTGACACGTGATGTCTTCTGTACTCAATGATTATTCTTCACACTCACCACCTGGCCGTTGCTGGGTGATACCAGCGTGTTGACCGCAGCCACAGCCACTACCCGTGAGGCGAGCAGCTGGTCTTCACTCTCTATGCCGAAATTGCGGAACCGCATGGGAGTCTTCGTCGCATCCGGACAGATGCAGTTGACCCTCACGTTGGTGTCGGTCCACTCCTCGCTCAGGGCCTGAACGAGATTGACGATGGCGGCCTTGGTAGAGGAATAGATGCTGTAGAGCATCCGCCCGCGGGTGTATATGCCACTGGTGAAGAACAGCAGTGAACCGCAGGTTTGGCGCAGGTACTCATACGACTCCTTGGCCACCACGACGGCACCCAGGTAATTGGTGTTGACGCTGTCGGAGATGGCGGAGTAAGACATGGCCGAAAGCGGTTCACGCAACAGTTCTCCGGGCGTGCACACCACATAATCGATATGTCCCTCACGCTCATAGATCTCGCGAAGGCGTGCGCCCACCTCTTTCATGTCGGCGATGTCGACGCCGTTCTCCTTCCGGCTCATGGAATAGACCGTGGCACCAAGCTCACGCCCCAGTTCCACCATACTGCCGCCAATGCCCTCACTGCCGCCGAAGACGACCATGACCTTGCCTGGCATCTCACGGATCGTGCGAATCAGGACCTCTTTGCTGCCCGCAATACTCTTCAGTTGATAGAGTTTGTCGAGCAGAAAGAGATCCTCAGCATAAGTGACCTTCATGTTGAACATTTCTCCTTCAACGATATACACTGGTTCGTTGGGCAGATAACGGCGCACCACGCCACAGTCGTCGGTGGTGACGAAGGCCGGGTCTTTCAGTGCGATGTCATACGCCCGCCGGATCACGCCCCGCTTGAAGCATTGCGGTGTCTGACCGTTGCGGAGATATTTACGTGGGGGGATGCTTACGATACAGTCATCACTGTCGACCTGGATGATGGTGTCGGTGGTTCGGGTGGCCACATCGACGGCATGGTAGGTTTCCAGCGCCTTGATGCAGTCGTCGATAATGCGGTGGTTGACCAGAGGTCTCACTGCATCATGAAAGAGCAGGTTGTCGTCATCATTGGGATAAGCGGCGATAGCCGACAAGCTGGAGTCGTAGCGCTCCTTGCCGCCGGGCAATATCTTCCTCACCTTCCGATAGCCGTTGGCCTCGACAATCTCCTTCACAGTGTCGATATAATCAGGACGGCTGACAATAGCAACCTCATCTATCAGGTCATGACTGTCGAACACATCAATGGTGTGCTCGATGATCTTCTTGCCAGCCACTTTCATGAACTGCTTGGGGATGCCGCCGCCAAGCCGGGAGCCACTTCCTCCAGCAAGTATAACAGCGATATTCATTCCTTAAAGTCTTGTTATTTCCAATCAAATCCCTGCCTTCCGACAAGGACCATGCAAATTTATGAAAAAAAATGATATGAATCAAATATTTTGCCCTAAATATCGAAAGATTTGTGTATTTTTGCATCAAACATTCTACGACAATGAGAAAAATCCGATTTTACACTTTGCTGGCTCTTCTGGCCAGTTGTCTGCATGTGGCAGGACAAAACAGCTTCCCCGGTAACGACAAGGGCATCACCTATACTGGCCGCACCCAAGTACAAAACGACGGAGCAATGAGCTACGACTGGGTGGGAGTCTACTTCCAAACCGATTTCACAGGAGGGTATCTCGCCATAGAGGTCTCGGAAGACGGCATTTCGTGGCACAACCTCTACATCGACGGCAAATGGCAGAAGAAAATCAAGATCACCGGCAAGACCCCACAACGCATCATCCTGGCTGAGAAACTGTCGAAAGGCACACACCGGCTTCGACTGCAGAAATGCACAGAAGGGGAATACGGGCGCACGACCATCCACAAGATCATTCTGGCCAAAGGAGGGAAATTGACTCCCGTGGCACGCAAGGAGCGCATGATAGAGGTCTTCGGCGACTCCTATACCTGCGGCTACGGCACGGAGAGCAGCAAAGCCAGCGACAAATTCTCTATCGACACGGAGAATTGCGACAAAGCCTATGGCTGCATCGTGGCACGCTATTTCAACGCCGATTACGCCCTCACCGCCCATTCGGGTTTCGGCATGGTGCGCAACTGGGGTGACAAAAAGCAAATCTCCGACAACAACCTGTCGACCCGCTATACCCAAATCTACGACCAACACGGCACCCAAAGCTACGCTTTTGACCTGTATACACCGCAACTCGTGCTTATCAACCTGGGTACCAACGACTTCTCGCCCGTGGCCATCCCCACCGACGAGCAATACGTGGGTGCTTACCTGAAGATGATCCAAACCATCAAGGAAAAATATCCCGGCGTGAAAATCATCTGTGTGACACCGCACTCAGCCAGCCGCTATCTGCAGGCCAGCATCAACCTGCTGCGCGAACGGACACTCAACATGCCCGATGTCTATATGGCCAACTCCCTGGCCGGCATGGTGACCGAGCAACGTGACATGGGAGCAGACTGGCATCCCAATTACCAAGGCCAACGCAAAATCGCCATGTCGCTCATCCCACAGATCTCTGCCATCATGGGATGGGAACTGACTGATGAAATCGTGAGATAAAACCGAATAGCTCCACCCTACCCCATGACATCGAAAACACTCCGAACATTCCTCACCAGCATCCTGGCCCTTGTGGCCGTCGGCGCTTCAGCTGGCGACGAAGGCAGGAAGCCGGCGAGGACCATGAACTATTATCCCGACCACGGCGAAATCGTATGCGTCAACGGGACAAACCGCTACACCCGTGCCCTCTATGGCTCACACACCCGGATGCGGCTGGAGACCAGCGATCGTCCGGTATTCGCCACCTATGACCGCGACAACAGCCTCAACATCACTTTCCTCATCGAACAGAACGGACGGCTGCAACCCCTCGACTCCACGTCTTTCTGCGAAGCGAGATACCACGGTGGGCGGCGCTCCTACACCTTAGGGGATGACACCTGGCACCATGGACAAGCGCAAATCACCGCACTGGCCACCTACACCGATGAAGGTGCCATCTGGCGGTTTCACACCGAGGGTTTCGAGCAAAAGCCTGTTTTTCACGCCATTGTGAGGAAACTGGCCAAGCCGAAGATGACCCGCGACGGGGACTATGGACTGGAGCCACGCAGCAGCTACGAAGGCGTCGGCCTCCCACTGCAGACACTGACATGGGTCAACGACAGCGACACCTATATCGCACTGACAGCCGACCGCACCCTCATGGTCGATACACTCGGCGAAGCACATTTCGCCAAAGAGGAGGAAATCCGTCAAGGCATCATCTCACGGCTCCAGATACATACCCCCGACCCATATATCAACACCCTGGGAGCAAGTCTGGCAGCTGCCGCCGACGGTCTTTGGGACGGTGAGACCTGGCTGCACGGATGCATCGGATGGCGCACTCCGCTGGCTGGCTGGCGTGCCGCATACGTGGGCGACGTGCTGGGATGGGACGAGCGTGCCATATCTCATTTCGACGCCTATGCCAAGAGCATGGTGACACAAGTGCCGCCGATATACCCCCACCCCAACCAAGACCCCAAGAACAACCTGGCGCGCGCCGAGGAGAAATGGGGCACGCAGATGTATAGCAACGGATACATCTGCAAACTCCCTGGCAACAACGAGAAGATGAGCCACTACGACATGAACCTCAACTATATCGACGAGCTGATGTGGCACTTCTGCTACCATGCCGACAAAGAATACATGAGGAAGATGTGGCCGGTCATCAAGCTCCACCTGGAATGGGAAAAGCGCAATTTCGATCCCGACGGCGACCATCTCTACGACGCCTATTGCTGCATCTGGGCGAGCGATGCCCTCTACTACAATGGCGGCGCGGTGACCCATTCCTCGGCATACAACTACCGAGGCAACCTGCTCGCCGCACGCATCGCCGAACTCATCGGCGAGGACCCGGTGCCCTACCAGCAAGAAGCCCAAGCCATCCTCAAAGCCATGAACCACAGGCTGTGGATGAAGAAAGAGGGCCACTGGGCTGAGTTTCAGGACCTGATGGGACTGAAGAGATTGCATGAGAGTGCCGCCCTGTGGACCATCTATACCCCCATCGACTGCAACGCCTGCACCCCCGACCAGGCTTGGCAAGCCACGCTCTATGCCGACAGGCACTTCCCCCACATCCCCGTGGAGGTGATGGGAGGCGGACAAATGGTGGCCGATGACAGCAAACCCCTTTTCTCCCTCAGCACCACCGACTGGCTGCCCTACGACTGGAGCACCAACAACGTGGCCCACGAAGAGGTGATGAACATGGCTTTGGCATATTTCATCGCCGGCAGGCGAAACGAGGGATTCAGACTGCTCAAGGGCGACGTACTCGACGGCATGTTCCTCGGCGCATGCCCTGGAAACTTCGGCCAGATCAGTTACTACGACAAAGCACGCAGCGAGGCCTACCGTGATTTCGGCGACAACATCGGCATCTCGTCCCGCGCCATCGTCAACGGACTCTTCGGCATCAGGCCAGATGCACTCAATGGACAGTGCATCATCCAGTATACCCTGCCCGATGAATGGAACGAGGCATCCATCTCCACACCTTACCTGACTTACTCCTTCCGCCGGCAAGGCGAGAAACTGATCTACGACGTCGAACAACATTTCGCACAACCCCTGCGGATCATCCTACGGGTGGGAACCGGCGACGGGCAATTTGTGGAATTCCGAGGAACGGAGAGTGTCAGCCAGACCCTCATCGCCGACATGAGCCAGTGGGACATCCAGGAGGAACCGGCCAGCGACATGACGGCCAGCATGGAACAGACCGACATCGACCTCGCCGGACTCGCTGAGTTCATCGAAGGGACCAAGCAACGGCAAGTAGACCTCAGTAAACTCTTCAACGCCAATGTGGATGATATTTTCAAAAACGAGTACCTCACCCCGCGTCCGCCCTACACCACGCTGCAACTGCCAAAACAGGGTATCGGGCAATGGTGCCTTCCCAACCGCACAGCACACATCGAGGACGATGGACTGCGCGCCAAATCCGTGAAGGGCTTGTTTGACACCGGCATCGGCGTGACCTTCCTCACACCAGCTGAGGGACAAAACATCATCTACACGTCGCTGTGGGACAACTATCCGGAGAGCGTGACAATCCCCCTCAAGGGGAAAGCGTCATACGCCTGCCTGATGCTGGCCGGCAGCACCAACAACATGCAGAGCCGCATCGACAACGGCATCGTCACCGTGGAATACAGCGACCACTCCGTCGACACCCTGAGACTGGTGAACCCCATCAACTGGTGCCCCATCGAACAGGACTACTACCTTGACGGACTGGCATTCAGCGCCGCATCGCTGCGGCCCTACAGGGTGCACCTGGGGAGCGGGAAGGTGTCACGCCATATCAGCGAGATCGTCAAGACCGGAGCTTTCGACAACAGTGTTCCGGGAAATCCCGACAGTGCGGAACCACGACTTATCGACTGCGGGGCAGCTGAAATCCTCAAGATGCCCCTCAATCCCAAGAAACGACTGCGGAGGCTGACCTTACGCACCCTGTCCTGCGATGTGGTCATCGGACTCATGGCTGTCACCCTGACCAACTGAGCAAAACGCCCCGCATGGAGAGATTCCACCCACTTTACGCCCAGTTCACCCGTCCCAAGAGACTCAACAATCCCATGGGATACGTGCCTCATCCACTCTGTCAACAGGCAGCGGAAGCCGTACAACGCTATCTGGAAACAATGGAAGAGTGGCAGGACGAGATTCAAGCCGGGAAAATGTTCGGCGTCTTGGTGGTGGAAGACGAGCGTCGTCAGCTGGGATTCCTGGCTGCCTATTCAGGACTGTTGGCAGAGCGCAACGATTGGCCTTGGTTCGTGCCGGCTGTGTTTGACTTCCAACAACCTGATGGCTATTTCAAACAAGAAGAAGCGCACATCAGCGCCATCAACCAACGAGTGAATGAACTGGAACATTCACCCGAACTGCTTGCAGCCAGACATCGGCTGGCACTTCTCCAGCAGGACATGGAACGAGAGGTAGCATCGTGGAAAAAGGAGATGGAGACGGCCAAGCAACGGCGGGACGAAATGAGGAAAAACCCATCTCACTCCGAGGCCGAACTCATCAGGGAAAGCCAATGGATGAAAGCCGAACTCAAACGGATACGACAAAGGCATCGGCAGGAAATCGTTCGGCAGACAACATATGTGGCTGACCTCGAGAAAGAGATTCTACAGCTCCGTTCTGAGCGAAAGAAAAAGTCCGACGCCCTTCAGCAATGGCTGTTTGAGCAGTTCAACATGCGCAACGCACTCGGACAAACACGCAACCTACTGCAGATTTTCAGCGATACCATCACCCCTGTCCCACCCTCTGGCAGTGGGGAGTGCTGCGCGCCCAAACTACTGCAATATGCCTATCTCCATCACCTGCGCCCGATCAGCATTGCGGAATTCTGGTGGGGGCGGTCCCCCGTCGGCGAGATACGGCAGCACTTGCAATTCTATCCGGCTTGCAGAGGGAAATGCCTTCCCATACTCCAATTCATGCTGCAAGGGCTGGATGTCGACGACAACATCCACGAAAAACCTGCACTTCGCACTCCTGAGACGGTCTATGAGGACGACTGGATAATGGTCATTCACAAACCCGAAGGGGTGTTGTCTGTTCCTGGGAAGGTCGGCGAAGCTTCGGTATGGTCTTTTGCCAAAGCCCATTGCCCAGAAGCTACCGGTCCTCTTATCGTTCACCGGCTCGACATGAGCACCTCCGGACTCCTTGTCGTCGCCAAGAATGCAGTCATACACAAAGACTTACAGGAACAATTCAGGAAAAGAGAAGTCCACAAAACCTACGTCGCCATTCTCGAGAAGGCTTTAAGACCAGAAATGCCCAAGACAGGCACGATCCGACTTCCCATGAGTGCGGTGCCTACCGACCGTCCAAGGCAGCAGGTGGATTACAGATCGGGCAAAGAGGCCGTCACCGACTATGAGGCCGTCGCTCCAGACCGTGTCATTCTAAGCCCAAGAACCGGAAGGACGCACCAGCTCCGTGTGCACTGCGCCCATCCCGACGGACTGGGCACACCCATCAAAGGCGACACACTATACGGCACGCCGTCTGATCGTCTGTACCTGCATGCGGAAACAATCCGTTTCCGTCACCCCGTCACAAAAGAGATGATGACTTTCACACGGAAAGCAAATTTCTGAATCAGAAAATGTCAAGATGTTTCTCAATAGGAATACCCCTGTTCTTATCGGTGTTATCCTTGTTGAGTTCAATCAGCCGAGCCACGGCGTCCATTGCCTGGCGGGTGCTCTCCACCAAAGGCTCGCCTCTCAGCAGATGGCCGATCAGCACAGCCGAGAAGATATCTCCAGTACCGGGAAAGTGCACGGGTATCTCGGTATAATCCAACTTGAACAGCTGTCCGTCGTAATGGTTCAAACCAATGACGCAATGCACGCCATCGACAATCATGCTGGTGATGATCACCGACTTGGCCCCAACCTCATGAAGGGCTTCCACCATCCGATGAGCTTCCTCCAACGTCACACCGTCTTCTCTGTAGGGTGTTCCGGTCAAGTAGCAAGCCTCCGTGTAATTAGGATAGATAAGGTGGGCCACAGACAGCATCTCAAGCATACTGCGGATGGTGGAAGGAGTCACACCATTATATAGTTTCCCCTCATCGCCCATGATGGGATCGACGAAGATCGTCGTACCATGAGAGGCCTGCTCCATGCAATATTGGGAAACGATGCGAGCCTGTCGCTCAGAAGCGATAAAACCCGTGGCAATCGCATCAAAACGGAAGCCCAGCTCTTTCCAGACAGGGAAGACGCCTTGGATGTAATCCGTGGTGTCGAGTATATTGAATTTCCCGTAATCCAGTGTGTTGGAGACCAATGCTGTCGGCAAGTTGTAAACGGGCAATCCAAAATAGGAAAGGATGGGCAGCATGGCCGCAGTGGCCACCTTGCCATATCCGGCAATATCATTGATAAGAAGGATCTGCTTATTCATTTTTTCAATTTTTTTCACTCATTCCGAGCAATACCTGTTCCACAATCTCCGGGAAATAGAGCATCTCCAGTTCATGCTCCTTGGCCGCGATGTCGCCGACAGAGTCATCCGGCGAAAGAGCCACCTTACGCTGTGCGATGATCTCACCACCATCGCAAACCGACGAGACATAGTGCACGGTGATGCCGGTCTCTGAATCGCCACAGGCCTTGACAGCCTCATGCACATGATGCCCCCACATGCCTTTTCCGCCATGACGCGGCAGGAGCGAGGGATGGATATTGATGATACGGCGAGGATACAAACTGATCAGGTAATCCGGGATGATGGGCAGGAAACCGGCCAGCACGATCAGACGGATCTCATACTTGTCGAGCAATGGAGGTACCACTGACGGGTCGTTGAGTTGTGTCTTGCTGACGACCATGGTGTCCACACCGAGGCGCTCTGCTCTCACGAGGGCATACGCATCGGCCTTGTTGCTGACCACCAATACGACACGTGCCCGCTCATGATGCTGGAAGAACTTGATGAGATTCTCACAATTGCTTCCGTTGCCTGATACAAAAATAGCGATGTTGGTCATTGGATATAACATGTAAAATGCGACAAAACGCGTGAAAACGAAAAAAAAACGTCCCTCCGTTGATAGTTGTGCCCACTAAAGCCATTCCTTATGATGAGAGACGATTTCCGCTACAGACTGCAAAATTAACACATTAAATAACATAAATCAAATATTCGGGCAAAAAAATAAAAAAGTGAGATAAACATGCCTTAGGTAAGTCCTTTTTTTAGTAACTTTGCATTCTCAAAAAAAATAAATATAGAATATGGCTGAAAACAAAACGATAAAAACCGCATTGGTTTCCGTCTACCACAAAGACGGACTTGAGGAATTGCTGGCTGAGCTCCACGCCGGTGGTGTCAAATTCCTTTCCACCGGAGGAACGCAGAAATTCATTGAGTCGCTGGGCTATGAGTGCCAGACCGTAGAGAGCGTGACGACCTACCCGTCTATCCTTGGCGGGCGCGTGAAAACCTTGCACCCCAAGGTGTTTGGCGGCATTCTCGCACGACGTGACAACGAAGGCGACCAGCAGCAGATGAAAGAATACGACATCCCCGAAATCGACCTCGTCGTGGTCGACCTCTACCCCTTTGAGGACACCGTGGCCAGCGGGGCTGCCGAGCAGGACATCATCGAGAAAATCGATATCGGCGGCATCTCACTCATCAGGGCAGCAGCCAAGAATTTCAAAGATGTGGTCATCGTGCCCAGCAAGGCCGAATATGGCATCCTGGTGGACATCCTTCGTGAGAAGGGCGCAGCGACCAGCCTGGCCGACCGCCGCATGTTGGCAGAGCGCGCTTTCGGCGTGAGCAGCCACTACGACACAGCCATCCACAACTGGTTCGCAGGGAAATAAAACTGGACTTGGGGCTATTCCGGTCAACTTCAATTCGTTTAAAACTTAGGAAAATGGGATTTTTTTCATTCACTCGTGAAATAGCAATGGACCTTGGCACCGCCAACACCATCATTATCAGTGATGATAAGATTGTTGTCGACGAGCCCTCTGTCGTGGCACTTGACAAGCGCACCGACAAAATGCTCGCCGTAGGCGAGAAAGCCAAGTTGATGTACGAGAAAACTCATGACAACATACGCACCGTGCGCCCACTGCGCGACGGTGTGATCGCCGACTTCTCTGCCTGCGAGCAGATGATGAGAGGGCTCATCAAGATGGTGCATACCGGCAGCCGTTTCTTCTCTCCATCGCTCCGTATGGTCATCGGAGTGCCCTCTGGTTCGACGGAGGTGGAATTGCGTGCCGTGCGTGACTCCGCTGAGCATGCCGACGGGCGCGATGTCTATCTGATTTTCGAGCCCATGGCAGCAGCCATCGGCATCGGCATCGACGTGGAAGCCCCTGAGGGTAACATGATCGTCGACATCGGCGGCGGCAGCACCGAGATCGCCGTCATCTCTCTTGGCGGTATCGTGAGCAACAACTCAATCCGCATCGCCGGCGATGACCTCACCGCCGACATCCAGGATTATATGAGCCGTCAGCACAACCTGAAAGTGGGTGAACGAATGGCCGAGCGCATCAAGATCCATGTGGGGTCTGCCCTCACCGACCTGGGAGACGAGGCCCCCGAGGACTATATCGTTCACGGCCCCAACCGCATCACCGCACTCCCGATGGAAGTGCCAGTGTGCTACCAGGAAATCGCGCACTGCCTCGACAAGACAGTGGCTAAAATCGAGAATGCCGTACTCTCCGCCCTGGAGAAGACACCACCTGAGCTGTATGCCGACATCGTGCACAACGGCATCTACCTCACAGGCGGCGGTGCCCTGTTGCGTGGCCTCGACAAGCGCCTGCACGACAAGATACAGATTCCCTTCCACATCGCTGAAGACCCGCTGCACAGCGTGGCCAAAGGTGCCGGTGTGGCTCTGAAGAATGTCGACCGCTACTCCTTCCTGATGAGATAAGACACTGGCCATGCGCAATCTCATTGAGTTTCTCAAGAAATACAACTACTGGTTTGTATTCGTGATACTCGAGGTGGTGAGCCTTGTGCTGCTCTTCCAATACAACAGCTACCAGGGAAGCGTATGGTTCTCATCCGCCAACTACCTGGCCGGCCTCACCCATGAAGCGGACTCGAAATTCTATTCCTTCATAGGGCAAGGGGCAGTCAACGAACAGCTCACCGAGCGCAACCTCATGCTTGAGCGTGAAGTGGCCATCCTCAGGGAGCAGCTCACCGACGAGAGACTCAAGCATGACTCCACCTACGTGGACCGGGGGCAGATGCCTCTGCTCAGCCAATACAGACTGATTCCTGCCAAGGTGATCAGCAACTCCATCGACAAAGCCGACAACTTCATCACCATCAACAAAGGGATGTATGACGGTGTGCACCCGGATATGGGCGTGGCCTGCGGCAACGGTGTGGTGGGTGTGGTATACATGGCTTCCGGACGCTACGCCGTGGTGATTCCCGTACTGAGCACACACTCCAATATCAGCTGCGCCATACAAGGGCGCGGCTATTTCGGCTACCTCCACTGGGAAGGAGGGAAACCCGATATCGCCTATGTCGACGACATCCCCCGGCATGCCAAGTTCGAAAAGGGCGACACCATCGTGACCAGTGGATACTCCTCGATGTTCCCCCCGGGTATCATGGTGGGCAAGGTGATCGACGAGCACGACTCCGAGGACGGCCTCTCCTACCGCCTTGAGATACGACTCTCGACAGACTTCGGCAACCTCCGCGACGTCTGTGTCATTGACGACGCTGCCGTGGCCGAAAGGCTCAACTTGCTGCGACAGGCCATCGACTCCATCAAACCCAACAGAAACCTATAGGATCATGAATCACGACTTGTTCAGACTACCGCTGCTCTTCATCATCCTGTGCGTCTTGCAGGTGTTCGTGCTCAACCATTGCCAACTCTTTGGATGCGCGATGCCCATGCTGTATGTCTATTTCGTGATCTCCATGAAGAAAGGCATGGCCAAATGGGCCATGATGGTGTGGGCTTTCGCCCTTGGCTTGCTACTCGACACGTTCTCCAACACACCTGGCGTGAACGCTGCCACCATGACGCTGAGCGCTATGGTGCAGCCCTACCTCCTCGATCTGTTCATCACCCGAGAGGGAGATGAGGAACTCATCCCCTCGATGTCAACGATAGGCACCAAACCTTTCATCAACTACACGATCGTGATGGTGACGCTCTTCTGTGTGGTTTTCTTCACCCTGGAGATGCTGAATTTCCTCAACGGTCTGAAATGGCTGGAATGCGTCGTGGGAAGTACGATACTTACTGTAGCTCTGATTCTGGCAGTCGACAGACTGATTCACAAAAAAGCCTGAAAAAGGCCCTGGGAGCATCCGGCTCCCACCCTAAAAGATTGATTGGAATAGTGACATGAAGGATTATGAACTTGAAAAACGGCAATATGTCGTTGCTGGGGTGGCCATAGCGATTGTGACCATCTACATCATCCGTCTGTTCACGCTCCAGATCATGAGCGACGACTACAAGAAAAACGCTGACAGCAACGCCTTCCTTAAGAAAATTGAGTTTCCCTCCCGCGGCATCATCTCCGACCGCAACGGGAAACTCCTGGTATACAACCAACCGTCGTACGACATCATGGTCATCGTCAACGAACAACGGTCAAGGCTCGACACGCTGGAACTGTGCAAGGCCCTCAACATCACCCGGGAGTACTTCATCAAGCGCATGCACGACATCCAGGACAGGAGCAAGAACCCAGGCTACTCGAGATTTACCCAGCAGCTCTTCATGACGCAACTTTCGGACCAGGAGTTCAGCGTCTTCCAAGAGAAAGCCTATAAGTTTCCTGGCTTTTATATCCAAAGGCGAAGCATCCGGCAATACGAATATCCCAATGCCGCCCTCCTGCTCGGCGACGTGGCTGAAGTCTCACCCAGCGACATCGAAGAAGACAAATACTACCAGCCAGGTGACTATATCGGGAAAATCGGCATCGAACGCTCGTATGAGAAAGAGCTCCGCGGCACCAAAGGAGTGCAGATCCTTCTCCGCGACAAACTCGGCCGCATCCAGGGCAGTTACCACAATGGGGAACTGAACACGAAACCCGTGCCGGGAAAAGCACTGACCCTGGGAATTGACATCGAACTGCAAAAGCTCGGCGAGCGGCTGATGGAGGGCAAACTCGGCAGTATCGTGGCGATAGAACCGTCGACAGGCGAGGTGCTCTGCATGGTATCGTCGCCCTCTTATGATCCGAGGATGATGATCGGCCGCCAACGCGGCAAAAACCACCAGCTGCTGGCCAAAGACCCGCTCAAGCCGCTTCTCAACCGTGCCATCATGGGACAATATCCTCCCGGTTCCACCTTCAAGACCAGTCAGGCACTTACATTCCTCACCGAGGGCATCATCGACTCCACCACGATGTATCCTTGCCACAGAGGATTTGTCACCAGGGGCATGAGGGTGGGATGCCACGGCCATGGGTCGCCGCTCAACCTGATACCAGCCATCGGCACGTCATGCAACGGATTCTTCTGCTGGGGCCTCTACTACATGCTCAACAAAAAAGAGAAATACGGCACGCTGCAGAATGCGATGGACACCTGGCGCGACTATATGGTGAGTATGGGATTCGGCTACAAGCTCGGAGTCGACCTGCCGGGAGAGAAACGCGGCATGATACCCAACGCAACCTTCTACGACAAGGCTTTCAAGCGCAACTGGAATGCACTCGGCGTGATCAGTATCGCCATCGGACAGGGCGAGGTGACGCTGACACCGCTGCAAATCGCTAACCTCGGCGCCACCATCGCCAACAGGGGCTGGTTCATCACACCTCACGTGGTGAGAGAAATCGAGGGACAACCGCTCGACACGCTTTACACCAAAAAGCGCTACACCATGGCCTCACGCAACGCCTACAACCTGGTGGTCAGGGGCATGCGCAGGGCCGTGACCGGAGGAACCTGCCGCAGTGCCAACCGCCGTGACTATGAGGTCTGCGGCAAGACTGGTACGGCACAGAACCGTGGAAGGGACCACTCGGCTTTCATGGGGTTCGCCCCCATGAATGACCCCAAGATCGCCATCGCCGTCTATGTGGAGAACGGTGGTTTCGGCGCAACCTTCGGCGTACCGATCGGTTCGCTGATGATGGAGCAATACATCAAAGGAGAACTGTCGGAGGGTTCGAAACGACAGGCAGCAAGAATACAGAGTCAACACCTGAAATATGGAGCAAAGGACAGATAGACAACCCGGAGTATTGAGGTCATTGGACTATTGGACAATGGCCATATACGTCGCGCTGCTCGCACTCGGCTGGATGAGTGTGTGCGGTGCCAGCTATTCCTTCAGTGAGCCTGACATCCTCAGTCTATCGACACGCTCAGGCATGCAGCTGGTATGGATAGGCACATCGATCTGTCTGGGTTTTGTGATCCTGATGCTCGATGACCGCTACTACGACATGCTGGCTTACGCCTTGTATGGTTTCATGGTCTTGTTGCTCTTCGCCACTATTTTCAATCCTGTGACCATCAAGGGATCGCGGTCGTGGCTGGTACTTGGCCCCATCCGTGTGCAGCCGGCTGAATTTGCGAAATTCGCCACTGCACTGGCTATCAGCAAGTTTATGAGCACCTACGGCTTCAACATCCATCGCATGAGCGATTTCCTGCTCTCCTGTGCCATCGTCATTGTACCGATGGGCTGTATTGTCATGCAGCATGAGACGGGTTCGGCACTCGTCTATCTGGCATTCTTCCTGATGTTCTACCGTGAGGGGATGCCGGGGAGCATCCTGTTCACAGGGGTCGCCATGGTGGTGTATTTTGTCCTGGGTATACGTTATGAGCAAATCGCCTTGTGGGATACTCCGACATCCCTTGGAAAATTTATCGTGCTGCTGCTCATCCAACTGTTCTCGGCCGGAATGGTGTATGTCTATTGTGAGAACAAGCGGAAAGCGCTGCAACTGGGAGGGTTCACCGTAGGCGTGACGTTATTGTTTCTCCTGTTCTCCGAATACGTGATACCTTTCGACATCGTATGGGTGCAACTGCTGGTGTGTGCTGCACTCATCGGGTATCTCATCTATCAAGGGCTGAGTTCGAGAACGGGCAATTATCTCTACATCGCACTCTTCTCGCTTGGGTCGATCATTTTCTTCTATTCGGCCAGCATCATGCTCAACAATGTGATGGAGGATTACCAGCGGCAGCGCATCAATGTGCTGCTGGGCCTTGACGACGACATCGCCAATGCTGGATACAATGTCCACCAAAGTGAGATCGCCATTGGCTCTGGTGGTCTGAAGGGCAAGGGATTCCTCAACGGCACCCAGACGAAGTTGAAATTCGTGCCAGAGCAAGACACGGACTTCATCTTCTGCACAGTGGGTGAGGAAGAGGGGTTCGTAGGATCAGCGGGGGTGCTGCTGCTCTTCCTGGCCTTGATCCTGCGGCTAATCGTACTGGCGGAACGGCAACCCTTCAAATTTGGCAGGGTCTATGGCTACTGTGTTCTCAGCATTTTCTTATTCCATGTCTTCATCAATGTAGGCATGGTTCTCGGACTGACCCCCGTGATCGGCATTCCCCTGCCTTTCTTCAGCTACGGAGGTAGTTCGCTATGGGGATTCACCATCCTGCTGTTCATTTTCCTGAGGATAGATGCCAGCCGCAATCTGATCCGCACATGATTCACCGTCCGGGCAAGGCGGCGATGCTTTCAATCAGCATACTGACGGGTCACTTTCACCCCCACATCTGAGATACCCTCAACCGACAGGCGCTGCATAGCGTGGCTGATATGCATCACGATGGAGTCACCCGGATTTAATTTCAGGCTCTTAAAGGGGACCAGATGCTGTTTCAGGTTGATGCCACGCCCTTCCACACGTCCTTCCTCGTCGTAAACATCCACCACAATGGTGTCTTTCTTCTCTCTCGCCGTCTGCTGGCCTGTAGTGGAGATCACCTTCTGCTGAATACAGAGGCTCAACTGTCGGTAAGGATAATCCCGGCATGTCCTCACACCGATTTCTTCGACGTAATAGCCTCCGGCCGTCACCGAGGGGACACAGAATTCCAAACGGTCAGCCTTCTCCCACCCCTTCACATTGACAGGCAAATACCTGAAGAAGGCGGTATTCTGATAGCATGACATAAAAGTCGCCGTCGCAAGACATGCGACGGCTGCTATGAGCGGTTTGATATGTGGCCTGCCCGTCATATCAGACTATTGTTGTCCCTGAGGTTTGGCAGGTGCATTTTCCGGACCGGCTTTTTGTTCCCCGCCACGGGGCCGTGGCGGCCTTGGCTTGCGCGGACCACGGCGGTTGGCCTGCGGGCGTTCACCTTTGTCTTCCTTGCCCTGCTGAGGCTGACGGCCAGTCTTCTGACCGGATTCACGTTTCTCAGTCTGAGGTTCAGCCGCCTGTGATTTATCCGTATTCTGTCCGCCATTACCCTGTTCGGCAGCAGCAGGCTTATTGTCTTTGGCAGCAGCAGGCTTGCTCTTACGCTTTTTCTTTTTCTTGCTCTTGTCGAAGCGGGTGATATCATCCTCAAGCAGGTCCTTGGGCTTATTGTCGCTCTGCTGCTGACCATCCTCTTGCAGAGAGAGAGGTTTCTCCCCTTGCTTATTGAGTTCGATGATCTCATGAGCGCGCTCAGCGGTGATGGTCTCCAGATTGGCAGCCGTCCGCTTGTCGGTAGAATAAGTGATCAGTCCGGCGAGGATGTCGGTCTTGAACATGAAATAGTCGGCATCTTGTGTCTGCAGGATGACGTCCTTGGCTGGCAGACGACGGCTGGCCTCCATATAATCATCCACCTCATAGTTGAGGCAGCATTTGAGTTTGGCACACATGCCGGCCAGTTTCTGAGGATTAAGGGAGATATCCTGGAAACGGGCTGCTGTGGTGCTCACACTGATGAAATTCTTCATCCATGTGGCGCAGCACAACTCACGTCCACAAGGTCCTGTTCCTCCGATGCGTCCGGCCTCTTGCCGCGCACCGATCTGCTTCATCTCGATTCTCACATGGAACGTCTCGGCGAGCACTTTGATCAGTTGGCGGAAATCCACCCGCTCATCGGCGATATAATAGAAAATGGCCTTGTTGCCGTCGCCTTGGTATTCCACATCACCGATTTTCATGTCGAGCCCCAGGTCCTTGGCGATCTGGCGGCTCTGGATCATCGTCGCATGCTCACGGCTCTTGGCTTCCTCATATTTGTCGAGGTCCACGGGCTTGGCAATCCGGTAGATACGCTTGATGTCGTCGGCAGATTTCAGGTTGGCTTTCTTGATCTGGAGTTTCACCAATTCGCCAGTGAGGGTGACCACACCGATGTCATGACCAGGATTGGCTTCCACGGCCACGATATCACCTTTGCGGAGATCGAGATTATTGACATTGTGATAGTAGCCCTTACGTGTGTTCTTGAACTGCACTTCCACAAGGTCGGTATTACTGGCGTTGCCAGGGATGTCAGCCAACCAGTCGTAGGTATTGAGCTGTTTGTCCTGACGGCCGACGCCGCCCCGGCAAAGCCCTCTGTCACAACCGGCGCTTATCTTGAATTTCATATTCTTGTAGTCCATCTTTCTGCTTTTTATCTATTGTTCGCCCGTCAATGAGACAAGGCGTGAATTTATTCTTTTCTTCGGAGCAAGACCGTCGACTGGAGGGCCACATCGAAAAACACCATTCTGGCATTGGCATTGCGCCCAACATCGAAGATAGCCTTGGTCATCAATTCCGACAGTTCCACCACATTGAGCTCATTGACATAAGGAGCAAACCTCTTGACAAAATTCTCTTCCTCTATGGTCATGTATGTGAGTTCAGGTTGGTGGAAATTGAAGACGAAACTCTCGCGCACCATCCTGAGGAAATAGGTGAGCATGCGTTTCTGTTTCTCACGGCCATATTTCGCCACCACGCCGCTCCACTGGGCCATTCCACCCACATTGCGCATGAACGACATGCGGGTCATCTGCATGAAATCGTTGAGGAAGACACGGCTCTCGCTTTCGGCATCGAGTGCGTCGATGGCCTTGAGCCAATTTCCCTCGCAGATACGGGCGATGCGGTGTGCCGCCTCCTCGTCAATACCCCTACGTCCGACCAAAGCCTGCTGGATGGCAGCGGTATCTATACGGAAGACGGTGAACAACTGTGTGCGGCTTCTGATGGTCTCCAACAAAGCCTCGGGGTTCTCGCTCACCAGGAGGAAAACAGTCTGCGAAGGCGGTTCCTCGATGAGTTTGAGCAGTTTGTTGGCCGTACTCTCATGCATGCGCTCCGGAAGCCACACCAGAGCCACCTTATAGCCGCCCTGACTGGACCTCAGGCTCAGTTTGTGTGTCAGTTCGTCGGCTTCCTTGACGGTCATGATAGCCTGCTGGCTCTCCGCTCTCATCTTGTCGAGCCATTGCTCTATCGTGAAATAGGGGCCTTCTGCCAACAGGTCATGCCATTCCCGGATAAAGTCATCGCTGACGGGTTTGTAATCGGCCGAAGATTTGCTGGGCTTGATGACAGGATAGCTGAAATGAAGGTCGGGATGAGCCCACTTGCGGAGCATGGCACACTGAGGACACGCACCGCAACTGTCGCCGTCATGCCGGTGGGCACACAACAGATAGGAGGCGAAGGCCAAGGCCAAAGCCATCTTCCCGCTGCCCTGCGGCCCCGTGAACAACATGGCATGAGGCACCCGGTCTTCCTCGACCAGTTTCCTCAAACGCTGTTTGGCCTCTTCTTGTCCGATGACTTCGTCGAATCTCATACGCTCCTCTCCCTATGTCTCGTCACTGCCGCATCAGGCGCAAGGCCACTTCCCTGACGGAGTCCACTGCCGAAACAGTATAGAAATGGATGTTTCTCACGCCATGGTCATACAGGTCACGGCATTGGCAAGTCGTCCACTCAATGCCCAACTGTCTCACCTCCTCGTCACTCCGGCATTTGCTCATCTCCGAGGCCAGAGCCTCTGGAATGTCGCAGTGAAACGTCTTGGGCACCATCGTCAGCTGCGACATTTTGGCCACTGGTTTGATGCCGGGAATGATGGGGATGGTGATACCGATCTCACGGGCACGCTCCACAAAACGATAGTATTTCTCATTATCGAAGAACATCTGGGTGACAGCGTAGCCAGCTCCCAGATCCTGCTTGGCCTTGAGGTGAGCCATATCCTGCTCGAGATTGGGCGCCTCCTCATGCTTCTCCGGATAACAAGCCACACCGAAGCTGAAGGGCGTACCCGGATGTTTGATGGGGGTGCCATCAGCGAAATAGCCCTCGTTAAAGCTGACGACTTGCCGGATCAGGTCGGTGGTATGGGCATGCCCCCCGGGCATGGGTGTGAACGATTTGTCGTCACGGGCCTTGTCGCCCCGGAGAAGAAGCAGATTGCTGATCCCGAGAAACTGCAAATCGAGCAATTCATACTCGATGTTCTCTATAGTCGTGCCGCTGCAGATCACATGGGGGATGACGGGTATACCGTAGCGCTGCTGGATGGCCGCCGCGATGGCTATGGTGCCTGGTCTGCGACGCACCCGATGACGCTCCAGCAAGCCATTGTCGAGCTCTTTGTACACATACTCACTGTGGTGGGTCGTGATATTGATATACTGCGGGCCGAAATCACGGAGTTTGTCTATCGTCTGAAACAAACCATCCGTACCGCTGCCCTTGAGGGGCGGCAGCACTTCAAAGGAGAAATGTCGCTCTCCATCCTGCTGGTTAAGCATTTCTGTCAGACTCATGTCAATCGTGTGCATTTGGATGCAAAATTACGAAAATAAATCCATATAAGGGAACCTTGACCTCCGAAAAATGACAATCAAGGATTTCCCAACACCTAACAGGACAGCACAAGTGACGGAGAAAGCCAAGAAAAGCGGAGCCTCTGACCCCGCTTTCCCATGTATACTTACTGACTTGGCTTATTTTCTCCAGAGCTTGCTCATATCCTCAAGAGTCTTGCCTTTGGTCTCGGGCACCAAACGCCAGACGAAGACGGCAGCGATCACACAGATGATGCCGTAGAGCCCATAGGTGAACCAATGGCCGAAATCATCGCCCTCGGTGAGATGCATATTGAACATCGGCACGAAGGTGGAACTCACGATGAAGTTGAAAATCCACTGGAAAGCCACGGCGATGGCCACGGCTGCACCACGGATGGTGTTGGGGAATATCTCGGCGATGAGCACCCAAGTAATCGGACCCCAAGAGAACATAAACGAGGCTGCATAGATCATGATGCTGGCTGCAGTCACCATCTCCATGCCTGCATGACCGAAAGTGACAGCTACACCGAAGGCGCCCAAGGCCATGCCCAAAGACCCCCAGATCAGCAACGGCTTGCGGCCCAGTTTCTCGACAGTGAAAATGGCAACGAGGGTGAACAGAATATTAACCACGCCCATGAAGACCGTGACCACCATGGGGTTCTCCATGCCCATATCACCGAAGATACGGGGAGCATAGTAAAGCACGGCGTTGATACCGACAGCCTGCTGGAACACGCTGAGCATAATACCGATGAAAATACACATGAATCCGTAGGTCATCAGCTTCTCCGTCTTCACCGACATGGTGTCCTTGATTTCCTGAAGGATCTGTACGGCTTTAGACGAACCGTTGATCTTCGAAAGCACTCCCATGGCCTTCTGGTCCTGACCGATACTCACCAGGTAACGCGGGGTCTCAGGAACGAAGCAGATCAACAGGGCAAAGAGACCCGCAGGAACAGCCTCTGAACCGAACATATAACGCCAACCCGTGGTGACGGTCCACTGTGCGGCAGGATTGATGGCAGCGATTCCCTTGCCCATCTCCTCCACAAGAGGCTGGATATGGTCGCCCAGGATGAAGAAATTGACGAAATAGACCACCAGCTGGCCGAAGATAATGGCAAACTGGTTCCACGACACAAGCATGCCACGGATATTGGAGGGTGCTACCTCACCGATGTACATCGGGCAGATGGCTGAGGCCAAACCCACACCGATTCCACCGATGACACGGTAGATATTGAACATGATCAACAGGGAGTAAGTAGGTACGCCGTGCTGGAAAAACAAGAACTCAGGATACATGCTGCCTAAGGCAGAGATGAAGAACAGCAGGCCTGCCACGATGAGCGATTTCTTGCGGCCTAAGTTGGTGGCCAGAAAACCGGAGAGGGCCGAACCGATGATGCAACCGATAAGGGCCGAGGCAGAGGTGAAACCATGCCAGCCGTCGGTGTAAGCGAAGTCCTTGGCTTCCATGAAAAAGGCCTGGAGACCTTTCTCCGCTCCAGAGATGACAGCAGTGTCGTAGCCGAACAGCAAGCCACCCAAGACTGCCACCAGCACGATGGAAAACAGGTAAGTTTTACTTCCTTTTTGATCTTGATTCATGATGTATAGGATTTTAAGTTGATGATGTCAGCAACATGCAGTAATGATGAGCAAAGGTAGTGCTTTTTATTCGGAAAGCGAACTTCTTATGGTAAAAATTTCTGATGATATCCTTATAAAATGTGTTTTTGAGATAAAAACAATGAAAACATAGGCTCAAATCCATATAAAAAGTATATATTTGCATGTTAAATACGATGATAACAGACAGTATCAACGCATTCGAGAAATAACAATCCCTATAAAACCATCATGATGAGAAAATTTCTACTATCCTCTTTCCTCGCAGCCAATGCGCTGGTCATGAGTGCCATCCCCGCCCAGCGAGGCATCTGGCGGACAATCACGCTGGATGACGGCAGCCGGATCAACGTGGAACTCAGAGGCAACGAGTACATGCACTTCTGGAGAGCCGAGAACGGTCAGTGCTTCACCCGAAACGACAAAGGCCGTTTTGTCAGTAAAGACATGGAGGAAATCCTCCGCCAAGCAGAGTCTAACAAGGCTCGGATGAGGGGGGCAAACGGACCGCTCCACAGCCACGTCGCCTCCACCGAAGACGGACTTGGGGAATATGGCAAGAGCGGCATGGGTTCGGTCAACAGCATCGGAGCCGTGACGATTCCTGTCATCCTTGTCAATTTCGCCGATGTCACCTTTAAGGAAGCGAATGACATCGAGAAAATGGACCGTTACTTCAATGAACCTGGCTACAGCGACGAGTCCGGATGCGTGGGATCGGCCAAAGACTACTTCGCCAGTCAAAGTTTTGGCATGTTCACCCCCTCCTTTCCTGTCGTGGCACAAGTGACACTGACCAAAGGCTATGCGGAATACGGCAGCAACGACGAAGACGGCAACGACAAAAACGTGATGAGCATGGTGAGGGAAGCCATAGCCCTCGCAGTGCAGCAGGGTGTCGATTTTTCTCAATACTACGTCGGCAACAGCGTGCCCCTGGTAAGTTTCATCTATGCGGGCAGAGGCGAGGCCAGTTCCAACGACGAGAACACCATCTGGCCTCACCAACTTGACCTCAATTCGTATACATCGCGCATGAGCGGTTTCGCATTCAAATCGTATTTCGTCGGCAACGAACTGAGCTACTACGGAGGACTCGACGGCATCGGAACCTTCTGCCATGAGTTCGGCCACGGATTGGGATTGCCGGATTTCTATTGCACCAACTATAGCTACAAGGATGAATCACCCTTCGGCAACTGGAGCATCATGGACACGGGCTGCAACATCAATAACGGGCGCGCTCCCATCGGCTACACCGCTTATGAACGGAGCTACCTCGGATGGCTGAAAATCCCCGAACTCACCGAACCGCAAGGGGTCGTTCTGGGGGATCCCTGCGTGGAAGGCAGCGTCCCCGCAGTGCTCTTCCGCAACCCGTCCGACGAGAAGGAGTATTTCATCTTCGAGAACAGGCAGACAGGAACTTGGTATTTCCCGGAACAGGGAACAGGACTGCTGGTGACACGGATCGCCTATAACCGCAACCAATGGAACCTTAACACGCTCAATAATGTGAAAGCCTCCAAACGGGCCATGGTGGTGACAGCCGACAACGGAACCCTTTATTACTCAGCATCACCATCCAACCTCTATGGCAGCAGCATCATCAATGTGCCGACATGGACCTACTTCAACAAGTCGACCTGCAACGATGCGCCCATCTACAAAATCATGATGCACAGCGACCGCACGATTTCCTTCAATTTCAAGGGGAACGACGCTGCCTACACTTACAGGCCCACAACAGGCGAGCTGTTTACCAAGGTGGATGACGCTGCCCAACTGCAGGAGGGCGACACAATCATCCTCGTCAATGCCGCTGACGCAATGGCCATGAGCGTCAATCAGACAACAGAAGTGCGGCTTGGTGCATGCATCGGTGTCGAGAATACAGCCACAGTCATGATAGAGGACAACACACAAAAAATCGCCCTGAAAAAGACCACATCAGGCTTCTGGGGGCTGCAAGTCGACGGGTCGTACCTCACGGCCACAAACTCCGGCACAAAACTCAACACCACCAGCAAGCCCGGCACCAACGCCACGTGCAGCATCGACATCACCGACGGCAATGCGAAAATCTCATTCCAGTCCAGGAACGTCAACCGCAACCTCCGCTACAACGTGGAATCCTCTTCCTTCGCCTGTTACAACACAGACGGTGACAACATCCAGATTTACAAGAAATCCACCGATGCCATCCTCCCTGTCATCGCCAAATCCACGAATACAAGCCGTGAGGTCTATACCATCACGGGACAGAAAGTGAACAAGAGCCAGATGGGTAAAGGCATTTATATCGTCAATGGCAAGAAAGTGGTCGTGAAATAAAGCATGAGCGCAAGGCACCAAGCCATGGGATACCTCGCGAACTGTGTGTTTCTTTGACATCACTCCGACAACAAGAAATCCCTTCTGCGGAATGCAGAAGGGATTTCTTGTTATATGCTGTAAAGCAATGGAAGTCTGGTTACTTCTTGATGAACTTCATACCGTTCTTGATGAAGATCTGACCCTTAGCAGCTGTGGAGATACGCTGTCCAACAGTATTGTAGAGGTTCTTGCTGCGGTTGGTACGAGAAGCATCATTGTTGACCTCAGCGATACCAGTACCGTCATACTGAGCATCACCCTGGAGAACGATGATCTTGTTGTTGCCCGTGATACCGGCGCTACCGACGATGTCGATCTCAGCCATACGGCCAGTCACACCTGCGGGAAGAGGCTGGCAAACCGGAACAACGAGGTTATAGCCCGTGATGTTATCCTTCTCATATTCTGAGACGTCAACCTGAATGCTCTCAATCCAGTCGGGCAAGGTCTCCTCGTCCACATCATAGTTGGGGAACTCATCCTCGTCAAACCAAGGTTTAGTGGTGCCCACGAAAGCACAACCCATGTCGTAGTCTGTTCCGCTCATGCCCTCAGTGAAGACCTCCTGGCCGTCGTTGGAGACACGGAGAACGTTCCAACCCTTGAACTGCTCTGCGGGGAATCCGTCTTGGGACTCAGCGGTCAGGAAATCACGAGAGACCACATCGATCATCTCATACTGGCCGTTCAGAGAGACATAAGGACTGATGGAACTCTGGAATGTATAAGCATGACCATCCTCGGTCAGGATATAACCCGGCTCGATATAGGTGCTCTCCACCTCGCCGTTGATCACACCATAGACACCGAGGTTCACCCCTTCGTCATTCAAACCCTCAAACTGGATGCGCCACACTTTGCCTGCAGGAACTGCGATGGGCAGCGGGGTCTCGTTTCCAAACGGGTCGACGAATTTCTCTGCGTTGCGATAAATCAACTCACCGAAATAAGCGGTCTTATTGGCATTCTCATCTTTGCTTCCCCATTTTGGAGATGCGTCTTTAAAATCAATGGTATCGCTGGAAAGTGCCTCGAGAGTGGCCACCACAGTGGTCTCGTCGGTCAGTGTGTCAACAGTGAGGATGTAAGCCTTCAGCGACTTGCCGTCGGGGATAGGACCATACTCATTGTAAGTGAGGCCCTGGAGGCGGACATCATCGAGTGCCAACGGAGCAAGCAGAGGATTGTAGGTCTGCTCGAAGCCCCAGGCGGGAGAACCGCTCACACTACCAGAGCCGAACAAGAAGTCTGTGCTCAGGAAACCCCAGCCGGAGAGTGTGTTGCGAGCATAGGTGTTGCCCGACAGACGGGATCCATGAAGGTCGGTGGCGGTCATCATCAGGGTGTTTTCTCCAATCTGGTTGGTAGCGACCACCATGGAAAGATCATTTGCTGTACTACCTGATTCTGTCCTCACCCAATAGTTCTCCTCATTGAACTGATAAGTCACATTGGCCCGAGGAGAGACGAGAATTAGGGGATAATACATTCCTCCGGGAGTATAGTTGGAAATAAAATCGCCGTTTTCCTCTGCAGCTTCTGTGACATCACTCACTTCTTCGGCACTGATTTCCCACATGTAGCGGCTCTTGTCAGTCATTTGATTGGCATAAGTGACATCGACGAAGGGAGGAACGACAGCCATGGAGTATTTGTAGCCATTGCCTTCAGTCGTCCATCCAGCGAACAATGCGCCAGGAATCGTGTAATACACGCTGTTGGCGACAGTACGGTTGGGGCCAATCCCCTTGACCTCGGCGGCCCGCTCCATTTTCTGGTTTGGCATGTCCACGATCTGCTGCTTGGTGATGAATCCATCCTTCAGATCAGCTTTTTGGGCACTGCCAGAAAGCGCACATGAGAGTGCGATAGAAAGGAATAAAAGTTTTCTCATAATCTATGGTTTAAAAGTGAATAATTAATTTGCCTTCACATTGATCCAGGCATCCGCATCGGATGAGGAGATGAGTTTCACGTTGTTCAGGTTGAACCGCGTGTCTGCACCGTCCACTCGCAGATTCTGACCGAGGAAAGAGATAATTTCGTTCAAAGCCGAGAAAGTGTTCAAAGCATTGCCCGAGGCACTGATTTCCTCTGTATTCTTGCCTGTCGGCTCGACATAAGTCAGTTTGAGTGCATCGCCGCTTGTCTCGGCATTAAAGGCATAATAGAACTGCTTGTGAAGTGTTCCCTGCTTGGCCACCTTCGAAGTATAAGCCACTTGCAGCACGATGCGGTCGGCCAACGTGGAGATCAGCACCTGTTCCAGGGCGATCTTGACGTTCTTCGACGAGGTGGCCTCGAGTTGACTGGCCAGAGTCTGGAACATCGGGGCTGTCTTGTCGGACTGCTCATAGACCACCCATTTGAAAGAAGCGTTGCCCAGTGTATTGCTGAAGAAACGCAGCGGGTTGTCGCCCTCGATGAAATAATTGGGATATGCCTCAGACTGGAAGATGTCCTCTTCGGGCTTGTAGACAAACTCCTGCACGTTCTCATCCACCTCGTCGCGGAAACGCAGGTAGTAGCTGTCGCCACGCTTGGTGATGAGGAAAGCATTGAAACTCTCATCGATGATCTCGTCGCCATCGTAAGGGTAGATATTGGGAATACCGTCATTGGCACCCGTCATCTTGTAGAGGCTGTCGCCGAGGTGGAACACGTTGAACGTGGGGGCATTGGCAGCGAACATCTTGTTCTGGAAGGCTTTCACGTCGGCCAGGTAATCGGCGTATTGCACACCTTCCTCAATGGGGGTAAGCAGGTTGTAGGTGCCACGCTTCTTGCCTTTGAGCATCATGTATGAGGCATCCTCCGGGGCATCGACGATGATAAACTCATAGTCTCCCTCGGCACCTGTGCCCGTCTCATTGTTGGCTTGGTTCTCATCACCCGTGAAAGACAGGTCATAGGGGTCGCTGAAAGCATGCAGGCACTTGTTGTAGGAATTGAACGACAGCACCGGTCCATTGTCGGTGATGACCTCCCACAACGAGGTGTCCTCTGCGTATTGGTTGTTGGAGAACACATTGTCCATGGAGACGTTCACCGAATGGTCGGCATTAAACCGGCAGAGAAGCAGGTAGCCGTTGCCGTAGGGATACTCGTTCTGCGTGGTGGGATAGAGCTGCATGGCCCAACCGTTATGCGAGGCCATCAGTCTGCCCGAATACAGGTCACTGGCCTCATTGAGCCGCTCGGCAGCGGTCTTGCCAAAGATATCGTCTTCTTCCTTCACACATGAGGTGAATGCCAGGGAAGTGGCCAGAATCAGTGAAATGCAATATATCTTTTTCATATCGGAGATGTCTTGATTATTGTAAACTCTTGTAATTGGTGACCCACTTGGTGAGATACTCCATGGTGGTGATGGAGGGATCCTCCTCGGAAGGTTGCATCAGGCGGTTGATGAGCCGGCCACGGTTATCGAATTGGAACGTACCGTCGGGATTGGTCACAAACTGGCGCTTCTGCACCTCACGACGCAAGTCCTCGATATTGATGTTCCAATTGTCTTTCAGCCAAGCGCCCACCATCTCGAGCTTCTGCTTGATGATCTCGTCGCCATGTACACCAGTGCGGTTGAGCCATTGCACGTGGCCGTTTTCATCCAGTGCGACATTGTCATCGGCATTGCGGGCACATACCTTGCGGTAGACTTTCTCCTCTCCATTGTCGTGCTGACGGAAGTAGCCCACTGTGTCGAGGTTGGCTCCCTTGGCCCTCTTGTTGTAATCGCTCAATGTCATGTCCACCTCTTCCCATTCGAAAGCGGCAGCACGCATGAGGGCAGCCCAACTCAGCGTATCGCGGGTGATGTAGTTGGCCAGGACCTCCACCCAGTCCTCTCCGGCAGCACTGCCTGCATAGGGTGAGACGAAGCCGCGGCCTGCGGCCATGGAGTCGGGCAGGTTGGTCCATGTGGAGGCATCATACTGCGCTCTTGAGATCAGATTGAATGCCGTGGGGCGCAGATGGGTCTGGTCAAGGATATGGCCAAACTCATGATGCATCGTCTTGAAGAAGTACTCGTTCATGTGGTCGATGTTGGCCGGATTGAGGTCATTGGCATTGTAGAGCGTGATCTTCAGACCGCCTTCAGCCACACCAAGCACCTCGGTGCCCTGGCTCGGGTTGAGGTTCTTCGAACCAATAACATGGATGATGCGCGGACTGTTCTCCTTGAGGAAAAGGGGCGTGCCATACATCTCATAGACATCATACCACAAATATTTGGAGAGAACTGCCAACTGCACGCTCTTCTCATAAGCTGCGGGAGTCAGGTTCTTGGTCATGTCCGACCCTATATCTTCCATACGGTAGATGTACTTGACGTTATAAGGCTCCAGGAAGTTCACCTTGAGGAAGGTGTCCAACGGAAAGGAATACTGTGTTCGGTCGAGTGGGTAGTCCTTGATGTCGAAAATCGACGGGTCGAAATCATCATCCGAACAGGACACGAAACCAGTTGCCACGAATGACATGGCAAAGAATAAAAGTATGTTCAATCTATTTTTCATCTTCATTTCCCTCCTTTAGTCTGCTTTATATTCTTTGGCATCAAACAACACGATATTGGAATTGGCGTGGGCTGATGTCTGTGGGCGTGAGGTCTCCATTCCAGCGGAAATCACCTCCCAAGGCACCTCGATGGCACGGCGCGGGTCGTCGACCGTCAGTGTGGTCTCATCAGCATGCACATTGTAGACGTGCTTGTACTCAATGCCCCAGCGTTTCAGGTCGAAGAAGCGCAATCCCTCAAAGGAAGTTTCCCAACGGCGGAGCTCATTGAGACAGTTCATGTAGGGTGTGGCCTCGGCGGGCACCACGAAACTGCTGCTCACGCGCTGTGTGAAATCCCAGTTGGGGAAGCAGTTGCCATGAGAGGCGTCGGAATACCAGTTCTCGATGATCTGCTTAGTGGCCACATTCACATACGACTCATAGAACGTATGGTCAGCCTCGGGGAATTTCTCGAAACTGTTGTTCCAGTAAGCGCAGAGGTCCTCGCATCCTGCGTCATATTGCTTGAGCATGATTTTAGCCTCGGCACGCTCCAGCAACAGTTCGTTGGCGGTAAAAGCGCGATGGATGATATGGGGGAATCCGATACCGGCGATTTTATCGCTGTACTCAAACTGCTCGGCGATCTTGCCCGAGAAATAACCATAGTCGGCCGAACTGTAGCCGAACATTCCGGAAACAGCAGTCAACGGACAAATGTAATAGGAGCGCCAGAAAGCATGCGTACCACTGGAGATGAGGAACACGTCACGTGCAGCAGGACCGGCACAGGAATAGCGGTATCCCAGCGAGCGGCGCTGCATCAGCGAACCCGTCGTGATGAGCATCAGGTTGTTGTTTTGCGAGGGATTCTGCCAGACATTGGCGAAATCCGAACTATAAGAAGCGTCGGCCAGTCCGGAATAATCCATCATCATATTGAGCAGGGTGGTGTTGTCGGTGCCAAGCACGAAATTGGCATGGTCGATCACCTTCTGATACTCACGCTTGTAGAGGTAGAAACGGGCAGCGAAAGCATGGGCGGCATTGGCGTTGAAGTGCCACTTCGGATGCTGGTAGATCTGCTCATCCAGATCGGCGATGCCAGCCTCCAGATCAGCCTGTATCCGGTCGTAGACGTCAGCCACATTGCCACGGTTATACTCTTTCTGCACGACATCCTCGACTTCTGTCACGTAGGGGATTCCCAGATCATTCTTGCTGGTCTCCGTGTCCTTGTAAGGCTGACAGAAGACATTGACCAGGCAGAAGTGGTCGTAGGCACGGATCAGCAGCGCCTCAGCACGGGCTGCCTTCAACTTGGGAGTCATCCCGCTTTTAGCCACGATCTCGTCGATGGCTTGGAGTGCGGCGTTACATGCTGCCACCGACTCATAGAAACCTTCCCAGATCTGACCGGGCTGGTCGTAGTCGCCGAAAGTGGCCAGGGTGGCCGGCTCAAACCGGAAGAGCTGGTCGTCTGCCCGGTCGTAGGAGGAGTAGTTGTAATGCGAGAGAATCTGGGGATCCCAGGTCTTGGTAGGCAAATGAGGTGCCTGGTTGTCGATAATGTTGTCGCTGGAAATCTCACACACCCACATGTAGTTCGCACCGGGGTAAGAACTTGACAGTAGCTTGATGACTTTGTCCTCGGTGTCGATTTCCGTACGGTTGTCGGCGGGATGGTCCAGGAAACTATCGCTGCAGGAAGACAGAGCTAATGCAGCAAGTGCCGACATGAAAATATATCTGATCGATTTCATTTTCTTTTTCTCTTATTGATGATCTTGAAATGTGATTTTAGATACCGAGACGAACAGTCAGTGTGAACTGCTTAGAGAGCGGGGAAGCCACACCACCGGCATTGACGAATTCCGGATCCTGTCCGTTGAGCTTGTCGTCTGCATAGAGCAAGAACAGGTTGGTGGCGTCGATCTTCAAGGAGGCAGTGCTCAACCCGATCTTATGAAGCAGGTTGGGACTGAAGTCATAGGTGAGCGACACGTCCTTCAGACGGATGAAACCACCGTCGGCCACGCGTGCTGTCGAATAATTGTATGCGTTGTAAGCGTAGCTCAACGTGTAGTCGTTGGCAGACTGACGGCGACTGGCGATAGCAGGAATCGAAGTCCTTTTCTCATCACCAGGAACCACCCAACGGTTTTTGAACTCCTTCGGCATGGCCGACTGGTCGGAGTAACCGGCAGAGAACACCGGTTCGAGACGGATCTTATTACCGAAAGAATAGGTGATGAACACATTGAGTCGCCAGTTCTTCCAGCGGATCATGTTGTTCATACCACCTGTCGTGGTAGCCTCTGTCGGACCCTCATACTTCAGGAAGTCGAGTTTGGAGTACTCCTGGAAATTGATGTTGGAGGTGGTGACCTCACCCTCCTCGTTCATGATGGTGGGGATACCCTCGTCGTTGAGGCCCATGAACGGAATGGAGAACAGTGAACGGTGGGGATAGCCCTTGCGGTAAGAACCGTTGGTGCGCACGAGATCGATCACACGGGTCTGTGAAAGCAGGTCGGTGATCTCTGTCTTACAGTAAGCGAAGGTAAGGTCGGTGGTCCAGTTGAAATCCTCAGAACGGATATTCTGAGTAGAAAGCGTGGCTTCAACACCATGTGACTTCATCGAGGCCACATTGGCAAATTTCTGGATTTGTCCACCAGCGCCCTGTGTGTTGACATAACCCATCAGGTCGAAGTTGTCGCGGATATAGAAGTCGGACACCAAGTTGATGCGGTTGCCGATGAAACCGAGGTCCACACCGACGTTGAACTCATGCTTCTTCTCATAGGTGAGCTCTTTATTACCCAATTGAGAGAGGTAGATGGCACTCTCCTGCTCATCACCCCACGGACGCCAGAGGTTTGTCGGGCGATAGATCGGCAGGGCGTTGGATGCGGTGGTCTGCTCACCGTTAAGTGAGTAAGACAGGCGGAGGGTTGCATGGGAGAGAGCGTTCTGGGTCTTCTCCTGCCATTTCTTGAACCAAGTCTCCTCATGGGCATTCCAAGATGCGGAGACGTTCCAAGTCGGGAGCCAGCGAGAGCTACGGGCCTTGCCAAGTTGGTTGGAACCATCGTAACGACCGGTCAGGTTGAGCACATAGCGACCTTTATAGGAGTAGTTGAGGTTGCCCACGTAAGCCAGACGACGGTTCCAGGACTGACCGAAGTAATCGAAGTCAGTACCTTCCTCGATAGCTTGTTTCACGCGATCCTTATTTTTATTCACCAGACTACTCATTTCATAGTCCACACCCATGACGATATGCTCCGACTGGTCGTAGTCAGCGCGGTTGGCTTCCATACCCACGAGGGCATTGAAGATATGGGTGTCGTTCCAGATCTTGTTGTAGTTGATGGTGGCGCGGAAGTCGAGCTGCTTCACCTTGTTGCGGTTGAGGGTATAGATACCGCCCTCAGGCATCACGGAGATGGGGAGCGAGTTGGGATTGTCGGGATCCTGATAGAGATACTTGTTGTTGTACATCACGTTAGGATTGTCGACACCTGCGCGATAAGCCTCTGCCTGGTTGGAGTGGTTGAGCACATAATGCTCACGGTTGGAGTGATTGATACGATAGGATCCCAAAGCCTTCAGCTCAAGTCCGAGGATAGGCTTCCAAGACAGCTCGCCCTGGAATTTCAAATCCATCACGTCCACATCGATATAGTTGTTGCGCAACTCATCGAAGATATTGAACGAGGCATAGTTACGGGTATAGACATCATCGGGGTCCAGCGTACGGGATGTATTCATACAGAAACTGAACGGGTTGATGTCGAAGTTACGGTTCACAGCACCACTCACCACGTCGGTACTCTGGTTGAGCGTACCAGGAGCCTTCTGGTCACGGAATGATCCTGTGGTACGCATGGTCAGGGTGACTTGCTTAGAGAGGTTGAAGGTGGCGTTCATGTTGGCAGTGTATCGCTGCACCTTGCTGTCTTTATACCATCCCGGGTCCTCAAGGGCGGAGAGAGAGGCATAGAGATTGGCCTTGTCCGTACCTGTAGCAATGCTCACAGAGTGGTTGTGCATGATATTGTTGTTGAAGAGCAAGTCAAACCAGTCGGTGTTGCGGAACTCAGCCTGCTGGAGGTACCTGTTCATTGCAGCCTGTGTGAACGGCAGTCCGAAACCCTTCTCGGGATCATACTGGTCCATCAGAGTATACATCCTGCCATAAAGTCCAGAGGATGAACCGTTGGCCAACGAGGAGAACTCCAGCCATCCCTTGGCTTCCATCTCCTTGTAAATACCCATCTGCTCCTGGGAGTTACTGATATTATACTCGTTGTAACTGGGCTTCAGACGGTAGGTGAACTCACCAGTATAATTGATGCTGCTATGACCGGAACGGCCTTTCTTCGTGGTGATGACCACCACACCAGCCATGGCGCGCGCACCATAAATAGAGGTGGCACTACCATCTTTGAGCACCTGGAAACTCTCGATATCATCGGCATTCAGTCCGGCGATGGCATTGGAGATCAGTGTCGAGGCATCACCCGACGAGAGGTCGTCGGCCGACACATTGACCGCATCCTCCATGATCACACCGTCGACCACCCAGAGCGGTGAACTGCTACCATAGATGGAGGTAGCACCACGCACACGGATCTTCGGTGCCGTACCAAACGTACCCGACACATTCTGGACCGACACGCCGGCTGCACGTCCTTCAAGAGCTCGCGACACATCGGCCACACCATCGAGCCTGGCTTTGTCGGCGTCGATCTTGGTGGTGGCACCTGTAAACAAGCGCTTGTCCATCTGCTGCATACCGGTGACGACAACCTCTTCAAGGGTGCCTGCATCAGGATACATGGTGATCTTGATATTCTTACCACCCTTTACGGTGACTTTCTTCATACCGATGTAGGTCACCTCAAGCGTGGGTGTAGCTGAACTTGCACTGAGCGAAAAATGGCCATCGATATCGGTGACGGCTCCTACTTTCGTGCCTTTCACAAAAACGGAGGCTCCGATGATGGGCTCATTGTTTTCGCCGTCGATGACAGTGCCGGAAACAGTGTTTTGAGCGACTGCTAATCCTGTAAAGAAGAATAAGCAGGCCAAAATCAAGCTTAGTCTTTTTCTCATAAAATATTTATCAATGTTGTTATTCCTTACTTAATAGTACGGTTTCATGCAGTTTGCAAATTTAGTCATTTTCTATGCAAACTGCAAAGAAATTCATAAAAAAGTGAAAAATGTTTGATAAAAGGAGGGATAATAGGTAAAAAACTATCACTTTTTAACAATTGGGCTTCTTGTTTTGACCTTTTTGCGCCACCGTTCTTCTATGCCCCCAATAGGATTTCAAACCATCAGAAAAGGGTAAAAAATATCCCCGGGACAACTACTCTTCTTGTAATCATCCCGGGGACAATGCTATGGATGAAGTGGCTTATTTCACAAGCACTACCAAGTACTTGCTCGAATGCCAGAATTGCTTCGGATCGGTGATGCGGAGGATATACTGGTTGGAGGCGTCCTTGTCGAGCCGGTAGGATGACTGCGGATGGGGAGTGAGCAACTTGGCACTCTTGGAATAGAGCTTGATCTCACTTTGATGACGGATGTCGATCTTGGTGAAATAGTTCTTGTTGTAATTGCTCCGGAGCACCTCGCCCTTGGCAAGGATGTTCTGCTCCTTGAGCTCACCTTTCGTTCCAAAAACATAATAAGCGGTGTTGAGCTGTTTGTCCTGTTCGCTGATGGTCTGCGATTTCTGCGAACTTTCGTTCTTCAGGTCTGCCACGTCGTTGTTGAGCACATTGATGGCCTCTCCCATCTCGTTGATACGCACATCCTTGGCATTGAGCATCTCACGGAGTTCGGCCAACTGAGCGTCCTTGGCCTCCAACTGAGCCACCATGGCCTCAATCGTCTTCTTGAGCTCATCGCCCTTCACACTGCTCTCGTTGAGTTGCTGGCGCAATTTCTCGATCAACTCACGGTTGGTTTTCATCCTGTCCTGGATGAACTGGATGTTAGACTTGATCTGGGAGGCTTTGTCCGCCCCTTCTCCGTCCTTGGCCAACGTAGCCCTCTTCTCAGCCTCGTTGATCAGGCGGAAGCCCTCTTGAATCTCATTGAGTGTGGCCATCATCTCATTGATCTCATTATCCCTTTGGTCGATGATTTTCTGCAAAGAGTCGTTGACCTCGATCTGATGAGTGTCGACAACCGGAGCCTTTGGCTCCTCCTTGCAACTGACGACAGTCAGTGCGCAAACAGCGAAAAACAGGATTTTTCTCATTGTTTCTTTTCCTTTTGGTTTATTGTTGATTTCTTCTCTGATTTATCCTCACTGCCACCGACGACGATGACGATTTCTCCCTTAGGAGGGATTGTGGTGAAATGGGCCACCAATTCCTCAAGCCGCCCCCTCACACATTCTTCATGCACCTTGGAGATTTCCCTGACCACACAGGCGGGACGGTCCACACCAAGGACTTCCGACAACTGCGTGAGCGTTTTCACCAGGCGGAAGGGCGACTCATAGAACACCATCGTGCGGGTCTCACCCACCAGTGACTGCAGCCTTGTGTTACGCCCTTTTCGCTGGGGCAGGAATCCCTCGAAGCAAAACCTGTCGTCGGGCAATCCCGATGAGACAAGGGCCGGCACGAAAGCCGTGGCTCCTGGCAGGCACTGCACCTCAATCCCCGCGGCTACTGCTTCCCTGACAAGGAAGAACCCCGGGTCGCTGATACCTGGTGTTCCCGCATCACTGACCAGTGCCACTGTCTGCCCGGCCTTCAGCCGCTCCACGATGGCGGCAGACGTACCGTGCTCGTTGAACTTGTGGTGTGACATCAACGGTCTGTGAATATCATAGTGCGAGAGCAGGATGCCCGACGTGCGAGTATCCTCTGCAAGGATCACGTCAGCTTCTTTCAATACCCTCAAGGCACGGAGAGTGATATCCTCCAAATTGCCTACTGGTGTCGGTACGATGTACAAGATGCCCATATTCGGTACAAATATACATGATATCTGAGAATCAACAAAATTATTGGCTTTTTTTTTCATTTTAGTAACATTTTACACAGAAGTTTCATGTTCGGTCCAAAAAACTTCTTCGATTATTTGACATCTCGTTTTATCTTTGTAATTTTGCACGTATCATGACAAGTAATCTTTCAGGAGAAATACACCGTCCAGGCAGAATAGAAGTGGTATGCGGCTCTATGTTCTCGGGCAAGACCGAAGAATTGATCCGCAGAATCAAGCGTGCGGTTTTCGCCAAGCAGCGGGTGGAGATTTTCAAGCCTTCCATCGACACAAGATATTCTGACGAGGAAGTGGTCAGCCACGACCGCAACACCATCCTCAGCACACCTGTCGACACCTCTGCATCGATACTGCTCCTCTCATCGGATATCGACGTGGTGGGCATCGACGAGGCGCAGTTTCTCGATGACGGACTCGTCGATGTGTGCAACCAACTCGCCAACCGGGGCGTGAGGGTCATCGTCGCAGGACTCGACATGGACTTCAAAGGCATCCCTTTCGGTCCCATGCCCGCTCTCTGCGCCATCGCCGACGAGGTGACCAAGGTTCACGCCATCTGTGTCAGATGCGGTGCCCTGGCTTATGTCAGCCACCGCCTCGTGCAGGACGAGAAAAGAGTGCTCCTGGGCGAGAAGGCCCAATACGAACCGCTCTGCCGCGACTGTTACATGAAGGCTTTGCAACAAGAGAGAGCCATGTCACCTGCCAATCCGTAGCATTATGATAGAAGGGAAAATCACATTCGACAGACTGGCCCGATGGGGCATCGCCGCTGCCCTGGTGGTATCGGTGCTGTTCCTCCTGCAGAAACTGAGCAGCGTACTGCTGCCCTTTTTCATCGGGTGGCTCATCGCCTATCTGCTCTACCCCGTCGTGAAGTTCGTGCAATATAAGATGAAGGTGCCCTCAAGAGTGCTGTCCATCATCGTGACGTTCCTTTTCGTGGGCATCATCCTCACGGGGGTGTTCTTCTTCATCATCCCCCCGATGATCCAACAGTTTGAGCGGTTGGCGCCACTGATCGTGAAATACCTCAACCAACAATCGGTTTCTGGCGATTTCTCCGCCATGATCCGCGATTGGCTCAACGACCACCGGGATCGCGTGATGGAATTTCTGAGCAGCCGCGACTTTATTGACGCCGTCAAGACAGCAGTCCCCAAGGTGTTCTCCGTGGTCGGACAGACCGCCAATATCGCCATCAGTGTCTTCGCCTCATTTATCACCTTATTATATACGTTCTTTATCCTGCTCGACTACGAATATCTCACCGACAACTGGATCAAGATCTTCCCCAAGAAATCAAGGCCTTTCTGGCAAGACCTCATGAAAGACGTGGAGCGCGCGCTCAACAATTACATCCGCGGACAGGGACAAGTGGCTTTCTGGATGGGCGTGATGTTCTGCATCTGGTTCTCTATCATCGGACTGCCAATGCCCATCGGCATGGGCATCCTCATCGGAATCATGGACATGGTGCCCTATCTCCATACCTTCGCCATCATTCCTACGGCCTTCCTTGCCTTGCTCAAAGCCGCCGACACAGGACAGAACTTCTGGGTCATCTTCGGCCTTGCTTTGCTGGGCTTCGTCATCGTACAGATCATTACCGACATGTTCACCACTCCCAAGATCATGGGATCGGCCATGGGACTCAACCCCGCCGTACTGTTGCTGTCACTCTCGGTCTGGGGGGCACTGCTCGGGTTCATTGGACTGATCATTGCCCTGCCGCTCACCACTTTGGTCATCGCATACTACCAACGATACATCACCAAGGAGGAGGAGTCTCCCGGAGGGCCACCAGCACCTTCAGAAGCGGGGAAAACCGCAAAAAAGGAGTAAAATCCAACTACATAAGAAAAAAAACGCCAAAAAAATTTGGCGCATCGGAGAAAAAACAATACCTTTGCATTCGCTTTCTAAAAAGCGCCCTCGGAGATCCGTTAGCTCAGTTGGTAGAGCACAACACTTTTAATGTTGGGGTCTTGGGTTCGAGCCCCAAACGGATCACGCAACAAGCCAAAAACGACGGTCCCTGAAGTCCTGCTGGATTTCAGGGATTTTTTGTATGCTCGGCATGAGTATTGTCTAACGGGTGAAAGTCCCGAGTGA
>CAMNIN010000015.1 GCA_946540735.1 uncultured Prevotellaceae bacterium | reverse complement strand
AACAAAAGCAAATCCACCCGAATGGCTATGCTTACTTAGGTGCTGAGTAATTACGCGCGTAAAGTGTCCCGATTGATTCATGTACGATCAGTCTTTATCAAAGAAACTGCCTTTGGGTAATGCTTCGCAGGCATCCACGCTGCAGTTGTATCTGATTCTGGCTTTCTTCTCGCGTGCAAACATCTTCTGGGTTTCTTCAGCGTTCTCGCAAAATTTCAGATGCTCGTCTATTCCCATGGAGTGGGCCATGCCTTCCACGTCCAGGTTGTCGGTGCCGATCAGGGTGAACGTCCACTTTGCTTCCTTCAATTTGTCGATGAGGCTTTTCACCATCTTCAGCGTCCATTCCTTCGAGCAGTTCTCCTCGCCGTCTGTGATGATGGTCACCAGCACGTTGTCTTCTTGGTTGGTCTGGGCATTCATCATCGAGACGGCCTTGCCGATGGTGTCGTAGAGTGGTGTGCCTCCGCAGGGGGTATAAGCGCCCCATTTCAGGTCATGAGCGTCTTTGGCCACGACATTGTTGTAGTGCCACTTCGTGTGGTCGCTGTCGAAAGTGACCAACGTCACATGTTGTTCGGTCTCGGGATATTTCTCCTGCATGGCGCGCACTGTGGATAGGGTCTCGTTCATGCCAGCGAAGGCTTGCTGGTGGATGAGTGACATCGAACCGCTTTCGTCGACGATAATCAGATTGAATACTCTTTTCATATTGCTGCTTTTTATTAAAAATGGGTGAATACTGTTGTTTGAAATGTTTCTTTATCTTCTTTAAAGAGGATTTTGAGGAAAAATTAAGGCGGTTGGTGTTTTTTTTATATTTTTGCATGAAAAAAGTGATTTTTCGATGCTCACCGACCAGCAAATCATAGCAGGACTTCGACGGGGCGACAGCTTTGTCTTCAAGCGGTATTTCTATGAATACTGCCATGTGGCTTATTATATGTTCGACAAAAAATATGAACTCAGCCGGAAAGAAAACCTCGACTTCATGTCACTGGCTCATCAGTATGCCATCTATCTGATGGAGCATGACTGGAAACCGTTGGAAGACCATTCGCCGACGGTCTCCCTCCGAACATGGATGATCAATGGATTCCGTTTCATCGTGCTGGATGCCTTGAAATGGTATAAGAAGGAATATGGTTCGCTGACCTTTGAAGATTATCTCAGGTCGTTTGACACAAGCCAGGACCTGAGATTGAATTTCAACAAGGTCGTTCTGGAAATCTGTGATTCGACCCATCTCGACCGTACGTCAAGGACCATCTTGGTCATGCTCTTGGTCGACGGATTCAAAACCAAGGAGGTGGCGGAGCAATTGGGCATCTCGTCTGCCGCTGTCTCTCAGAGATTCAGTGCATTGAAGGACACTTATATCATACCTTATTTCAAATCGCATTTCGACATGGACTTCGACATGCCTGAGGTGATGGATGTCAGCGACTCTGTGGCTTACGAGGAGACTTTTCATCCCGCATCAGGATCAGTTGTTTCCGCATTTCGACATGCTGAGGTGCCTTGCGACTTTAATGTTGAATACTCAACAGATGACTTTATGGAAAAGAAACGTACTACCCCAGAGCGAATCCAGCAACTGGCTCCAGGAGAGATCTTCGTGTTTGGCAGCAACCTTCGCGGTATGCATGGTGGCGGTGCTGCCTATGTGGCGTACAGGAAGTTCGGCGCCGTCATGGGACAGGGTGTCGGACTGCAAGGAAGGAGTTATGCCATCCCCACGATGCAGGGCGGGGTAGAGACCATCAAGCCCTACGTGGACGAGTTTGTCGATTTCGCACGCAAGCATTCGGAACTGACGTTCCTCGTGACCAGAATCGGATGCGGCATCGCTGGATTTTCCGACTGGCAGATTTCTCCGCTCTTTGAGTCTGCGCACGATCTCGACAATGTAATCCTTCCAGAAGGATGGTGATTTGCGGTAATTACTCAGCACTCCACTTTTCCTTCTTATGTTCATCGGGGGTTGCCGTTGTTCATCGGGATTTGCCGTTGTTCATCGGGATTTGTAATCCCGATGCAATGAGTATTAGGATTTTTAATCCGATAAAAGCGCATTGTAATGCTTACACTCTATGCGGGCGGATTACAAATCCGCCCGAACAAATGCAAATCCGTCCGAATAGCTATGCGTACTTAGGTGCTGAGTAATTACGATTTGCGGAAAATCCGTTAATTCTTTCAAAAAAAAGTGGCAAACTCAACTATTTTTAATAACTTTGCTCTCATGAAGTGAAAACAATCACAAATCATACAGAATCTATAACCTTTAAACGATTACCGATATGAAGAAATTTTACATGATCGCTTTGATGGCTGTCATGGCTTTGACTGCCAGCGCACAGCAAGCATTGAACTTGAGTTCCTACAGCGGCACCAACATCGACCGCTATGATGGCACGGAATGCAATGTGACCTTCAACCGCATCTACTTCACAGGATGGAACACGATCTCGGTGCCTTTCTCTGTCAGTGAAAGTGAACTGAATGAGGTCTTTGGCAGCGACTGCAGACTGGAGAAACTGGTCGACGTGGCTGGTGAGGGCAATACGCTGACCCTGACCTTCCAGGATTGCAAGGCCGGTGGCATTCAGGCCAACACTCCTTATATCCTCTATTTTTCAGGAGAGATCCAGAACAAGAAGATCGCCAAGGCTGCTGTTTTGACTGCCGCTCCTTCTGAGCTGACCTTTGTCGCAAGAGGTACAGGTGAGACCGTGCAGATGGTGGGCGCACAAATGCGCACCGAGGGCACAGGACTCTATGGCGTGCTTGCCAAGGACAACGGTGATGCTAAGTTTGTCAGCGTCGACAACATCGAGAACGGTTTCTATGCCTCACGCTGCTTTGTGAGAGTTTCTACAGGCAATGATGCACAGCTCGTGACACGTCACATCGCTGCTGGCGAAGTTTCCCGCATCTCTGATGTGGTCAAGGGCAATGAAGTGGTTGATGTCTATAGCATCTCTGGTGTGAAGGTGGCTTCTGCTGTCAATGCTCAGCGCATCGCCCAGTTGCCTGCTGGCATCTATGTGGTTAACGGACAGAAAATCACGGTGAAATAAGACTCAAGATTCAAAGAGAACTTTTTGTCTCCGAAAAATGGGGTGCTGAATTCAGCACCCCATTTTTCTACAACTCCCGCATTCTATTCGTCGTTTTCCAATCTTTTAGTAAATGGCGGCCAATGAGTAGTTTCTCAGCACCTTAGTAAGCATAGCCATTCGGGCGGATTTGCATTTGTTCGGGCGGATTTACTTTTGTTCGTGCGGATTTACTTTTGTTCGGGCGGATTTACTTTTGCTCGGGCGGATTTGCAATCCGGCCGCATTGAGTGAAAGCATTTGCAATGCGCTTTTAGCGGATTAAAAATCCTGATACTCAGAGCATCGGGATTCTTGGACAAGCCAAGCGTCACCCTTTGGGTGCCGAGCGGCAAATCCCGATGAACGACGACAAATCCCGATGATCATAAGAAGGGAAAGTGGGGTGCTGAGTAATTACGCCAATGAATCCACTCCATAAGGTAAAATCGTCCCTCTTTGTGGCAAAAGCCTCCCCTCCCCTGCGAGGGGAGGGAAGCCCTTGTCGATTTTTGAGGAAAACTCTTCCGCCTTTTTAAAGTGGGCTCAATTTTCAATCTTCAATCATTGTTGCTTCAAGGGATTCCATCCCTGGGCTTGCAGCTTGAACTCGCTGCCATCACGGGCCACAAGCATCTTGTCGAGGCTGGCATCGGTGATGTGTCCGATCAGACGAACGCCTTCCAGCTTGTCAACCTTGTCGTAGTCGCCGATGCTCACGGTGAAAAGCAGCTCGTAATCCTCACCTCCGTTCAGGGCGCAAGTGGTGACATTCATGTTCAGCTCCTCGGCCATGACGGCTGTTTGGTAGTCGATGGGGATGTTCTTCTCAAAGACACGGCAGCCACAGCCACTGCGCTCGCAGATGTGGAGGAGCTCGCTGCTCAGACCGTCGCTGATGTCCATCATCGATGTGGGACGGATGCCGTGCTCTCGCAGGAGGGCGATGATGTCGCCTCGGGCCTCGGGCATGATCTGACGTTGGATGAGGTATTCTTTTCCAGCGAAATCGGGCTGGAAATGGGCCAGTTGCTCAAGGGCTGCCTTGTTGCCGGCCTTGCGGGCTTCGTCCACCTGCTGGTAGTAGACGCTCTTCTCGCGCTCCAGCAGTTGGAGCCCCATATATGCGGCCCCCAGGTCGCCGGTCACGCAGATGAGGTCGGTGTCCTTGGCTCCGCTTCGGTAGACCACATCGCTGGCATTGGCCTCGCCGATGCAGGTGATGCTGATGGCAAGGCCAGTGAGCGACGAGGTCGTGTCGCCTCCCACGATATCGACACCCCATTTGTCACAGGCGTAGCGCAGACCAGTGTAGAACTGCTCCAAGTCTTCCACTTTGAAACGCTTGCTCACAGCGAGACTCACTACCATCTGCCGGGGGGTGCCGTTCATGGCGAAGATGTCGCTGATGTTGACCATCGCGGATTTATAACCCAGGTGCTGCATGTCGATATAGGTGAGGTCGAAATGCACGCCTTCCATAAGCATGTCGGTGGTGACGAGCACTTCCTTGTCGGGATAGTGCATCACGGCGCAGTCGTCGCCCACTCCGAGGCGGGTTGAGTCATTCTTGATCTTAAGGTCGTCGGTGAGATGGCGGATCAGGCCGAACTCACCCAGTTGTGAGATTTCCATATCGCTATTCTTCTGTTCTATGTATTTTTTCCCTCGTCGGCTCGGCCATCCGCTCTTTGAGCCGGGAGTCTGCCTTCGGGGGCTTCCCGCACATAGTCCTTGATGATTTGGTCGAATGTCTCCGCTTCGTGCAGGAAACGGACTTTGATGGGGAGCTGGTAGGCATGGTGACGCACCTCTTGGCTCAGACCGCTCTGCTGCGAGAGCCGCATGGCGTCTTTCTCCGTGGTGATGACGATAGCCGACGGGGGGAGGGCGGCATAGGCGGTGTTGATGGCGGAGATATCGGAACTGCTGAAGGTGTGGTGGTCGCCGAACGACAGGTGGGTGACCTGTCTGGTGCGCCGCTGGATCTCGCGGAGCAGTGGCGTGGGATTGGCGATGCCTGTCAGCAGCAGCACATGGCTTTCAGCACTTAAGCTGTCGAGAGAAAGGTTGTCGCCGCAAAACAGGGGCTCGAGCTCTTGGTATTCGGTGGTGGAGAAAAAGATTTTTTGCGAGGATCTGAGATGGAGTGACGCACCTGCGGCTTCCATGTCATCCGTCGTCAGGGTCTCCGGACATTTCGTCACTACCACGACATCGGCTCTCTGTATGCCGCTCATGGGCTCTCTCAGCCGGCCTGCGGGCAGCATCTTGTCGCCTTCGAGACGGTCGTATTCGATGAGCAGGATGCTGAGCCCGGGCTTCACGTAGCGATGCTGGAAAGCGTCGTCGAGAAGCACGACCTCCACCTGCCGGGCATTCTGGCCTGAAGTGAGCTTTTCAATGCCGTCGCAACGGTCTTCGTCGACAGCTACGGTGACCGACGGGAATTTGCTCTTGACCTGCATGGGCTCATCACCGATATCGCTTGCCGTGGAGGTGAGGGTGGCGATGACAAAGCCATGAGTGCGCCGTTTGTAACCACGACTGAGTACGGCTATGCCATAGTCTTCCTTCAACAACCGGATGAGGTATTCCACGTGGGGGGTCTTCCCAGTTCCTCCCACGGCAAGATTGCCGATGGAGATGACGGGCAGGTCGAAACGACGGCTCTTGAGTATCCCCAGGTCAAACAGGCGGTTGCGTACCGACACCACTATACCATAGAGCCAGCTGACGGGCAGCAGGCTCTTATGGATGTGTATGTGGTTGTTGGCCATGATGTGATGCGGGGTGGCTTGACGTGATAAGGTCAGCGGATGTTGGGCATGAAGGGGATGCGGGCTTGGATGGCATGCTGCTTGTTGAGGGTGCGCAGAAGCATCAGGGGCTCATAGAGCTCACCCAGATTGGCGCGCATGGCTTCGTCGAGATAACTGCCTGACTTCCCTTCAAGTCCCGACAGCAGCTGCTCCAGCATGTCGGGCTGGCCAGGATAGCTGGCGGTGTGGTATTTGTCGAGTTTGGCGAGCTTGGCGGCTTTGGCCACGGCGTCATCCAAACTGCCAAGCTGGTCGACGAGCTTGTTCTTCAGAGCGTCCTGGCCCAGCCACACTCGTCCTTGTGCAATCTTCTCCACGTCGGCTACACTGAGCTTGCGACCGTCGGCCACACGCTTGCGGAAGAGCTCATAGCCGCGCTCGATATAGGTGTTGAGATAGCTCATCTCCTCTTCGTTGAACGGGCGTGACATGGTGCCGAAGGCACTGTTCTTATTGGTCTTCACCTCATCAAACTTCACACCGAGTTTCTCCTTCAGCAGTCCGCTGGCATCGGGGAACATGCCGAAGATGCCAATGCTTCCAGTGAGGGTCGTGGGCTCGGAGACTATCCAGTTGCTGCCGCAGCTGATGTAATAGCCGCCGGAGGCTGCCATGCCGCCCATCGACACCACGATGGGCTTCTTCTTCTTCAGCAACTCTATCTGGTGCCAGATCTGCTCCGAGGCATACGCACTGCCTCCACCGCTGTTGACGCGGAGCACAACGGCTTTCACCTCATCGTCCTTGGCGAGTGCTTCAAGGTCTTTGCATACCACCTGGGCGTCAATCACAGGACCTTGGCTGCTTAACCCTTGCGCTGCGCCGTCGACAATGTCGCCCACAGCGTAGTAGACGGCGATTTCCTCTCCGTCATTGCCGTTGTCCTTAACATTGGCCATGTCGGCGATGGCCAACTGATGGATGTTGTCGTCAGCATCGATGTTCAACTGCTTTTTCACCACGGCCTTCACCTCGTCGGTATACATTACACCGTCGATCAACTTCTTGGCAATCAAGGTCTTCGTGTCGTCGAATGTGGTCATCCGGTCGGCATAGGCGTTGAGGGAGTCAATGGAGATCTTGCGGCTGGCTGACACGTCTTTCAGCACATTCTCCCAGATGCCATGGATATAGGCGCTCACCTGCTCACGGTTGGCGTCGCTCATGTGGTCGGCGGTGAACATCTCCGGGGCACTCTTGTAGGTGCCTACTTTCGAGAGTTGCATCTTCACGCCGAATTTCGCCATCAGATCCTTGAAGAACATGGGCTGTGAGGCGAGACCGTGCCAGTCGAGATTGCCTTGGGGGTTGAGGTAAACTTTGTCGGCAACCGATGCCAGATAGTAGGTGCCTTGCGTGTAGGTGTCGGCATAGGCGATGATCCATTTCCCGCTTTTCTTGAAATCGGAGAGGGCACGGCGCAGGGCTTGGAGCGTGGCATAGGAATCGCTGCTGAACATGCCTGCCTCGATGTAGATGCCCTTGATGTCTTCGTTCTCCTTGGCTTTCTTGACGGCATTCAGCACTTCGTCGAGACCGATTTGTGCTCCTTCACTGCTCAAAAATGACAGGGGGGTGCTCTCTGCGCGTTCTTCCATGCTTCCTGAGAGGTTGAGTACCATCACGCTGTTGTCGTCGACGGATTTCACATTGCTGCTCGAGGCTACCATGCCTACTAAGCACATCATACCAAAGATTCCCATGATCAGGGAGAACAGGATTAAGCCAACTATCGTGGCAAAAACCATCTTGAAAAACTGTTTCATTTCTTGCTCAATTTGATTTCTAAAGCAAAAGTACTAATTTTTCCCGATTCGTACACCATATCGTGCTTATTTTTTCGTATTCCAAATATTTGTTGTATATTTGCAACACAACAAACGATTTAAAAACAATGAGAAAAATAGTGTTGATCTTGATGATGGGCTTGACCATCATGACGGTCCAGGCCAAGAAAAAAGTGAAAACTGCCTTGTTCCCCGACGGAACTCCGATTCCTGCGTGGTTCAGCGACACCACACGGGTGGATGTCACACAACTGGGCAAGCAGTATGTAGTGACGGATTATGGAGTGAGCACCGACAGCACCATCGTGCAGACGGAGGCGCTGCAGGCGGTCATCGACCGCGCAGCGCAAGAGGGCGGAGGGGTCGTCGTGATTCCACGGGGAACGTTCCTCAGTGGGTCGCTGTTCTTCCGCCAGGGCACTCACCTGCATGTGGCTGAGGGCGGACGACTCAAGGGGTCCGACCGCATCCGCCATTTCAAAATCCTCGACACGCGCATGGAGGGGCAGTCGATCAAGTATTTCGCGGCTCTGGTCAATGCCGACGGCATAGATGGATTCACCATATCGGGAAAGGGCACCATCGATGGCAATGGCTACAATTATTGGGAGGAGTTCTGGATCCGACGGGAATACAACCGACAGTGCACCAACCTCGAAGCCATGCGCCCCAGACTTACCTATATCTCCAACTGCAAGAATGTCACTGTGCAGGATGTCAGACTGATCAATAGCCCGTTCTGGACCAACCATGTCTACCGGAGCGACCACGTGCGCTTCCTGGGATGCTATATCTTCTCGCCCACATCGGGGGTCAAGGCTCCTAGCAGTGATGCTATCGACCTTGATGTCTGCCATGATGTCCTCATCCACGGTTGCTATATGAGTGTCAACGATGACGCCGTGGTGCTCAAGGGGGGAAAAGGTACTTGGGCTGACAAAGACCCCAACAATGGTCCCAACTATGACATCATCATCGAGGACTGTGTCTATGGGAAGGTGCATGGGTGCCTCACTCTGGGCAGTGAGTCGCTATACGACAGAAATGTGGTGCTTCGGCGATGCAAGGTCACGGATGCCAGCCGGGTGCTTTGGCTCAAAATGAGGCCCGACACGCCGCAGCATTATGAGTATGTCACCGTGGAAAACCTGGAGGGCTCATGCGGAAGCTTCCTTGTGGTCAGGCCGTGGACGCAGTTCTTCAAACCGGAGGATAGGGAGGACATGCCGCTGTCTACTTGCAACAATATCGTGATGCGCAACATCAATATGGACTGCAACAACTTCTTCGACGTGGGGGCTTCTGATAAATACCAACTGAAGGACTTCACTTTCGAGAATATCACCGTGAGAGACAAGAAAAAAGCCTTCGACGCATCTGTCATCGAAGGCTGTACGGTCAAAAACCTTGTGGTGGAATAATCTTATCGCAGGGGGTTCTTCTCCGACTGATACCAGGCGATGAACTTCCCGATGCCTTCATGAAGCCGCACTTGGGGCTTGTAGCCGATTTCCTGCTCCAGCTTTGTGGTGTTGGCATTGGTCATGTAGACATCGCCGGGCTGCATGGGCTTCATGATCATATTGGCCTTGCTGCCAAGGGCTTGCTCTATCTCGTTGATGAAATCCATGAGCTTCACGGGGTGTGAGCAGCCGATGTTGTAAACACGGAAGGGGACGCCGTTGGGACACTCCTCCGCTACAGGGGGCTTGTCCAGACACTGGATGGAGCCAAAAGCGATATCGTCGATAAAAGTGAAATCACGGATCATGTCGCCATGGTTGAACACGTTGATGGGCTTGCCTTGCGAGATGGCACTGGCGAATAGCATCGGTGCCATGTCGGGACGGCCCCAGGGACCATATACAGTGAAGTAGCGTAGACCGGTGGCGGGAATGCCGTAGAGCTTGCTGTAGCTGTGGGCCATCAGCTCATTGGATTTCTTGCTGGCGGCATACAGACTGACGGGGGCGTCCACCTTGTCTTCTTCCGAGAAGGGGGCTTTCACGTTGAGGCCATATACCGAACTGGAAGAGGCAAACAACAGGTGCTTCACGGGGAAATGGCGGCAGCACTCCAGGATATTGAGGAATCCCACCAGATTGCTCGTCAGGTAGGCGTAAGGGTTGGTGATGGAATACCTTACACCGGCCTGGGCTGCCAGGTTGATCACTTTGTCGAAATGCTCTTGGGCGAACAGGGCGTCAAGGGAATCCTTGTCTTCTATGCCCATTCGGATAAACCGGAGATGGGGCAGTTTCTCACTCACGTGCATCTCATGCCAAGGAAATTCTCCCTCTGCAGGATAGGCGATGCCGAGTTCACGCAGACGGCCGGCTTTCAGCCTGACGTCATAATAATCGTTGATGTTGTCAAGGCCCACCACCTCATCTCCTCTGGTGGCTAGCAGGTGGGCGATTTTCGAGCCGATGAATCCAGCGGCTCCCGTTACAAGCACTTTCATGTATTTAAGTCATTTTTAGATTGTTTCCCTCGATACTCCTCTCCCTTCTGAGGGGAGGGAAGGGGTGGGGCCCATATCATCATTCATTTACATCCCCACCTTCGGAAAGATGGATGCAAAAATAACAATAAAATGTGGAATATCATATAAAAAAAGAAAAAAGGCATCCACATGGTGCCTTTTTCCTTGAGATATTCAATCCGATGGGGGATTATTTCTTCTTCAGAAGATCGCGGATCTCGGTGAGCAACTTCTCTTCTGCAGAGGGCTCTGGAGCGGGTGCGGGCTCTTCCTCTTTCTTGGCGGTCATCTTGTTCATGGCCTTGATCATCAAGAAAATACAGAAAGCGATGATGAGGAAGTCGATGATGTTCTGAATGAATGTACCGTAGTTGACGGTGGCGTCTCCCACCTTGGCCACAAGACCTGTGAAGTCTATGCCGCCTGTTGCCATGCCGATCAACGGCATCAGAACGTCGTCTACCAGACTGGAAACAATCTTTCCGAAAGCACCGCCGATGATCACACCGACAGCCATGTCCATCACGTTGCCTTTCATGGCAAACTCTTTGAATTCTTTAATAAATCCCATAATGTATATTTTTTAAAGTGATAGGTGTATGAATCAAATAACAACTATTCTGTTTTGCTAACTGCATTTTGCAATCTTGCACGTCATAAGGGCATTTTATGTTTTTTTCAAACTTCAGACCCTAATTTTCATTTTATTAATACTCTTTTGTGATGCAAAATTAGAAAAAAAAATGTAACTTTGCACGCAAATCAGTAAAAATTTTGTCCTGACAAGGAAATTTTTTGAATGTTTTGGCCTTTTGAGGCTTTTGAGTGAAGAATTAAAAGAGAGATTATTTTTTCCAACCTTTTTAAAAATAAAGTAAAACAATGATTAAAATTGCTATTAACGGTTTCGGCCGCATCGGCCGTCTCGCTTTCCGTCAGATGTTTGAGGCTGATGGTTACGAAGTTGTCGCTATCAACGACTTGACAAGCCCCAAAATGCTTGCTCACCTGCTCAAGTATGACACCGCTCAGGGTGGCTTCGCTGGTAAATACGGTGAGGGAAAGCACACTGTCTCCTACAAAGACGCTGTTGTCGGCGAGGATGGCAAAACCGTGACTGTCCCCGGATCTATCACCGTGGATGGAAAAGAAATCACTATCTATGCTAAGCCCAATGCTGCTGAGCTGCCTTGGGGCGAGCTGGGTGTTGATGTCGTGCTCGAGTGCACTGGTTTCTACACCTCAAAGGCTAAGGCTTCCGCTCACATCCAGGCTGGTGCAAAGAAAGTCGTGATCTCCGCTCCCGCTGGCAACGACCTTCCCACTATCGTCTACAATGTGAACCACAAGACCCTCACTCCTGAGGATACCGTGATCTCCGCTGCTTCTTGCACCACCAACTGCTTGGCTCCTATGGCTGCTGCTCTTAACGCATACGCTCCCATCTGCTCAGGTATCATGTCGACCATCCACGCCTACACCGGCGACCAGATGATCCTCGACGGTCCTCAGCGCAAGGGTGACCTCCGCCGTTCACGCGCAGGTGCTCAGAACATCGTGCCCAACTCAACTGGTGCTGCTAAGGCTATCGGTCTCGTGATCCCTGAGCTCAACGGCAAACTCATCGGCTCCGCTCAGCGCGTTCCCACTCCCACCGGTTCTACCACTATCCTCATCGCTGTGGTGAAGGGTAAGGACATCACCGTGGAGGGCATCAACGCCGCCATGAAGGCTGCTGCCAACGAGTCTTTCGGCTACAACGAGGATCAGATCGTTTCTTCCGACATCATCGGCATGAAGTTCGGCTCTCTCTTCGATGCTACTCAGACCATGGTCTCCAAGATCGATGACGACACCTATCAGGTGCAGGTCGTTTCCTGGTACGACAACGAGAACTCCTATACTTCTCAGATGGTCCGCACGATCAAGTGCCTCGCTGAACTCAAATAAGATCAGTTTCTGATTTGAATTCAATATAAGCCGTTCGGGTTGCCGAACGGCTTTTTTCGGCTATGACGGCTGGCTATCCTCCGGGGAAAACCATAAAAAGATACTTTTTTTTTGTTTTGTCTTCATCTTTCACTAAATTTGTAGCCGTAATCACCTTGTCGCCGCAGGGTGAGGATTGATTATCCATCTTGTGTATCAATACTTAATGAAGAAAAGAACCCTTTTGCTCATATTTCTTCTGCCCCTTGTCTTGGTTGTTTCGGCCCAGGTCAATCCCAAGAAAGGATATGTCATCACATTGACAGGTGACACGATTCATGGTGTCATCGACTACCGCACCGACACCTACAATTGCCAGCAGTGCTCTTTCCGCGCAGACGACAGCAGCAGTTTCGTCAATTATATGCCATACGACATACAGGGCTATCGGTTTGATAACGATGGCGTCTATTACGTCTCCCGCACCTTCCCTGTCGAAGATGTGGAGACCAGGATGTTCGCAGAATATGTCATTCAGGGTGGGATTAGCCTGTTCTATTACAAGAACAACAGCATCAGCTATTATTTCTTTGTCGACGAGAAGGGCAATGTGGCTCCCATGAGGGAACCTATCTTGAACAATGTCACCAATGCCGATGTGATCGAGGTGAAGCAAAAGACCATGCTGAAAGCCTCGCAGATGCTGGCCAGCAGTCCAGAGGCTGTCGATGCCTTGTGGAACAGTGATTATGAGCGGCAAAACCTCACGAAACTGGTGAGAAACTACGACGAGAAATATTGTTCGGAATGGGGTGACTGCATACAGTTCCAGTATGATGAGAAGTCCGTGCGCTCCATCACTTTCAAAGGCTTGCGTGTCGAGGCGGGCATGCTCTTCGGAACCGCTAAGTGCAATAAGTTCTCATATAGCGGATCATCCATGGAAACTGCCTATGACAATTTTCACCTCAGCAGTCCCCGCTTCTCGATCGGTCTCGATTTCGGCTTCCCACGCTTGAGCCGTGGGCTCACCGCCCAGGTGCTCCTGGGCTACGTCCGGGGCAACGCCACCAAGAAAAATGACTTGAAAGAACTGAAGCAGGGAAAGGAATATCTCCTCGACCGAACATTTGGATGCAACCTCTTCGACGGCGAGTTTGGCTTTGCCTATAGCTTCTTGCCCGACAGCAAGATATCACCCGTGGTGAGGGCCGGATTGAATCTGGACATTCTCACGGGATTCGATTCAGAGAACATCGGAGGGTATGAGATGTCTGTGTTGGAAGAGGCCGGAAGCCATGGCAACATGGTGGGATTCTATATCGGAGCCGGAGCTGACTTTGCTCTCGGCAAGCACGCCTTGCGCATTATGATGCAATTCAATGGCAATGGCGCGATCTCCAATGACACTGGTATCAAATTCCTCAGTCCTGAGATCAGGCTGGGTTTCCTGTTATGAGCATTTGATGAAAAATAGAACACCTGATACAACCCGGATATGAAAAGACAGATGATCACCATCCTCGGACCAACGGCAAGTGGCAAAACCCGGTTGGCTGCCGCTCTCGCTGCCGATGTGGGCGGCGAGATCATCAGTGCCGACAGCCGTCAGGTATATCGCCGCATGGACATCGGTACGGGGAAAGACCTCGGCGACTATGTGGTGGGCGACAAGCACATCCGTTGCCATCTCGTGGATATCAGGGAACCGGGCACGAAATACAACCTCTTTGCGTATCAGCAGGATTTCCTGCAGGCATATAACGATATCATGCAGCGGGGAATGACCCCCATCCTCTGTGGCGGGACTGGATTGTATCTCGAGGCTGTGCTCAAGGGATACCTGCTTTCACCTGTGCCGCAGAATGATGAACTGCGACAAAGGCTGGAGGGGAAATCCCTGGATGAACTGACCGAGATGCTCAAGGAGCTCAAACGGCGTAATGGCACCATCATGCACAACCGCACTGACGTGGACACCGCACAGAGGGCTATCCGGGCCATCGAAATCGAAGAGTTTCATCTCCATACACCGGTCAGTGATAGATTCTTCCCGAAAATTGACTCTATCATCATAGGTGTGGATATCTCGCGCGAAGAACGCCGTAAACGCATCACTACAAGGCTCCGCCAGCGATTGGAGGAAGGTATGGTGGAGGAGGTGAGGGCCTTGCTCGACAGCGGTATACCTGCCGAGGATCTCATCTATTATGGACTGGAATACAAATACGTAACCGAATTCGTGATCGGAAAACTTTCTTTCGAAGAGATGTTCCGGCAACTGGAAATCGCCATCCATCAGTTCGCCAAAAGGCAAATGACGTGGTTCCGGGGCATGGAGCGACGGGGAACACACATCCACTGGATTGATGCGATGATGCCTGTCGATCAGAAAGTCAAAGCCATCCACGAGATCATGCGGGAAACTGGCGATACCGCACCCAAACCGATTTAGAAACCTAATACAACGGATATGTCAGTCGAACAAAACAAATGGGGCATCGTGTTCTGCCCCAAAAGTGGGGCACTCAGACCTCAGTCGAAATGGGAAAAAGTGGAGAAATGCCTCAGGGAGAAGGGCATTAGCTATGACTTTGTGCAGAGCGAGAACTCCAGCAGCGTCGACCGCTTGGTCAAAATGATGATCAACAATGGATATAAGACCATCGTGATCGTCGGTGGTGACTCCGCTTTCAACGATGCGGTGAATTGCCTGATGATGACTCCAAAAGAAATCAGGGATACCGTGAGACTCGGCGTGATTCCCAATGGACTGATGAATGACTTCGCCCATTTCTGGGATATCAAGGACAATGAGATCGCAGAATGTGTCGACATGATCGAAAAGGGAAGGGTGAGAAAGGTCGACTTGGGATGTATTCGCTACACCAACCAGAAAAACGAGAAGTGCCACCGATATTTCCTCAATTGCCTGAGTATCGGACTCGTGGCCTCTGTCATCAGACAACGGCGAAGGGCAAGCGGCTCGTTCGGATGGAGAAAACTGGCTTTCATACCCTCTTCACTCCTGATGATTTTCCAACGACTGGAATACAAGATGAAACTGCGTATCGATACCGATGTGATCGACAGAAAAGTGATGACGGTATGTATCGGCAACGCACAGGGATATGGCTTCACTCCCAGTGCCGTGCCCTATAATGGATTGCTCGACGTGTCGGTGGTTTATCATCCGGAAGTGGTTCAACTGATAGAGGGATTCTATCTGCTCTATAGCGGGAAAATACTCAATCACCGGAGCGTGCATCCTTACCGTACGAGGGAAATCTTCGTCGATAAGGCGGAAAGGGCTCTCGTGGGTATCGATGGCAGGGTCATGAACTCTCCTGTGGGACCATTCAAAGTGAACGTCGAACAAGAGGTGATCAATTTCATCATACCGTAAGGGGCCAGCCCGTTTTAGAGACTCTCATCAGCCCATTTTCGAGACTTTCATCAATTCGTCTTCGTCGACAATCTTGATCTTCTTGCCGTCGATGGCAATCAACTTCTCTGCTGCAAACGCCGACAGAGTGCGGATGGCGTTGCTCGTGGTCATGTTCGACAGATTGGCCAGATCCTCACGGCTCAGGTAAATGCTCAACGTGCTGCCGTCTTCCTCCAAACCGTAATTCTCTTTCAAAAATAGAATGGCTTCGGCCAGACGGCCCCGGATGTGCTTCTGAGTCAGGTTGACCGTGCGGTCGTCCGACTGACCTAACAGGATGGAGAGGTGCCGCACAACCTGAAGACTCATCTCGGGATTGCTCCGCATCACCTGTTCGATGACTTCCATTGGTACAGAGGCTACCACCGACGACTCAAAAGCCATGGCCGTGGTGCGGTGACTGGCTTCTGCAAAGTATGCACGGTAGCCGAACATCTCCACGGGCTTGACTACACGCACAATCTGGTTGCGGCCGCCTACACCGTCCTTCAGCACCTTCACCTTGCCGTTCAGAAGAAAATACATCTGGCTCGGAGTGTCTTTCTCCGAATAGATGATGGCATTCTTCTTGTAACGGCTGACATGCAGGTGGTCGGATATCAGCATGCGCTGAAGTTCCGTGAGGGACGGCCAGATGGCCAAAACCTCTGAGGCTGCAGTGTGTCTGTCGATGCTGTTGGGCCTAACTGACATGGATCAGGATTTCTCGAATGGTGATGTTACTTGAATACAAACAGTGCCGAATGACTTGACGGCTATAGTGGTGCAAAATTAGCAAATTTCCCGTGATTAAGTCTTTCCGATGGGGAAAAATATCCCGAATCGCATAAAATAGAGACAAAAGTCGAAAAAAAAAGAGGATAATTTTGAACACTTGACAAAAATGATTAACTTTGAACAGATTTAACGAGGACCATGCTTCGCATGGGACGTATGACGTTATCTGAATCTGATACGATTTTAAACCTTAATAGAACAACTATGAGTTATCTACGATTCGAAAAGGCGCTGATGACCAACTTGGAGGAATCACTGCCCCGTGAACTGTTGAGAACCAACCGCTCCGGAGCATATTCTTGTTCCACAATTGTCGACTGCAACACGCGCAAGTACCACGGACTCCTCGTGGTTCCCATCCCTGAGCTGGATGACGAGAACCATGTGCTGCTCTCTTCACTCGACGTGACAGTCATCCAGCATGGAGCTGAGTTCAATTTGGGACTCCATAAGTATCAGGGCAACAACTACAGCCCGAAGGGGCACAAGTACATCCGTGAGTTCGACTGCGACAAAGTTCCCACCACAATCTACAGGGTGGGCGGAGTAATCCTCAAAAAGGAGGTCGTCTTCCAGCATTATGAGGACAGAATCCTTATCCGATACACACTGGAGGATGCGCATTCTGCCACTACCCTGAGATTCAAACCGTTCCTGGCTTTCAGAAGTGTGAGGGCCTTCACACATGAGAACTATACAGCAAGCCGGGACTACACTCCTGTGGACAATGGTATCAAAACGTGTATGTACGCCGGATACCCCGACCTCTACATGCAGTTCAGCAAGAAAAACGAGTTCGTCTTCCAGCCCGATTGGTATAGGGGTATCGAGTATCCCAAAGAACAGGAGCGTGGATATGCTTCCAATGAGGACCTCTACGTGCCGGGCTATTTCGAGGCTCAGATTAAGAAGGGGGAGAGTATCGTCTTCTCGGCTTCCACTTCCAAAATCCGTACCGCTACGCTCAAGAAACTCTTCGAGAGCGAGGTCGCTGAGCGTAACCCGCGTGACAATTTCTTCCACTGCTTGGTCAACGCTGCTCACCAGTTCCATAAAAGACTGCCCAACGACGAACGTTACTTGCTCGCTGGATATCCTTGGTTCAAATGCCGCGCAAGAGACACGTTCATCTCACTGCCAGGACTGACTCTCGCCATCGAGGAGCAGGACTATTTCGAACTGGTCATGAAAACCGCAGAACGGGAACTCCGGGCTTTCATGGAGGGAAAAGAGATCAAAGGACATATCTATGAGATGGAGCAACCCGACGTTCCATTGTGGGCCATCTGGGCTATACAGCAGTACGCCAAAGAGTGCGGGCGCGCGAAATGCATCTCCATGTATGGCAAACTCATCGACGACATCATTGATTACATCATCGGCAATGAGCATCCTAACCTTTCGCTCGAGGAAAACGGACTGCTCCACTCCGAAGGACGTGACCGTGCCGTCACTTGGATGAACTCCACGGCCAACGGAAGACCGGTCGTGCCGCGTACGGGATTCATCGTCGAATTCAACGCTCTGTGGTACAATGCACTGAGATTCGCTGCTTCCATCGCTGCCGAGGAAGGTAACACGGAGCGGGCAGAGGATCTGGGCAAAAGAGCCGAACTCTGCAAGAGCTCGTTCGTGGATACTTTCCTCAATGAATACGGATACCTCTATGACTATGTCGATGGAAATATGATGGACTGGAGCGTAAGGCCCAACATGATCTTCGCCGTGGCCCTCGACTATTCTCCGCTCGACCAAAGTCAGCAGAAAGGGGTGCTCGATGTCTGTACGAGGGAATTGCTCACTCCCAAGGGACTGCGCTCGCTCTCTCCGAAAAGCGGAGGTTACAACCCGATGTATGTCGGACCGCAGACGCAGCGTGACTATGCTTACCATCAGGGAACTGCATGGCCGTGGCTCGGTGGCTTCTACATGGAGGCTTGCCTCAAAATCTACAAGCGCACCCGCCTGAGCTTCATCGAAAGACAGATGGTGGGGTATGAGGATGAGATGAACTATCACTGCCTGGGTACGATCAGTGAGCTCTTCGACGGAAACCCACCGTTCCTCGGACGTGGGGCCATGTCGTTCGCCATGAACGTGGCAGAGATCTTGAGAACACTCAACCTGCTTGAATCATATAACTATTCTAAATAAAGGAGGAGACAAAATATGAAAGTTTTAATGTTTGGCTGGGAGTATCCTCCTCATGTGTTCGGTGGACTCGCCACCGCTAATTATGGCATCTCTGAGGGATTGTATGCCCAGGGAGACATGGACATCACCCTTTGCTTGCCTAAACCCTTCGGCGACGAGGACACCAAAGCCTGCCGCATCGTCGGCATGTGCGCCGTGCCTATCGCATGGAGAGATGTCGATTATGACTATGTGAAAAGCCGTATCGGCAATATTATGGATCCTGACTATTACTTCAAGTTAAGGGACAATATCTATGCCGATTTCAACTACATGCATGTCAACGACCTGGGATGTATGGAGTTCGCCGGGGGATATCCCAAAAACCTCCACGAGGAAATCAACAACTATTCTGTCATCGCTGGAGTGGTGGCTCGTACTGAGGATTTTGATATCATTCATGCACACGACTGGCTGACTTATCCCGCTGGCATCCATGCCAAGAACGTGAGCGGAAAACCGCTGTGCATCCATGTGCATGCCACTGACTTCGACCGAAGCCGCGGTAAGGTGAATCCCACCGTATACTCCATCGAGAAAGATGGTATGGACAATGCCGACTGCATCATGTGTGTGTCTGAACTCACCCGCCAGACGGTCATCAACCATTATTTCCAGGACCCCAAAAAGGTGTTCACCGTGCATAACGCCGTCTATCCGTTACGGCAGGAACTGCAGGATATACCCAGACCCGACCATACAGGAAAAGAGAAAGTGGTCACTTTCCTCGGACGTATCACCATGCAGAAAGGACCCGAATACTTCGTGGAGGCCGCGAATATGGTGCTGCACCGCACTCGAAACGTGAGATTCTGCATGGCGGGATCGGGCGACATGATGGATGCCATGATACAGCTCGCCGCTGAGAGGGGCATCGCCGATAGGTTCCACTTCCCGGGATTCATGAGGGGAAAACAGGTCTACGAGTGCCTCAAGGACTCTGATGTCTATGTCATGCCGTCGGTCAGCGAACCGTTTGGCATCTCTCCGCTCGAGGCCATGCAGTGCGGCACGCCGTCCATCATCTCATGGCAGAGCGGCTGCGCTGAGATCCTGCACAACTGCATCAAGGTCGACTACTGGGATATACACGCCCTGGCCGACGCCATCTACTCCATCTGTCATAATGACAGCCTGTTCCATTTCCTGCAAGAGGAAGGCAAACGAGAGGTCGACCAGATCACATGGGAAAAGGTGGGCCGCTGGATCAAGGAACTTTATATCCGCACACTTAATAAGTAATTAAAAAAATACCAAAATGAAAACAATTTGCTTATATTTTGAGATACATCAGATCATCCATCTCAAGCGTTACCGCTTCTTCGATATCGGTACCGACCACTATTATTACGATGATTATGAGAATGAACGGTCGATCACCGACATCGCCAACCGTTCATATATGCCGGCTCTCAATGCCATACAGGAGATGATCGCACAGAACGGCAATTATTTCAAAGTGGCTTTCTCGCTCTCAGGAACGGGTATCGAACAACTTGAGATGCATGCTCCTCAGGTGCTCGAGAAACTGCAGGAACTCAATGCCACAGGATGCGTGGAGTTCTTGGCCGAACCTTATTCGCATGGATTGGCTGCCCTGGCCAATGAGGCTTCTTTCGAGCGTGATGTCAAGAAACAGTGCGTCAAAATCAAGGAATACTTCGGACAGGAACCACAGGTGCTGCGCAACTCTTCGCTCATCTACAGCGATGACATCGGCGGACAGGCTGCTGCCATGGGATTCAAAGGCATGCTCACCGAGGGGGCAAAACATGTGCTTGGATGGAAATCACCGCATTATGTCTATAACTGCGCCATCGCTCCGAATCTTAAACTGCTGCTCCGCGACGTGACGCTCAGCGATGATATCTCTCTGCGTTTCAACAACAGCGAATGGGAGGGGTATCCGCTCTTCGCTGATAATTACATCGACAGAATCGCCAACTTCCCCGAAGAGGAGCAAATCATCAACATCTTCATGGAACTGTCGGCTCTGGGTATCGCTCAACCGCTCTCGAGCAACATCCTGGAGTTCCTCAAGGCACTCCCGGCTTGCGCCAAGCAGAAGGGAATCACATTCTCCACTCCGACGGAGATCTGCCTGAAGATGAAGAGTGTGGGCAACCTCGACGTGCCCGATACTTTGTCATGGGTGGACGAGGAGCGCGACGTGAGCTGCTGGCTCGGAAACCCCATGCAGCGTGAGGCTTTCAACAAACTCTATAGCATCGCCGACAGACTCCGCATCGCTGATGATCCGCGCATCAACCAGGACTGGGATTACCTACAGGCTTCCAACAACTTCCGCTTCATGACCACCAAACCTTCGAATGTGGGGCTCGACCGCGGTATCTACAGCACACCGTTTGACGCGTTCACCAACTATATGAATATCCTTGGCGACTTCATCAATAGGGTCAATGCGCTCTATCCTGAGTCTATCGATAATGATGAGCTGGATGCGCTCCTCACTACCATCAAGAATCAGGGCGATGAAATCGAGAAGAAGGACAAGGAGATCACACGCCTGCAGGCCAAGATCGACAAGATGCAGAAACTGGAGGACAAACTGAAGGCCAAACTGGAGAAGGAGGCCGCACCTGCCAAGAAACCTGCTGCCAAGAAAACCGCGGCCAAGAAAACCGCGGCAAAAAAAGAGGAATAAAACGGCATTCGTAATCAATCCGGCCCCGAAGGAATGTGTCGCAAACACTGCCTTCGGGGCCATTTTTTTGATGCTTTCTGGAAAGAGTACCGGGGAGGCGTCAATCCACGATCATACTCCATCCTCCGCCTGGGGCAAGGTGGATGTTGAGACGCTGGCCCTGTCGCACTGTGGTGACACTGCACTTGTAGTCGGTGGCGTCGCGGTCGGCATTGAGTCCATCAGCGAAAATCGTGGCCTGATGACTGCCCGAAGACAACATCGACAGGTCGATGCTGAGGTCACGGGACTGCCAGTTGGTCATGGCCGAGAGATACCATTTCTGGCCTTTGCGCTTGGCAATGACGGTGTATTCGCCGATTTCTCCGTCAAGGCCGATCACTTCGTCGAAGACGGTGGGAATCCGGGAGATATAGTCGGTGGTCTCTTGCTCCTTCATGTATTTGGAGGGGGAGTCGGCCAGCATTTGAAGGGGGGCGTCGTAAGTGATATACATTGCCACTTGATGGGCGCGCGTGCCTTGGCTCATGGGATGGTCGTTGTTGCCGAAGAACTGGGCTCTGGTGGCATTCACCATGGCTCCGGGGGTGTAGTCGAGCGGACCGATGAGCATGCGCAGATAGGGGATGGTGACATCATAGCGGGGCTGGTCGTGCATCGGCCCATTGCCTGTACGGGGCTCCCATTTGGAGTTCTCAAGGCCTTTCACACCCTCGAAATTCACGATGTTGGGATAGGCGTAGTTGATGCCTGTCGGACGGAAACCGTGGAAGTCGAGCAACAGGTGATGACGGGCGGCGCAATCAGCGATCTCCCAGGCGGAGCGTATCAGGGCCTGGTCATCGCGGTCGAAGAAATCGACCTTGAATCCTGCGATGCCTAAGTCGGCGTAGTGCTTGAAGTCTTGCTCTGTGTTCCTGGCACTGTTGCGCCAACTCGACCAGAGTATGATGCCTACGTTGCGATCCTTGGCGTATGGGAGTAGCACGGAGAGGTCTATCTCGGGATTGAGTTTTTCTGTCAGCGACTCCTCGCTGCTCCAACCTTCATCGATGATGATGTACTCCAGGTGGTTCTTGGCTGCGAAATCAATGTAGTACTTGTAGGTGTCGGTGTTCATTCCGGCTCTGAAGTCCACGCCGGTCAGCATCGTTGCATTCCACCAGTCCCAGGCCACTTTGCCAGGACGGATCCATGAGGTGTCGGTGATACGGCAGGACGGACCGTAGCGGCGGGCGATGTCGCTGCTCAGCAGTTGGGCGTCGTTTTCCATCACGGCCACAATGCGCCAGGGCGTCTGAATCGTCGACTTGGCGATGTAGTTGGCGCGCGACGTGGGGATGAGGTTCAGACTGGCGTGCCCGCTGTTCTCTTCCTTCAGGGGGTAGGGGGCAAACTCGGCTTGCAGTCCGTGGGCTCCGCATTTCTTCAGGAACATGCCAGGATAGTCGGTGACGTTGGCATCGAGCACGACGGCTGTCTTACCTTGGGGAAGACGTACGGCCAGTGGGTTGATGGCCAACGAGTCGCTGAACATCTTCGAGAGGGGCTGCTCGTCGTAGTAACTCTCAAAAGAGAAGCACCAGCGCTCGCCGGAACGATTGTCATTGACGTAGGGGATGAAGGCCTTGTAGTCGCCAGCGAACTGGAATTCAGCAGTCTCATTGTTGATGGTGACGGGCTTCTTGCCTTTGGCTATGATGCGGTAGGCGGCTGCGTCATTGTCGGCATGGAACTCTACGGTGTATTGGCTGTTGGATACGAGGGCGGTGTTGCCTTTGGCGGCTTTGCCTTTCATGCGGGTCAGATGACCGTTGATGCCGATCTCTGAGGGGGTGAGTACGGGGGTGCCTTCGTGGTTGACCTCCCAGGTCAAACGGTCTTGCTCGACGTGGATGGTCACTCGCATTTTCCCGTCGGGTGAGGCAATGGACAGGTCTTTCGACTTGGCTGCGGAAAACGACAGGATGAGTAGCGACAATAGAACGAGTGTTTTCTTCATGATGATCTTATTTCAGGATGATTTTCTTGTTTCCGATGATATACACGCCTTTGGGTAGTGATTCCAGGTCGTGGGCCGTGCCTTGGCGCACCACCAATCGGCCGTCGATGGTGTAGATGTCATGGGAATGGTTTGTTGTGCTGCTGACGTCGCGGATGCCGGTGGACGCTCCATGAAGGGTCATGTTGACGACGGCTTGGGCGTCTTTGACCACGAAATTGGCTTGCTTCGTGGCGGGAGTGGGCAGGTCGACGCTGAAGGTGACGTAACTTCCGCCAGCACGGGAGGGCAACACATAGTCGTTGTTGGAGAAAATATTCTCACCGAAGCGCTCGATATAGGCCGTGCTGTTGTCATCGTTGCTGTAACCGGTGAAGTCTACTTTCGTGATGGTGATGCCATCGGGGATGTTGATCTTGTAGGTGGTGTTGCGGGAGTATTTGATGCCTTTCATGCCGCAGGCCGAACCTTCTGAGTAGGCCTTTCCTGAGACGGTGATGCTGAAACCGTTGCTGAAGGTCCAGTCGCCGTTCGAGGTGTTGGGGGAGATCTCATAACTCGTGACTTGAGACTCGCCGCCATTCTCAATGATGCTGCCTCCTTGCACTCCTCCTGCGTATTGGTCGGAGGTGATGTCGGCCACCAGTGAGTTGAGGTAGTTCTCAAGGTTGGTGTAACCGTCAGCGCCTACGGTCTTGCCGTCGGTGATGTCGTTGGGGTTGAGGCCGTTCTGGAGTTCCCACTCGTCGGGCATGCCGTCACCGTCGGTATCGGTGGGGGCGGCTATGACGTTCAGTTCAGGCCAGGCACTCCAACTGTCATCAGCTCCTTCGGGCTTGTTGTCTTCCTGGGAGTCGATGATGCCCTTGTGGTTGCCGGCTCCGGTGTAGGTGGCTGTGCCGTTGCGGGTGTCATCGACCATCAGCTCGTCGAAGCTGTCGCGGTGAAGGGAGGCTCCAGCGTAAGCGAGCACTTTCTCGTAGGCCAGTTCTGCCGTGTGAGTGGTGGTGAGGATGTAGTCGATGGGTGCATGCAGACGGATGGAGTCTTTCACCGCCTGGTCGTAGAGACCGTCGTTGTTGTCGGCGTTGATCTGGTTATACATGCCCCAGGTCCAGTTGTCCTTGGTCACGTCGCTGTGGCGGGAGTTCACATTGCCGTCCACGTAGTACTTGCCCCAGATATGGAGGGTGGGGGCATAGTCGGCGTATGAGGCGACATAAGAGGTGGTGCGGATGCCGACAGCTGCGATGCGCTTCTGCTTGGTCGAACTGATCTGCAGCGTGCCAGGACCTGGCTTGTAGTAGTTGTTCACGATGTTCACGTTCATCGCTTCACCACCATAGCAACCATTGCCACAGTAGTTGTAGAGCACGTTGTTGCGCATGTCCATGCGCTCGTCGAGCTGGGTGGTGTAGCGCGGACCGAGCCGGGGAACACGGCTCTCATGATGGGCCATCAGGTTGTGGTGGAAGGAGGCACCACTGCCGCCCCAGTTGCCGCCATAGCCATGGCTGCCCTTCGAATGCCCGGCGTCCTGCAGGCTCTGAGCCACAAGGCACCACTGTACGGTGGTGTTTTTGTTGCCGTAGATGGAGAGACACTCGTCGATGCTCCAACTGACTGAACAGTGGTCGACGATGATATCCGACTGGTCGAAACCGCCAAAACCGTCCCAACCGTCTGCTCCGTTGACGGTGACGTTCTTGTTGCCTAAACGGAAGCGCATATAGCGCACGATCACGTTGTTGGTCTTGATCTGTACAGGATAGTCGGCCACGCAGATGCCGTCGCCGGGGGCGGTCTGTCCGGCAATGGTGACATTGCCTTTGTTGATGTTGAGGGCTGACTTGAGGTGGATGGTGCCCGACACATCGAAGACGATGGTCTTGGCTCCGTTATGGTCGAGGGCCCAGCGCAGTGAACCGGTGCCGCTGTCGTTGAGGTTGGTCACGTGATAAACGCTTCCTCCTCGTCCGCCGGTCACGTAGCGACCGAAACCCTCGGCTCCCGGGAAGGCGGGGGTCTTCTCCTGTGCTTCTGCTGATACCGTGAGGGCCAGCGATGCAAGGAGGATAAAGAGATGCTTGGATAGTCTCATGGATTTGGTTTTATTGAGGTAAATGGTGTTCTCCTTTCAACTATCAGGCACGCAACCTGATGACAGGTGCGTGCCTGATGGAATGAGGGGTCGATGAATGATTAATACCAACGGGGATCACCGGGAGTGGGTTTGGTGCCGCCCAGTTCACTGGTGATGATCTGGAAATTACTTTCAAACGGACTCTTGAAGGTCTCTGTGGTGCTTGTCGACAACGTGGTGCCGGGGAAGGCTGCCTTCGGAGCAGGGTCTTCTTCAGAAGTGGGCTGCCAGAGCAGGTCGCTGGTGAAGTAGAGCTCGTCGCACTCGGGCTGCAAGTCGCCGCTCCAACCGGTGATGCCGGTCGTGGCCAACTCACCCTCGGCCTTGCTGCGGCCGGCTTGACCGATGAGACAGTTCTTGAACGTGAACTTGTCCTTGAATGCTGCCCAGTTGCTCGACTTGAAGTCGAAGAAGGGCTTCGCATCGGCCACGGTGAAGACGAAGGTGCAGTTCTCCACCACGAGGGAGTTGGGCTGGAGACCCTTGGTGCCTACACAGATCTTCTCCGCATTCGAGACGGTGGTGTTGGTGATCTTCACATTCTGGATGTCGGCCTTGGCGTTGTCGGCGTTGGTGATGCCGTAACCGCTGATGGAGTCGATGATACAGTTGTCGATGATCACTTCGCCGATGGTGGCGGCGGTCTGGATACGGCAGATGCCACGCTTGTACTTGATGCTGCTGTTGAGGAACTTCAGCGTGCCGAGATTACCTCCAGATTGGTTGAAGTTGAATACGTAGGTGGCTCCGTAGTGATTGTCGGTGCGAGGCTTGTTCTCCGTGTCGGTGAAGGCAATCTTGTCGAATACCACTCCGCCGACATCCGAACTGCCGGCTACACGGAAGTTGCCTTCCACACCCATCTCTGCCTCGCCGGCCAGACTCAGACCGGTCACGAAGGTGATGGTGCCGGTGGTGGCGGGCAACTCGATGGTCGAAATGCGGTAACGGGTGCCGCCTTCCAATACGATGGTGAGGTCCTTGTCCTGATACTGGGTCTTGATCAGCGAGTCGAGGGTGTTGGCGAATGACGAACCGCTGCCCACGGAGAACCATTTCCATGCGGTGTCGGGATCAAGGCCGCGAAGGTCGACTACCTCGCCGGAGAACTTCTCGGGAGCGACGGTGGTGAAACGCTTCTTCCCCCTGTAGTCACTGCCTGAATAGGCTTCCACGCGATAGGTGGTGCGGGGCTCAAGATTCTCGACGATCTTCTGGGCTGCGAGGTTGTCGTCTGTGCTCAGGGAGTACTCTGATACCAGGGAGTCATTGCTGTCCTTGTAGACCATCAACTTGTCATAATTCACTCCTTCCGACCAGCGGATGCGGGCGGCGATGTCGATGATGTCTGTGGCCTGCGGGGTTGAAAGACTGGTCGGGTAGTCGAGTGATGTCGTCGTCAGCGTAAACGGCTTGGAACTCAGACCGCTGACCGTGTTGGACGAACTGATCGTGATGTTGTACTCACGGTCATACTGGAGCTTGTCGAAACGATAGGTGGTACTGTCTGTGGATACCTCACGGCTGTCGCTTCCGTCGTTGGCCTCAATTCTTACGGTATATTGGTTGGCTGTCTTGAAATTGTCCCAGTTGACAATCATATAGGGCACATTGTCTGCATCGAGGCCATGTGTGATATTGTCGCTGTCGATGACCGGCCTGAACAGACTGTCGGCTGCGGGGAGATCGTCGTCACTACAACTTGCAAGGAATCCCAAACCGGTGGTCACTGCCATGAAAAGCAGCATGGATTTGAATAACTTTTTCATGTCGTATCTTCGATATTAATAGTTTTCTTTGGTGATAACGGCTACTACGGCATTCACGCCCTCGCCTGTCTGATTGCTCAGGATGCCATAACCGTCGTTGCTGAGCACAGAACTGGAGTTGAGGTTGGTGATGCTGATGGGCAGGAGGAAGGGCACGTTGCCATCGCCTTTCAAGGCTCCGTTGGCATAACCACGGTAGATGCGGGTGGCATAGTCACTGGCCTGATAGGAGTCGGTGCGGGTCACGCCGGATTCACCGCCGTTCTCCACAGTGAAGGTCACTTGGGCTGGTGCGGTGCCAAGCACATAGGTGGTCACACCAGTGGTGGCATCCTTGGTCTTGGTGCATGAGGCAAATTCCGTGCCTTGGTAGGTGTAGGTCGACACGCGCTTGAGCAACTGGGTGCCCCAACGGCTGCGATAGGTCGAGGTTCCTACGGCTTCCTCATACATCCAACCGTTAGACTCCATCGTGGCGTCATCATCGGCAGGACGGTATTTCATGTCATAGAACTCAATGTCGGCCCTGGTGTTGGTGGCTCCTACACGCTTGAACCACAGCTTGTCGGCGTATTTCACATAGTCGGCTGCCTCGGGGTAGGCGGCCTTCACTTCGTCGAGGGCCATCAGCTCTTCGTTGGTGGAGATTCCCCAGCATAGCATGGTGCGCATGGCCTGCTCGATCTTCTGGGCGTAGAGATTCCAGCGGATCAAGTCGAAACGGCGCAGACCCTCGCCGCCAAACTCCCAAGCGCGCTCGTCGACGATGGCATTGAAGAAGGCTTCCTTCGACGACAGATTATTCACGTAGTTGGTCACATCTTCTGTATAGGTAGGACTGTTCTTGAATGCGCGGGCTCGTACCTTGGTGAGGGCTTCCTTGGCAAGGGCGGTCGGGCCGTTGAGCTCATTCTCTGCTTCTGCGAGCATCAGCAGAATATCGGAGTAACGCATCAGAGGATAGTTGATGCCAGTGCCTTTCGAACTGCCGCTTCCCAGGGATTTGGTGGCCAGGGCACGGTCCCATTTGCCGATACCCATACCGGTGCCGTCGACGGGATAGACAATGTCGTTCTGGTGCTGCCATGTGGCACAGGTCACATCACGACGCTGGTCATTGTCGGCGAAAGAGAGATAGTAGGAGGGGGTCAGACCTACCTGGTTGGTGGTCGTTCCGTTCTTGCACGAACCGCTGTTGGTCACACCGATACTCCATCCGACATCACCGCCGTACGACTCGACGAAGGCGATCTCATACAGAATCTCGGCATTGTTCTCTGTCACGTAGGTGTTCTCGTTGGTGAACGGGGTCCAGAAATTGTCGTAAAGGTTGCGGGGCTTCAGCGAGATGAGCTTCTGGCAGTAGTCCTTGGCCATCTGCACATACTCGTTGTGGGTGTGGGCGGTCACTTGCTGACCGCTGAGGTTGGTGTAAGTGACGCTCAGACTGTCGGCGTTCACGTCCAGATAATCGTCTGCACGCTTCATCTGGTTGTCGAAGGTCTTGGCATAACCGGCGCGGAACAGGGCCAGACGGGCTATCATGCCGATGGCGAAGTCGCGGTTCATGCGCTCGATGCCGCCACTGTTGGCATCCGAGAACTTCATGTGAGGTTCGATGTCAACCAACTCCTGAAGGATGCGGCTGTAGACGGAGAACTTGTCGGAACGGGGCTTGTCAAGGTCTCCTCCCCATTTCGAGGCGGTGTTGTAGTAGGGAACGTCACCCCAGAAACCGCACATCAGATAATAGCGGTAGGCCTTGATACAAACGGCCTCTCCCTTCATCTGCTGCATGTTGGCATTGGTGCCGATCGAACTGGCATTGATGCCTTCAATCACTTGGTTGGCACGGTCGATGGCTTGCAGGTTGTGGTTCCACATGTTGGTCATGTCGTTGAAACCGGTGATGGCACTCGACTGGAGTGACCATACGGCACGGCGGTCGCTGCTCGGCACACCGGCGCTGGGGGCACTGGCCTCTACGTCAGTGTTCTGCATGTAGACACCGCACATACGTGAGGTGTAGGAGTCTTGACCGAACAGGTTGTATGCACCATAGAGGGCCTGAAGTGTATATTCCTCGCTGGCATATACGGCGGCATCGTCAGTCTGTGAGGGGGAACTTACGTCAAGCATGTCGCTGCATGATGTCAGTGCCAACGTCCCCATGGCTGTGATAGCGATATATTTGATATTCAGTTTCATATTCTTGATATATCTTTTGATACTTGATAGGATTGTTGATTATAAGGTCACATTCAGACCGAAGGTGAAGGCGCGGCTCTTGGGATAAGAGGAGTAGTCGATGCCCGGGGTGAGGCCGGAGTAACTGCTGTTGCGCACGTACGAACTCACTTCTGGGTCATAGCCGGAATAGTTGGTGATGCAGAACAGGTTGCTGCCTGTCACGTAGACGCGGAGTCGCTGGATTCCTGCCTTCTTGGTGATCTTGCTCGGAAGGGTGTAACCGATGGTCACGCTCTGAAGACGGAGGAAGGAGGCGTCCTCAATGGCCCACTCCGTAGGCATGACTACGGCGCTGCCGAATGAGTAGGGACTCCAGTATGCCTTGGCGGGCTGACCGTTGCCGCCCTCGTTGTAGAACGCGAGGTCTTCAAGACTGGTGAGCAGTGTGCCTGTCTCTGGGTTCATGTACGAATAGCTGTTGGCCTGGCGCATGAAGTTGAGCATGTTGGGATAGGTTCCCGAACGGTATTGCTGTGAGGCTGCGATCTTGTTGGCATTGTAGAGGTCATTGCCCACGGTGAAGGTGAAGTTGGCCGAGAAGTCGAAGTCGTAGATGGTGCCGTTCAGACCGAAACCACCCGAGAAGTCGGCATTGGTGTCGCCGATCACGGTGATATCGTTGGCGTCTACCACGCCGTCGGGCTTGCTGTCAGGACCACTGATGTCCTGCAACTTGATCGTACCGGGACGAAGACCGATGGCACCACCAAACAGGGAACAGGTGGGCACGCCGTCTTTCAGCTTGTAGGTGCCGGTAGCTGCGTCGTAGCTCTCAAAATCATTGGTGGTGTAGTAACCGGCGTTCTTCCATCCGTAGATCAGACCGATGGGGTTGCCCACACGCACGATGTAGTCTTGCTGGTTGCGGTTGTCTGTGCCTGCCCAGCCCGATGCGAAGGTCATCTGGTCGAGACCACTGGCTATCTTCTCCACGTTCGACTTGTCGAAACCGATGTTGAAGTTGGCGTTCAACGAGAAGTTCTTCTTCTGAAGGATCACGGCGTTGAGGTTGACCTCAAAACCCTTGTTGCTGGTCTCGGCGCAGTTCTCCCAGACTGAGGTGTAGCCTGCGGCTGAGATGTCGTGGTTGATGAGCAGGTCGGTGGTGTTGTTCCAATAGTACTCCAAACTACCACTCAGACGCTCGTGGAAGAAGCCGAAGTCCAAACCGATGTTGCGGGTGGTGCGTTTCTCCCAGGTGATGTTGGGGTTGGCAAGCACGCTGGAGGCTGAGAGGTCGGTGTTAGCGGTCTCACCCACACCATAGCGCTTGCTGCCGCTGTTGAGGTTGTAAAGCTGCTGGAAGGTGTTGTTGCCGATCTTGTTGTTACCTACCTTACCATACGAGAGACGGAGCTTCAGGTTGGAGAGCCAGCTCTTGGCGCTTTCCATGAAGGGCTCCTCGATGATACGCCACGAGGCGGCGGCGGCGGGGAAGAAACCCCACTGGTGACCATTGGCGAATTTCGAACTGCCGTCCTCACGGAAGGTGAGGGTGAGCAGATAGCGGTCCATGTAGTCGTAGTTGATACGGCCGAAGATGGAGAACAGCCTCACGTCGGCGGCGATGGTGCTCTCTGCACGGAGGATGGCTCCCTCGCCTTGCTGGGCGAATTTGGCAAAGACGTCATCGGGGGCCATCGATTTGCTGTAGCGGGTGCCGTACATGTAGTTGTTGTCGCTCATCTGGTTGCGGTACTCCTGACCCACCATGACGTTGAGATGGTGCACCTTGTTGAATTTCTTGTCATAGCTCAGGTTGACGCTCTCGCGGATGGTGCGGATGTTGGTCTTCGTCCAGTCGGCGAGAGGCAGACCGCCTACGTAAGAGGCTTGGTTGGTGGTGTGTCCCCACCAGTTTTTGATCTCATTGAACTGATACTCGTAGCCTCCTTCGAGGTGTGCCTTGAGTTCCTTGATGATGGTCCAGTCGAGGGCGGCGTTGAAACCGAACTTGCGGTTGTTGCGCTTGCGCCAGTATTTCTTGGCTTGCTCGGCCAGGGTCATCTGGCTGTCTTGCCATTCCTCGATCTCCTCGTCGCTCATCTTCGAGAAATCGGGCTCCACATATTCCGAGAGTCCCTTGGTGGCTACTGAGGTGATGGCCTGCGAGGTGCGGATCTTGTAGGTTCCACCCTGCGTTCCCTGACCATTGACGAGCTGGTCGGTGACGTTGGCTTTCAAGTTGAATTTCAAGTTCTTGCTGATGTCATGGTTGAGCTTGAACATGAAAGCGTAGCGGCTGTAGTCATTGTCGGGCATCAGACCGCCGTTGTAGTCGTATGTGCCGCTGAGAGAAAACTTGGTCTTGTCGGTACCGCCGGTCAGACTGATATTGTGGCTCTGGGAAAGGACGTCGGCGCCAAACATGTCTTCCTGCCAGTCGATGGCTTCTATGCTCTTGTAGAGATAGAGGTCGTCAAAGACACCAAACTGCTTGTAGAACGAGTTGAGGTTGCTGGTGCCGCGGATAAGGGCATACTCGTAGTTCGACATCACGTAGTCGTAGGTGTCCATCGGATCCAGACGCTTCGACACGGTCTTGGTCTGCAAGAAACCGTTGTAGGAGATCTGGGTCTTGCCGCTCTTGGCGTTCTTGGTGGTGATGAGGATCACACCATTGGCTCCCTGAGAACCATAGATGGCGGTCGAGGAGGCGTCTTTCAGCACCGTGATGTCCTCGATGTCGTTGGGGGAGATGTCGCTGATGCTCTCGGTCTGGAAACCGTCGACCACATAGAGAGGACTGTTGTCACCAGTGATCGAACCGCCACCACGCACGCGGATCAGGATCTCGGCGTCTGGAGAACCGTCGGTGGTGGTGACATGCACACCTGCCATCTTACCCGACAGGGCCTCTGAGACATTGGGCACAGGCACCTTGGTGAGGCTCTCGCCCTTCACGGTCGACACCGATCCGGTGAGGTCTTTCTTGCGGGCTGTACCATAACCGATCACCACAACGTCGTTCAGGGTCGAGGCTTCGTCTTCAAGCACGATGTTGAAATCGGTCTTACCTGCAAGCTGCACCGTCTGGGTCTTCATGCCAATGTAACTGATGGTGATTGACTTGCCTTTCACATTCTGTAAGGTGAAGTTTCCGTCAAGGTCGGTGATCACGCCATTCTGGGTGCCTGTCTCCATGACAGTGGCTCCGATGATGGGCTCACCTGTGTTGTCGGTCACATTACCTTTGATAGTCTGCGCTGAGATGTTGCCTGCTATCAGGGCAAGGACGAACAGTAGCGCCAATCTAAAGAATTTTAATTTAACAGACATAGATTTTATTTTAGGTTGATTGAATAATCAGCTTATCGATGGGTTGCTCAAGGGGGGCTGGGTGATTTGTTTTGGTATGGTGGATAGTGTTATATTTTGCAAAGTTAAATAAAAAAAGTGAAATAGCAAGTTTTTCACAGGGCTTTATGCGTTTTTTTTAGGGGAAATACTTTATTTCATACAAAAAAGAAACATGGGCCCTGCGAGCAGGACCCATGTGGGGAATTATCAGGCGAGGACCTGATTCTTAATAAGCTGTTCCTGGATTCTCGCCACCTGGATTGATGGGGTTGAAACCGAGATCCTCGGATCCGATGGTCGATCCCTCGGAGGAGGTCAGGATGGAAACTTTAGTGCTCATGGCCAGCATCTTGATGGCTGGACTTGAATAAATGTTCTTTTTCATGATCTTTGATTTTTTAAAGTGGCTGATCTTATTTCACATATTTCTTGCCGTTCATGATATAGACTCCATGCCGGGGCTGGCGGTTGAGCTCACGGCCTTGCAGGTCGTAGATCTTGCCGGTCTCCAGGCTGCTTTCGCCGATATAACGGATTCCGACAACTTCGCCGAATTCCACCGACATGTTCTGCAGGGCACCTTCATCCATGCCGTTGAGCACGAAGTAGGCTCGCAGACCTTTCATCGTGCCTGGCTCTCCGACATAACTGAACTTGGTTCCGCCGCTGATGAAGAAGATGTTCTCGTCGGCTGAGGTGAATTCATACGGACTGTAGAGTCCTACCATCTTGCAGTTGCCGGCGATGATCTCGCCTGCTTCCTCGGCACCGATGGTCACTTCGCTGAAGGTGGGATCTACCACGTCTGCATCGACCTTGATGACGTAGGGCTTGCCTGCCTCCATGCTCTCGGCCTTGGTGAAGGCGATGTCCTGGGCATTGGTGGCTTCATCGTAAGTGGCTCCGCTCAGGGTCATGATGGTGGCATTGTGGAGCGGATGGCTCTCAGCGGCCATCTCCTCAGCGGTGATGGCAAACGGCACGCAGAAGGTGTTCCATACTCCTCCCACAAGGGTGCGCTTGGTCTTCACGGTGATGACGGTGCCCTCAGCGGGAATCTCGTTCTGGGCGTTCTCGTCGAGGATGAGCTCCTGAGGAATCTCCACGATGGCTGCCTCACCGAAACCGCCCATGCTGTTGGCACTGCGGATGGTGATGACGTCACCGGCGGATGCTTCGATGTCGTAGGTGGTGGCACCTGCCTCTGCAAGACCTGCAAACACATCGTTCTTGAAGATGGCATAGGCGATGGCTCCGTCGACGGCTTTCCAACTTACTTTACCGCCGCTGTAGGTGGCCTCTGGGGCTTTGCTCTGGATGGTCAGGCTGGCGGGGTCCCAGTCGGTGAACATCTTGTCGTAGGCATAGCCTTCAGCTTGCTCGGCGGTGAGGATGGTCTCGAACTTGCCTCCATAGGAAGTGATGATGTTGCTCGATGGGGTGATGTCCTCACCGGCCTCATTCTTCGTGCCGTACTCACCGAATACTTTCGGGTCGCGGCTGTTCATGCCTTTCTGGGTCCAACGGGAACCCACGAGGGTCTTGGCGGCATTGTCGTCAAGCGTGGTGTTGAGGTAGACGGCGATGGGCTGGTTCTGCCAGGTGCGGCCGAAATTCCAGTCGCCCTTGCCGTTGGCCAGGTCGACCACCTTGCAGTTGTCAAACACGTAGCCGAAGTTGGTCGTGGTGGTCGGTGCACAGATAGTGCGGCCGCCAGTGCCGTTGAGGTTGCGTGGCTCGAGCGAGAGGGTGGTGTTCACGAAGCGCACGTCGCCGCCTCCGCAGAGGAAGTCGACGGTGCCATGCACGTCACAGTCTTCCCAATAAGCCTGCTTGGTGTTCTGGCTGTAATAGGTGTCTTGGTAGGAAAGCATGGCCACGTTCTTCATGATGGCGCGGTCGCCTCTGTCTTGCAGGCACACGGCACGGCCTCCGGCTTGTCCTGCTGACTGTGCGCCATAGTAGTCGAGGGCGTTCTGAAGGGTAATGTCCTGCATATAGAAGTTCTGACCGGTGTTGATGAGCACGGCTGTCGTGCCGATGCCTTCAATCGAACGGTCGGGGGCGTTCTTGACGATAGTCTTCTCTCTCGACTGACCGATGATCGACACATTGTTGCCGCTGGTGGTGGTCAGCACGGTCTTGTGAAGGTCATACACACCGTCGGGAAGGAAGATGTAACTGCGCTCTGCCGATTTGCTGGCGTTCACACCGTTCACGTAGTCGATGACTTCGATGAGGCTGTTGGCATCGCCTGGCTTCACGAAATACCAGTTGCCCTGGCTGGCGAAGTTGACCTCGGCTGTGTTGACGATGCGCACACTGTGGATGTAGATCTCACCTGTTGACTCCACGTCGACGTAGATCTTACCGGGATTCCCTTCATAGAGCACGGCGTTGATCTCGCCGTCGCCCTCGGTGACGGCTGGCACGCGGGCGATCTCGTTGCCCTCTGCGTCTTTGAATACGAGTTCCGAACCAGCTTTGCCGTATTTGCAGTTGGCAATCGAGATGGTGGCTTTCGGACCGACGAGCAACTCTATCCTGTCACCGCCAGTGAATGCCCAGCCGTGCTGGGTGTCATGCCAGTAACCTTTGCCTACAGGCACGAAGGCCTCATGATCCTCAGGATAGAAGTATTTGTTGGTCAGGTCGAAGTTGTATTTCTTGTAGGTGCTTGCCTCTTCGATCTCGGTGTCGACAGCATAAAGGTTGAGGTCGCCGGTCACAATGTCATCGACAGTGATCTTCTGCCCGTATTCGCCTTTGGCGAACCAGCCTCTCACCTTGTAGCCTTCCACTGCCTTGGCGGTGTTGTAGTCGATGGCGAACTCTCCGATGGCGGCGTCTTTCTCCACTGCCTGGGTGCCCATCTTCGATCCGTCGGTGTCAAAGTAGGTCAGGGTGAAGTCGGGCTTCTGCACGAAGTGTACCACATACTCCACACTGATGGCGTCGAGCGATACGGGGATTGTCACGTCGCATTTCGTGGCGTCACCGCTGTAGGTGATCTCGCCGATCTCGCCAGAGAGGGCCTTCACATCGGTAATGGGGTTGGTGGCCGACACCATCTCCACTTTCTTCGAGAGCTCGATGGTGCCATCGAAACCGGCGAACACGTCATCGGCTATGTATTGCACGCCATTGGCGGTGAATACGTCGAGCATCGGCACTTCCACTTCCTGGCCGTTGAGAAGACCGGTGATCACGATGTCGGCGAAACCGATCTGCTTGCCCGATTGCAAGTGGTAGAGATGGATCTGCAGGCCGCAGAGTCCCTCGCCGGGGGTGGCTCCGGTCACCTCGTAGGAGAGGTCGCTGTATGCGGGGGCACCACTGTTGCGGTTGGGCTTCACTTCCGTGGCCAGGGTCACCGTCGTGCCGTCGGCATTGAGCCAGGCGATGTCGAGCAGACCGTTGTCAGTGCCGAAACGGGTGGTTTTCAAGGCTACCTTGGTCGGGGTGAAACTCAGACCAAACTTGGGCTGGATGAGGAAGTTGATATAGTTGGTCTCGTCTGGACTGTTGTTCTGGTCCTTGGGTTCGAAACGGGTCTGGTCGAAACCGGCTCCGCTGTTCTTGTCTTTCAAGGTCAGACCATTGCCGTAGGTCACCTTGCTCGAGAGATAATAGTCGGCGGCATCGCCGAAGTCTGCAGTCTGTCCTTCTGTTCCGAGATTGAAGGGGAAGGTGGCGGTGGCGGCGAAATTCTCAAGCACGGGCTTCTCCTCAATGGCTTTCTGCACGACGGAGATCTTGTAGTAGTAGTTGTTGCTGCTGGCCGAGGTGACTGCCACATAGCCTTGTTTCACATCGGAGTTCTTGGCGGTGTAGGTGTTGTCGCCCGTGAGGGCTTCCGTGGAACTGCCGATGGTGTAACTGGAATAGCCGGGATAGCCATTCACGGTCACTACGTCGTTGGTGCTCTTGACGGGAATCTTGAACACGGCGCCCTCGCGCACTTGGATGTTGTTCCCGTTGCTGCGGAACTGTGCACCGTTGGCTGCCACGGTCATCAAGAGGCCGTTTTTCTCCACAGCCTCCACAGTTCCTTCCTCGGTGGTTCCAGAGAATGCCATGGTCTGCTCCATCACGGTGGCATCGCCGAAGTCCCAGGTGCCGGTCACGTCGGCCGAGGGGGTGAGCGACTTGTTGAGTTCCACGCTCACGCAGTAGAGGTAACCGCCGTCGGAGATGATCTCCACATAGCCTTGCTTCACCTCGGCGTTGGTGGCCGTGTGGGTGGTGGTGTTCTCCTTCACTTCGGTCTCATTGCCGTAGTGGTACTTGCTGTAGCCTGGATAGCCTTCCACAGTCACCACGTCCTTGTTGGAGGATACGGGCACTTGCAGGATGGTGCCGGCGTTGAACTGGGCATTGTCCCTGCCCACACAGTAGAGCTTGCCGTTGGTGGCATCGACATGCATGAAGATGCCGTTGACGCTCGACTCGATGTCGGCCGTCGTGTTCTGATAGTTGGTGTTGGCTTGAATGCCCGCTGGGATGTCGTTCTTGAAATCCCAGCTTGCGGTGGTGGCTGCCTGGCCGGTCAAGGCCATCAACAGCATCAAGCACAGCATGCTGAATTGATGAATTGGTCTTTTCATAGGCAATTTCCGTTTTAATGATTTGTTAGATAGATAAGATTTCTTGTTTTCAAATTGCAAATATAACGATTGTTTTTGAGAATATCAAAAAAAATGTCAAAAAAACAACCCACTTCCTGATTTTCGGGAAATGGGCTGAGTGTCGATTCTTGTGAAAAGGCTCGGACGAAGCGGCGCAGGATGCTTATCTCTTGAGCCGTTTCTGACCGCCTTGTACTGTGATGCCGTGATAATTTCTTCCGATGCGCTGGCCTTGGAGATTGTATGCCGGGGTGTCTGCTGAATCGTCGGCGGTGATCTCGTCGATGCCGTCGGTGAGGGTATTCTCCTCGCTGCTTAGGGTCTCGTGACTGGTGTCCGTGAAGAATATGTCATAGACGGAGATCGCTTGTGACGGGCCGCTGATGACGAAATCGAGCAACTCTCCGCCTTGATGGCGGAAGGGCTGTCCGCTGAGGTTGAACACCACGACGTTGTAGAGACCGTCGCCAAGGGCGGTGACGATGGTCTGGTGACCATTGCTGCATCCGTCTCTTAGCTTGACGGATTTCAGAATGCTGGTCTTGGGCAGCCTGACTTTCATCTGAAGGGCCGTGAGGTCGCGGCCGTCATCGACATGCAGGGTGAAGGTGCCGGGTGAGGCGGGAGCCAGACTGGTGCTGACGGATGGTTCTTCCTCACTGGGTTGTGGGGTGCTGGTCGACTGGTTGAGGATGATCTGCACGATACGCATCACGTCTGTGACGTCTATGTGCTGGTTGAAGTCAAGGTCGGCGAACTCCTTCATGAAGATCTGTGAGTCATACCCCAGTATGTGGTTCACTACCAGCATCACGTCGGTCACGTTGATGCGGCTGTTGCCATCGACATCTCCCATGTCAAACTGCCTGACTTTCACTTTGCTCGTGAAAGGCAACGGACGCACGCCAACGATCGTACCGCGATCGATGGTGCTGATGGAGATTTCAGAGAAACTCACATCATACTCGCCGGGCTCCACATCCTCGTCGCACACGATGCCGATTTCGAGGATCGTTCCGTCGTGGCCGGCAATGGGAGCCATGCTCATCGACATTACGAGCACCAAGTAACTGCCGTCTTTCTGCTGGGTGCAGTAGTAGGTCTGGTTGCTGACACGGCTGGTCTTGGTGATGTCATATTCCTCGTCTTCATTCTGGCGGATGCTGATGCCTTCGGGCAGCGTGATCTGGAACTGAAGGCCGATGACGGTGTCGTTGTTGCGCATCTTGATGGTCAGACGACCGCCATGGGCCTTGGTGAAAGTGGTGTCACTGCAGGTGAGGTAGTCGTTCTCTTTCAGTTCCTCTATCGACAGCTTGCTCCATTCCTTGGCTTCTTGATAGGCTTCCTTCGCACCGTTGGGCACGTATAGGGTGGGGTGGCAGTCGTCGAATGCGTCATCACCGCAGAGGGCTGGCACGGGGTTGCTGACGATCATGGTGGTCATTTTCTTGCATCCGGCAAAGGCCTGGCTGCCAATACTGTTGATGGCCTGTGGAAAAATGATTTTCATCAGGCTGCTGTTGCCGAAGAATGCTTTGTCGCCAATGGTATAGAGAGAACTGGGGAACGAAACTTCTTTCAGGTTGGTGCAGGCTTCGAAAGCACCATTGTAGATGTGCGTGACATTCTCCGGTATCTGTAGCTTGACGAGTTTCTCACAACCGGCGAAGGCGCTTGCTCCAATGTTGGTCACGGTGATGGGGATCACGGTGTTCTGGCAACCCAGTACAAGGGTGTTGGTGCCGGTTTCGATGATGGCATGGCAGTTCTCACGGGAGTCATATGTCGTGTTGCCCGTTTTGACATAGATACGGTTGATGTTGGTGCAACCGAAGAAGGCTTCGTTCTCGATGACGTTCACACCCTCGGGGATGATCAGGGAAAGTAGTCCGTTGCATCCGCTGAAAGCGTTTTCTTTGATCTCGAGGATGGTTGGTGGCATTTCTATCGATGCCAGTCCGGTGCATCCGGCAAAGGCTGAGGGGCCGATGCTCTTGAGACCTCTGAAATACTGCAACTCATTGAAGTCTTTCAGTTCGGTGTTGCCCGTGAAAGCATTGTCGAGACTGAGCACCACATTGGCTTCCTCATAGCTCAGTTCACCATCGGCATCACTGTCCCAATGGTCGATGCAGATCGACTTGGCTGTCTCGTCAGTGAATTGGATGATCTCTTCGCTCTCGATATTCGGCCGGATGCCGATGATTGCATGCTGGTTGAGCGAGTAACTGTAGGTGTTGCCGCTGTTGTCTCCGTTGGGGTTGAGGATTGAGAGCTTGAAGTAGCCGTCGCAGTCACCGCCCCATCCCCAGTTGATGTGGTAGAAGTCATTGCCGTCATAACCGTCGCAGATAAAGGCATGGCCATCGGCTGTGGAATAACCGAAATAGAGCACAGGCCTACTGCTGGATAACTCATTGTAGATGATCTTGTCCCACTCCTCGGCAGTGTAGTCGGCGGATTTCACATATTGGAGCTTGGACGACATGTTGAAATACTCACGTAATGCGTTGGCGGCGTCATTGCCGAAGGCTTCTGATTTCTCAAGGCCATAGTGGGTCTTGGAAGCTTGACCGCAGTAAAGTGCCAACTGGGCCACGGCCATGCGTTCCTCGTCGGTCTCTGTGCCGTTGTAGGTGCAGAGGATATTGCCCCAGTCAAAGGTCATGGGGGGAAGGGCTTCAAGGACCATTTCTCCGTCGCCTACGGTGTAGGCGGGGATTTCCTTACAATCTTCTTTTGGCCATTGGTGATAGTTGAGAATTTGGGCCATGGCAATGGCCACGCAGCCGGCCAGAGTGTGCTTGGAGTCTATCATCGGACAGAGCAGGTTGTAGGCTCCGCCTTCTTCCGTGGCATTGCCCTGCGACCAGGTGGTGGTCACCAATGGGGCGATGGATTCGTGGGCGATGATTCTCTTGGAGGGACGTCTCGTGGGGGTCTCTCTCAGCAGGTTGATTTGATGGGCATAACCTGTGAGAAGAGCTTGCATCCCTTCGGGAATTTTTTCCTCGTCGTAATGGCCTTGGGTGGAGTAACCCAAGATGTCGCCTGCCGCATCATCGCCTGAGATGATGACGAAGCCTTCTTCCGCAGCATTGAAGATGTAATAGGGTGATGCCTCCTGGCCCTCCTCGGCGGTTCGCACATGGGATGGGGCAGGGGTGATGCGCTTGCCATGGGTCTCAAAGAAAACTGCTGCTTTCTCACGGGCTTCTCCTGGTGTGACAGGATTGGCGATGAGTGGAAGGCTGACAAGTGCCAGAATCCAGATTTGTAATATACGTTTCACAATCATTGACAATCAAATAGTGGTCTTAGTTGTAGCTATTCGAATCGTAGTTGGCCAAAGCCGCTTAGAGTCTTGAATGAGTGGATCTTCGTAAAGAATTATTGTAGAATGTCTTCGTTTTTTTTGCAAAAATACATTTTTTTTCTCAACCTGCAACGAAATCAGAAGAAAATTTTCGTTTTTTTATGCATGAAGGGCATACCGTTCGGCATGCCCTTCATGAAATGGTGATGGAAAGATGTTTTATTTGAGTATCAGCTTTTTGCCATTCTGGATAATGACGCCCTTGTAGTCAGGTCCGACTTTCTGGCCGGAGAGGTTGTACATGGGGGCATTGCTGTCAAGCAAAACTCCGCTCAGCTCCTGAATGCCGCTGTTGTTGGAAATGGCGGTCGGGTAGACCTGAAGGTCGCCCTTGTAGATGACCAGGATGCCTTTCACATAGCAGTCTTGGCCATAAGGCGTGCTGTCGTCGAGCACCTTGAACTTGTCGTAGAGCAGGATCTTGGAGTCACCCGAATTGGCAAAGGTTCCTGCCTCTTCTTTGCTGAGGGTGGCGGGGAATTCCACCAGGTCGCAGAGTAGGCTCTCGCTGAGCTGAGAGATGGTTGTCGACACGGGCAGAGGCTCCTCTCCTGCGGTGGCCGTGAATGTGTTGGCATCGGTGTTGCTGGTGCTTACAAGTTCAGGCAGACCGTTGTAGGGACTGAATTTGCCGGTGATCTCACCATTGAGCACCTGACCGGTTTCAAAGCCGAGCTGGGTGTTGTAGAACTCCACGGCGCCTGTGGCATCACGCACGTAGACGTCGCGGTCAAGGGCGTACAGCACCTGGGCATTGTTGAGCTTCAGCGTGGCTTCTGTACCGCTCTCGAGGGCCTTGAAGGCTGCGATGTCGTTCACAGTCGGGATGTCGGGGGCTTGTTCTTTCACAAAGGTTTTCTCCACTACGTCGCTCAAGACACCGGCCAGGTCTTCCTCTACGGCTTTTACGGTAGTGGTGGCGGTGAGGGTGAACGGTGCACTGTAGACTTGCTGCGTGGAGGAGGTGCGTGGGTCGCTGCCGTCGAGGGTGTAGTATACCGCATAGTCGGCGTTCGACGGGGTGATGGTCACGGTGGTGGAGGTGGTGAATGGGGTGGTGCCGCTGATGGTGAGCACTTTCTGCACCTCGCCGCCTATATACACTTCAACCTTGGTCATGCGCACTTGGTATTCTGCTGCATTCATCGAAACGCTGCTGGCACTGCCGGTCCATGTGCCGGTGTTGCCCTCGAAGGTGTAACTGCCCGAGGTGGGGTTGATGAGACATCCGGGACCGTATTTCTCTTCTCCTGAAGCGGTGCAGGTGACGACGATCTTGGTGATGTCGCCCACCGTGGAGGTGACAATGAAGTCGGAATTTTTATAGACGCGGTACTGCTGGCCATTGCCGAACGAGCCTATCGGAGAGGCGGCGATGGTCACGCCGTTCTTGGTCACGTGGTCTTCTTCACTGCTGCTGCCGGCTTGGGTGCCGAGGTCTACAGTGGCGTCAAATACGATGGCGCCTTCCACAGGTGGCTCTTCATGGGTCTCTTCCTTGGTCGCACCGTTGAGGGAGTAGATGTAGCTCTGGTTCTGTACGGTTTCAGGGGTGTCGCCTTTGTAGTTGACGAGCTTGCCGCAGATGATCACCTCGTCGCCTACCTTGATCTGTGTGTTGCCTTCCACCCACATCTTGTTCTCCAGGTAGTAGGTGCGGTAGATGTAGAAGGTGTTGGCATCGGTTCCATCGTCGGAGATGTAGAAGGTGGCATTGCCAAACTGAGAGCCAAACTCACCCTTGTTGCCTAACTTGGCGATCTTGCCCTTGATGTAGTAGTCTTCCTCGGTAGGGGTGTCGGCGGCCAGGCCTGCGACGAAGTTGTTGGCGGCTACGGCATTCCATGGGTCTGCCAGCGTACCGCTTCCTGTCGGATTACCGGGCTGGGGTTCCGGACCGGGACCTGGTTCTTCACCGCCATCACCGATGGTGACTTTCACCAGGGTCATGCGCACTTGGTTGCTTGTTGCGTTCATCGAGAATGAACTGGCATTGCCGGTCCAGGTGCCGATGGTGCCCTCATAAGCATAACTGCCTGCTGTGGGAGCACTGAAACAGCCCGGACCGTATTTGGCGTCGTCAGAAGCCGTGCAAGTGATCTCTACCTTGGTGATGTTGCCTGCCGTGGAGGTGACAGTGAAATCGGATCCTTTATACACGCGGTACTGTTGCCCGTTTCCAAAGGAACCTGTCGGTGAGGCGGCGATGGTCACGCCGCTCTTGGTCACTTGGTCTTCACCAGTGCTGCTGCTGGCCTGTGTGCCAAGGTCCACAGCAGGGTCGAATGTGATGACTTGTGCGGAAGCCCATCCGCAGACCATCATCAGCATCGACATAAGTGTGTAGCGTAGATGTTTGTTCATAGACTGATGGTTTAGTGAATTAAAGATTTTGGTTGTTTTTCCTTTTTAAATGCAAACTTAACCATTTTTTTTGGATTCCACAACGAAAAAGGGATAAAAAAAACAGCCTCACGGATCTTATTATTAAATAAGGTGGTAAGACTGATACGTTCCTCGGAGGGGTGGGGAGTTGGGTCACTGTTTCAAGATGATATTCACGATGCACATGATGTCGCTGACATTGATAGAATGGTCCTTGTTGACATCCGCATTCGACTTGCTGAAGACCGCTACTTCATTGCCGAGGATGTGACTGACTATGCACATGATGTCGGAGACGTTCACCTGACCGTCCTTGTTGGCGTCACCCAGGAGCGTCACGGGCTCCTGGGTGCTGACCATACCTGTTAGTGTGATGACCCAGACGGTTTGTTGGCCTCCCGCGGTGAACGTCAGTTGCCTGGCTGTGGGGGTGGCTAATTCCACTGTGTGGCTGACGACGGTGTATTGGTCGTTTTCTTTCTTAGGGAAGACGTATGCGGTGGCTTCGTATTCTGTCCCGTTGCATTCCAGGAGGTAGGAGTCGAGGTCGGCGTAGTTGTCATAGCCTTTGAACGTCACCGTCTTGGCATAAAAGTGATCCGGCAGTCCGATGGCGTATTGCACGTTCTTGCTGTACTTGATGCCGTCTTCCTTGCCTTTCGAACTGTTGTAGGTCTTGCCTTTGCCATTGCTGACGGTGATGCCTTCATTGAAGGTCCATACCTGGGTGTCGCCGCCGCTCTGGTAGGTGGACTGGGCGATGGTGTAGCTCTTGGTTTCCTCGATGATCTCACCGAAGTCGGTTCCTGCTCCGTAATAGGGCACTCCCTCCACTTTCTTCACTGTAGGGTAGTACTCGTCGACTGTCGTTTCGGCATTGGCGTTCTGCTGTTTCACCATCTCCTCCACGAGGGCGTTGCAATAGACTTCGATGTTGGTGTAATAACCCTTGGGGTCGAGGGTGTAGGTGGCGGCATCAGAGGCATTGTGGGCATCCAGACCATTGGCTTCCTCCCAGATGTCGGGCATGCCGTCGCGGTCGGTGTCCCAGTCCGACGGATAGGCACCGGTACCGAAGGTGGCTTCGGTGTAGCCATTCACATCGGCCACACGGTCGATGCGCCCGGATTTGCCGGTGACGGAACCTTTGTAGGTGGCGGTGCCGCTGCGGGTCTCGGTCACGTAACGCTTGTCCACTTCGTCGGGAAACATGGAGGCTCCAGCGTAATCGAGCACTTTCTGGTAGGCTTGGCTGGCGGTGTGGGTGGTCACCTCACCTGTCGCACTCGCATTATCCAGTTTGATACGCACGCAGTCGGTGCCGCTGATCGACACATAGCCGGCTCCTTCACCATAATAGTGGTTGGGGTCTTTCGTGTAGTAATCTCCGTTCTTGCTGGGGATGCCCTTGTCGTAGCTCACTCCCTTCCAATCGTAGTTGGCGTTGCTGTTCACCTGATTGCCGTTGATGAAGTAGCGGCTGGTCATGTCCCAGAAAGTCTGGTCATTCCCTGCATTGCCGCTGCCGGCCAGCGTGACGTTGGTGACGTGTGTGGTCGAGCCTGCAGGTCCTGTCTTGTAATAGTTGTTCACGATGTTGATATGTCCTCCGCCAGGACCACCATAGCATCCATTGCCGCAGTTGTATACGATGCAGTTGCGGAAATCCACAATCTCTGCTTGAAGGGTGTTCTGCCACCGATAGTCGTTGAAGAGGAGGTTGCTGGTATAACCGCCCCAGTTGTAGCGTGCACCGTTGAACCGGGGTGAGCGGTTGGCCACATGGGCTATCAGGTTGTGGTGGAAGGAGGCGAGCTTGCCGCCCCAGATGCCGCCATAGCCATGTGCTCCTTTCTCATGACCGGCATTGATGAGGCTCTCGGCGATGGTGCACCATTGCATCGTGAAATTGTTGTTGTCGTAGAAAGAGGCCACTTCGTCGATGCTCCACGAGAAGGAGCAGTGGTCGATCATCATCCCGGTCTTGTGCTGTGAGGTGATGGCGTCAGCTCCGTCGTTCACGTTCTTCTCCTGACCTCTGCGCACACGGATGTAGCGGATGATGTTGTTGCTGCCTGGGGTGACGGTGTAATACCTGATGGTGATGCCAGGTGATGGCGCTGTCTGGCCCTCGATGGTGGTGTTATCGCCGATGGTGAGGTTGCTGGAGAGGGGGATGACACCGCCGACGTCGAAGACGACGATTTTCTTGCTGTTGCCGCTCACTGCCTCGCGCAGCGAACCGCTTCCGCTGTCATTGAGATTGGTCACATGGACGACTTTGCCGCCGCGCCCGCCGGTGATGTATCGGCCGTGACCCTCGGCTCCGGGAAAGGCTGGAGCCTGCGCCATGACTGTGTAAAAAACCATGATGGCGCAGACCAGGGATAATGCTCTCCTCATGTTTTTCCTGGAATTATGGGTTTGTGCTCTTCAACTGCTCCATCTCAAGAGAGGCCCAGATAAACGGACCGACTCCTTTGGCGTCGTTGTCACGTATGGGCTCGCTGAGGTAGTAGCCGTAACTGCCGTCACGTCTCTTGTTCTCCTTGGCCGTGGCTTTGGGGTTGATCTTCTTCAGGGCGGCTTCCACTTCGGGGCTGACGCCCGGTCCCAGACCGGCTACCGAACAGCAGGAGGTGAGCGATATGGTCTTGTCGGCGTTCACGCGGATAAAATGGTCGAGGATGCCTTGGTAGGCTTTCTCGCCGGCTTTGCGGTATTTCTCGCCGAGGTAGCCTTTGCGGTATGCTTTCAGCAGGACATAGGCGAACATCGACGAACAGGTCGACTCCAGGTAGTTGCCTTCCCGGTCTGGTGCGTCCATCACTTGGTACCATACGCCGGTTTTCTTGTCCTGCCATTTGATCACGGCGTCGAGATCTTTGCGGAGCAGTTCGATGACTTCGCCGCGGCGGGCATAGTCCTCGGGCAGGGCGTCGAGCAGTTCGATGAGGGCCATCGTATACCATCCCTGCGCGCGGCCCCAGCAGTGCTGGCTGAGACCAGTCTCCTTGTCGGCCCAGAACATGTTGCGGTTCTCGTCGTAGGCGTGACGGTTGAGCCCGGTCTTGGGGTCGAGGGTGCGGTTGTAGGTGATGCTGATCTGGTTCACGGCGTCGTCATAGATCTTCGTGGCCTTCTTGGGCTTCAGAAGGGTCTTGGCGGTCAGGGCGCGGTAGGGCAGACCCATGAAAATGCCGTCGAGCCACACCTGGTAGGCGTAGATGGCCTTGTGCCAGTATACTTTGTCGGCCACAGTGCGGGGCTGCTTGTCGAGTTGTTTCATCATGGTCTGCATGGCCAGCAGGTTCTTGGCCTCGGGCTTGAGCTGGTACATGCGGGTCACGAAATGGCCTGTACGGATGTTGTCGAGGTTGTAGTCAAGCAGGTTGTAGCCGCGGATGACTCCTTTGGCGTCAATCATCGTGTCGGTGTATTCCTGGCAGTAGTCCATGATCTTCTGGCCTCCGTATTTCAGGTAGGTGTCAAGCATGGCTTCCAGTTCGATGCCCATCACGTAGCTCCATTTGGGCTTGTTCGAGAAGTCGAGCAGATAGGACTTGGGCACACGCTGCATCTCCGAATAGGTCATCCATTCGCTGTAGTTCTTGTAGGGCGCTTCTGCGAGCAGCAGCGAACCATTGACGAAAACCTGGTCGAGGTGCAGGTCGTGGCTCTTGCCTGTGCGCTTGAGACCGACATCCTGCACACCGTCGAAACGGCAGTTCTTCACGTGGATGTTATAGATGTTGTCGGCATCGTCAAGCCCGTTGAGCAGCAGACCGTATTTGCTCTTCTTGCAGGTAACGTCCTCCATGTATACATTCCTGACGGTCGGGTTGAAACCGCGGCAACAGTTCTCTTTCGGCTCGTAGTTGAGGTTGATGCGCATCACGGTCTCACGGCATTGCCCCACTTCCACTTTGCGCATGAAGATGTTCTCGATGATGCCGCCGCGGCAGGAGTTGGTCTTGATGCGGAGCACACGGTCGAGGTTGGGGGAGTCCATCTTGCAGTGCTCCACATAGACGTTCTTGCAGCCGCCGGAGATCTCCGACCCGATGACTACGCCGCCGTGCCCGTCTTGCATCTCACAATTCCTGACGATGATGTTCTGGCTGGGGATGTTCCATTTGCGGCCGTCGACGTTGCGACCGCTCTTGATAGCGATACAGTCATCGCCGGTGTGGAAAATGCAGTTCTCGATCAGCACCCGGTCGCACGACTCGGGGTCGCAACCGTCGCCGTTGGGACCTTCATTCCAGATTTTCACGCCGCGAACGGTGATGTCGTTGCTCAGCAGAGGGTGGATCACCCAGAAGGGGGAGCGCAGCAGAGTGACGTCCTCAATCAGGATGCCGTCGCATTTGTAAAGGTTGATGAGCTGAGGACGCAGACCTTTGCCCTGGCCGAACTTGCGGTTCTCTACGTCCACACCGTCTTCCGACATGCGGAGCAGTTGCAGACGGGTCTCTTTCTGGTGCTCGGTGAGCTGCGGAGTCCATCCATAGGTGTCCTTGCCGCACATCTTCCACCAGGTGTCGTTGCTGCCGTTGCCGTCGATGGTGCCAGCTCCGGTGATGGCAACGTCGGTCTCGCCATAGGCATAGATGCAGGGGGAGTAGTTGTAGCAGTCGATGCCTTCCCAGCGTGTGAGGACCATCGGGTAGAGCGAGGTGTCGAAGTCGAAGAGTAGGGTGGCGTCTTTCTCCACCACCAGGTTGACATGGCTCTTCAGACGGATGGCTCCGGTCTTCCACACACCAGCGGGGATGATGACCTTGCCGCCGCCTGCCTTCGAACAGGCTTCGATGGCTTTGTTGATGGCTTTCTGGTTCTTGGCGGGTGTAGCTTTCAGTGATGCACCATATTTGGTGATGTCGAAACGCTTGTCGGGAAACTGCACTTTGCGGATGCTTTTTTCGATGTTGGCATAGTCGGTGTCCCAGCCCTGGGCAAGAAGTGAGCATGGGAACAGCAGACAGAGAATTGAAAAGATGACTTGTCTCATATGATTTGGGTATTGTTGATTGTCGTAGTAGTTTGTTGATGGAAATTCCCTGCAAATATACCCAAAAAAAATGAAAGCAGGAAATAATATGCAGGAAAATAGCACTTCCCTGTTCGTCGGCTGCATATTTGTCTTGTGGCATCGGGGGATATACTTTTTCACTTATGGTGTACCGACAGCCCTTTTGAGGAGAATACGGTAAAAACAAACCTCCTTGGATTGTCTTCAAAATCCAAGGAGGGGTTGAAAGAAAGGTAAAAACTTGTATTGATGTTTAGAACTTGTAGCGTATACCGGCGAGGGCGATACCTTGCTCACCGACGCCGAGCTCAGCGAATCCCCTGATTTTCTCCGATCCGACCTCTATACCGATCAGTGAGGCTTGGAAGGTGAAGAAGAACTCATTATCGCTGTTCACCTCTTTGTCTTCGTCCTGATTGTTCTGCACCTGTTTCTCGTGCATGTAGGTGAAACCGGCGCCGATCTTGGAGTACATGCCGAAGTTCTTCTTGCGCAGCCAGTCAAATTTGGCGGCGGGTAAGAACGAAACGAAATTTTTCGTTGCTTTTCCTACTTTTTCCTCCTTCTTTTCGCCGCTGTTGCTCTCCCATGTGCAATACATGTCGCTGCTGTAGCTGTTCAGCGCTGCGATGGCACCGATGCTGACGCACTCGTTGAGGTGGTGGAAGTACTCCACGGAGATTGGCGGGAGATAGGACTTGTCATCATATGTGGTGTAACCGACGTAATGTCCGCCTGTGGCCATGCCTGTTATGAGGACAGAGCCCATGACACTGCCGAGGTTAGAGAGTGCGTCGAAGAGCTGGGAGTTGGTGCCTGTGCCGACGGTGATGGCTACCTCGTTCTTCGTGTTGTAGTACTTTTGTGTCTGGGCGTTTGCATTTGCGGTGCAAAGGATGATAGCGGCGGCCATCAGTGATTTCAAAGTCTTCATTGTTTTCATTGTCTTCATGTTTTTTATTTTTATTATTATTTGTTTCCGTTTTGTTTCTGATTACGATGCAAAATTAGCCCAAGTTTGGTTGGCAAGCAAAAAAACACTCGTTTTTTTAAAAAACCGATGCGACACGCACACCTGTATTGCGTCAAATCGGCAAAATAGCGTCATAACTGTCGCAATGCCCATAAAAACAGGGGTGAAGTGCTCTCCTCGAAACTACACGCCCCTTGGATTTGAGAACTAATCCAAAGGGCGTGTAAGAAGGTGGCTACAATTCCGTGAAAAGAAACTCGGTCGAAGAACCGTTCACGTTGACGAACTTCCCTACATAGAGATATCCGCATTCTGCGAAGTCAGAATCTCCGATAAAGCGCCCTTTGAGCTTCCCTTGAGGCGTATAGCTCTTGAGCTCGATGTGACCGATGCCGTCTTTGTCGAATGTTGAGGCTTCCAGGTCTATCACGATGTTGCTGACAATGCGCTTGCCGTTCATCTTATACGACAACGTCCCGGTTTTCCCCTTGAGCACCAGTTTGACATGGTCGATGGTGCTGATCCTGCCGTTCAGATGATACCTGATGCCTCCTTGCTGCATCAGCGCGGTTTCCGCTGCAGTCGATTTCCAGTAACTTCCTGTCGCTTGGGGCACGGTGAGCAGTGCCAGGGCTACGATCAATAATATTTTCTTCATAAGATTCTCCACATTATATTATAATACGTTACTTGAAAAATTTTTTCCCTGCACAAAATTAAGAAAAAAAACGAGAGCTGGTATGAAAATGAAGGAAAAATATGATTCCCTCCTCAGACGTAACAGCTCCGCCTCCCATTTTCCCAGCTAACGTTCATCGGAATTTTTCGCCGTTCATCGGAATTTTTCGCCGTTCATCGGAATGTTTCGTTGTTCATCGGGATTTGCCGTCGTTCATCGGGATTTGTCGTTGTTCATCGGGATTTGTAATCCCGATGCTCTGAGTATCAGGATTTTTAATCCGCTAAAAGCGCATAGCAAATGCCGATACTCAATGCGAGTATCAGGATTTTTAATCCGCTAAAAGCGCATTTCAAATGCCGATACTCAATGCGAGTATCAGGATTTTTAATCCGCTAAAAGCGCATTTCAAATGCCGATACTCAATGCGGGTATCAGGATTTTTAATCCGCTAAAAGCGCATAGCAAATGCCGATACTCAATGCGTGCGGATTACAAATCCGCCCGAACGAATGCAAATCCGCCCGAACTAAAAGCGGCAGATCCGCCCGATATTCTATGCACACTTAGGTGCAGAGCAATTACCCCCCCTTGCCCCAAATGTTAAAAAAGCTATATTTAGCGTTAAAAATTTGCTTTTTAACAATTGGAATTTTATATTTGCAGCATGTTTTTATGATTTCGATGTTTCGAAATCGCCCCTCGAGGTTGGTAGCTTCCTGCACCAACCTCTTTTTTTGTTTTTGCAGACAGAAAATAGTCTGAAAACGAAAAAATGTCCCTCCCAATAGGTTGCAACCCCCTTTTTCTCACTATTTTGGCGGTTTTTTTAGGTTAAAAGTTGTGTAATCCAAAACAATTTGATACTTTTGCGCCCGAACTATCTTTCATAGGTATTGGAAATGCAGGCTTAAATCTGATGTGAAACAACCTAATAACCATTCATGAGGAAACTGCTTCTGACTGTGTCGCTGATGCTTGTTGCTGGAATGGCAATGGCTCAGCATATTTATGATGTCATCCAAATGGGTGCCAAAGGCGACGGCGTGACCGACGATGCTGTGGCTTTACAGCGTGCGATCGACCGTTGTTCTTCCGAAGGGGGAGGACAGGTGCTCCTGCGTGGTGGACATACCTTTATGACCGGCCCCGTGCAGCTGAAGTCAAATGTCGACTTACACATCGAACCTACAGCTGTCCTGCTCGCTAACCCTGATGAACGTATTTATCACCTCAGCGCTTTCGGCAAGAATGAGGGGGAAGGCATGATGTGGCTCTATGCCGATGATGCGCAAAACATCTCCATCACTGGTAAAGGCACCATCCATGGCAATGGCGTGGCATTTATGGGGGCCGAACTGGACGACTCCTATGAGCTCAAACCTGTCACGACATTCGACCCAAGACCTCATGTGCTCACGCTCAATGGGGTGAGAAACCTTACCGTGAGGGATGTTACCATCCGCGATGGTGCCTACTGGACGCTTCATCTCGTGGGATGCGACGGGGCTGTCATCGACGGCATCAACCTGCTCAACAACTTGAAAATACGCAATGGCGACGGCATCGACATCGACCACTCACGCAACGTGCGTATCTCCAACTGCTTGATCACCAGCGGTGATGACTGCATCTGTCTAAAAAACCGACGTGAGACAGAGCGCTACGGCTCTTGCCATGACATCGTGGTGACCAACTGCGTGATGACAAGCCGCTCGTGCGCTATTAAAATAGGTAGTGAGAATATGGACTCGATCTACAACGTGCTCTTCGACAATTGCATCATCAAGGCTTCCAACCGCGGACTGGGTATCCAGAACCGTGATGAGGGCACCGTGACCGACGTGGTGTTCTCTAATATCATCCTCGACTGCCGACTCTGGTCGGATGTGTGGTGGGGAAAGGCCGAACCCATCTATGTCACCTCTTATCCCAGGGCAAATGGCAACCACAAGGATGCCAATTGGCGATTCCCGAAAGGACAGGTGGAAGGACGTTGCGGACAGGTGTCGAGAATCTTCTTCAACCATATCATCGCTACAAGCGAGAACGGATGCTTTATCGGGGGCGACACACCCGACAAAGTCAGCGATATCCATTTCGACCATGTGACGCTTAACCTCAAGAAGATCACCAGCTATCCCAGCGGTATCTATGACAAACGGCCTTGCAAGGGCGAGGGCTTCGTGCGCGACAAGGTCTATGGACTTTTTGTCGAGCAGGCCTCGCGACTGACTCTCGAGGGATTCAACGTCTCACATGAGGGCATCGACTATGGCGGCACCTGCAATCAACAACTGAAATAGAATGATCATATCTTTTAATTAAACCTAAAAACAATTATGCTGAAAGTACGAAAACAAGTGAGAAGGATCTTGCAGAAATCTCTGATTTCCGCAGCCTTGATGCTATGCAGCACGTTCGCCTTGGCCCAGAACAATGTGACTGGCGTCATCACCGACGAGAATGGCGATCCGCTGATTGGAGTGACCGTCGTGGAAGCTGGTACCCAGAATGGTACCGTGACCGATATCGACGGACGTTACACACTGAATGTCAAACCGGGGGCGAAACTCAATGTCTCCTACGTGGGATTTGAGACGCAGACCGTCAGCCCCGGACAGAATGTCGTCCTCAAAGAGGACAACACCACACTCAACGAGGTGGTGGTCGTCGGTTATGGCACCATGCGCCGCAAGGATGTCACCAGCTCCATCACTACAGTGCAGGCTAAAGACCTCAACAAAGGTGTCTTCACCGACCCGGCATCGATGCTGCAGGGCAAAGTGGCTGGCCTGGTGGTGACTTCATCGGGCGACCCCAATGGCACACCTTCCATCACCTTGCGTGGTGCTTCCTCTCTGCGTGAGGGCGCTGCCATGCAACCCTACTACGTCATCGATGGAATTCCCGGCGTCGACATCTCGATGGTGGCTCCCGATGACATCGAGTCGATCGACGTGCTCCGCGATGCTACCGCCACGGCCATCTACGGTTCGAAGGCTGCCAACGGCGTGATCATTATCACCACCAAGAGCGGGGGGAAGACCGAACGTACCAACGTGAGCTACAATGGCTATGTGGCTTTCGACAAAATCGCCAAGACTCTCGACATCGCTTCTGCCGACGATATCCGCAACTATGTGTCGAAAAACAACATCGACTATGCTTATGACAAGGGTGGCAACACCGACTGGCAGGACGAAGTGCTCCGCACGGGTGTCAGCCACAATCATAACTTGTCGATCAATGGCGGATCGGCCAAAACCAAATACATGGCGAGCATCAACTACATGAACCGTGAGGGTGTCATCGACGGATCGCACATGAACCGTCTCAACCTGCGTTCGCTCATCTCCACCAAGGTGCTTAAAGACAGACTGGAACTCTCCGTGGGACTCAACTCCATGTATGGCAAGCACGTGGGCGTGCCCATGGGGGATACGGGTGCTTCTGTGCTCGATGCCATGAACTACTTCAACCCGACCAACAACATCAAGAACACGGATGGTTCATGGGTCGTGGGCGAAGGCTCAGCCAACTACAACCCCGTCTCCCTCATCAACGAGGATACCTCGGAGACTATGTGGAAGCGCAACCAGATCGTGGCTAAAGCTACACTCAATATCTTCGAAGGACTCAATTGGAACACCAACTACTCTTACAACCATCGTCAGAGCACGTATAGTTCGTATCACTCCCACTTCACACAACTGGTGCCCTACAACGCATATAACGGTACGGCCAACCGCAACACCTATTTCGGCGACGACCATACCTTCGAGACGTATCTCAACTATGACCATACCTTCGCCAAGGTGCACAAACTGGCTCTCATGGCTGGTTATTCATGGGAAGAGCGCAACTCCAACGACGGATTCGGCCTCGAAGTACACAACTTCTTCGACGACTACCTGAAGTGGAACCAACTGACCTATGCAGGACAGATTGACGGTATTCCCTCTGTGCAGAGTGGTACAAAGGAAACCATCCGCAACATCTCCTTCTACGGACGTGCAAGCTATTCCTTCAATAGCCGTTATATGCTGCAGGCTACCATCCGTCGCGACGGTTCTTCTGTGTTCGGCAAAGACCATCGTTGGGGTACCTTCCCCTCTGTGTCAGCAGCCTGGAATATCACGGAGGAGGAGTTTATGAAGTCACAGAATATATTCAGTAACCTCAAACTGCGCTTGGGGTATGGTGTCAGCGGTAATGCTCTTGGATTCGGCGCCTATTCCGCAGTGGCTACCTATGGCGCTTTTGACCAATGGGGCAATTGGAAGGGCAATTTCACCTACCAAGGTCAAAATTGGGCTATCCTCGGCGCTACCAAACTGGCTAACCCCGACCTGAAATGGGAGTCTACCGGTATGTTCAACATCGGTATCGACTATGCTTTCCTCAATGGCCGCATCAATGGTAGCCTCGAGTTCTATAGCAAGAAAACCACCGACCTGATCTGGAACTACCCGGTGTCCACCGTCATCTATCCCTTTGACAACATCGCTGCCAACGTGGGCGAGATCACCAACAAGGGTGTGGAGTTCTCCGTCAATATCGATGCTGTCCGCACCAAGGACTTCAACTGGATGACGACCATCAACCTGGCTCACAACTCCAATAAGGTCAACAAACTCTCCAACGATAAGTTCCAGACTTCTACCTTTACTCAGGGCGACCCGATGGTGGCTGGCGTGTCGGCCAATGGCTACACGCAGCGCGTGATGGAAGGCGAGCCGCTCGGCACATTCTTCCTCTATGAGTTCGCTGGATACGGTGAGGATGGAAAGGCTACTTACTACGAGCGCGATGAGGACGGCAACAAGACCGGAAAGACCACCAGCGCACCTGAGTTCAAAGACCGCTATATCGCTGGAAATGCTCAGCCTAAACTCAACTTCGGCTGGAACAACACCCTGTCTTACAAGAACTGGAACGCTACGCTGTTCTTCACCGGCGTACTGGGCAACAAGATCTATAACGGATCCCGCGCTCACTACACTGCTCCCGATTTCTTCGCAGGAGGCAAGAATGTGCTCAAGGAATTCATCACCGACCGTCCCGTGGCCGACAACCTGAGCAACATCCCGTCCGACCGCTTCCTCGAGAATGGCGACTATCTGCGCCTGCAGACCCTCTCCATCGGCTATACCTTCGACAAACTCGGCGGTTGGCTGCAGAGCCTGCAAGTCTACGCCACATGCAACAATGTCTTCACCATCACTGGTTACAAGGGACTCGATCCTGAGGTGAATATGGGCGGCATCCAGCCTGGTGTAGACTTCCGCTGGAGCAACTATCCTCACACACGCACCTTCATGGCTGGCGTAAGGGTTAATTTCTAATTTTTTAAACGGAATAGCAATATGAAAACAAATATCAAGATATATTTTGCAGCCGCTCTCTCCGCACTGACCGTCGGCTGTACTGATCTGGATGTTCCCGTGGAGTCGCAGTACACGTCTTACCCCAATAGTGAGGCTGCACTGGAGGCTCAACTCTCTGGCATCTATTTCCAAATGCGCGACTGTTTCGGACGCCGCTACATGGAGGGACTTGCTCTCTCGAGCGATGAATATACGGCTGTGTCCTACGGAGGCAACTGGTACGACAATGGCGCTTATGCTCACCCCAGCCTTCACGCCTTCACCTATGAGGATGCTTCCATCGACTGGATGACGGTGCTCGCTTCTGGTGTGGTGAAAGCCAATGAGGTCATCAACAGTGATGCCGACGATGCCTACAAGGCTCCGGCTCGTGCCATGCGTGCTTATTTCACCTTTATCATGATGGACTGCTGGGGCGATGTCGCCATCAACGACTCCAAACTGGCTGACCAGATCGATCTCGAAAAACGACAGCCGCGTGCCGACGTGGCCCGCTGGATTGAGAGCGAACTCAAGGAGATCATCCCGCAACTGACCACAGAGACCACCGGCGAGAACTACGGAAAGCCCAATAAGTATATGGCTCAGGCTTTGCTCGCAAAATTGTACATCAACTGGCCGGTCTATACCGCTTCTGCTCCAGAGGCTTACGATGCCAACTCCTATTCCACCGAGAAACTGGCCGACTGCATCGCTGTCTGCGACGAGATCATCAAGTCGGGCAAGTTTGAGCTTGGCCCGGATCCCTATCGCTTCAAATTCGCTTCCGACAATACGGAGCGTGTGCAGAACGGTACCATCAAGGACTTCATCTATGCCATGCCTTATCACACCACACAGGCTACGGGCATGCAGTATGGACGCTCACACTCCTATAAAGACATCAAAAACCTCAAACCGAGCTACTATGGTGAGGCTCTCACCAACTCTGGCGGCGGTTATGTGACGATGACTCCGGAATTTGTGAAGCTGTTCAACCTCAAGGGTGACGAGCGCAACAAGCTCATCCTCGGCCTCTCCGAGAACCTGGATGACTATCGCTATGACACGGGCAGCGACGAGAACACAGTCTATGTCTATGATCCCACCACACTGCTCCCCACCACCGAGGTGTGCAACGACAAGGAGGGCAATCCTCTGAAACTCAGCCGCAATATCAATCTCGTTGAGAAGGACTTCACCATCAACGTGGGGGATAACCTCAATGGATGGCGTCAGGGTTGCCGCAACCTGAAATGGCACGTCACCAGAACGGATTACGCCAACGGACGTAACCAGTCCAATGACATCCCCCTGCTCCGTTATGCCGACGTGCTGCTGATGAAGGCCGAGGCTCTGGTTCGCCAGGGCAAGGCTTCCGAAGCTACTCCTCTTGTCAACCAGATCCGTGCGTATGTCAATGCCGAACTGCTCGACCATAGCCCGTCGCTCAACGAGATCTACGAGGAGCGTGGACGTGAGTTCTTCGATGAGAACATGCGTCGTGCCGACATGATCCGATTCGGACATTTTGAAGATGAGTACTTCCCGCATTACAAAGACTTCCCGACGGCTAACTTCGATAAGACCCGCCGTGTGTTCCCGATCAACAAGAGCATGCTCGACCTCAACCCGAAGTGGACACAGAACAATGGCTATTAATCTGAGAACAAGAGTCTTTCCTCTTTTTTTCTGGGCAGTCACCATAGTGGCTGCCCAGAATATTGAGATAGTAGTGCATCGCGGTGCCAATGCCCTAGCTCCTGAGAACACCGTGGCTTCGGCTTATGCCGCTCTGGAGCATGGAGCGAAATGGGTGGAGGTGGATGTCAGGGCTTCGAAAGACGGGGTGCTCTTCAATCTGCATGACGAGACTCTCGACCGTACGACAAATGGCAGGGGACGGTTGGCCGACATGCTTTCCTGCGAGGTGGCACAGCTCGATGCCGGCAGTTGGTTCGCTCCTCGCTTCGCAGGATTGCACGTGCCTACCATTGCTGAGATGCTTGACTCCTTGCAAGGCAAGGCTTTTGTATTTTTCGATGTGAAGAGGGGAACGCCCATCCCCACGCTGGTCAGCCTCGTCCGTGAGAAGGGCTTCGCCGACAAGAGCTTTTTCTGGTTTGGCGACGAGAAGATGCTGCGGGAGTTCATCCGTCTGGCTCCGGACATGAAAATCAAGGTGAATGCCAAGGACATCGACCGCTTGAAATACTGGCAGACCATTTGCAGCCCTTCCTATGTGGAAATCGCCCCGGAGTTTATCACACGCAGGTTCCGGCGCTACTGCCACCGTCACGGCATTCTTGTCATGGCTGCTTGTCAGGAGGACGATACCTCGCAGTTCCAGTTGGTGATTCAGAAAAAAGCTGATCTCGTCAACCTCGACCGCCCTGAGGATTTCTTCCCCCTTCTCAAAACGGCTCGATAATTGCGAAGCAACTCTGTATAGGGGGCAATCATTCTTTCTCCTCAATCTCCCTTTAATCCGCTGTTCTCTCAGTCCATATCCCGTCAGTCTGTGTATGGCTCTCTGCACTCTCAGCTATCTTTATTTGTTCGTATTTCGTTGATCAGTTGGTATGTTTCTCTGATTGCTTTTATGTCTGTCGTTATCATTCGCCTACGGTTTCCCACTACATTGTCGTAGCTGCAAGAGTGACATTAAGTGGATTTATCATAAATATGATTATCATATTTTCGATAATTTCATTGGATGTTCCATGAATCAACATTATCGGTTCGCAAACCGATAGTCCCTTTTCCCATACGGTAGACTATTTTGCCCTATGGCTGCGGAGAAACGGTTGAGGGATCATCTGAAATCATATGGCCTTCTCTGATTGTCAATTGTAATCATCACAAATGTTTCTCCGTCTCGGAATAAAAAATGAATAAATTCATTTTGTTCTCCGCTCGACTTTACGTAACTTTGTAGGCAGTTTCATCACTATGAAAAAACAGATTCTGATATCATTAATGCTCATCGGTCTGTTGTGCCCTGGCATGGCGCAGCATTGGCAGTTCGTCGACCCTTCTATCGGCAGCGAAGGATTAGGGCGTACCTTCCTGGGTCCGTCGATGCCTTTCGGCATGGTGAAACCTGGTCCCGACTGTGGCGTGACGCCCAATGCGGGATGGGCCCCACAACCAGCGAGAGTGACGGGATTCTCACAGACACATGTGAGTGGCACAGGAGGTGGCCAGAAATATGGCAACGTACTTATACAGCCCATGCTCGACGGACAGCAGGAGCAACTGCGCACCACCGAGCAGATAGGCCTGGGTTATTATGCCACTACCTATGAGAATGGCATCCGCACCGAAATCACCACCTCGGAACGTTGCGCTTTCTATCGTTTGCACTACCCCCGATCTGGGCAACTGCTGATTGATGTCTCGCATTTCCTGGGCAAGAACCCCGTCCCCGACCTGCGTGAGGCACAGCAGCTCGTCGGCGCCGAGCTGGAGGTGGTCAGCGACAACGAAGTCCAGGGTTATACCCGCATCCGGGGAGGATGGAACAATGGCGATGCCTATACGGTCTATTTCGTGCTGAGGACAGATGTGCCGTTTTCAGCTCAGCCCACACCGCCCACACCGCCCACTCCGATTATTCCGACTACTCTGACTACTCTGACTACTCCGCCTACTCCGCCTACTCCGATCACTCCGCCCTCTCCGACTGATCATGAGATTCAGAAGGTTTCCCTGCTTTTTGCAGACACCTGTGTCAATGTAAAAGTGGGCATCTCCTTCGTCAGCACGATGCAGGCGAGACGGAATATCGTCGATCTGCCGTTCGACGAACAGCTGCTACGCCTGCGTGAGGCCTGGGAGCAGATACTCTGCCGCATCAATATCGAAAAGGCTTCTGATAAGCAAAAGCGGATGTTTTACACGGCTCTCTATCACACGATGCTCATGCCTGTCGACCGCACGGGTGAGAATCCCAAATGGACGGATGCTCCCTATTACGATGATTACTATGCCATCTGGGACACCTACCGCACTTCATCGCCACTGCTCACCCTTATCACCCCCGACCGCCAGCGCGACATGATCCGCTCACTGCTCAATATCTACCGCCGTGAGGGCTATATGCCCGACGCGCGGAGCGGTGATTGCAACGGGCGGACGCAGGGGGGCAGCAATGCCGAGGTGGTCATCGCCGACGCTTGTGTGAAGCACCTCGACGGAATCGACTATGAACTGGCTCTCAAGGCCATGCTGAAGGATGCCACCGTGCCGCCGGGTGGCAATGAGGAGTGCGAGGGAAGGGGAGGACTGCGCGAATACAATGCGCTGGGCTATATCCCTTATGGCATCGACCGAGCGGGAAACCGCTCCATCGAATATGCCTTCGACGACTATTGCATCGCTACCGTGGCCGAACGCCTCGGCTATGACGACGTGGCTGAGGAATACAGGATAAAGGCTGGCAACTGGAAAAACCTGTTTCGAAAGGACTATGAGTACGATGGCATGAAAGGCTTCATCATGCCGCGTGACGAAAATGGGGCTTGGCTCGACAGCGTGCCTTGGGGCAAATCTAAGGTGTTCCATCCACATATCCCTTACACGCCCACAACCAAGGTGGCACCATGGTATCTCCCGTGGTGGTCGACGTTCTTCTATGAGGCTACCTCTGAGGAGTACTCGCTCAATATCCCTCATGACGTGCCGGGACTGATTGAGGCTTGTGGGGGCGAGGAGGAATTCCGCAAACGGCTGGACCTCTTCTTTGATAAGGAATACTACAACGTGGCTAATGAGCCATCGTTTCTCACTCCCTGCCTGTATCACTGGATAGGACGTCCCGACCTCAGCACCCGCCGAGTGCATGAGATCGTCAGACTCAATTATGACGACACGCCCGACGGTCTGCCCGGGAATGATGATTCTGGCGCTATGTCGTCGTGGCTCGCCTTCCACATGATGGGACTCTATCCAAATGCGGGACACGACTATTACTTGCTCACGCTTCCTTTGCTCGCCGGGGGGTATACGATGCACCTGCCCAACGGCCGTATGTTGGAGGTGTCTCTGCGTGGAAAGGGAGACGACTATGATTTTGCCATGCTCAATGGGGTCCGCCTGGATGATGCCCGCATCACACACGACCAAATCATGGAAGGTGGAAAACTGGTTTTCTATAGCAAGAAAGTGAGGGGCGGAAAAACACAGTTCAAAACTCCCACACCTATCCGCTGCGGACGTGTCGCCGATACATGGCAGCCTTTCATCAGCGGTGAGATATCTTATACGCTCAACAGGCAGTTCCGCACCTGGCCACTCCTCATGGGATGGGTGGGCGACACCCTTGTCGTGAGGTGCAAGGAGGCGCACTACGACATCCCCCGGAGCATGGTGGAACAGGCTGATGGCTTCTGCTGGGACAGTCCGCAGCGTGACGGCGCTTCCTATGTCACTGACGGAACGTTCGCCTTTATTTCAAGGAGAGCACTGGAAACCCTGCAAAAAGAAGGCAAAATGATTTATGACGGGATTACCTGGAGGGAAGTCTCCCGTTCAGAACATGCCATCACGGTGAGGGCCGATATCGACCGCACGGAGATGACCATCTCACTCACGCATCCACTTCCGCTGGTGCTCAGCATGCGGCACAATCCATTGGGCATCGACTGGAATATCCTTTTTAAATGACATGAACAGATTATTGATCATCGCAGCATTGCTCACTATCACAGTGGGCATCATGGCACAAGAGAAAACGCCTGAGCAGATGGGTGGCGTGTATTACGCCTATCCTGTCAAGCAACCGGTGATAGATCCTGCCCCGCCTGTGGGCTATACTCCTTTCTATATCTCCCATTATGGGCGACATGGCTCGCGCTGGCTCCCTTCCGACAGCCGCTATGAGTGGGTCATCAACCAGTTTGCAGACAAAAAACTGCTGACCGACGAGGGCAGGCGGTTGCGCAAGATGCTCGCCCGTGTGTGGCGCAATGCAAAGGGGAATGGCGGACAACTGACCTCCCTTGGCGGTAGGCAGCACGAGGCTATCGCCGAGCGCATGGTGGCCAATTTCCCCGAGGTGTTCGCCCGGGGGGCGTATATCCATGCCCGGTCGAGCGTCGTTCCACGGTGTGCGGCCAGCATGCGCCACTTCATCTCTTGCATACCTGCTGAGGGACGGACCATCGACTGTGCCACCGACTCAGCTGATATGCGCTATATCGCCTATACCTCTCCTGCGCTCAAGGAGATTGAGAAAGGCCCGTTTGCCAAAATGCACGGGTCGCCCGACCGGTTGATGCGGCTCTTGTTCAAGGATCCTGCCCGTGTGGAGAATCCCGTGAACCTGATGTGCGAACTTCACACCATCGCCTCCGATATGCAGGATGTGGCCGACCCCTCGCTCGACGTTAATCTGTACGGCCTGTTCACCGACGACGAACTGCGTGATATCTACGAGTGCAACAATGAGCGGATGGCCTATTGCAATGGCAGTGACCCGAGAACGGGTGGCGTGCCGGCGCTGTCGGCAGTCTCGCTGTGGCAGGATGTGGAGACGAGGGCGGATGCTGCTCTGCAAAGATCGACGACCTCGGCTGACTTACGCTTCGGACACGATACCAACCTTTACCGCCTGCTCTCCCTGATGCAGGCCTCTACTGCCCAAAATGGTAAAATGGATGAGATATTGCCCATGGCGGCCAATTTGCAGATGGTCTTTTTCCGACGTTCTGCGGATGATGTCGTCGTGAGATTGCTTCACAATGAGAGTGACCTGTCTCTTCCTATTCCTGCTGTGATGGGACATTACTACCGTTGGAGCGACATCAAGCATTTCATGGCTGATCGCATCCATCGCCTGAATCATGAGCGTCGCCTCTGCACACTCAACACGATGGTGGGTACGGCGCAGGCCAACACGATGTCGGCGGGATTGTTCGGGAAGGGGAGCGAGGAGCACGGACAGACATTGCCCGCAGTCCTGACGCCTAACGGACAGAATTTCTGGACTCCCCAGACACGTGACACGGAGAAAAAATGCGTCGCTCCTTACTATTATACCGACTCGCTGTGGCAGGGTATGCGCAACTCTCATTGGCTCGTCGGGGGATGCACGCAGGATTACGGCTCCTTCACCATTTCGGCTCTGAGTGGATTGTTGCGCACGGCGCCGGAAAGTAGGGCGACTCCTTTCTTCCATCAGCAGGAGGTGTCGCATCCTCATTACTATGCTACCTATCTGCCTGAAGAGCGGTTGCGTGTCGAACTGACTGCGTCGGAACATGGTGCCGTTATCCGTGTCACTCCTGATGGTGACGGACCAGTGCATGTGGTGTTCCAGCCCAACAGTGATGAGGCTGAGGGTGGGGCGGAGATCGACCTGGCACGGCAGTGTGTGTATGGCTTCAACCCTGTTCACCGCATTTATCAGGGATGGGGTGAACGGGCTGGCTTCAGTGGGCATCTGCTGATGAATTATTCCGATCACCCTGTGGCCTACGGCTCTTTCGTGGGGGATACCACAGAGAAAGGGACTGTCGCTGTCAATGGCCGCGAGCAGTCGGGGGTGTGGCTGACTTTCGAGGGAAAGGCTCACCAGCCCATCGTTCTGCACCTGGCTTCGTCGTTCACCTCCCGGGATGGGTGTGAGCGCAACATGGTGGCGGAGGTCTCGGGCAAGTCATTGGAGCAGATGATGACGGAAACGGCCGGGAAATGGGTCACACGTCTTCACACCATTGATGTGGAGGGGGATGACGAGACGGCTGTCAACCAGTTCTATGGTGCTCTTTACCGTACTTCTTTCCTGCCTCGCTTGCTGAGCGACGCTGATGGCACTTACCCGCGTTTCGCCGATGGAACGCCCATGCGTGGCTCACGTCCGGTCTATACCGATTTCTCCATGTGGGACACCTATCGCGCACTGCATCCACTCTATCATATCGTCGCTCCGAAGGTGTCGGCGGATATGATGCAGTCGTTGGTGAACATGGCTCAAGAGGGTGGATGGTTGCCTGTCTTCCCGTGTTGGAACTCATACACAGCGGCCATGATCGGCGATCATTGCGCAGCCACACTGGCCGATGCTTACGTGAAGGGTATCAGAAACTTCGATGCGGAAAGGGCTTATCAGGCCATGCGCAGGAATGCGTTTGAGTCTCCTGCCTCGCATGAGGACTACGCCAACGGAATGGGTAGGCGAGCTCTCGGGTCTTATCTCAAATATGGTTTTATCCCCATGGAGGATGGGGTGAAGGAGGCTTTCCATAATGATGAGCAGACTTCCCGCACACTGGAGTATGCCTTCGATGATTTCGCCGTGGCGCAGATGGCAAGGCTGCTGGGGCATGAAGAGGATTACAAGACGCTCATGACCCGTGCGGGCAACTGGCGCAAGGTGATCAACCCCAAGACGGGCTATGCTGACGGACGGCACCAGGACGGACGGTTTGAGGGAAATACCGACCTCGTTCACCGGAAGAGTTATATCACCGAGGGGGCTGTCTGCCACTACACTTGGTATGTGCCGCAAGACCCGATAGGACTGATGGGGGTTCTGGGCGGAAAAGAGAGGTTCGTGGCGAAACTCGACTCGATGTTCACCGAGGGCCGCTACTGGCATGGCAATGAACCTTGCCATCAGGTGGCGTACATGTTTGATTACGCCGGACGGCCTGACCTTACGCAGAAATGGGTGCGCCATATCCTGAAGACGGAATATAACGACACTCTGGGGGGGCTGTCGGGCAATGATGATGCCGGGCAGATGTCGGCTTGGTATGTGTTCTCTGCCATGGGGTTTTATCCGGTTTGTCCTGCTACGACTCAATACATGCTGGGCTCTCCCATATTCCGCAAGGTGAGCATTCATCTGGAGAATGGGAAAACGTTCTCGATCGTGGCTCCGGGGGCTGACATGGAGCATTTCCGCATGACTGAGGCGACACTGAATGGCACTTCGCTTGCTGATCCTGTGATCTCTCATGGGGATATCACCAGCGGGGCGAGCCTTCATTTGAAAATGACCAAATAAAAAACATCGTTCATCATGAGAAAAACTATCCTTGCCTTTTCTTTCCTCTTCGTTGCTGTTATCGTCTGCGCGAATCCTGTGGACCAGTTGCTGGAGCGTATAGACAAGGGGGCATCACGGAAATTCAAGACTCAGTTGGTGAGAAGTTCGCAAGACTTCTTCGAACTGGACCAGAGCGGCGACAAAGTCGTCGTCAGAGGGAATACCTGGGTGAATATCGCAACAGGAATCAACTGGTACCTGAAATACCATGCGGGCATCCATCTCTCCTGGAATGGGATGAAGGCGTCACTGCCGCATCAGTTGCCTCCTGTCAGACAGAAAGAGCACCATGAGACGGATCTCACACTCAGATATGATTTCAACTACTGCACGTTCTCTTATTCGATGGCTTTCTGGGATTGGGAACGGTGGCAACAGGAAATCGACTGGATGGCCCTGCATGGCGTCAATATGCCGCTGGCGATTGTTGGCGAGGAGTGCGTATGGCGCAATGTGCTGCTGCGTCTGGGGTATACCGAGGAGGAGATCGGACGGTTCATTGCCGGACCGGCATTCTTGGCATGGTGGGAGATGAACAACCTGGAGGGATGGGGTGGTCCGTTGCCGTTGTCGTGGTATGCACGGCAGGAGAAACTCCAGAAACAGATCTTGGCACGCATGAGGGAACTGGGCATGCACCCGGTATTGCCGGGCTACTCGGGCATGGTGCCGCATGACGCACGTGAGAAACTGGGACTCGATGTGGCGGATGCCGGACTGTGGAACGGTTTCCAACGACCTGCCAATCTCCTGCCTACGGATCCGAGGTTCATGGAGATCGCTTCTCTGTACTACAAGGAGTTGACGAGGCTTTTCGGGAAGGCTGACTACTATTCGATGGACCCGTTCCATGAGAGCAACGACGATAGCCGCATCGACTATGCTGAGGCGGCGCGCGTGCTGATGGCTGCCATGAAACAGGCCAATCCCAAGGCGGTGTGGGTGGTGCAAGGATGGACGGAGAACCCCCGCCCACAAATGTTGGATGCTCTGCATGAGGGCGATATCATTGTGCTCGATCTCTTCAGTGAGTGCCGTCCGATGTGGGGGGCTCCTTCGATCTGGAAAAGAGAAAATGGCTATGGCAAGCACCAATGGCTGTTCTGCCTTCTGGAGAATTTCGGCGCCAACGTGGGACTTCACGGAAGGTTGGACCAGCTGATTAATAATTTCTATATGACCAAGGAGAGTCCGCTGGCTAAGCATCTCAAGGGGATCGGATTCACCATGGAGGGATCGGAGAATAACCCCGTGATGTTTGAGCTTATGAGCGAACTGCCTTGGCTCAATCAGTATGTTTCGAAAGAGGATTGGATCCGTGGGTATGTCAGAGCACGTTATGGATTCGATGATCCGGATGTGCAGCAGGCTTGGAGTATCCTGGCGCAGAGTATCTATAACTGTCCGGTGGGTAACAACCAGCAGGGACCGCATGAGAGCATCTTCTGCGGCAGACCGACGCTCAACAATTTCCAGGCTTCAAGCTGGTCGAAGATGAAAAACTACTACGATCCTGAGGATACGAGAAGGGCGGCTGCCTTGATGGTGGGTGTGGCCGACAAGTACAGGGGAAACAACAATTTCGAATACGACCTCGTGGATATCGTGCGGCAGGCGGTGGCCGACCAGGCACGCTTACAATATCAGCACACCATCGCCGATTACAAGGCTTTTGCACGTTCGGCTTTCAACGCCGATGCCGACCGATTCCTCCGTCTGCTCGACATGCAAGACCGGCTGCTGGGCACCAGGAGTGAGTTCAGACTGGGTTCCTGGATTGAGAAAGCGCGCCGGTGTGGTACCACTCCTGAGGAGAAAGACCTCTATGAGTGGAACGCAAGGGTCCAAATCACCACTTGGGGAAACCGGTATTGTGCCGACACGGGAGGACTCCGCGACTATGCCCATAAGGAATGGCAGGGACTTCTGGCTGATTTCTATGCTTTGCGGTGGAAAACCTATTTCAAGGCTCTTGACGACCAGATGGAGGCTCTGACAAAACCCGACCCGGAATTGCTCGGCTCGGGTGCCAACAGCAATAAAACGGCTGATGAACTGTTCCAGATGGCTCTTCCTCAGGAAGTGAAACTGGACTATTATGCGATAGAAGAACCGTGGACGCTGAAGCATAACTCCTATTCGTCGCATCCTGTTGGTAATCCGGTCGACTTGGCGGCCGAGGCAATGCGGCTCATCGGTAAATGACGGATTAGAATGATAAAAATATGAAGGCTGAAAACAAAAAAAGACTGCTTTCCCTCGATATCCTGAGGGGTATCACCGTGGCTGGCATGATCTTGGTCAACAATGGATATGGGAAGTCCTTTGAGATGCTCCAGCACTCCAAATGGAATGGCATGACGCCGTGCGACCTCGTGTTCCCATTCTTCCTCTTCATCATGGGGGTGTCTACCTATCTGTCTCTGTCCAAATGCCAGTTCCAGGCTTCTGCTCCTGTCGTTAGAAAGGTGGTCAGGCGCACCGTGCTCTTGTTCTTGATCGGACTGGCCATCAACTGGTTCGACCATGCTATCGAGGGCGACTGGTGGTGCTTCGGACATCTGAGGATTTGGGCTGTGCTGCAGAGAATCGCACTATGCTATGGCATCGTCTCGGTCTTCGCTTTGCTGGTCAGTCACCGATGGGTCGTTCCCGCTATCTTCGTCTTGCTCGTGATATACACCATCATCCTGCTGGTGGGCAATGGCTATGCTCAGGATGCGTCGAACATCCTGGCGCGGGTCGATAACCGCTTGTTTGGTGCCGACCATCTTTATCATAAGAGCCCGGTCGACCCGGAGGGACTGCTGGGTACAATCTCTTCGGTGGCTCATGTGCTCATCGGCTTTTATTGTGGCATGCGGATGAAACAGGCTGATACCGTCGAGAAAAAAGTGCTGCAGTTTCTCTTCCTGGGTGCGGTGCTGGTGATCGGTGGTTACTTGTTGTCTTACGGTCTGCCACTGAATAAGCGGATATGGAGCCCGAGCTACGTCATGATGACTTGTGGCTTGGCTGCGCTGCTTCAGGGGGTGCTGATGGTTATCATAGACCTCAAGGGGCACCAGAAGTGGTGCACGTTCTTCCGTGTCTTTGGCATCAATCCGCTGTTCCTCTATGTGACGAGCGAGGTGCTGGCCATCGTCTTGGGGCATTGTGGGGTCAGCCAGATGGTGTTTGAGGGCATCCATGGAGTCATCTCGCATCCTCAGACGGCCTCTCTTTTCTATGCGGTGTATTTTGTCATGCTCAATTTCATTCTGGGCTTTCTGCTCTATCGCAGGAGAATCTATATCAAACTCTGACGCATCATGATAGAGAATGAACTGAGAAGCCAGATCCTGAAATCGTTGGGGTTGGTGCCCACGGCGGAGCAAGTCGAGGCGATACGGGTGTTCTCACAGTTCGCTCTCGACCGGAATCCTCATGCAGTCATGGTGATGCGGGGGTCGGCGGGTACGGGAAAGACAACGCTGGCTGCTGCCATCGTGCATACCATGGTGAGAATCCATGCCAAGGTGATGCTCCTGGCACCGACAGGACGGGCGGCGAAGGTGTTCTCGCTCAACAGTGGACAACCGGCTTTCACTATCCATCGTAAAATATTCAGACAGAAGACTTTCACGGGCGAGATGAGTGGGTTCAATCTCAACGACAACCTCTATCGCGACACGCTGTTCTTGATCGATGAGGCTTCGATGGTCTCCAATGCGGGTTACGGGGAGGCGAATTTCGGGAGCGGATGCCTGCTTGATGACTTGGTGAGATTTGTCTATAGTGGACAGAACTGCCGCATGATGCTCATTGGCGACAAGGCGCAGTTGCCGCCTGTGGGCGAAGTGGAGTCTCCTGCTTTGCAACCTGAGTTCCTGAGGGGATACGGGTTGCACACCTACTGCTGCGACCTCAATACGGTGCTCCGTCAGAGTGAGGAATCGGGCATCCTTTACAATGCCACGGTCATTAGAAACATGATTACTCATGATGAGGCTACATTGTTGCCTGTCATCCGGTTTGGGGGCTTCGCGGATATCTGCATGGTGCCTGGGGATGAATTGATAGAGTCTCTCGACAGCAGCTACAGCCGGGTGGGACTGGATGAGACAATCGTGATCACCAGGTCCAACAAACGGGCCAATGTCTACAACCAGGGCATCAGGGGAAGTGTGCTGGGCCGTGAGGAGGAACTTTCGACGGGTGATATGCTGATGGTGGTGCGCAACAATTATTTCTGGACGGAAAGGGAGAAATGTTCCCTGGAGTTCATCGCCAACGGCGACCGTGTCAGGGTGATGAAGGTTCGCAACTACCGCAGCTTCTATGGATTGCGTTTCGCTGATGTGCTACTTGCGTTCCCGGATTATGATGGATTGGAGATGCAGACCACCGTGGTGCTCGATTCCCTGATGTCGGAGGCGCCTTCTCTCACACATGAGCAGAGCGACGCTCTCTTCCAGGGTGTTTTGGCGGATTATGACGATATCCCGCTCAAGCATGACCGGCTGGAGCGCGTGCGCAACGATATCTACTACAATGCCTTGCAGGTGAAATATGCCTATGCCGTCACTTGCCATAAGGCGCAGGGCGGACAATGGGAGCATGTCTATCTCGATCAGGGATATATGACCGACGACATGGTAACCCCCGACTATATTCATTGGTTGTATACTGCATTTACCAGGGCTTCCTCCAAACTCTTTCTCGTGAACTGGCCGAAAACGCAGACAAAATGATGGCATTCGTCGCTTTTCCTGACTTTTTGTGGGGATTGTTGTGGCTTTTTCTTCCTTTTTTGCTTATTTTTGCAGCAAAATTTTAATACAACAGAAAATAGCAGTCATGAAGAAAAAAAGCATTTTGTCAATTGCAGCCGCCGCTCTGTTGCTGGTGGGCTGCGGCAGTATAGGCACGAGTGGCCTGTTTGGTGGAATCGACGGTGCCGGGGCTCTCGGCAATGTCATTGTTAGTGTGCTGGGCATCAACAAGGTGTCGGAAGCCAATCTCGCAGGGACATGGAATTACAAAAGTCCGGGATGTGCTTTCACGACCGACAACCTTCTCGCAAAGGCTGGTGGCGAGGTGGCTGCTGCCAAAATCAGAAGCGAACTTTTGCCGCACTACCAGTCGCTGGGTATCACGGCATCCAACACGTCCTTTACTTTCAAGCAGGACAGGACGTTCTCAGGAAAACTCGCCGGGAAATCCATCAACGGCACTTATGTGTATGACGAGTCTACTGGCAGGATCGACCTCAAGACTTTGTTGATGTCGATCTCTGGTTATGTCACCATGAGCACCAGCGGCATCAATCTGCTCTTCGAATCGAAGAAAATCCTGGGAATCATGCAGACACTGGGTGCCCTTTCTGGCAATACTACCATCGGTGCTGTGAGTGAGATCTCCAAAAATTACAATGGCGTGCGTATCGGCTTCGAATTGTCAAGGTAAAAATGAAAAATCCCGATGCCTGCGTACTGAGAACGTTGGCATCGGGTCGTTATAGACGGGAGGACTTGAGTGAATCAGGTCCCCTGTTTTATTGTTCCATATTGATGATGTTGAGGAATTTCTTCCACTGCTTGTCAAGATTGTAATTGGTGGCATAGCCTTTCTTCACATGCACGATGCCTTCCTTCTGGGTGGCTTTGCTGAATGAGCTGCCGGCAATCTTCACGGGAGTGGCACTGTTGCAATAGATGTCCATCAGACTGTTGCATTTGTCAAAAGCATTGCCGCCGATCTCTTTCAAGGAGACGGGAAGGGTGAGGGCGGTCAGACTGGCGCAGCCCTCGAAGGCACTGCTGCCGATCTTCGTCAGAGAGTTGGGGAAGGTGATCTCCTTCAGACTGGCACAGTTCTTGAACGTGCTGCTTGAAATCTCCTTGATGCTGTTGGGAATCCTGACCTTCTGCATGCTGGAACAGCCTTCAAATGCACTGCTGCCAATCGAGGTGATGGAGTTGCTCAGGAAAATGCTGTCAAGCGAACTGCAACCGTTGAATGCGTCGTGCTCAATCTTGCTGACGGAGTTCGACATCTCCACGGATTTCAGCTCCACACACCCCTTGAGGAGATCGCTCGAAATCGTGCTCATTGCGGAGGGAAAACGGAACTCTTTCAGACTTGCGCAGCCTTCAAAGGCATCGCCGCCGATGGCACTGACTCCAGTGGGGATGTCGATGTATTCCAGACTGGTGCATTTCTCGAAAGCTCCCGTGCCGATCTTCTTCAGACCGGAAGGCAGGGTGATGTTGCGCAGTTCACTGCACTCCTCAAAGGCACTGTTGGGTATCTCACTCACGCCACTGGGGACCTCAAACTCCACCAGTGACTTGCATCCCTTGAAAAGGTTCGCGGCCAATTTGGTCGTGCCCTCGGCCAGGTGGATCGTTGTCAGACTGGCACAGTTCAGGAACAGGTCTGAGGGCAGTTCTTTTATTTTCTGGGGAATGGTGATCTCGGTGAGACTGGCACAGCCCTCGAATGCGGAAGACCCGATCTTGAGGATGCAGTCGGGGATGTTGATGGAGGACAGACCCGGACAGTCCTTGAATGCTCCTGAGGCAATGCTTTCCACATAGAAAGTGATGCTGTCGACGACGATTTTCTCAGGGATACTGATGTCGCCGACATAGGCTTCCTGACCTCTGACCACAGAGGCGGTCTGCTTCTTGGCACTCAGTGTATAGGTGATTCCGTCGACTACGGCCTTGTCTTTCTTGAGCTTGATGTCTATCGCTCCTGCTTGCTGACTGAACGTGAATGCAAGCATCATGATGAAAAGATTTCTGAATAGTTTCATAATATACGGGTTTTATTAAGACCACAAAAGTAATGATTTCTAATGAATCATCAAAATTATAGACCATTTTGTTGCCGTTTCTAAACTTTTTTTGGAGGTTTCCGACATGCTTTTATGGTTTTTTACTGCATGGAATTTTTTTTTGTATGATTTAACAACGTGACGTGAATCGTTCATAAAAATTTTTCGTACTTTTGTCATCTTAAATAGCATTGTTTATGAGAAAAATCCTTTTCATGATGTTTTCTGCACTGATGATCTGTGTCTCCACAGTGAGGGCCGGTACTCCATTTTGGTTGGGGGCCGACATCAGCGGAACGACAGAATTGGAGGCTCGGGGCGTCCAACTTCTCAATGCTGAGGGCGTGGCTGTAGAGAACACGGCTTTGATGAAGCAATACGGGATGAATGCCGTGAGACTTCGGGTGTGGGTGAATCCGAGACATGGATTCTCCAACAAGGAGGACGTGCTGGTGATGGCAAGAAGGGCTAAAAAACTGGGCATGAGCATCATGATCGACTTTCATTATAGCGACTGGTGGGCTGATCCGGCCAAACAGAACATTCCTGAGGCTTGGAAGGATCTGCCTTACGAGAAAATGAAAACGGCACTGGCACAGCATACACGCGAGACGCTGGCCCTCCTCAAAGCGGATGGTATCGACGTGAAATGGGTGCAGATCGGTAATGAGACGACACATGGATTCCTGTGGCCTGTCGGAAGGGCAGAGGAGAACATGGAACAATATGCCGGACTGACGCAGGCTGGCTATGACGCTGCCAAGGAGGTGTTTCCCGCCACAGTGTGCATCGTACATCTCGATGGTGGATGCGATCCATCACGTTACAAATTCATCTTCGAGGGATTGAAAAAACATGGCGCCCGGTGGGACATGATCGGATTGAGCGTGTATCCCTATTGGGACATGGAGGCAGGTCTGACGAAGAGCGAGGATGAGACCCTTGAGAAGGCTATCGCTAATATCAACGCTCTTTACGAGAAATATCACACACCCCTTATGATCGTGGAGACGGGGTATGACGCTGATCAGCCCGAGGCTGGAAAACGCTGGATGAGCAGACTGATCGACGACGCCCGGACCAAAACCCACGGACACTGCGAAGGGGTATTCTACTGGGCTCCGGAATTGGAGGGACACTACAAACTCGGCGCTTTCCGCAACCACCGGCCTACGGTGATCATGGATGCTTTCAAGGAGGCTTCGGAAGAGCAATTTCAAATCAGGCTGTCGAGGGATTGCCTGACGGAATGAAACGGCTTATCTGATATACTACTTATTATCGAAGAATATGTTCTCACGGGCGATTCTCAATCGATGGCGCAAGTCGCTGCAAACCAAATCGACACTGGCTGTCATCATAACTGCAGGAGTGCTGACAGAGGTGACGTCGGCAGTGCAGTATTGGTTTGCCCGTGAGGGTATCAAAAGCGAGGTGAGACACCGTGCTGAAAGTGAACTGCGGGTGGTGAACCTGGAGGTAGAGAAAGTGGTTGATGCCGTGGAGACGGCAGCCCATTCCACGGTGTGGATGCTTGAGCGGCAACTGCAAAACGACCCCGAGGCTCTCTATGTCACCATGGTGGAGATGCTGAAGCATAATGCTCACCTGAAAGGATGTGGTGTGGGCTTCTTGCCAGGTTATTACCCAGAAAAGGGATACTGGTTCGAACCTTATGTCAACCTCTTACCTGATGGGTCGGTCGAACAGCTGCAGATTGGCAGCGAGAAACATGACTATACGAAAGCCCCGTGGTATACCTATCCGATGGAGTCGGGGAAAGGCTATTGGTCGGAACCTTATTATGACGATGCTGGCGGAAAGGAGGTCTTGATCACCTATTCCTTGCCGTTGCGCGACAGACAGGGACGCATCGTGGCGGCTTTTGGAACCGATGTGTCCATCGACTGGCTGAACAAGATGCTCAACGAGCACCACATCTATCCCTCGTCTTTCAACTTCATGGTGTCGCGCACCGGAAAGTTGATGAGCTGGCCAGGAGATAGCTTCGTGATGAGGAAGAACATCGATGAGGTGACCGCGGATTTTTCGGATACGACCTTCGGCAGTCTTGGGCGGAAGATGGTGCAGGGACTTTCCGGACAGGAAATCGTCTATGACAACGATGGAAAGAAAAACTATGTCTTCTTCGCACCGATCGGAAACAACGATCTCTCTGATGACAACGAGGACTTGGGGTGGTCTATGGCTGTGGTGTGCAGCGACAAGGAAATCTACCAGAGCCTGCGGCAGGTCGGATTCAACTTGCTCCTGCTGATGCTGCTTGGTATGGCTTTGCTTACTTATATCCTCTTCCGCACAATCAAAGGGTACAATCGGTTGCATGTAGCCAATGTGGAGAAAGACCGCGTAAGCAACGAACTGGCTTTGGCTCGTGCCATACAGATGTCGATGCTGCCCAAGGAAACGACACCCTATAAGGATAGTGGCGATATCCAGATCTATGCGGCTTTGACACCGGCTCGGGCGGTGGGAGGTGACTTCTATGATCACTACGTGCGTGACAACAAACTCTTCTTCTGCATCGGCGATGTGTCGGGCAAAGGGGTGCCCGCTGCCTTGGTGATGGCTGTGGCACGGTCTATGTTCCAAATGCTGGTGACACGTGAACTTGACCCTGAGCGGATTGTCACGCAAATGAATGATACGATCACCCGTGACAATACATATAATATTTTCATTACACTGTTTGTAGGAGTCCTCGACTTGACGACAGGCAAACTGGTCTATTGCAATGCGGGCCATAAGGCTCCTTGGATCTTGCGACGGGAACAGGAGTCTGACAACGCTTTCGAGAGAATGGCTCAGATTCTGGCCTTGCCCTTGCCTATCCTTCCAAACCTCCCCGTCGGGGCTATGCCTGGATGGATTTATGAAGCGCAGCAGATGCAACTGGCTCCCGATTCCATGATCTTCCTCTTCACAGATGGACTGACCGAGGCTGAGAATGCAGAACATGCTCAGTTTGGGAAGGAAAGAATGGAACAGACCTTACGTATGCTGCCAGTAGACTGTACACCAAGGGAACTGGTTGACAAGATGATGGAAGATGTGGGTCTCTTCGTGGGTACTACAGAGCAAAGTGATGACCTGACGATGCTCGCCATCCTTTATCCCCGGCAAAAGGCAATGAATCATCCGCATGGCATGATTACCTTGGCCAACGATATTCAGGAAATCCCACGCCTGAACGAGTTCCTTGGATCGTTTTTTGAATCGGCACAGGTGAGCACTTCCACTGCCATGCAGGCCAATCTCGCAATAGAGGAGGCTGTGGCCAATGTGATGATTTACGCTTATCCCGATGGCCGGCGGGGGGATGCCTGGGTCATGGCTGATGCCGTGGACGGGAGACTGCAGTTCGTCATCGTCGATTCAGGAAAACCTTTTGACCCCACAGCCCACGGAAAAGTGGATACCACGCTGGAGGCGGAAGACCGCGACATAGGTGGCCTGGGCATCCATCTGATGTATTGCAACATGGACGAGATCCGCTATCGAAGACAGGATGGATATAATATCCTCGCCCTTTACAAAAATGTAGAAAAAAATAACATATAATAATTGAAGACAATGAAAACTACATTCATCGAAGAAAACAACAACTATGTGTTCAGCTTTGAAGGACGTCTCGACACCGCTGCTTCCTCTCAGGCCGAACGGGAGATGAGGGTGCTGTATGACTCCGAAGGACATGACATCATACTCGACCTCTCCAAATTGGAGTATATCTCTTCCAGCGGACTGCGCTTGTTCCTTGGACTACTCAAGAATGCTCGTGCCAAAAAGAGCACGGTCTTCCTCACTGGGATGAATGATGAAATCAAACAGGTGTTTGACGAAATTGGATTCACCAGCCTCTTTCAATTCAAATGAACAGGGATATGACGGAAAAAGAAATTCAAAAACTGAAGGATGAGAATGCTGCCCTCCGGGCCGAAGTCAATAAACTGAAAGACGAGATGGTCAGACTCGTCGGACGAAACCTCGACCTTACAGAGAGAATGGAGGTGGACATGGAACTGCGCCGGCGTGTCGAGGTGGCTCGTGAACTACTGGATGGGAACATCAACCGACAGCGAAATGCCGACTTGCAGGATGACGGCCAACTGATGGCAATGATCGAACTGAAGGTGGAACAGGAACGCTCCTACCAACAGCCTGATTTCGACAGCAAAGCCTTGGCTCAAGTGCTGGGCGTGAGCCATGAGAGACTCATGCGGCTTTTCCGCCATCAGTCTATTCACCGCACTCCGGATGCCTATATCGACAACCTCCGCACCCTCTATGCGCTCAGGTTGCTACGTGAGCATCCGCAGTACACCATTGCCGTCATTGCCGAGGATGCGGGGTTCAGCAGCGTGCGTACCTTGCAGCGACGGGTGCAGGAGGCTATCGGCATGACTCCGGTCGACTATCGCATCATGCTCACCCGCGACATGTAACCGGATTGCTGAGAAAAAACGTCTTTATTTGCCCACTATGCGACAGGTTTGAGGCCTGCCGCTTTTTTTTGTCGCAAAAATGCTGGCTTGTCGCAATAATGCTGGTTGAATTTTCGTAGAATCTTTCCTGTAGCGGGTAGTTCTCCCTAACTTTGCAATAAAAAAAAGACGACCATGATACAAGCTAAATCAGTGAGAATGGCTATCTCTAATGTGATAAAATCGGTCACGGAGATCGTTGATAAAAATAGGGTGTCGGCAGAAAAACTTCCGATGAGCGCAAGAATGTTCCTGGTGAAATATTTCCCGCATCAAACGATCACTTGCGCACGAATCAATGGATTGACGTACAACGTGAACCTGGATGACGGGACAAAACTCGTTTTCGATTTGATCGGAAACTGTGACATGCTGAATTGCGCCAAGACCGCCATTCCCGTGAATATCATCCCACAGGGCATTGTCAATTATCTGGACGCATGTTGTCCTGACAAATCGATGATCAAAATCACGAAGAAAGAATCGGGGTATGTCATAGAACTTTCTAACGGTTCGGTCCAGAATTTTAATGAATACGGTGCGCTGAACTGAAAAAAAACCTTGGGAGATAAAGTCCTAAGGTTTTTTTTTATATCTTTCCTCTATAAATAGTAAACAAATTGCCCCGCAGAAGTAACTAAACACTT
>CAMNIN010000014.1 GCA_946540735.1 uncultured Prevotellaceae bacterium | reverse complement strand
TAGGATTGTAAGTACCAATCTTCTCAGTAAATCTACCATCACGTGGTGCTCTTGCATCGGCGATGACAATGCTGTAGAAAGCATAGCCTTTACGGCCCCGACGCTGCAATCTGATTTTAGTTGCCATTGTTTAAAGAAATAATTTAAAGGTTTGAATTAAATGCTACTATCTCGTAATAGCGGCTGCAAAGGTATCACTTTTTTTTGAGTTAAACCTCTTTTTTTCAAACGATTCTCGTCATTAACCTTAATTAACACTTATCTCACGGCCATTTTCACCGAAGTGCCATCGTTTTGTCTGACGATATAATTGCCGGCAGGCAATTGGCTGACCTCGTCACGACTCACCTGTGTGGCGATTTTCTTGCCATCCAAGGTGTAGACATCCAGCACTGCATGTTCGTCAAGTTTTGCCTGTTCGATGCCCTCTATCGAGCTGTTGGCATCCAACTGGCTGTTATCCGGCCGGAACAGGAATGAGATGTAGCCAGTTTCCTCGTTGCGTGTGATCTCGGTGATGGGTTTCGACATCAGTTTCGCTCCTTCTGGATTGTCGTTGTAGAGCGATGCCTTGGGGGTAGAGAAATCTGTCAGGCTGTTGTTACCATTGTAAGGATAGGCCTCATTCCCTCCATAGGTGCTGTTGCTGGCATGGAACACGGTGAGTCTCTGGTGATTGTTGAAGGCTCCCGTTGTGTTCACATTGTTCGACGCCCATATATCCTGGTCATAGTCCACATGCACGATCAGCAGTCCAGCACCAGGGATATAGGCATCCCATCCCGTCTGTTTTCTGTTCTCCAGCAAGTAATACTCGTCGGGATAAGCCTCATTATAAATAATGTATGAAGTGCCTCGCTCGCTGAGCGGTTTCTGGTTGATCACCCTTCGGGGAGTTTTCAGTTCGGTGAACTTCACCCATCCCGCATAATTGCGTTCATAGCTGCTGTAGCCCGCAGGCACCCATCCGATACCCTGAGGGCCATTGTAGCTGCCGCTGTCGAGGATATCCCAGGCACCCATACCGAAATTGCCGCCATACCCCGTATCATAGAGGTCGGGCAATCCAAGACAATGTGAGAACTCATGGCAGATAACGCCCAAGCCCATCTCCGTGGTTCCTGTATTACTATATAGTTCGTTGCTGCAGGCATAAACATCGATCAGTGCGCCATCGAGAACCAATTCCTTGGGTATTTCGCTGTCATAATTGGCGGCTTCGGTAAGGGTCCACATATGTGGCCAGATGGTATTCCTTGGTCCCCCCGTGGCCTCACCATATCCGGCATAGAGCACAAACACTTCCTCCACCACGCCATCGTTATCCCAGTCGTAGTCGTTGAAGTCCACCTCAGCATCCACAGCGTTGCAGCATTCCACGATCATGCGCGAGGCATGCATATCATCGGTTCCCGAACCATAGTAGGAGTATTCGTGCTCCAAGTTCACCGGTCCGACAACATCAAACGTGAGGTTGAATTTATTGTAGCTCATATCGCTGTAGTAGTCGTGCACACTGCCTATCGCCCCATACTTCTCGTTGGTGTATCCTTCCTCATTGACCAAAGCGTCATAGCGTGCCCACGTGGCATTCCCATTGCTGGCACTGTCATAATCATAGAACTTTCTGTCAGCGAAATTAGCCAGGATGATCAGTCCTTTCTTCTTGCCTGTATAAGAGGGATGTTCGGGCTCACCGATCCTCTTGGGGCCTTTGGTCTTGACAAAGGCTCTCACGCTCTCTATCTCCTCCAAAGAGCAAGTGTTGGCCACGTCGGCTGAAGTTCTGAGCTCCAGTTCATGAGCCAGCACACCACTCGACTTGATGGCAAACCCAGCTTTCTTGGCATAGAAAAATCCATCGTTTTCCTCGACGACGGGGACGTCGTCCTTAGTCTTATAATAATGCAGGTTCTCATCACCCACAAGCATCAGTTGGATGGAGGTACCGTCCATCTGTTGGAATGTGCGCCACATTTTTTTTGCCGGCACAGCATAGGCAGCTGATGCGACAATCACCATGGCACAGAATAGAAATTTTCTCATCGGTCTGAAAAATAAATGAATTCGAACAAAAATCAAGTGAAAGATTACAAATTATCTGCAAAATTAAATGAAAACTGCATAAAAACAAAATATCGCCCCAGAAAAAATCAAATATTAAGGATAAAAAGCTTATCTTTGCGTGAAAAAAAAGAGAAATATGGCGACACAAGACCTATTTCAGCTCAGCATCCTCATCCCCACCTATAATCAGGAATGCGTGGCGCTGGTGAAGTCGCTCCATTCGCAGGCAGAGTCGGTATCAGGATTGGAGTATGAGATTCTGGTGGCCGACGACGGTTCGACAGACCCTGCATCCGTCGAATCCAACCGTCCTATCGCCAGTCTCTCACACTGCCGTTATCTCATCCGGGAGGAGAACTTGGGCCGGGCAGGTATCAGGAATTTCCTGGCCCAGAAAGCTCGTTACGGCCACTTGTTGTTCATCGACAGTCATATGTCGGTGATTGCCGACAGTTATCTGCCGGCCTACCTCTGTCATCCCTGCGACGACCTGGTATATGGAGGCTATGCCATCACCTGCGACCAGAAGCCGGAGGGCAACCTGCGCTACCGCTACGAGATGTCGTGCATCGAAGGACAGCGCCACGACCGTCGTTCCATCGACCCCTATGCCAATTTCCACACCTCGAATTTCATGGTGCGCCGGGAGGTGATGCTCTCCAACCCGCTCGACGAGCGCTTCCACCGCTATGGCTATGAGGATGTGCTTTGGGGCAAGACGCTCAAGGCCGCCGGCATCCGTATCATGCACATTGACAATCCCGTGGGTTTCAATCATTTCGAAAGCAACACCCGTTTCCTGGAAAAGACAGAGGAAGGTCTGCAGACATTGCACGAGTTCAGGAAGGAGCTCGCAGGCTATTCCAGACTGCTGACCCTCGTCGACCATTTGCAGCGATACCACTTGGCATGGACGATAAAGATATTATACAACCTGTCACGCCCCATGCTGCAAAGAAACCTCATAGGCAGCAACCCTTCGCTCACTGCATTTAAACTCTATCGTCTGGGATACTATTTGAGCATCAAGTAAAGAATAGTCAACCAATCGGCGGATTTGTCGCTCTGCACCCCCTCGGATGCCGGCTATGCGAAAACTATATTATCATCATATATAAGTTTTCACGACACGAATCTTCGCAATAAAGGAATCCGCCACATCATTTTGACGATCAGATAAGACAATTCAAAAACGATAACCGTATAAATCGGGATGAAGAACAACGCGCTGAAAGAGGAAGAATGGAAAGAAAAGCAGGAGAGTATACGCATCACCAGCAGATGAACCAGATAAATACCGAAACTGGCTTTCGACATTTCCATGATTAGCTGATGTGCAGAACACTTTTGTCGATAGAGGGTTACGAAGAAGGCAAAGACGCTTATGGCTTCTATCAGCGTGAAAGGATTCAAATAGTCAAAAAAATAGTCATAAGCCATCCCTTTTTGGTATGAACACATACGGGTGGCCACGATCACACATACAACACTCATCAGAGCCAAAAGATAAGTGAAGCGTCTCACCCGCAGCCCCATCGGATAAGAATAGAGATAATGTCCCAAAACGAAATAACCGCTATACCCCATGACCTCACACAGTCCAAAACTGGCATACCGGCTATTGACCCAAACCAAGAAATCTGTGCTATGTCCCATCATGCGAAGCGAAAAAGGAAAGACAAACGCAACAAGCAACGACAACACGAGATAGGCGACTTCAAACCGTTTTTGGGCAACAAATCTCCTCAAGACAGGAATGAAGACGTATAAGCACAGCAACATTTTCAAAAACCAGAAATGAATCGGTCCCTCAACGATGTTACGCAGCATAAGCTGAGGATCAAAGGCATGCCCACCATCAAGGTAATCACAGGTTTCACAAACAACGGAATACACCACCGCCCAAAACAAATAAGCACACACGATCCTTAACACATTCTTTCGATACAACTTTCCCCAAGAGATAGGTTTTGCCTCGTTGAGGAAAAGTGCTCCTGAGATCATCACAAAAACGGGAACACACCAACGAGTCAAAGCATCATACACAGTTCTGACTTCCCATTCCATAGAAGGGAACGAACTACGCCAATATTGGGCAGAGGCATGCAGCAATACGACAGCAAATGCTGCCACGACACGCAAGACATCGAAAGCGATGATCCTTCTACGATCTGAGGTAAGATTTGTGGCAGATGACATATTCAACCACAAAAATACAAGTTTTTCCTCATGACACCTCAAAAAAAGTAAAAGAAATCTTTATTTTTCACATAAAAGGATTGAGAATGCAAACATTTTTACTATTTTTGCGGTGAAAATGTATCACCTAAAAATATGAATGACATGAAGATCAAGACTATTATTGCCCTGTTCGCAGCAGCTATGCTCTCCTGTACAACTGTCTACGCCCAGTCAGAAATCACGACAGGCACCCCCCAAGGCGAACTCACACCCGATCAGCAGAAAATCCGCGAGGCTCAGTTGAAAGAAGCCCAGAAGGAGAAAGAGAAAGCCGCTCAGATTCTTGAAGAGAAGAAAAAAAAGGAGAAGGAAATAGCCAAGCAGGAAAAAGAGGCTAAGAAACAGCAAAAAGAAGCTGACAAGAAAGCCAAAGAAGCCAAGAAAAAGCAAAAAGAGGCTGAGAAAAAAGCCAAGGCCAAAGAGAAGGAAATAAAGAAGCGCGAGAAGCTGCAGAAACAAGCCATGAAAGCCGAGAAAGAACGTGCCAAGGCTGAGAAGAAGCAGCAGAAAGCACTCAAGGAACTGCAGAAGATGTGATTTCATCATCTGCGACGCGATCATTTATCCCACCCGTTAGGATAAGTGGCTCATCAGGGTCCCTGGGCGATGCCCAGGGACCCTGATTGCTTACGGCCCCGCAGGGGTGCTTCTTTCAGGTTATTCATACTTGCTTGAAGCATAGACTGAAAAACCGCCTGCTTGGAATGTCTGTTGCTAAGCGTTTTTCGGATTAAAAATCCTGACACTCACTGCATCGGGATTGCAAATCCCGATGAACCACGTAAACGACGGCTCGGCCTGATGGACGGCGGCAAATCCCGATGAACCACGGCAGGGACAGATGGACGGCGGCTCGGCCTGATGGACGAGGTGCTTCTTTGCAGGTTGTTCATACTTGCTTGAAGCATAGACTGAAAAACTGCCTGCTTGGAATGTCTGTTGCTAAGCGTTTTTTCGGATTGAAAATCCTGATACTCACTGCATCGGGATTGCAAATCCCGATGAACCACGTAAACGACGGCTCGGCCTGATGGACGGCGGCAGGGACAGATGGACGGCGGCAGGGACAGATGGACGGCGGCACGGCCCGATGAACGAGGTGCTTCTTTGCAGGTTGTTCATACTTGCTTGAAGCAAAGAATTAAAATCCGCCTGCTTGGAATGTTTGTTGCTAAGCGTTTTTCGGATTAAAAATCCTGATACTCACTGCATCGGGATTGCAAATCCCGATGAACCACGGCAGGGACAGATGGACGACGGCAAATCCCGATGAACAACGGCAGGGACAGATGGACGGCGGCTCGGCCCGATGAACGACGTAAACGACAGCAGGGCTTGATGGACGACGAGATCGTGATATCGGACACCCTATTTTAGAAGAGACAGGCTACGCTGGTATAGTTTTTCACCCCATATTCCATGACCTTGCCGACGCCCATGTAACAACACCGATAGCATCTGTTACATTCGGAGCGGGAGAAACAGCGCATTTTTCGTAATTTTGCAAGCATAACCCGAAAAAGAAAAAGATGAAAAAGAAAAGCATTCTAACCTTATTAGCAATTCTCGTGTCTCATCTCATGGCATCTGCTCAATGGCCGATGAGAGCCCAAGGTCCCTGGGACAAAGGAGCGTTTGAGACCCGACAGTACCGTAACCTTTTTGTAGAAATGGGCTATAGGCCTGATGCTGTGGAGAAGAAGCTCAAAGAGGTATTCGACGATGTTTTCCACGGCCCCAACAAGGTATATTTCGAAGTGGGCGACACCTTGGGATACATCAGCGACATCAAAAACCACGATGTGCGCACCGAAGGGATGTCTTATGGCATGATGATCGCCGTAGAGATGGGCAAGAAAGACATCTTCGACCGCATCTGGCGATGGAGCAAGAAATACATGCAGCACCAAGAAGGACCGAGGGAGGGCTACTTCGCCTGGAGCTGCAAGACCGACGGCACACACAACGCCGAGGGGTCAGCCTCCGACGGAGAACTCTACTATGTGACAGCCCTGATCTTCGCCTCCAACCTCTGGGGCAACGACACAGGCATCAACTACAAAGCCGAGGCACAGCGCATCCTCAACTGTTCGATGGCAAAGGACGGCACTGACGGACAGCACCCTCTACTCCATCCCGAATACCGTCTCATCACCTTCACCCCCGATGATATGGGCATGCGGTTCACCGACCCGTCCTACCATATCCCGGCTTTCTATGAGGTCTGGGCGAAATGGGCCGATGACGGTCGTTCCGAGTATTGGATGGACGCAGCCCGCCGTGCCCGTGAGTTCCTCCATCACGCCATCGACTCCGTGACGGGACTGAATCCCGACATGTGCCAGTATGACGGCAGCATCATGCAGAATCCCTGGATGCGCCGTGGAGGATCGGCCAATTTCCGCTATGACTCATGGCGTGTGCCCATGAACATCGCCCTCGATTATGAATGGAGCTGTGCCGACAAGGAATGGCAAAGGCAATATGGCGAACGCATCCAGAACTTCCTCTACAGCCAGGGTATCGACTCCTTCCCCGACCAGTACCGTGTCGACGGATCGCTGCCAGAAGGCAATGAGATCCTTCAAGCCGGAGGATTCCGCAAACTACGCCACAGCATCGGACTGGTAGCCACCTCTGCCGCTGCCTCGGTGATGTGTACCCACGAGAAAAAGCGCGAATTCGTCAAAGCCCTGTGGGAGGCCAAGCATGTGCCCTTTGAGGACGGATATTTCGACGCCTATTATGACGGACTACTGCGGCTTTTCGCTTTCATGCACCTCAGTGGTCACTACCGCATCATCTTTCCCGATCCCATGCGGGAATTGAAAGCAGGTCCTCTCTCAGCGACCATCGACACTGGAGCGGGCGGCAAAATTATCTCCCTGACATACGACGGGCAGGAGGTCATCTCTCAGTCGAAGATACCAGAATCATTTGGCAGCACGTTCTGGACAAGTCCGCAGAATGAGTGGAACTGGCCCCCCGTGCCTGAACTCGACAAGTATCCTTATGAGATCGAGGTAGATGAAGCCAACCGTCTGGTGATCAGCAGTGGCGTGGCCGCCAAACTGGGCTTCAAAGTAAGGAAAGAATTCATCACCAACGAGAAAGACCATGCCCTCAAGGTGAACTACACCATCATCAATGCAGGAAAAGAAACCAAGAAAGTGGCACCGTGGGAGATCACCCGAGTGCCCAATGAGGGACTGATTTTCTTTGATGCACCCGTTGAGGGCATCACCCCAGCCGGTCTCATGCCCTTCACCGCCTCAGAAGGCATCTCTTGGTATTCCACCGACACAGCCAATGAAAACAGGAAGATCAATGCAGATGGAAAAGGATGGTTGGCATACCTGAACAAAAGTCTCCTCTTGGTGAAACAGTTTGAGGATCTCGCCCCCACCCAACCAGCTCCTGGCGAGGCCGAGATCCAGGTCTATGTGAACAGAGGCAAAACCTATATCGAACTCGAGAGCCAGGGAGCATACACCACGCTGAAACCAGGCGAGCAACTCACATGGAGTGTGAAATGGCATCTCGAACCGTACAAGGGTTTTGCTCCATCAAAATCTCTATTGAAGAAAACAAGGAAAATGGTCCGCAGGAAGTAATCTGGACCACCACCGTCATACAGGCCAAGGCATCCTGACGACAATCAGGCGGATGTCTTGGCCTTCTTTTTCGGGGGCCTTCCCGTCACCTCATCTGTTCTTATGCCTCATGTACCAGCTGTGGGTAAAAGCCACATACATCAGCAAAGCCAGTGCGACAAGCGAGAGGCCTGTCAGCAAAAGAGCCCGCTGCGATGTGCCAGGACCCGTGAAAGTCACGAGGAACTCGGCGACGTCGCCATAAGCGAGACCCAGCCCGAGGGCAATGCCAGCCTCCCATGCAAGGAAAAAAGAACTCTGCGACGTACCTCTCTGACAATGATGGCTCAACTTGATGAAAAACAAGAGGAAGCGCGACCCGATCAGTCCCATGCCAAGTCCCACCAACACAGGCACCGTGAAAGGAGCAGTCTCACGGCCAGTAAGTTGCAGGAGTATCGCAAAAGCCAACAGGATCAATCCCGTCACCGTCTCGCTTTTCAGTTCGGCGTTGACAAAAACGACTTTCTCAGCCAATACCGCCAACAAGAATCCAGGCATCAAGAAAGCGAAGAACATCACGTTATCCCGTTGCAGTCCCAGAATCACCCCAAAGACGACCGTGACGATGATAAGATTGAAAAAGAGTCCCCACGCCTCAGGCAACAAGAATCTGTCGAGGCTGTAGAGGTGCACGTCGTCTTCCGGGGTACGGAAAGGGAATCTGGCCATAGACAGCAAGACCAAGGCCGCCAGCGTCATTCCAACAGCCACCCAGGTGGTTTCGGAAAAACCGATCCGGGGCAGTAACACCATGGCCATCATCGGGCCAAGAGATATGGCAAAACGTCCGAACCATGACGCCGCATAATTGGCCTCCGTACGCTGATGAGCCTCACAAGTGTCGATGACCAAGGTACTCGACAGGATCATCTGTGCCAAGCCAAACAAAGCACCTGTGATGCCCCTGACCCATACCATCATCTCACCACGGTCCATACCTGGCACACGAATCAAGAATACAGGCAGGGCGAGGCAGGCAGCAAGGCAGAACATGGTTCTCATACAGACTTTGTTGCGCCTGTATTGCTGCACCAGATAGGAGCAGAACCCACCAAGCACGAACAGGCCCACAGCGTAGATGCCCATCGCCCATCCGATCATACGTGGTGGCACGGCCATTTCTTCCATCCATCGAGAAACCGACACATACTGCATATACACAGCCATGGTCAGCAACAGATTGGCCACGGCAAGGAACCAAAAGTCACGATGCCAAAGGCGTATATGCACAGGAGTATTCTGAGTGTCCATAATCAAAGCTGATGATGACGTGCCAAGACAGAGAGGCAATCCTCAAATGTGATTGTCGTGAAATCACCGATGGCCACGTCGCAAAGGTCGCGGATGCTTTCCGACGGGTTGGAAGTGGTGAGTCCCACGACGGCCATCTGAGCTGCCTGACCAGACCGAAGTCCATTAAAGCTATCCTCGAATACCAAGCATTCATTCTGTTCTGCACCAAATTGTTGGGCAGCTTTCAGATAACAGTCAGGAGAAGGTTTGCTCTCGCTGAAATCCTCTGACGTGAGGATGGCATCGAAGAGATCGGGGAGTTCGGGATGCGAACGATACACGCTGGCCATTTTAGGTTGGTTGGAACTGGTCACAAGAGCCGTAGCCACGCCATGAAGCCGCAAGTCGTGTATGAAATCCACGAATCCAGCGATATACCCGTATGACATGCAAGCCTCGTATTGGTCGAGCCTTTTGACGACATCCTGTCGAGCCTCCTCGCTGTCAGCGAAATAGGCATCGAAAATCTGCGTCAGCGTCTGTCCCTTGATCCTATTCTCCAATCCAGGCAGCTCTGGATGGTATTGCCGGCATATCTCTCCCCAGAACACCGTATATTGCGGTTCGGTATCAAACACCACGCCATCGAGGTCGAAGAGCGCAGCCTTCCATTCTATTTGTTTCTGTCCCATTGGTTTGTCTACACATTATCATAGATGAGGGTTCCGAAAACCGCTGCAAAATTAATCATAAATCATGAGAAAAGCGGTTTGGCAAACCAGAAAATGCATTGAAGTCCCCTCATTGGCACATTTTTTGCAACATTTTGTGCAAAAAAAAGGAGGTTATATGGCTTTTATAGACTATTACAAGATTTTGGGTGTCGACCGCAATATTCCCCAAGCCGACGTGAAGAAAGCATACCTGAAGAGAGCCAAGCAGTTTCATCCGGACCTGCATCCTGATGACCCGAAAGCGAAGGCTAAATTCCAGGCTCTGAACGAAGCTTACGAGGTGATCGGCGACCCGGAGAAGCGTGCCAAATACGACCAGTATGGTGAGCAATGGCGTCAGGCCGATGCCTTCGGTCAAGGCGGAGGCGGATCATACTGGCAGTCGTCGGGCGGTGGCGGTTCTCCGTTTGAGGGATTCGACTTCAACATGTTCTCCAAGGGTGGTGGTTTCAGCAGTTTCTTTGAGCAGATTTTCGGTCAGCGCGGTGCCAAGCGCCAGACGCAGCGTCAGGCCTACCGTGGTGAGTTGACGGCCAACGTGGAGATTGACCTCTATACGGCTTTGCTGGGCGGTGAAGTCATCATCGCGCTCAACGACGGTTCGAAAGTCCGGCTGAAGGTAAAGCCCGAGACACAGAGCGGCACGAAAGTGCGGCTCAAAGGCAAGGGCATTGACCGAGGCGACGGCACTTTCGGCGATCTGATCATCACCTATCAGGTGAAGTTGCCGACGAATCTCTCCGAGCGTCAGAAACAGTTGGTGCGTGAGATGCGGATGGGATAAGGCCGCGTCTTATTTTGACTTAGAGAGACTCCAGTAGCCGAGGTTTATCTTGCCTTCGACTTCATCTTCGGTATCGTCAGGCAGATTGCAGAAGAAATCGATGCCCGTGCGTTCTTCCAGTTCATCGATGGTGATGGCATAGTCGCCGTATTTCTTGCTGTAACTCTGGCTGTTGTTATGCTCAGTCCACAAACCGATAGCTTGATAGCTGTCGGTTTTTTTCGTATAAGCCAAGAGAGCCATATAGAAGTATTTGGGCACAGGAAGCCGGTCATTGCATTTCACGCTGAGCACCTGGTCGCTTCGGATAGTTGCCGCTTTGACCACATACAATGTGTCGCAGTCGACGGCCCATGTACGCAATTTCTGTTCGAGAGCATTCCACAATCCACTGTTATGGTTGCTGTACTGCGGGTGCATGTTGCTCAGGTAGAAAGTCTGTTGGTTTTGCTCCTTAGAGCACAGTCTGTCGAAGGATGGGCACAAATGTCCGCGAGTGAACCCCGACCCAGAGTAATCAGAAGGAGTGGAACGGTATTGAGAAGGGATTTCAGGATCTTCCATGAAATGATCACTCCTTGATACATTTTTGGCCAAGTTCCCGGCATGCATCTGATAGCAGGTCCATCGGTTGGCGATATCGGCATAGCTCCATTCCAGGCTGAAGGTGATGCCGTAGTTGGAAGTAGACTTGATGACAAGTTGGTTCATCGACTCGTCTTCAGCCAGATGCGGATACTCGAGCAGTTTGGCGCGATATCTGTTGCGATTGCGGTTATTGTCTGTCACATCCTGCCCTTCCCCATCGTATTGCGCGATGACGACCTTGGTGGCCAGGTAGTCTTTCGACTTGCCGTCCTTGAGGTATACTTTCACGCCATATCTCAAGTTATAAATGATTTGCACACGGTCGAACAAATCGCTGGTATATCTCACCTCCTGCCCGTTTTGCAGGGTGATGACGACCGTGTCTTTTTTCTCCTGGGCCACGGAGGTCAGTGATACGATCAGCGTGATAAACAATAATATATGTCTTTTCATGTCGTTCATACTATGATGGAACTGGTTGTTTGGGAATGCTGGGAATTTCTAAGAAATGGATCTTGCACGAGGCGCTTATTTGACAACGATCTTGCGGTTGCCACTGATATAAACCCCTTTCTGCAATCGATCGACGTCATGACCTACAAACTGTCCTCCGACATGGTAGATCCGTGAGTTGTCGTAGCACTCGTCGGCCATCAATGTCCGTATTCCGGTACTGATGCCATCGATACAGATGTCAGCGACCTGAGCGGCGGTAGTCTTGAAATAGGCCCGGAATGCTTTCAGGTCACAGGTCACGCTGGGACGACAAAGCGTATTATCCTCGCCGAGGAAGAGCACGCTTTCGTCGCCCGCATGAAGTGTCGTCGGATTGTAGATCGGGATCATCTCATAACTGCCGCAGTTCAAAGGAGAGAGCATGTTGTCAATTATCGTCCCGTTGACAACGATCTTGTCAATGTCCTCCTCTGGTTGGACCAGATAAGGGACACCAGCCTCAATACCCTCTACGGAACTGAAGTTAAGGGAATTGCTGGACGCATCGAAAGCTGTCAATTTGGCCAATTTGGCCGTGGCGATCGAAGCAGAGAAATCAGCGACGGAGAAAGGCAGGCATAGCGTGTTCCACATACCACCTATCAGTTTGCGGTTGAGGGTGACATTGACATATCGTGCGAGATAAGCAGCGATGGCAGAGGTATTGGTATATTGCGCTTCATCGAGCAAGATATCAGGCACATTCTCGGTCATCTGAGTACAGTAGAGCACAGAAGTCACGCCATCCTCTGCAACGCCGAGGATTCCCTCGATAGAGAACGATCTGTCATTGAGGTCCTGGGGGATCGAGATGCCAAGTCCGAAATAATCGGTCATGGGGAGTTTCTGGTCACCGATTTCGATGGAGAAGCCACCATTCCCGTCCATTGTCAGGGCAGCATTCTTTATCTCGACGAAGTCGGCCCGATAGGTCGCATCTTGCAACACCGACAGGTCGCTGACAGCGACAGGCTCCGGCGTGTGCCAATTGTCCAGACAGAGGATGGAGTCGGCTATCGAAGTACTGACATGAGTGAACTCCGGCATACCGTTGCGGAAATGATATTCGCCCACGACGCTGCCGATCAAAGCCCCGCTTCGCTTGGTATGCCATCCAGCATCATCGGGCAGGAAATTGCAGAACCTTACCGCCGCATGGTTGTCACGGACGTAGGCGAAAGTGCCTGATTGCTCATCCACCCATTCGACACATCCTGGGTTGTCTCTCCCCAGGACGAGTCTCACGGTGCTGCCGTCGTCAAGTCCACGCAGTGCCGAAATCGATGTCACCTCTTCCATGTCAGGGTCATTCTCAAAACCGACGCTGATGCTTTGCAATTTCCAGTGACCGCTCTTGGCAGTGTTGGTGAAGACGATGGTGGAAGCCGATCCTTCCCACGTAGTGACAGCACCAGGCGAGGCAGTACCTGTGTCCACGTCTAAATTGCTGCTGGAAGGCTCGTCAGGGGATACGAAGTTCAGGATGATGCTGGTGACAGGTTTTCCAGCCGACACCTGCAAGGTATTGCCTCCGTAGATTCTCACGGCATTGCCTTTGGTATAGAATTTGGGATGGTTTTGCCCTTCGCCTTGACTGAAGAGCAAAGTGACGCCATCGGATGTGACACCGCTCACATCCTCCGCATTGGAGAACCCTTGTGCCGTGAGGTCGATATATACCGTCTGGGCATATCCAGGGAAAGCCATGGCCAGGGAAAAAGCCAGTAAGGGAAAGAGTTGAGAGATTCGCATGGTCAGTAGTTTTTCGTAATCAGGATTCCGAAGCCGCCTCATTATAACAATTGATCTGGACAACTTCGTCTGTCAGCTGCGAAATTAGGAAATAAAAGTGAAACGACAAAGCAATTTGTGGAAGATTATCATCGGGAAACGAAAAAACGTTAATTATCATTAAATGTGAGGAAAACAGTTCTGTCTTTATAAATAATAACAAAGAAAAAAGGCTTAGGTTCGCGAAAAAAGTAGTAACTTTGCACCCGATTTTCGAACAACATAAAGTCTAACTTTATTAATTCATTCATTTTTATTAATTATTTTTATGTCAAACTTAAAAAACGTGCAGCCGCTCGAAGACTTCAACTGGGAAGAATTTGAGAATGGCAGCAGCCAAAGCGTAAGCAAAACAGACCTCGAGAAGGCCTATGACGAGACCCTCAACAAAGTGAGCGAGCATCAAGTTGTTGATGGTAAAGTAATCTCTTTTGACAAGAAAGAAGTCGTTGTCAACATTGGTTACAAGAGCGACGGTATTATCCCCGCAAGCGAATTCCGCTACAATCCCGACCTGAAGGTGGGTGACATCGTAGAGGTATACGTAGAAAATCAAGAAGACAAAAAAGGCCAGCTGATCCTCTCTCACAAGAAGGCTCGCCTGAGCAAGAGCTGGGAGCGCATCAACGCTGCTCTCGACAATGAGGAAGTGATCACCGGTTACATCAAGTGCCGCACCAAGGGTGGTATGATCGTCGACGTGTTCGGCATCGAGGCATTCCTCCCCGGCAGCCAGATTGACGTTCACCCCATCCGCGACTACGATGTGTTCGTAGGCAAGACCATGGAGTTCAAGGTGGTGAAGATCAACCAGGAGTTCCGCAATGTCGTTGTGTCGCATAAGGCCCTCATCGAGGCTGAGCTTGAGGCACAGAAGAAGGAGATCATCAGCAAGATGGAGAAGGGCCAGATCTACGAGGGCACCGTGAAGAACATCACCGCATACGGTGTGTTCGTCGACCTCGGTGGTGTAGACGGACTCATCCACATCACAGATCTCTCCTGGGGTCGCGTCAGCGATCCGAAAGAAGTGGTTTCGCTCGACCAGAAGATCAAGGTGGTTATCCTCGACTTCGACGACGAGAAGAAGCGTATCGCCCTCGGCCTGAAGCAGCTCACCCCGCATCCTTGGGATGCCCTCGACGAGAACCTCAAGGTGGGCGACCACGTGAAGGGCAAGGTAGTCGTGATTGCCGACTACGGAGCATTTGTGGAGATCGCACCGGGTGTGGAAGGTCTGATCCACGTCTCAGAGATGAGCTGGAGCCAGCACCTCCGTTCCGCACAGGAGTTCATGCATGTGGGCGACGAGGTAGAGGCAGTGATCCTGACCCTCGACCGCGAGGAGCGCAAGATGTCTCTTGGCATCAAGCAGTTGAAGACCGACCCATGGGAGGCTATCGAGGAGAAATATCCTCTCGGAAGCAAGCACACCGCCAAAGTGCGCAATTTCACCAACTTCGGTATTTTCGTGGAGCTTGAGGAAGGTGTTGACGGTCTGATCCACATCAGCGACCTGTCATGGACCAAGAAGGTGAAGCATCCTTCAGAGTTCACACAGGTGGGTGCCAACATCGACGTGGTGGTGCTCGAGATCGACAAGGACAACCGTCGTCTGAGCCTTGGCCACAAGCAGCTCGAGGACAATCCTTGGGACACCTATGAGACCATCTACACTCCGGGTTCTGTCCACATGGGCAAGATCACCGAGTCGATGGACAAGGGAGCCGTCATCGCTCTGAACGAGGGTGGCGAGGGCTTCGCTACACCGAAGCACCTGGTGAAGGAAGACGGTACTCAGGCCCAGCTGGGTGAGGAGCTCGAGTTCAAGGTGATCGAGTTTGTCAAAGAGACCAAGCGCATCATCCTCTCCCACAGCCGCACCTTCGAGGAGGCCAAGGAAGAGAAGAAAGCCCCACGTGCCAACCGTCACGCCACTCAGAAGAAGGAGGAAGCTCCAGCTATCAACAATGTGGCAGCTGGAACGACACTTGGCGACCTCGACGCTCTTGCAGCGCTCAAAGCCAAGATGGAGAAAGGAGAATAATCCTTTATGATATGACCCGAAGAGCCTGTCGCTGACAGGCTCTTTTGGTAAATATCTCAACACGGCAATCCGTTAACCCTTTTTTTGCTATATCCCTATTGGTGGGTTTCCACCTAATTATTATCATATAAAGACTATAACTATGGAAAGAACATGGAGATGGTTTGGCAAGAACGACAAGATCACCCTTGCCATGCTGCGTCAAATCGGCGTCGAAGGCATTGTGACCGCCCTTCACGACGTACCCCTTGGTGAAGTTTGGACCCGTGAGAAAATCCGCGACCTGCGTGAGTACATCGAGAGCTACGGCATGCGATGGAGCGTAGTGGAGTCACTCCCCGTCGTGGAAACCATCAAATATGCCGGTCCAGACCGCGATGAGCAGATAGAAGTTTACAAGGAGAGCCTGCGCAACCTCTCAGCCGAAGGCATCCACACGATCTGCTATAACTTCATGCCCGTGCTCGACTGGGCCCGCACCGACCTCTTGCACGACAACCCTAACGGTTCGTCCAACCTCTATTTCTCCTATGCAGAGTTTGCTTATTTCGACATTTTCATTCTCAAGCGCGAGGGTGCCCGTGAAGAATGGGCGAAATTCAAGTTCCCCGCTGGTGTCGGCGAAGGACGCAACGTGCTGGCAGAGGCTGATGAACTGGCCAAGACGATGACACCAGAGAAAGAGCATAAACTCGTCGAGAATATCATCATCAAGACCCAAGGTTTCGTGAGCGGCAATTTCAGCGAGAACGACGAGGCACCTATCCAGAAGTTCCGCGACTTCCTCGACCTCTACAAAGGCATCGACAAAGCGCAGCTCCGCGCCAACATGAAGTATTTCCTCGAGGCCATCATGCCGACCTGCGAGGAATACGGCATGAACATGTGCGTGCATCCCGACGACCCCCCCATCGAGATTCTGGGCCTGCCCCGCATTGTGCGCACAGAGGAAGACATCGAGTGGTTTCTCAATGCCGTGGACAACAAGCACAACGGTCTGACCTTCTGTGCCGGTTCTCTCAGTGCCGGAGCCTACAACAACGTGGTGGAAATGGCACGTAAGTTCGCCTCCCGCACCCATTTCGTCCACCTCCGCTCATGCCATATCTTCCCCAACGGCGATTTCACCGAAGCCAGTCACCTCGGCGGTCGGGCTGACATCATCGAACTGGCCCGCATTTTCGAGAAAGAAAACCCGCAACTCCCCATGCGCGTCGACCATGGCATGACCATGCTTGGTGACGAGACACGTGGCTACAACGCAGGTTATTCTTTCCTCGGCAGGATGTTCGCCTTAGGACAGGTGCAAGGCATCCTCGCCACTGTCGACCGTGAACTGGGCATCCCCTACCAACAACCCGGTTTCTTCGACTAATCCACAGCAGGCAAAAACCATCAAATCAACGACTGACTCATGAAACTCAACGATATTCTTTCCAGTGATTTCAATCAGGAGGAATGGGTGGCCAAAGGCTACCAACTTCCTCAGTTCGATATGGCCGCGGTGGCCAAGAAGACCCATGACCAACCCACATGGGTACATTTCGGCGGAGGAAACATCTTCCGTGCCTTCCCTGCAGCCATCCTCAACGACGCCCTCAACACAGGGAAATACGACCGTGGTGTCATTGTGGCAGAGACCTTCGACTTCGAAGTGATTGACAAAGCTTACGCACCCTACAACAACCTCTCCTTGCTGGTCAGCCTCCAGTCTTCGGGCACTATCGAGAAGAAAGTCATCGCATCCATCACCGAAGCACTGAAAGCCGACTATCAGTTTGCCGACTGGCAGCGTCTGGTGGAAATCTTCCGCAACCCGTCGCTCCAGATGATCTCATTCACCATCACCGAGAAAGGCTACAGCGTGGCTCCCGCAGACCTTGAGAGAGGACTCACCCCCGTGCTCGCCATGGGCAAGGTGACAGCCCTCTTACTGGAGCGTTTCAAGGCCGGAAAGCTGCCTCTCACCGTTCAGAGCATGGACAACTGCTCCCACAATGGCGACAAAGTGAAAGCCGGTGTGTTCGCCTATGCCGAGAAATGGGTGAGCGACGGACTGGTGGAGGAAGGGTTCCTCGACTACCTGCGCGACGAGACGAAGATCACTTTCCCCTGGTCGATGATCGACAAAATCACGCCACGTCCACACCAGAAAGTGCAGGAGATGCTGGCCGCCGACGGTTTCGAGGACAACAACTACATCGAGACCGAGAAGCATACTTTCACGGCACCTTTCGTCAATGCCGAGGAAGTGCAATACCTCGTCATCGAGGACAACTACACCAACGGCCGGCCTCCACTCGACTTGGGCGGTGCGCTCTACACCACAAGGGAGACCGTGGACAAAGTGGAGACCATGAAAGTCACCACCTGCCTCAACCCCCTCCACACCGCCATGTCGCTTTATGGCTGTATGCTGGGCTACACCCTGATCTCCGCGGAGATGGCAGACCCCGACCTACGCAGTTTCATCCAGAAAATCGGCTACATGGAAGCCATGCCAGTGGTCACCGATCCCGGTGTACTCAATCCCTATGAGTTTATCGGCGCTGTGATCAACCGACGTCTCCCCAACCCCTTCATGCCCGATACCCCGCAGCGCATCGCCATGGACACCAGTCAGAAACTGCCTATCCGCTTCGGCGAGACCATCAAGAAATACATCGCCCGCGGACTCGACATGAGCAACCTGCAACTTATCCCTCTAACCCTCGCAGGCTATGCCCGATACCTGAAAGGCATCAAGGATGACGGCACTCCCTTTGAGCCCTCTCCCGACCCCATGCTCCAGGAAATGCAGGCCATCGTGGCTCCACTCGAGATCGGCAAGCCAGACCAGGACTTCAGTTGCCTGCGACAGCTCTACAGCAGGGCAGATGTCTTCGGTCTTGACCTCTATGCCGCCGGACTGGGCGAACAGATCGAAGGCATGGTCAAGGAACTCTATGCCGGACCCGGTGCCGTGCGTGCCACATTGCACAAATACGTGGAAGCAAGATAAATGCTATAGCACGAAATACAACAAGCCAGGATGCAAACAAGAAACGCATCCTGGCTTTTTTGATTTACGAGTTTTTACAGCCAAATCATACCGAATCAGAGGAGTTTTTTTCGGTGCCTCCACCAACCGCACCAAAAACATATTAAGAGACGTCGCATTGAGGCGTCTCCGCCATAAAACTTTGGGATGGAATAACAAACGGGAGACGCCCCAATGTGACGTCTCTACTTTCTTTTTCCGAATGGATTCATCCGACCTATTAGTGCTCATTCATATTTCGGAAGTTAAGTATACTCATACTTTGATTCCTACGCTGCGGCAATTTAACAAGCCATGAAATCGCCTCTTCAAGAGTCTGCGCCCGACATGCGAAATGGAATCTAAATTCGGTGAATCACCGTTCGCAAACCTTTTCGTTCAAATTTGAAAGAAAAATGCTTGTCGTATGAGAATTTATGCCTATCTTTGCAATACGAAAAACAACCAATAATTAAATCTATAAAACAAATGAAAAGATTGCAAGAATTGAACAAACGGACAGCACCGAAGAGTGTCATGCCCGAGAAAGTCATTCAGTTTGGTGAGGGCAACTTCCTTCGCGCTTTCGTGGATTGGATTCTCTGGAACATGAATCAGAAGACCGACTTCAACGGCAGCGTGGTTGTCGTGCAGCCCATCGAGCGCGGTATGGTCGACTGGCTCAACGGACAGGACTGCCTCTATCACGTCAACCTTCAGGGAAGGGAAAACGGTGAGACCGTCAACACCCTCGAGCGCATCGACGTCATTTCACGCGCTATCAATCCCTACACCCAAAACTGGGCCTACATGGCTCTGGCCGACCAGCCCGAAATCCGCTTCGTGATTTCCAACACCACAGAGGCCGGCATTGCCTTCGACCCTGCCTGCAAGCTGAGCGACGCACCCGCCAGCAGCTATCCTGGCAAACTCGTTCAGTTGCTTTATCGCCGCTACCAGACCTTCGAGGGTGATCCCACCAAGGGACTCATCATCATGCCTTGCGAGCTGATCTTCCTCAACGGTCATCACCTGAAAGAGTGCATCTACCAGTATATCGAGCTTTGGAAAGAGGATCTCGGAGCCGACTATGAGGGTTTCAAGGAGTGGTTCACTAAATATTGCTATGTCTGCGCCACACTCGTCGACCGCATCGTGCCGGGATTCCCCCGCAAGGAAATCGCCGACATCCAGCAGAAAATCAGCTATAAGGACAATCTCGTCGTACAGGCAGAGATCTTCCACCTCTGGGTGATCGAGAAAGCCGAGAACATGACCTGCGAAGAGCTCCGTGCCGAGTTCCCGGCCGAGAAGGCAGGTCTCCACGTGCTGATTGCCGAGAGCGAGAAGCCCTACCACGAGCGCAAGGTGACACTGCTCAACGGTCCCCACACCGTGCTCTCTCCCGTGGCTTATCTCAGTGGTGTCGACATTGTGCGCGACGCCTGCAACCATGAGGTGATCGGCAAATACATCCATAAAGTGCAGTTCGAGGAACTCATGGAGACCCTCAACCTGCCGATGGACGAGCTGAAGAAATTCGCCGCCGACGTACTGGAGCGCTTCAACAACCCATTCGTCGACCATCAGGTGACCAGCATCATGCTCAACTCCTTCCCGAAATTCTGTGCACGCGACCTTCCCGGCGTGAAAGTCTATCTTGAGCGCAAAGGCGAACTGCCTCAGGGCCTGGTGATGGGTCTTGCAGCCATCATCACCTATTACAAAGGTGGCAAACGGGCCGACGGTGCAGAAATCGTGCCCAACGACGACCAGAAGATCATGGACCTGCTGAAAGAGCTGTGGGCCACGGGTGATACCCAGAAAGTGACTGACGGCGTGCTTGGCGCCACCTTCATCTGGGGCGAAGACCTGCATGATATCCAAGGATTGGCCGACCTCTTGAAGAAAGACCTCGACCTGATTCAGGAGAAGGGCATGCTTGAAGCCGTGAAGACGATCCTTTAATCCCCACGATTATTCATTTACAGGAGCCCCACTTGTGGGGTTCCTGTTTTTTCTAACCTAACCCATGAGAAAATGAAGAAGACGATTGTTTTGTTGACGCTCGCACAAGCATGCCTTGCTTTGCAAGCACAGGTGTCACAGGCACTGGATGTGAAAGAACTGACCCTGTCGAACGGGATGACGGTATGGCTCAACGAGGACCACAGTCAGCCCAAGGTATTCGGTGCAGTGGTGGTGAATGCCGGAGCCAAGGATTGTCCCAACACGGGCATTGCTCATTATTTCGAGCATATCATGTTCAAGGGCACCGACCAGATCGGCACCATCGACTACAAGGCAGAGAAGCCATGGCTCGACTCCATCTCAGCAATCTACGACAAACTGGCTGCCACAAAGGATGCCAAGGAGCGTGAGGCCATCCAAAAAGACATCAACCGTCTGAGCCAGAAAGCGGGAGAATACGCCATTCCCAACGAATTCAATCGCCTCATCACCCAATATGGCGGCTCAGAACTTAACGCCGGCACCAGTTGGGATTTCACTTATTACCACAATTCGTTCACCCCACAGTATATCGAACAATGGTGCCAGCTCAACAGCGACCGACTCATCAATCCAGTCTTCCGTCTTTTCCAAGGCGAGTTGGAAACCGTGTATGAGGAGAAAAACATGTATTCCGACAACATGGTATCGACAGCCATGGAAAAGATGCTTGCCGAACTGTTCGGTGACCGTCCTTACGCCTATCCTGTGATCGGAAGCACCGAGAACCTGAAAAACCCGAGACAATCGGAAATGCGGGAATTCTACGCCAAGTACTATGTGGGCTGCAACATGGGAATCGTGCTGTGCGGCGACTTCGATGCCGACGGCATCCAACCGCTTTTGGAGCGTACTTTCGGTCGCATCCCCCGGGGCACCCTTCCCACAAGGCTAAAATCACCGTTGCCCGACATCACCCAGGAGCGCACCGTCGAGGTGAAGATTCCCATCCCCCTCATCAGTCTTGAGATGCTCGCCTTCAAAGCACCCACCGAATTTGAAAAAGACGCCAATGCCCTGAAAATCGCCATGTCGCTTTTGTCCAACGAACAGGCAGGCATGCTCGACTCACTCACCAATGAAGGAACCTTGATGATGGCCACGAGCGCAGTCATGGGACTCAACGACGCCGGTCTGGCTTACCTACTCGTCATCCCCAACCTATTGGCATCCTCAAACAAGGCAGAGAGAGCCTGTATGAATCAAATCGCCCGCCTGCGAGCCGGTGATTTCAGCGACATTGCCTTCAACACACAGAAACAAGAAGCCTACCGTGAAGCCAACCGTGAGCTCGAGACCATCAAAGAGCGCGCCATGAAAATGGTGATGGTGATGTCGTCCGGACATTCCTGGAAGGAATACATCGACAACGTGAAGAGCATCAGCAATATCACTCGTGAGGATGTGGTCCGGGCCGCTGACCGTTACCTCGGCGCACCCTTTGTGAGATTCAAGAAAAAGAAGGGGGAATACGAGAAAGACAAGATATCGCAACCAGGCTATGTGCCTGTGGTGCCCAAGCACAAGAACACAGAATCGGATTATGCCAAGCGCCTTGCATTAATGCCCGTCAAGGAAAGAAGCCCACGAATGCTCGACTTCAACCGCGACGCCACCATCACCCCATTGGGAGGACAAGCCACGCTCTACACCGTCAAGAATCCCGTCAATGACCTCTTCGAGCTGACCATCAACTACAACAAAGGCGTCAAAGCCGACAAGAACCTGGAGGCCTCTGAACAATTTCTCAATCTCGCTGGTACAGACTCACTCACACGCCAACAATTCGAGACAGCCATGCAAAACTTAGGAGGAAGTGTCAGTTTCACGGCCGGACAAAACTCCTTCCAGATCCACGTTCTTGGTGTCGACGAGCATTTAGACGCCACGATGAAACTGGTGAGCCACCTCATCCAGCATGTCAAGAGCGACAAGAAGACCATCAGCAAAATCGTTGACGCCAAGAAAGCAGACAGCAAGACTGAGAGTACTGAGAACACGGACGTGTTCCGAGCCATGGTTCAAAAAGTGGCTTATGGTGAACAATCGCCTTACCTCACACACATCACGAAAGCAGAGATCAAGAAACTCAAGGGCGAGGAGATGTACGAGGCTTTCCAGCAGGTGCTCAAGAGTGCATGCAACATCGTCTACAGCGGTTCCTTGCCCATCCAAGAGGTGGAGAAAGCTGTGCGCCGCCATCTGCCCGTCTCACTCAGCCAGGAACCCTTCAAGGATTACGCCAGCGATGTCATGGGCTACGACGAACCCATCATCTATCTTTACGACATGCCCAAGTCACGTCAGAATCTCTTCTTCACCTATGAGAAAATCGACCCGCTCCCCTCAGTCGAAGCCCGTACGCCCTTCAACGTTTTCAGGGAATACTTCGGAGGCGGCATGTCATCCATTCTCTTCCAGGAAGTGAGGGAATTCCGGTCGATGGCCTACTCCACCTCCAGCACTATGTTAAGCCGCCCGTCCAAGGCAGCGCCCAATTCGCCTCTGGCATTCATCTCCGTCGTCGGCACACAGAAGGACAAGACCATGGAAGTGATCACTCTCGTCGATTCCCTTCTGCGCGACATGCCCGTCAACGACCTCAGCTTCAAGGCAGCCAAGCAACAGATGATCAACGACATCGACAATGAGTTCCCCTCCTTCCGCAACATTGGTGACGCCATCGCCGCCACACGTTGGTATGGCTACACGGAGGACTCCAAGGCAAAGTTGCCAGAAGCCATCCAAAAAACCACGATGGACGACATGATGCAGTTCTATAAACGTCAGATTCAGAATCACGGCCAGCACCGGATCATTGGAATCGTAGGAGACAAGAACAAACTCGACCTGAAGAAGCTCGCCGAATACGGGCGGATAGTCACCCTGCAGAAGAGTGACCTATTCAGAAAATAAAGGCAGGGGAATCATAATATATGGAAAATGAGACAGGGGCTCCCGAGGAAGTCCCTGTCTTATTTTCTTACACGCCCTCGTTGTCGACAAGGGTGGAGTCATTCTCCACCGCTTCCAGGTTGGCTTTCTCCACCCTGACCTCACCATTCCTGTTGATGGCCACATTGAAGGGCACATACTCCTCGGTCAGGATGTCGGGACAGCCGACACTTCCAAGGAAATAAAGATGGTCGTTGTCATTGCCATTATAGACCATACCGAGAATCAGGTTCTCTTTCAGATATTTCTCATCGACAAAGCCCTCAAACATTTTCTTCGAAAACTCTTTATCGAAAAACACGCTGCCATCAGCCCTTGTGATGTGCACTCTGATGAGATTGTTGTAATAACGTTTACCATTCCCGTCCGTAGCCACCGAAAGACTGTCGGAAGTAAAGCGGTGCACCCTCACCCTATAAGTGCTTCCCACCCATTTCACCTCATCAGTATGGTCTATCTCATTCATCTGATGGATAAGGGTATCAGGAACCTTCTCCTCCCTTGGAGGGACGATGATATTATTGACGGTCTGTTTTTTCTCCTTCTCACAGGCCACGAAAGTGCTTGCGGTCAACAAGATGGCCATTGCTGCCAATATTTTTCTCATAATCTTATCAAAATGTATTGCAAAAATGTGGTGCAAAATTAGGCAAAAACCAAGAGAAAAGAAAGAGAAAAGGTTGTTTTTTTGGAGGTGTGACAACAAAAGAGCCACCCTTCACGGGCAGCTCTTGAGTCCTGAATCTTTTCAAAATACCTATAAACAACTAATTAATAATTTTCAGACTTATTTGTTATAAAAGAACTTTCAGTTTTGTCTCCGTTCCATATTGCGCCTTTGTCCAATGCGTTCCATCATAGCCTTGCGGTCATCCTGATACTTGGTATACTGCTCCTTGGTCATGATGTTTTGGAGTTCGGTTTCGTATTGCTGCATTTTTTCGGGATCGGGTCTGAAATGGCCACGTCCACCTCCGTTGCCGCGCCCCTGGCGCATCTCACCCGAAGGAGACTGTTGCCCTTGTCGATCGCCATCCACTCGCTGGCCTCTGGGTCTACCCTGACCTGGGCCCATACCGCCCGGGCCACCCCTACGAGGTCCCATCATGGGCATCATGTCAGCATATTTGGTGTTCAGCTCAAGCAATTTGGCTTTCTGGCTGTCGTCAAGGCCATATCTTGAGGCAGTGTATTCCGTACGTCTCTGGATCATTTCCGTTCTATCCATTTTTCGTGGCTCCGTAGAGCCGTTATCCTGTGCCACGGCCTGAAGAGAGAGGGCAACAGTGACGATTGTTATCATCAAACTCTTTTTCATATTTTCTTGGGTTTAAATGTGATTGTTTTGAATCAGCAGCCTGCTTTTTACAATGATTTGACGCAAGAAAGCCATAGAAGGTTTAAAAGCATAAGTGAAAAGCCCGTATTTTTTTCATAAAATTGCATTTGTTGACGAATTTTCAAACAGTTTTGTCGTACATTTTTCTTGAAAGAGAGAAAAAATTCGTAAGTTTGCACAATCACTCCGACAACATATCCCTAACACGCAATCATTATCTATGAAAATAGTGATCCGACACATGGTTTTGTCCCTGGTCACCGTGCTTCTGCTGGCAGGCTGTTCCGGGAATTCACCGCAATCATCATCTTCCGAGCCAGCCGCAGGAAATGCCAGCGAGAAAACCGCCACCGACAGCGTGGGCAAGTTGGTGACACAAATCCGCAAATGCTCCAAGCTCTATGCCAGCGAGTTCAAGATCCACCGCATTATCACCCATGACGATGAGCTCAAGCTCAAAGGCAGCATTCTCGGTATGGGATACGACTTCAAGATTCCCGCCGGCACACGGCGCATCGCCATCCCCATCGACGCCACCTTGAAAGGTTTCATTGACTTCCAAGACTTCAACAGCGACCAGGTGATCTTCGACGATGGGAAGCTGGAGATTATCCTTCCAGATCCCCAGGTGCAGCTCACCAGCACGAAGATCAACCACGACGAGGTGGAGTCGTATGTGGCACTTTTGCGTTCTGACTTCACCGACAAGGAACTGTCGCGCTATGAGGCAGAAGGGCGTGCAAGCATCATCGAGTCGATACCGGAGTTCAAGATTCCTGAGCGCACCCGCGCCAGTGTGAGCCGTATTCTCATTCCCCTGATCCGTCAGCTCGGATTCCACGATGACGAGATACGCATCACCTTCCGGAAGGATTTCAACGAGTCAAACCTGAAAATCATCCAAGACTAAACCACAGATGAAACCATCCAACCCTCCATTGAAAGAGAACCAACTTGCCCGGCTCATCCTCACCGCCGCCACACTGATCGCCCTCGTCACCATGGTCGTAACACTGAGTGTCAAAGGCACCCGCAACGAGATCAGCCTGGGTCCCGGCGACAGCAGTATCACGGTCGACAAGACACAGGTCAATGCCATCCGCGACATCGGGCAATGGGAATTTCTCACCATCAGTGACGAAGAACTGGTCGACTCCACGGAAAGCCGACTGATCGGCAGTGACAAGAAAATCACCCGTATCTATTACGGTACGCTGCGCCTGGGCATCGACATGGCCCAACTGCGCGACGACGCGCTCAGGATGAGAGCCGACACGCTTGATGTCACCCTGCCTCCCGTCACCCTGCTCGACGACGACTTCATCGACGAGGCACGCACCAAGCCCTTCTACGAGAATGGCAGTTGGGACCAGAAAGCCCGCGAGGCCCTTTATGAGCAAGCCAAGAGAAAGATGAAACAGCGCTGCCTGACCGAAGACAACATCAACATCGCACAGCTCAATGCCACGGAAGAGGTGGCACAGGTGTTCCACAGCATGGGATACCAATATGTGGACGTACATTTCTAAACCATCTAATCAGCAGATAGCATCAGAAAAAAGAATGGAAACTATCAACGACATTATCAGCAGTATCAACAGCGTATTATGGGGATGGCCCATGATCGCGCTGCTCCTCGGCACACACATTTTCCTTACCATCATCCTCAAATTCCCACAACGGAAGATTTTCAAGGCCATCAGGCTTTCGATCACCAAGGACAAAGGATCCTCGGGCGATGTCTCACAATTCGGAGCATTGGCCACCGCCCTCGCAGCCACCATCGGCACGGGCAATATCGTGGGAGTAGGCACCGCCATCGCTCTTGGCGGTCCTGGTGCGGTGTTCTGGTGCTGGCTGACAGGTGTCTTTGGCATCTCCACCAAATACGCAGAGGGGCTTCTGGCCATCAAATACCGTGTGAAGACATCCAACGGACAGATGCTCGGCGGGCCGATGTATGCCCTGGAACGCGGTCTCGGATGGAAATGGATGGGCATGCTCTTCGCCCTTTTCTGCGCCCTTGCCTCTTTCGGCATCGGCTGTACGGTACAGGCCAACGCCATCTCCACATTGACAAGTGAGGCCTACCACATCTCCAACTACATTGTGGGAGGTGTCGTATGCGTGCTCACCGCCTTGGTCATTCTCGGCGGCGTGAAGAGCATCGCCAGAGTCTGCGAGGCATTGGTACCCTTCATGGCGATTTTCTATGTTGTAGGATGCATCTATATCCTCTGCGTCAACAGTGCCTACCTGTGGCCGGCCGTGAAAGTGATTGTAGAGTCGGCATTCAATCCCTCCGCAGCAGGAGGCGGTTTCGTTGGCGGTTCTTTCATGATCGCAGCCCGATACGGTATCTCACGAGGTTTGTTCTCCAATGAGTCAGGTATGGGATCAGCCCCTATCGTGGCGGCAGCCGCCAAGACCCGCAACCCCGTGCGGCAAGCCCTTGTGTCAAGTTCCGGCACATTCTGGGACACCGTTATCATCTGCGCCATGACAGGACTGGTGATCGTCAGCAGTGCGCTCGCCCACCCCGATATCAATTTCTCCGACGGTGCCGTGCTCACCAAGTCAGCTTTCTCCAAAATCCCCTATGTGGGCACTCCCCTGCTCAATATCGGACAGTTCACCTTCGCCTTCAGCACCATCCTCGGATGGAGCTACTATGGTGAGCGTGCAGTGGAATACCTGGGAGGCAAACGCCTCAACCTGCCCTACCGCATCATCTATATCATCGCCGTTTTCGCCGGCAGCATCATCAGTCTCACCTTCGTATGGAACATGGCCGACTGCTTCAATGCGCTGATGGCCATCCCCAACCTGCTGGCCCTGCTTTTCCTGAGCAAGGTACTGGTGAAGGAGACAAACTACTACCTATGGAATGACAATCTCGACAAAGACATGAGCGAGACCGACCTATAAACCCTAAACACAAGCACTATGGATACTTTCAAGACTCAAAGCGGCAAAACCGTGACCATCACCCCCATCAAGCATGCCAGCATGGAGATCAACTTCGGGGGGTGCATCATCCAGGTGGATCCCGTCGTCGACGGTGCTCTACCCAAGACCGACTACAGCCAATGGCCGAAAGCCGACATCATCCTGATCACCCACGACCACTACGATCATTTCGATGCCAATGCCGTCGCCGACCTCTGTAAGCCTTCCACGAAAATCGTGACCAATGCCAGCACTGCGGACATCCTCGGCACCGGCATGGTGATGGCCAATGGCGACACACTGCGCCTGGCCGATGACCTGGTGGTGCATGCCGTGGCAGCCTACAACACCACGCCGGGCCATACCCAGTTTCACCCCAAAGACCGTGACAATGGCTTTATCCTCGAAGCCGACGGCCTGAGGATCTACATTGCCGGCGACACCGAGGACATCGAGGAGATGAAAGAGGTGAAAGACATCGACGTGGCTTTCCTGCCCTGCAACCAGCCCTACACGATGACGCCCGCCCAACTCCGCCATGCCGCCGACATGGTGAAGCCCCGGGTACTCTATCCTTATCACTACGGCGACACCCCCGTCGATGCCATGACAGAAGCCTTGGATGGCACAGGCATCGACGTGAGGATCAGGAGTTTTCAATAGTCTGCCGGCTATTGCGCCACGAAGGTGTAGGTTTTTCCCGGACGTGTCATCACGTCATACTCATAGACCTTCGCTACGGGCAACAGTTTGAAATCCTTCAGTTCGGAGGAGACGACAGGCTTTCTGATTTCGGGAGCTTGCAGCAAAGCATTGCCGCAGGCTCCTTTTGCTTCGACAAGGCCTTTGCCTTTGAGCGGAACATACGAACGCAGTCTCAGCATACCGCCGGCATGTGAGGTCACCGCGGCCTTGTCCAGTTTGCCATTGCTCCATTTCATCGACACCTCGAAACCACCCCGGGCCTTCAAGCCACTCACCTCGCCTTGCTGCCACACATCGGGCAAGGCAGGCAGAAGGTGCACGGCACCATCATGGCTCTGGAGCAACATCTCCGCAATACCCGCAGCAGCACCGAAATTACCATCAATCTGGAAAGGAGGATGGGCATCGAAGAGGTTGGGATAAGTCCGGCCATCAGGATACTGCCTCATAAACTTGTCATCGGGCAAGAGGTGCAGCATGTTGGAGATGATGCGGAAGGCATGGTTTCCGTCGAGCATTCGAGCCCAGAAATTGATTTTCCACCCCAAGCTCCACCCTGTGGCCATGTCTCCACGCTGCTGCAAGGTGTTTCCGGCCGCCGTGAACAATTCGGGATGGCTGTATGGGGAGATCTGGTTGGAGGGATAAAGACCATAGAGGTGGGAGATATGACGGTGCTCATCCTTGGGGTCATCGGCATCCTGCAACCACTCCTGCAACTGTCCATAACGCCCCACCTGCATCGGCGGCAACTGCCGGATTGCTTTCTCATATACCTGCTGCCGGTCGTGGTCGACATCGAGGATCCGTGCTGCCAGAAGAGTATTGTTGAGTGCGTCGAAGGCAATCTGGTTGTCCATCGTACATCCTGCGGTGACAGGAGTGCGCTTGCCCATCGGTCCGTGCTCCGGCGATACCGAAGGAGTCACCACCAAGTAGCCATACGCAGGATGCACCTGCATATAGTCGAGATAGAAATCCGCCGTGCCACGCATCACCGGGTACCATTTGCGCAGAAACTCCTTGTCGGCGGAGAACAGGTAATGCTGCCAGATATGGGTGGCCAGCCAAGCACCGCCGTTAGGGAACATACCCCACGATGCGCCGTCCACCGGTCCGGCGATACGCCACAAGTCGGTGTTGTGATGAGCCATCCAACCGCCGCAGCCATACATCTCCTTGGCGGTGCGGTTTCCTGTGTCGCTGAGGTCACGGATCATGTCGAAGAGCGGTCCGAGAGTCTCGCTGATATTTCCCACGTCAGCCACCCAATAATTCATCTCGGTATTGATGTTGATGGTGTATTTGCTGTCCCAAGGAGCATTCACCTTGTCGTTCCACACACCTTGCAAGTTGGCAGGCTGTCCACCGGGCTGCGAACTGCTGATCAGCAGATAGCGGCCATATTGGAACATCAGGGCCACCATGTCCATATCGGTTCCGCCTGCGAAAGCAGCAAGACGCTTGTCGGTCTCCAGCTCCGACTGCTCCGAGCGGGCAAGGGAGAGACTCACCCGGGCATATTGCTCACGGTATTTTGCTACGTGCTGACGCATCAGCGTCTTGTAGTTCTTGCGCATCGCCGAGGCCAACGAAGCACTGTTCTTGGCGAGAGGATCTCCCGACACATCGTGGTAATTGACAAAATTGGTGGCAGCGACAATGAAAAGTGTCACCTCCGTAGCATTCTCCACCCTCAGCCCTTCGCCGGCAGGCTGCGTATGTCCATCGCCCACGACTCGTGCCTCAAGGACAGCGGTCAGGGCACCCTTGATGCCCTCATGGTCGACGCCCTTGATGGAGGCCCGCAAGCCATTGTCTAACACCTCGTGCGTGGTGGGAAACTCGCACTGATGAGTCAGGGTGAAGGAGAGAGCCCGTTTCTGGCTGGCCTTGAGGTGCACGATCACTGCATTGTCTGTCATAGAGGCGAAAACCGTGCGCTCGATCCTCACGCCATCCCGTGTGTATCTCACTTGGGCCAAGGCCGTCTCCAGATCGAGATCACGCACATAGTCCGTCACCTCCCCCTTCGTGTCGAAATCCATTTTCAGACTACCCAGCGTGAGGTATTTCATGCCGTGCGGTCCCGGAATGAAATGCTTATTGACGAGATCTGCCGCCACCTCCTCTTTGCCAGCGAAGATGGAGTCGCGCACCTCTTTCAGGTATCTCAGCGACTCATGGCTGTTGTTGTCGTGGGGACCGCCCGACCAGAAGGTCTCCTCGTTGAGTTGGATTTCCTCCGTGTCGGTGCCGCCATAGACCATCGCACCAAGATGAGAGTTACCCACTGGCAGGGATTCCAGCCAACAGGAGGCAGGTTTTGAATACCAAAGTCTTTTGTCCTGGGCAGAAACACACACAGACACCATCACCAAACCGACGATAGCCAGCAACAAATTCTTCTTAAAAATAGATTCCATGTAAAAAAAGTTGATTCAAGTATTGGCCGCTAAATTAATAAAATATTTTGAATCCTCCAAAAAAAGAATATCCAGATAGAGAAAGATCATGTGTAAATGTATATTTTCAGGAATGACAGACTCGAATAAATTGCGAAATAATGAGTATTTTCCAAACCTTGATTGCATTTTTCACAAAAAATGAGTAATTTCGCAAACCAAAGGGGCGACCCTTGGGTGTGAAGCCCTGCCGACAACGTGGCTCTTATAGGGGAAAGAGGGGCAACCCCTCTGACCTACATAATCATCAACGACTGTCAACGTGCAGAACCATAAATACACGATAACCATCCTAAAAACAATTGCAAACCATGAGAAAATTATCATCCACATTCATCGCACTGTCGCTGGCAACCTTGGTCTTCGGACAAGAGGCTCTCTGGAGCGGAACCAACGTGAAATCACCAGTCGTCAATGCCGACGGCACGGTGACCTTCGCCATCCATGCCCCCAAGGCATCACGCGTCACCGTATCAGGCGACTTCCTGTCCCCCAGCGAAACCGGCCAGCCTGGCCAGGCCGACCTCAAGGAAGGCAAGAACGGCGTATGGACCTTCACCACAGGCAAGCTGTCACCTGAGCTCTACAGCTACACTTTCCGTGTGAACGACATGCCGATTCTCGACCCCGCCAATGTCTATGTCAACCGTGACATTGCGTCGCTGACCAGTATCTTCATCGTGAGCGATGCCAAGGGCGACCGCGGCGACCTTTACCGTGTGAATGAGGTTCCCCACGGCGACATCTGCAAGGTATGGTATGACAGTCCGACACTCAAGACCAAGCGCCGCATGACCATTTACACGCCTGCTGGATATGACAAGGGCCGCAACTACCCCGTGCTCTACCTCCTCCATGGGGCTGGTGGCGATGAGGACGCCTGGACGACACTGGGGCGCACAGCGCAGATCATGGACAACCTGATCGCCACGGGTAAGGCCAAGCCGATGATTGTGGTGATGCCTAACGGCAATCCTTCTTGCCAGGCGGCACCGGGAGAATGGAGCCGTGGCATGTATCAGCCTTCCTTCATGGAGAGCATTGCGCCAGGCAACCAACCTGCAGCCACGATGGACGAGAGCTTCCCCGACATCATCAAATATGTCGAGAGCCATTACAAGGTGGCGAAGAACAAGCGCAACCGTGCGATCTGCGGACTCTCCATGGGCGGCGGCCACTCTTTTGCCATCACCAAGCGGTTTCCCGACACCTTCGACTATGTGGGACTCTTCTCCGCAGGTCTCCATATCGGGCAAAACAGCCAGGGTAGTTTCTACGATGCCCTTCAGTCGAGCAAGGAAGTGCAGCAGCAACTCAGCAAACTTTTCGCCGCCAAACCGCATCTCTACTGGATCGCCATCGGCAAGACAGATTTCCTCTACCAGCAGAACGCCGACCTACGACGCTATCTCGACGAGAAAGGCTATCCCTATGAGTATCGTGAGAGCGACGGAGGACACATCTGGCGCAACTGGCGCATCTACCTGACTGAGTTTGCACAGAAGATATTCAAATAAGCATCATGACGCAAACGCTCCTCGTCTCCATCATCATAGCCCTCTCCGTGACTTACCTGAGCTATCGCATCTGGTTGGCTTTCAAGGAAATCAACGATCCTTGCCATGGGTGCAGCGGCTGTGCGCTGAAGGAGGCGAGGAAACAGGCGGAAAAGCGTCGGAGCAAAAAACCACCTTGCGGAAATAAAAAAACAATCAAAAAATTTGTTCAATCCGAAGATTTGCAGTAATTTTGTAACCGCAACGAGAAATGGTGCGTTGGATGAGTGGCTTAGTCAACGGTCTGCAAAACCGTGTACGGCGGTTCGATCCCGCCACGCACCTCTGAAAGGATGTACGAAAGTGCATCCTTTTTTCATGCGTCATCTTCAGCTACGGGCATTGCAGTCACGGGCGAACCAAAAGAAAGCTGCGACACTTACATGCCGCAGCTTTCTTTATCATTCACCTTATGAAAAACAATCCTTACCTTGTTTATTATGCTTACCGATGTCTTATGCGAACATCGTATGTGCTTTCTCCTTGATTTCTGCAACAACGCCAAGGAAGCGCACTGTCATCAGAAAGATATCCATAACTATATATTGTATTTAAAACCTATATTCTTGTTTTGACAATGCAAAGTTACGACTGTGTGGGCACACAGACAAGTTTTTTGCATGTTTTATGCAAAAAGCTTGCTCTTTCTTGATGTGTATCAAGGGGGGATTATTCGTAGATATCCTCTACGGTGATTTCGTATTGCGACGGTTTCTCGTTACAGCTGTCGTAATCCTTGGGGATATCGAATTTCGCACTCGACGAATAGTTCAGGCTGGCATCCGAATACACCTTCTTCATATACTTTACCCAGATGGGCAAAGCAGCAGCCGCTCCCTGACCGTAAGCCATCGACATGAAGTGGATGTCGCGGTCCTCACCGCCTACCCAACAGCCGCTGACCAACTCCGGAGTGACCCCCATGAACCAGGCATCAGCATTGTCGTTGGTGGTTCCGGTCTTGCCACCGATCTCACCAGAGATACCGTTGCCTCTCACGCGATGCGCTGTACCTCCATCTACCACGGCACGCAGGAGTTCAATCATCTTATACGAGCTGCTCTCGCTGATCACCTCGGTAAACTGCGGTTGGAAATTGGCGATGATATTGCCCTCGCTGTCCTCTATGCGCGTCACCATCAGTGGTGCACAGCGGATTCCCTTGTTGGCGAAGGTGGTATAGGCACTGACCATCTCGCCCACCGTCACCTCACAAGGACCGAGGCAGAGGGCCATGGTCGGCACGATATTGGGATTGTTGATGCCGTATTTGTGCAGCAAGTCCACAAGAGCCTGCGGTGAGAATTTATTGATCAGGTAGGCCGAGATCCAGTTGTTAGACTGTTGCAAGCCCCATTTGAGTGTCACCATGGCACCGTACCTTGCACGGCTTCCATTACGAGGTGTCCATCTCGCACCTCCCACATAATAGGTCTGCGCCCTGTTGGGAGCCTGGTCACAAGGAGTATATCCATTCTCCATAGCGAGAGAGTAGAGATAGGGCTTGATGGTAGAACCGACCTGTCGTCTGCCCACCATCGCCATGTCATACTGGAAATGGTCGTAGTCTGGGCCACCGACATAAGCCTTCACCGCCCCCGTATGCACGTCCATGCTCATGAATCCCGAGCGGAGGAACGTCTTGTAATATTTGATGGAATCAAGCGGCGACATCACCTTGGTCACCTCACCATTATAGGTGAAGACCCTCATCTCGACAGGAGTATCGAAATTCTTCTTGATCTGCTCCTCCGATGCGCCAGCCTCCTTGAGGGCAGCATAGCGGTGACTCTGCTTGATGGCGCGGTTCATCACCCGCTCATAGTCCTGGCGCGACATCTTGCTCGAGAACGGTCCACGGGCACTGTTGCGTACCTGGGCGTTGAACACAGGCTGCAGGGTCTGTGAGAGGTGCTCGATCACAGCCTCCTCGGCATATTTCTGCATTCGGGTGTCGATGGTGGTATAGATTCTCAGACCATCGGTATTGATGTTGTAGGGCTGTCCGCCACGGCGTGTGTTCTTGTTGCACCAGCCATAGAGCGGATCCTGCACCCAAGCGATGGAGTCGATGGTGTACTGTGCCTTCTTCCATGAGGGGTAGTCATCCCGCGACGGTTTCTTGGCCATCATGTATTGTCTGAGGTATTCCCTGAAATAAGGTGCGATGCCCAGGGCGGTCTCGCGGTCACCCGACCGTTGGAAATCCAACTTCAACGGTTCGACGAGGCATCTCCGGCACTCCTCTTCTGAGATATAACCGCTTTTATACATCTGAGTGAGGATGATATTGCGGCGCTCAAGACAGCGGCTGGGATATCTCACGGGGTTATACATCGAAGGGTTCTTGCACAGTCCGACCAACGTGGCCGACTCCACGACGGAGAGTTCTTTGGGATCCTTGTTGAAATAGGTCTTGGCGGCGCTCTTCACACCGATGGCATTGTAGAGGAAATCGAAGTAGTTGAGATACATCGTGATGATCTCCTCCTTGGTGAACGTGCGCTCCAACTTCACGGCGATCACCCATTCGATGGGTTTTTGGAAAAGGCGCTCGAGTTTGCTATGAGCCACCTCAGAATAAAGCTGCTTGGCCAGCTGCTGAGTGATGGTGGAGCCACCGCCGGCGCTCTCCTTTCTCAGGATACCCGTCTTGACGATGGCACGAGAGAGAGCCTTGAAGTCGATGCCGGAATGCTCATAAAAGCGCGAATCCTCAGTCGAGATGAGCGCATGGATCATGTTGGGCGAGATGTTGTTGTAGGGAGTGGAGATACGGTTCTCACGGCTCGACGCATAGGTCCCCATCAGTTTTCCGTCAGAGGAGTACACCTGTGAGGAGTAGCGGCTGATGGGGTTCTGCAAATCCTCCATATCGGGCATGTATCCGATCCATCCGTTCCAAATGGCCACGGAGCCAGTGGCAGCTATGATAATCAATCCTATGAGGATACCCCAGAGGACATTGACGAATTTTCTTCTCATATTGGCAATTGAAAAAGGTCCTTTTTGAATGTGCGGTGCAAATTTACAATATTTCTTTTGAATTATGGCAAATAAATTAAAAATAATGCGTAACTTCGCAGTCGAAAACGAACATTCATATCTATTCCGATGACCAGACGCAATTTTGTAACCATAGCCGATTTGTCACGTGAGAAGATCCTCTATATGATTGAATTGGCTGGAGAATTTGAAAAGCACCCCAATCGTGAAATCCTCAAGGGAAAGGTAGTCGCCACGTTGTTCTACGAACCCTCGACCCGCACCCGACTCAGTTTTGAGACCGCCGCCAACCGTTTGGGCGCCCGCGTGATCGGTTTCTCCGACGCCAAGGCATCCAGCGTGTCGAAAGGCGAGTCGCTGAAAGACACCATCCTGATGGTGTCCAACTATGCCGACGTGATCGCCATGAGGCACTACATCGAGGGAGCCGCCCAATACGCCAGCGAGATCTCTCCCGTGCCGATCATCAATGCCGGCGACGGAGCCCACCAACATCCTTCGCAGTGCATGCTCGACCTCTACACCATCTACCAGACCCAGGGGACGCTCGAGAACCTCAATATCTATCTGGTGGGTGACCTGAAATACGGACGCACCGTGCACTCCCTCCTGATGGCCATGAGGCATTTCAACCCCACCTTCCACTTCATTGCCCCCGAGGAACTGGCCATGCCCAATGAATACAAGGAATACTGCAGGGAGAAGGGGATACGCTTCGAGGAGCACACCGACCTCAACGAGGACATCATCGCCGATGCCGACATCGTGTATATGACCCGTGTACAGAAGGAGCGTTTTTCAGACCTCATGGAGTATGAGCGGGTGAAGAACACCTACATCCTGAAGGCCAGCATGCTGGGGCGCGCCAAGCCCAACATGAAGATCCTTCACCCCCTGCCCCGCGTCAACGAGATCGCCTACGACGTCGACGAGACGCCACAGGCCTACTACATCCAGCAGGCGCGCAACGGCCTCTATGCCCGTGAAGCCATCATCTGCGATGTGCTGGGCATCGGCCTCGACGAAGTGAGAAACGACACAACCATCATCAAATGACACCCATGAACAAGAAAGAAAGACTGGTAGCCGCCATCAAGAACGGCACAGTGATCGACCATATTCCAGCCGACAAGACCTTCCAGGTGGTCAACCTGCTGGGGTTGACCTCCCTCGCCTCCCCCGTGACCATCGGATTCAACTACCCATCGACCAAGGTGGGGCAGAAAGGCATCATCAAGGTGAGCGACAAATTCTTCTCCGACGACGAGATTTCTCGTCTGTCGGTGGTTGCGCCCAACGTGGTGCTCAACATCATCCGCGACTATGAGGTGGTGGAGAAAAAGACTGTCGAGACCCCCGATGAACTGAGGGGCATTGTGAAATGCAACAACCCCGTATGCATCACCAACAACGAGCCGATGGCCACAGTGTTCAACGTCGTGGACAAGGCACGTGGCGTGCTCCGCTGCCACTACTGCGACAAGGAGCAAGACATCGACAAGGTGGAGATTATCCAATAAATTATCATACCAAAACATTTTCCAAGACATGAAAAGAGACCAAGTGATTTTCGACCTCATTGAGAAAGAGCACCAGCGCCAGTTGAAAGGTATGGAACTGATCGCCTCCGAGAATTTCGTCAGCGACGAAGTGATGGAGGCTATGGGTTCCTGGCTCACCAACAAATACGCCGAGGGCTATCCCGGCAAGCGCTATTACGGCGGATGCCAGGTGGTGGACCAAGTGGAACAGCTGGCCATCGACCGGGTGTGCAAGCTCTTCGACGCTGAATACGCCAACGTGCAGCCACACTCCGGTGCACAGGCCAACGCTGCCGTGCTGCTCACCGTTCTCAAGCCAGGCGACACCTTCATGGGCATGAACCTCGACCACGGCGGGCACCTCTCCCATGGTTCTGCAGTCAACACCAGTGGCATCCTCTATCACCCCGTCGGCTATAACCTCAACCGCGAGACCGGCCGTGTGGACTACGACGAGATGGAGCGCCTCGCCCTGGAGTGCAAGCCCAAGCTCATCATCGGTGGTGGTTCGGCATACAGCCGCGAGTGGGACTACAAGCGCATGCGTGAGATCGCCGACAAAGTGGGTGCTCTCCTGATGATCGACATGGCTCATCCCGCAGGACTCATCGCCGCCGGACTGCTCGACAATCCTGTGAAATATGCCCACATCGTCACCTCCACCACCCACAAGACCCTCCGCGGACCGCGTGGCGGCATCATTCTCATGGGCAAGGACTTCGAGAACCCTTGGGGACTGAAGACACCGAAGGGTGCCGTGAAGATGATGAGCCAACTGCTCAACTCCGCCGTGTTCCCCGGACAGCAAGGCGGACCGCTCGAGCATGTGATCGCCGCCAAAGCCGTAGCATTCGGCGAGGCATTGCAGCCTGAGTTCAAGCAGTGGGCCATCCAAGTGCAGAAAAACGCCAAAGTACTGGCCGAGGAACTCATCAAGCGTGGTTTCACCATCGTGAGCGGTGGCACCGACAACCACTCCATGCTCGTCGACCTCCGCTCGAAATACCCCGACCTCACTGGTAAAGTGGCAGAGAACGCCCTCGTGGCCGCCGACATCACCGTCAACAAGAACATGGTGCCGTTCGACAGCCGCTCTGCCTTCCAGACCTCCGGCATCCGTCTGGGAACTCCAGCCATCACCACCCGTGGTGCCAAGGAAGACCTCATGGTGGTCATCGCCGGCCTCATCGAGGAAGTGCTCAACGCACCGCAGGATGAGCAGGTCATCGCCAATGTCCGTCAGCGTGTCAACGACATCATGAAGGACTATCCTCTCTTCGCTTATTAATCCACAACCCCATACCACCCCTCCCCCAGCCGGAGGGGTGGTTATTTTCCAACCTTGACCTATGCCACGAAAACGCAAGCGCCAAGCAACGCAAGATCCCAACCAGCTGCTACTCTTCAGTTTAGAAGAGATGGGCGGCTCTCCCACCCTGCCCCCTGCCGACGAAGCCGAAAATGCCACACGAGAAATACCAGAAACGACGGAAGTGGCGGAAATGCCAGGAACGACGGAAGTGGCGGAAGCGGCACTGAATCCAGAAATGAAGGTAGAGACGAAAGAGGCCGCATCCTCGGACATTTCTGTAGAGTCGGAGGAGACTACGGTGCAAGAAACGATGGTAGAGCCCCCTACGGCCCCAGCTCCAGAAACGGTGGTAGAGCCAGTTCCGGAATGGTTGGAAGAAGACGTGGTAGACCTTTTGGTGCAGGTCATCAAACTCCTTGAGGATTTTGATGCCGGTGAACTCCGTTTGATAGCCATGCAGTCGACCGCACTGATGCAGGGTGGCATCCGTAACGATGGCATCTACCGCATTCCTGCCCTCCCCGACATCATGCTCAGCGGTAATGTGCTCAAAGGCATCGCTTATGTGAGCATCGTGCAGTCCTTCCCCAGCATGACCGACAAGATCGGCCTCCACTGGGAAAAAGAATACGAGGAAGCTATTCGTAAAATCGACCGCTAATCGGTCTTTTTACTTCAATTCATAGATGCCAGAAGGCTTCTTTCTTTTCAGGACTTCCAATTGGAAATCCTTGCCGGCGACAATACCATGTTCACGCAGCACCTGCTCCACGGTAATGCGTGCCAGTTCTGGATGGTTGTTCTCCTCACTCAGGTGGCACAGCCAAACTTTCCGCAGGGCGGGAGTGGCATTCTCTGCGATGGCCAAGCCACAATCATGGTTGCTCAAATGACCATTAGGACCATCAATCCTCACTTTGAGATGCGGGGGATAAGTGCCACCATAGAGCATCTCCCTGTCATAGTTGGCCTCAAGCACCAGATAGTCTGCTTTCAAGATGAATTCCTTGATGTGGTCAGTGATATGCCCGACATCGGTGACCAAGCAGAAATGCACACCCTCATGAGTGATGAAATAGCCCACGTTGTCGCTGGCATCATGAGGCACAGCAAAAGGAGTGACCTGAAAAGAGCCGAGCGTATATGTCTCGTCCGCCTCGACATACCTCACCCGTTTGAAATCAATCTTTTTCCTCACACAATAATTCTGTCCTACTCCAGCGTGCACCTTCTCGGTGGAATAGACAGGCAAATCAAAGTCATGACTCAAGCTCCCCACCGACTTCACATGGTCGGCATGGTCATGAGTCAGCAAGACGTGCTTGATGCGAGTGAGAGGAAGACCATAATCATGAAAATACTTTTTCAGCAATCTTATACCAATTCCCACATCAATCATCAGTCCATCATCCTCTGTAAACAGGAAATAGCAGTTGCCGCTACTTCCACTTCCAAGAGAGATAAAATTCATCATTCTGCAAAAGTAGCAACATTTGTCGACAAAAGCAAATTATTCGCTCCCTTTTTCCCGATTTCATCTCTTCAAGACCGGATTAGGACCTATTTTTCATTGGAATGAGAATCATTGGCAATGCCCAAAATCAAAAATTATCCTAAATAGGATTATCCTAATTTGGATAATTTTCATTTTTTTCTTATTTTTGCACTCAAAACAAGACAGTTATGGATAATCCGTTTGTGACAAAAGGTTATGCAGGACCTGAGTATTTCTGCGACAGGGTGAAGGAAACAAGTCAATTGATGGAACTGACGACAAATGGCAATAATATGGCCTTGATATCACCGCGCCGGGTAGGCAAGACCGATTTGATACGCCATTTATTCCAACAGCCGGGAATTAGTGACAAATACTATACGTTTCATATTGATATCTATGCCACCAGCAGTCTTCGTGACTTCGTTAATGTGTTTGGCCGTGCCATTCTGGACGAGCTTAAACCAAAAGGAAAAATCGTATGGGAAGGTTTCCTGCATATACTCCGATCGCTTCGTAGCGAAATCACTTACGATATCAACAACTTTCCGACTTGGAGCCTGGGTTTAGGTGACATAGAAAATCCTGAGACCACACTCGATGAGATCTTCGAATACTTAGGGAAGGCGGACAAGCCCTGTATGGTATGTATTGATGAATTCCAACAGATAACAAAATACACAGAATCACCCAACATTGAGGCAACGCTCAGAACCTACATGCAAAGATGTATTAATACCACCTTCATTTTCTCTGGAAGCAAAAGGCATCTGATGGGGAAAATATTCACTTCGCCATCCAGACCTTTCTACCAGTCGGTATTGATTATGAACCTCAGACCCATACCAGTTGACAAATATGTGGAGTTCGCAAAGTTACAGTTTGAGAAAAATGGTAAAAGTATCGACAGAACTGTTGTTGAGGAGGTATATCATCGCTTTGACTCGGTGACATCTTGTGTTCAGCGTATGCTGAATGTCTTATACATGAAAACACTTCCTGGGGAAAGATGTATTCTTGATATGGTAGATAGTGCCGAAGAATACATCCTTGACATGTTCACCGAAACCTATTCAGATTTACTCGACAAGTTGCCAGAAAAGCAAAGGGAGGTCTTTCTTGCTATAGCAAGAGAAGGCAAAGCAAAGGGTATCACCAGTAAGTCGTTTGTTAAACGGCATCACTTGCAGACTGTCAGCACAGTAACAGCTGCTGTCCGCAGCCTATTAGACAAAGACTTGATAACAGAAGACAAAGGGGTGTATACCGTCTACGACCCCTTCTTTGCCCTCTGGCTGATTCGCAATTAGCGGGAGACACCTCAATGCGACGTCTCTACATGAGAACAGATGATGTAGGGTCAGAATGGCATACCGACGGCGAAATGAAAGGAGAAATCGCGGCTGAAGTCGGGATGGGCAATGGCATAGTGCTCACGGCTATTCTCGTAAGCGGGATTGATGGCTTTCATGCCCATGTCGAAACGGAGGATGAAATAATCGAAATTGAGCCTCACACCCAGACCGTATGCCACGGCGATCTGCTTGTAGAACTTATTGATTTTGAATTGTCCTCCTGGCTGCTCCTCATATTCCCTCAGTGTCCAGATATTCCCACCGTCGACGAAGACGGCCCCATTGAATTTCCAGAAGAGATGGGTGCGGTATTCCACGTTGAGGTCGAGTTTCATGTCACCCGTCTGGTTGATGAAGTCGATGGCCCCGTCGTTGCCTTTGAACGAGCCAGGGCCGAGTCCTCTCACGCTCCATCCGCGGACAGAGTTGGCACCCCCAGAGAAATACCGCTTTTCGAAAGGGAGCACACGGCTATTGCCATAGGGATAGGCGATTCCCAGTCCGGCATGCATCACAAGCGAGTTGTGCTCATCGAAGGTCACCACACGGGTGAAGTCGAAGTCGCCCTTCACATACTGAGCGAAGGCGATGTTGAAAAGAGTGTATTGCGACTGGCTGTTGCGTTTGAAGTCCAGCACTGAGGCCAGTGCCCGGAGCACATTGCCGCCGCACTCGAAATTGGTTTTCACCGCATTCACGCCATCGTTGTAGGTCATCCCCACACCAGTGCGCATGATGAAGAGGTTCTCGTAGTTGTATCTGAGGATGGCATTGCGGTTGCTCACCGAGTCAAGGTATTCATGTTTGAAAGTATGCGAGATCCACGGCATGTGGATGAAGTTGAGGTCTATCGCATCCCATTTGAAAGTCCATCGGTCTCTGGGTTTCGCCCATCGGTACCGCCATCCTGCGGAGAACACCCTCCGATGGAATTCCGGCCGGTTTTGGAGGTTATAGCTGAGTGAGAGTTCCGAGGTAGCATTCACATCGCGCTTGAACGACTTCGAGAGCAGCGGGGCGACGAAACGGGGAAAAGTGAGCCGCGACTCCACACCATATTCCATATAATCCTCATTCTGATAGCCCTCCAGTCCGGTGATCGCTTCAAAAGCACCGCGCAACTGCACGGAGAGGAGTTCGGAGCCGTGGAAGAGATTACGGTTCTGGTAGGTCAGCGACACGGCGGCGCCGAGGTCACCCGCCGTATTGGTACCCTCCGGTTGGAAGGAGATGCTGCTGGGCTTGTTGAGACCATACTGCACATGGCAGTCAAGGAGTCCCGAATCGGGGAGTTCGGTGAACCTGAGGCTGGAGAATTTCACGGCGTGGAGACGACTGAAATTGTTGTAGGTGCGCTGCACAGCCGATGCGCTATAAAGTTTGCCAGCTATTACTGCGGTGCTGTTCTCCAGCACGTTACGATTCACATGCACCGTGGTGGAGTCAGCGCAGTAGTAGTTGACCTGCCTCACGGTATAGCAAGGATGCAGCGTCTCCGGTGCATTGCTGTTAGCCCTGTATTTGAAGAGCCGCATCGTCACATCGACAAGTCGGCTGCCCCGCATGGTGTCCACCTCAAAGCGGATGAACTCCTTATGGAAGCGGTAATAGCCGCGATCCATCAGCAGTGCAGTAATGCGGTTCCTTTCCTGATCGAGTCCGTTGATGGTAAAAGTCGATCCTTCATGCAGCCTGAGGTTGGCGGAGTCGTTCTCAGCCAGGATGGCGGCGATGCTGTCATCCTGTATGTCGTAACTCACATGGCGTATCACGAAGGGCTTGCCGGGAATCAGTTTGTAGATGGCCTTGAGTTTTTTGCCTTTCACTTTCACCTGGTGGTCGACCTTGGCATTCATGTATCCCATGTTCTGCATGGCCCTGAGTAAGTCGTTGCACGTAAGGTTGGCCTGCAGAGTGTCGTAGAGCACCGGACGTTCGCCGATGTTCTTCAATGTGCGGTTGATCCACTTGGTGGTGTCACGTCCCGACATGGCATAGATCCCCAGGGGAATCTTGAAAATCGAGAACCACCGGGAATTGCCTTTCTGCCTCACATATTGCTGCAGCTGCACGGGATCGAAATCCTTGTCATCAGTCTCAATTCTCACGCCTTGCAGGAGATACTTGTCATCGGGAATATATTTGGCCGAGGAACACGCCTGCATGATGATGGCAGCGAGCACTGTCATCATCACCAGCCAGAGAGGACTGCGAAAGGCTGTTTTCCAAGCAGGTTGTGTCATTCCTTTGCAAAAGTACGATTTTATTCTGAATCTCCCGAACAGAAGCGCTATTTTCTGAACAGAAAGCCGCCAAGTGCGTCATATCCTGATTATCAGGAGGAGCACTTGGCGGCTTTCAGGACCGGACTGTCGGGAAATCAGTTCCAAAGACGGGAACCGTAATTATCAAACCGGTCGCCCCACTCGATGTCGTCATCGTCTTCCTCCTCACCGAAGGCATAGTTGTTGGCACCGACAGTGGGATCAAACGACTGCTGGTTGGGCACCATGACCTCATCGGACATGGTCTCTATCAGTTCTATGGATGGAATGATATATTTCTTTTTCATGGCTATTTCACGATTTTCGTTCCTTCAACAATATAGATACCCTGGGGGAGACGGCTCAGGTCAGCCTTTCCGTCATTCATGCTCACGGTAGCGACTTTCACGCCATTGACGGAGAAGACATCCACCATGCCGTTCTTGATGTCCTTAACCTGCGGCAGACAGATACCGTCGGCATCGAAGTTGCCGATATTCAAGCAAGTGGGAGCATAGATTGACCTGTCCCTGATGGTGAAATAAGCACTGCAACGTGACAGCGTGGCTCCGCCGCTTTGTGCCCTGAATGCATTGCCTGCCTCATTGAGCACATAGCAGGTCTTTCCTGTTCCGACGGTGGTCTCGCCCGTGACACCCACGAACTCGTAGTTGTCGCTCACAACAGCCGACACATCCGTTCTCTCCACCCGTGTGTTGCTGGCTTCGAAGACGAGGTCCTGGTTCGTCATGTCATATTGCTTGCCCCAGTGGTCGCCAGGAACAGCGATGATATACGGAGCGTTGGGTTCCCATTCCTTCACGTCCTGGAACTTGACCACGTCGCCAACCACCTGTTTGAATTCCCTCACCCAGAAGTCTTTGCTGTCATCGGTCTCATCACCGTGATACCAATCCACGGTCTTTGCAGCATCACCATTGCCAGAAGTCACCTTCTGCACGGCGAACGGCAGGGTGATGGTGCGCCAGCCGTTTCTGCCATCAGCACCCACCGTGGGAACCCGTCTATAGCGGATCTCCTTGGTGAAGAAGCTCTTCGGCACGTAGTAGTCATAGTTTTCGTTGAGTTCGATGCCTGTCGACTCCCAACCTTTCACCACATTCTTGTCCGACAGTTCTGTGGGCAATGTAGCATCAGCTGCCACATAATAGATGGTGTTCTTGTTGGCATTGGTGGTTATCTTCACCCCAGCAAGGTCGAAATCCTCGAAACTGGCGGCTGCGGCATCGTCGGGCACTGTTATAGAGGAGCCAGGAGCTACGGCAGTGCGTGTGCCGTCTGCCTTCCAACTGACGAAGGCTGGGCTCACATGAATACCGGATTTCTCATAAAAATTCGTTCTTGCATCCTTGATGACAATCCAATAGACATCACCAAGTGCCAGCGTATGGGTGAAGGGGATCGTCACCTCTTTGCCTGCAGGAATGCTGATATCCAAGGTCTGTGAGAAAACACTATAATATTTTGAGGGATCGGGTTGCTTCACCCGCATTTCTTTCGTCAACTGATTGTTGTAGTCTGTAGTTGAAGTATTCTTCAACGTAAGATAAAGTTCCACCTGCCGGCCATACTGTACGCTGCCCTGCACATTCACATTCTTGAGTTCAGCCTTCACAAGAGTCAGTTCGGGAGATGTCAGCTCATCGGAAAGAACCACATTTTTCTCGTAAATCGAAGAAGATCCGTCCCCACTCAACGAGATATTAACCGTATGTGAGCCTGCGCTTCCAGAGAAGACGAAGTCCACATAGTCCTCACCTCCGACAGGGATAAAAGCATTCTCAAAAGCAGTCAAATTTCCATCGACAAACAGATACAGAATGCCGTTGAACTCTTTCTCGCCGTTGTTGCTGACATGCGCCCTCAACTGATACGGGTTTCCTGATTGTTTGACAATCTGCTCAATACTGGTGACAGCAAGATCAGTAGAGAGTTCCTTGTTGATGATTGTCATTGTGCACTGTCCATTGGCGATAACCACCTCCATGTAGCGTTGGTCTGATGAGATGCTGGGCATCCAGTTATCTGTGCCGGTCGGACAATCAATGCCCTTGATCTGGTAGGTGCCGTCGGCCAGGTTTTTACCCATCGAGATAGATCCTGCACCAGCATCAGAGGCCATACTGGTACCACCATACTCCTTTCTTATTGTCTGGCTCTCCAGCAACTGATCCCCTTGGAACAGGCCAATCCCAGCATCATATTTCTGTGAGACATCCACCCGACGGAACCAATACCAAATATAGAAATTGAAGAGTCCTGAGGTAGAATTATAGTTTTTAGTCTGTGACTGATCAGTAAGGTTTGCCCATTTATTATCGGGATCAGCGAATACAAATTTCACTGTCTCCATTCCTCCAACAGCCTCCTCACCAGTCTCCACTTTATCGGTCACCACGGTAGGGCTGATGCCAATCACTGCACCCTGTCTGAGCGAGTAACCACCATAGCCATTACTGCCGCCAGCACCTTGCGAGGAAGGATTCAGGGCTTGCAGACGGTAGTAGCCGTCGGCCATGCCACCCCAGCCCCAGTTGATGTGGAACATCTCATGCCCATCAAATCCATCGCAGACAAAAGCATGAGCTCCACCCGAATAAGTGTCGGCACCCAGAATCACAGGGCGTGACTTGCTCAGCTCATGATAGATGATTTCAAACCAATCGGCTGCCGAGAAGTCATCGTGCTTGATGTAGGAAGCCTTGTTCTGATAGCCGAAATAATCCGTCAAGACGTCCGGTATAGACGTCGTGTAACCACCTGAGCCTTGAGGACTGTAATCCATATTCACCGACTGTCCCGTATAGCGGATCAACTTGGCCACGGCATTTCTCTCCGCATCAGACTCCGACTGGTTGATGGAATAGTTATCCCTCATGTTTTTCCAATCGAAAGTCGTAGCTGGAAGTTCAGGCAGCGTACCGATCATACCATTGGATGTGTAAGAGGGTATAGCGGTGCATGCGTCTGCAGGCCAGCGGTGATAATACATCACCTGCGAGAGGGCTACTGCCACACAACCTGTGACACATCGATCGCCAGTCTCACCGCCAGTACCATAGAGCGGGCACTGCAGATTGTAGGGTTCATATTGGTTCCAATGAGCGGTCACCAGCGGGGCGATCACCCTCCGGCTCACCTCCACATCTTCCCCATTCTGGGCATTGGCATTCATGGCGTTGGCCCGAGCCCATGCGATCTGGTCGGCATAGGAGTCGAGCCATGCCCGCAGATTGTCGGGCATCTGCTCCGTGGTGAAAACGCCGCTATCGGCATAGCCCAGCACCTCCTCAGTGCAGTCATCACCCGACACGATGACAAAACCGGCGTCATTGCCTCTGTTGAACACATAGTAAAAAGCATCCTTCGCAGGAGCACTCTGGTGCAGCGAGGAACGATTCCCCTGATAAGCCAATTGCAAGTCGGTGCCGGCAGCGGTGCCTTTTGTCAGGAGGAAAGCCTGGGCTTTCTGCAAAGCCTGACTTTGCGAAACCGGACGCGCCATAGCACACACTGTGCAAATGGTGAGGAATAAAAGCAACAAATTAATTTTTCTCATAGTCAACCTCGAATAATTTATTATGAAATTCAATGGCATTGTCGCGGCAAATGTAACACTTTTCTTCGAAAGAAGCAAATAAATGCTTAACTTTGCAAAAAAATTGCACTTTATTATGCTTGCACTGATCCCTTTTGCCGTACTCATTGCCCTTTTGGTGTGCTGCATTTCCGTTTTCGGCAATGCCACGCTCGATGGTGCCAGTCAGGTATCACTTTTCATCGCCTCTGCCGTGTGCGTCTGGGTGGGATGGATCACGAAACGGCTGAAATGGTCAGACCTTGACAAGGAGATCACCACAAAAGTAGCCAACTGCACCCCATCGATCATCATCTTGCTGCTCATCGGTGCCATCAGCGGTACGTGGATGATCTCGGGCATTGTGCCTACGATGATCTACTACGGGTTGCAGATCCTCTCACCCGAATGGTTTCTGGTGACCACCTGTCTGATCTGCGCCATCGTGAGTCTGATGATCGGTTCGTCGTGGACGACGATTGCCACCGTGGGTCTTGCCCTTCTGGGAATCGGCAAGGCGATGGGATTTTCTGACGGATGGACAGCCGGAGCCATCATCAGCGGTGCCTATTTCGGCGACAAGCTGTCACCGCTGTCCGACACCACCGTCCTGGCATCCAGTGTCTCGGGCACCCCCCTTTTCACCCATATCCGCTACATGATGAAGACCACCATTCCCACCTTCATCGTCACACTGCTGATCTTCCTCTGTGCAGGTCTGATGATGCGCATCTCAGGATCGGGCGATGTAAGGCTGTTCATGGAGGGTCTGACGCATGCGTTTGTCATCTCCCCTTGGTTGTTGCTGGTGCCCGTAGGCATGGGGGTGATGATCGCCCGCCGTTGGCCTTCGCTCGTAGTGCTGTTCCTGGCCACCCTGGCCGCTTCGCTGACCGCCCTGCTGGTGCAGCCCGACCGTCTTCGCGAGATTGCCAGTGTCAGCGGCTACCATGGGTCGCTCGTACTCTATGAGGGCGTGATCCGCACCATCTACGACAATACCCACATCTCCACCGGTGTAGGCGAACTCGACCAGTTGGTCTCCACCCGAGGCATGGCGGGCATGATGCCCACCATCTGGCTCATCATCAGTGCCCAGGTTTTTGCCGGTGCCCTCACCGCCACCGGACAGTTGCAGGACCTCATGGCGTTTTTCCGCCGCATCGTGAGAGGCACCACCTCTCTCGTGGCTTCCACTGTGGGTAGCGCCATCTTCCTCAACATCACCAGCGCCGACCAGTTTCTCTCGATCATCCTCACCAGTTCGATGTTCAAGGACATGTACGCCAAGATGGGCTACGAGCCACGATTGCTCAGCCGCTCTTGCGAGGACGGCGGCACGGTCACCTCGGTGCTGATCCCCTGGAACACCTGCGGACTCACGCAGAGCACCGTGCTCGGTGTGGCCACGCTCACTTATCTGCCCTACTGTTTCTTCAACCTCCTCTCCCCCGTCGTGAGCATCATCGTGGCATTCCTGGGGTGGAAGATCAAGCGGATAAAGCCCGCATTTGACTAAACTTCGTTAATTTATTTTGCCATACGCTCCTCATGCCTTATCTTTGCAGGACGATTTCAGGGCAAACTGGATATATGATCAGCAAGAACAAAGTGAAAGCACTGCGGATGCTGGAAAACAAGAAGCACCGCCGACAGACGGGCCTGTTCGTTGCGGAAGGCCCCAAGGTGGTGGGCGACCTGCTGGAGAAGGCACCTGCCCAGACCATTGTGGCAACGCAGGAGTGGTGGCTTGCCCATCCCACCGTCACAGCAGCAGAGTCCATCACCGTCGATGCAGAGGAACTGCGGAGGGTGAGTTTCCTCCAGCACCCCCAACAAGTGATGGCCACCTTTCCCCTGCCCGCCAACGAGGAAACGCCCGACGCCTCGGCCGCCCACATCGCCAGTCAGTTGTGTCTGGCCCTCGACAGCGTACAAGACCCCGGCAACTTAGGCACCATCATCCGCATCGCCGACTGGTTTGGCATCGAGCATATTTACTGCAGCGCCGACACCGCCGACGCCTACAGTCCCAAGGTCGTACAGGCCACCATGGGGAGCATCTCCCGGGTGCGGCTCGTCTACACCGACCTCTGCTCCCTTATCGACCTCCTGCCCGCGGAGACCCCTGTCTACGGCACGATGCTCGACGGCACCGACCTATATGACCAGGAACTGACTCCACACGGTCTGCTGGTGATGGGCAACGAGGGCAACGGCATCTCTCCCGCCGTGGCCAGTCGCGTCACCCACCACATGCTCATACCGCCCTACCCTGCTGGCCGCGACACCGCCGACAGCCTCAACGTGGCCATCGCCACCGCCATCTGCTGCGCTGAGTTCCGCCGCCGGCAACAAAAGAAATGAGAAGAGAATTTGATCTGATATGGAAAAAGAATTGATTTTCAAAAGCCGCAGTTTCTCATCCTGCATCCTGGCGGCTTACAAGTTGATGAGCGACAACCTGAAAGGCATCATCCGCTCGACGTGGTTGCCCGTGCTGCTCATGGCACTCTTCGGAGGGATCTTCATGGCCCTCAACGTGCACAACGAACGTGTCATCCAATGGGGCATCACCAACACGGGGCTATACCTCGCCGCCTCCCTCTCCACCATGCTCATCACCCTGGTCTGCAGCCTTTGGGCCGTCTCACGCCTTATGAGTAAGTTGAATGACGAGGACCGGCGGTGGAATTTCCTCCGCGCACTCAAGTTGTGGATATACGTGCTGGCCATCGCCTTGGTCATCGGGGCAGTCTTCAGCTTGCTTCTCGTGGGTGCCATCCACATGCTCAAATGCGACCCCGTCACTTTCGTCACCGACAACTGGCTGGCCCTGATGGCCGTGGTTCTCATCACCGCCCTGTTTTTGCTCCCATTCAACTACATCTGCATGCGCTATCTCTACGACCGGAAAGCATGCTTCTGGAAAGACCTGCCCAAGACCTACATGACCGGTCTGCGCCATCTGAGCCTCATCTTTCTCACCACGCTCATCTCTGGCATCATCACCAGCATCATCGCACTGATCATCTACCTCCCGCTCATGGTCCTCATCACGGCCAACGCCATGTCGACCATCGGCGTGGTCAGCGGCGACCCTTCGGGAATGCCCAGCTCCTTCCCGCTGCTTCTGGGGGCAACGACCTTCGTGGTCACCGTGCTGATATGGTACGTCAGTGCCTTCCAGATCATCATCTACCTCTTCATGTATGGCTCCATCGAGAAACTACGTGAGGAGCGCCGCAACACCGCATTGGTTCCCGCAGAAGAACTCACACCCACACCCTACAACCCATGACACAACGCATCCTTTTCATCGACCGCGACGGCACACTCATCGAGGAACCCGCCGACGAGCAGATAGACTCCTTCGAGAAACTGCGCTTCACCGAGGGCGTGATACGCAACCTCGCTTTTATCCGCCAGCACCTCGACTTCAAATTCGTCATGGTGAGCAACCAGGACGGACTGGGCACAGACTCCTTTCCCGAGGACACGTTCTGGCCAGTGCATCATTTCATCCTTCAGACATTGGCCAGTGAGGGTGTCACTTTCGACGCCATCCACATCGACCCACATTTTCCCGAGGACAACCATCCCAACAGGAAACCAGGCACCGGTATGCTCAAGGAATATATCGACAACCCCGACTACGACCTCGCAGGCAGTTATGTGATCGGCGACCGGGAGACCGACCGTGAACTGGCCCGCCGCTTAGGGTGCCACGCGCTGATCCTGGGCGACGAGGGCACCACATGGGACACCATCGCCGAGACGCTTTTTGCCGGTGAGCGTCATGCCTCGGTATCACGCCACACCAAGGAGACCCAGATCGACATCGACTTGCTGATCGACGGCAGTGGGAAATGCGATATCCACACCGGGTTGGGATTCTTCGACCACATGCTCGAACAGATCGGACGGCATGGCATGATGAATCTCAATATCCAAGTCAACGGCGATCTCGACGTCGACGAGCATCACACCATCGAGGACACCGCCATCGCCTTAGGCACCTGCATCCGCCAGGCTCTGGGCGACAAGCGGGGCATCGAGCGTTATGGCTACACCCTTCCCATGGACGACTGCCTGGCCACTGTAGCCCTCGACTTCGGCGGCCGTCCCTGGCTCGTATGGGATGCGGAGTTCCGCCGCGAGCGCATCGGCGACATGCCCACGGAGATGTTCCTGCATTTCTTCAAGAGTCTGAGCGATGCCGCCATGATGAATCTCTATATCAAGGCCGAAGGCACCAATGAACATCACAAGATAGAAGGCATTTTCAAGGCCCTTGCCCGCGCCTTGAAAATGGCTGTACGCCGCGACATCTACCATTACGAGCTGCCCTCCACCAAGGGCGTGCTATGACGCACCTTTTCAGTGTTTTCCCACTTCCACCCGGCTACGCGACGGGTCGATGCGTGAGACCTGGATCTGGGTGTGGATGCGCTCGTCGAGGGCTTCCACATGACTGATGACCCCCACACGGCGGCCACCCATCTGATGCAGATGCTCCAGGGTGTCCATCACCGTGTTGAGGCACGACTCGTCCAAGGTGCCGAAACCTTCGTCGATGAACAAGATATCGACGTAGGACTGATGGGTGTTGAGCTGCGAGAGAGCCAAGGCCAACGACAGCGACACCATGAAACTCTCACCGCCCGAGAGCACTTTCACATACTGCGGCGACTGCCGGCTGAAACGGTCGCTCACCAGTATGGCCAGCGAACCAGGCTCGCACACCAGTTCATAACGGTCGGAGAACTGCCTGAGATAACGGTTGGCATGGGTGAGAAGATGATGGAGGATGAAACTCTGGGCGATGCGGCTGAATTTCGTACCGTCGGCACTGCCGAACTCCGCATTGAACTTCGCCCAACGCTCGGCCTCCTTACGACTGACCTCACAAGCATCCATGGCTTGTGCAAACTGCGCTTTTTTCTCTTCGTTCGCAGCCAGTTCCTGCTGCAATTGTCCGAGAACGACAAGTTGCTGGTTGCGCTCAGCTTCACGGTCCTCCAACAATTGATTGAGGTCGTCTACCGACATAGGTTGATCCATCCGGGGCCGCTGTGCCATCAGCTGGTCGTATTCCTGTTTGAACTTCCTGAGGGCACCCTCGTTGAGATTCTTCCGCTGCTCCCATGACTGGTGGTCTTTTTCCATCCTCTTGATCTCATCATCCGAGAGAGCGCTGAGTTCGTCGAGCCGTTGCAGGGTAAGCGCGGGATGCTGATTGAGGAACTGCTCCGTAAGTCTCTGTTTGTTGGACAGGTCAGCTTTTTTGTCGCTGACCGAGGTAGCCCAGGCTTGCACCTTGGCGGCAAACGACTGCCAGGAAGCCAATGCCTGGTCTTCGGCGACAGGAGCCACCGACGGTGAGACAAGCATCGACTGCCAAGTATCCACATAGGGCAGGATGCCCTGATGGAGTCCGGCGATACCCTCAAGGGTGACATCTCGGTAGTGGATCATCTGCTGCAGCACCATTTGGCGGCTGTCATTCTCCACATAAACCTTAGCATCATCCAGAAGCCGGGCTATCCACTTCTGGTGGTCTTCCTCCCACTGACTTTGCCAACCGGCATAGGTGATCTGGGAGTCAAGGCCCGACAAAATACTACGGATATTCTCCTGCAGTTCCTCTGTCTGGCGCAGGATGAAATCCGCCGACATCCGCAGGGTTCTGACGGTCTCCTGGGCTTTCTGCGTAGCCTGCCGGGCTTCCGTCTCCTGCCGGGTGAGGGTATCAAGCCGCTGCTGAAGTTTGTCCACCTCCTTACTCATGACCCCTACTTGCTGTATGCGCTCGTTGAGGGCACCGATAGAGGTTTTCGTCTCCGCCGACACCTCTTCCAAGCGATGAAGCATCGTGTCGGTGGACAATGCAGCAAGGACATCAGTGGGAGCTACGGGCACGACCTCAGCGTAGAGGGAATGAGCCTCAGCTCTTTTCCTCTCGAAAAGGTCTTTCGCCTCCATGTATTTCTGTTTCAACGACGGCAATTCCTTCTGGATGGTAGCCCGCCACTGCTGGTTGGCTTTCAAGGCCCCTTCGGCTGCGGTCAACTGTCTCTGGCAACGGTCACGGGCATCCAATTTGGGCCGAAGCACCGCATCATAGTCAGGGTCGGGCACGTGGTCGTGGGTCACTTCCTGCTGACACAACGGGCAGACATGCCCCTTGAGCAAGGTGGCCCGGATCATCTTGAAGCTATTTTCCAAAGAGTCGCGCCACTGATCATAGATGGTCTGTGCCTCATCGAAATCCAGCCGGGCTTTCCGGAGCTGTTCCTCCAGTTCCGCAGCCTTGCGGTCGGACTCCTGCAGTTCCGACAACTTGTCGTTGCAGTTGCGTTCGCACTCCTCAGCATTCTTGCGCAGCGTATCGAGGAGTTGAAGGGTTGCCGTGGCATCAGCGATCCGCTGGAGCCGGCCGTGCATGTCGGCATGTTTCCTTTGCAGACCTTCGAGGTCATGCTGATCGCGCTCCGCCTTTTTCTCCTCAAGCACCTTGCGCTGTTCCGCCACGGCGGCAGACCGCTCTTTCTCTTTCGTCAAAGCCTGTTCCACCTTCTCCTGTGCGGGAGGGATCTGGCGCATGGTGTGCGCACGCTCCTCCGCCTTCTTGCCGACGGTTTTCTCATCTTTCGACACCCGCTTCAATTGATCGGCGATGGTGGCGGCATTCTTCCACATCGACGCATTCTTCTCCTGAGATGAAAGCCAAGACGCCACAGTATGAAGCGTCTCCCGGTCATTGCGCTGCAAGGTCTCCAAGCGGTGGGTCACATCGACCAACGAGGGATAGGCAGAAGAGAGACGGGCTTCTTCTCTATCCAATTGGCGCAGGGCTTCCTGGATGGCTGCGATATCGTTGCGCCATGCCCTGACCTCGGCCGTAGCCCTATAGTCTCTGACATCCTCCTGCTGCGACAAGAAGAGAGGCGACTGCATCATCCGGTCCACCACCTCCCGCTCCTGTTGGCAGCGGACAATCTCCTGGCTCAGACGCTGCTCATTGACCAACCATTCACGGGAGGTTTTCACACGCCGCAATTCTGCTTCCAGTTCCTTGTCCTTCGCCTTCAAAGCCGCCATCTGCGACTGCAATCCAGCGACCTGATCATCGCTGAGCAGCGTGATGCCCTCCACCTGTGCTTTGCGCTTCTCGTATTCCGTGTTGCGCTCGGAGCAGAGTGAGGAGATGCGCTTGCTGATGCGCGAATAATAAGCGGTGCGGGTGAGTTTCTCGAGGATGGCGGATTTCTCACGGCTCGTGCTCTGCATGAATTTCGTGAACTCACCCTGTGCCAGCATGGTCGTGCGGCAGAACTCGTCGAACGACAGGCCGACGACCCGTGTCACCTCTGCCTTCACGTTCTTCTCCACGATCAGGTCGGTCGAGAGGTTACGCAGTGTGTTCTTGGGATCCTGCAGTTTACCGTCAGCCCTGCGATAGGAGCGCAATACATACCAGGAAGCGAGGTAGTCGGTGTCGTCTACCTCAAAGGTCAGGTTGGCCCAACCCTCATACGCCCCGCGCCGCAGCAACTGCCCTTTGTGGTTGAGCGATATCTCGGCCTCCTCCACCACCCGTTCCTTGGCATGCCGTCCTTTCACGGCATTATATCGGTCGATGAGTTTCACCGTGTTCTCTCCCGCACCGGCGAAGCGTGGCGTGTCGCCATAGAGAGCCAGACAGATGGCGTCGAGTATCGTGGTCTTGCCAGCCCCGGTCGCACCAGTGATCAGGAAAAGGGGTTCGCCACCGAGCACGGGTCCGGTGAAGTCGATGACGGCATCTTCTATCGATGCGATGTTATGGATTTCGAGTTTCTTGATAATCATTCCGCATCCTCCATTCTCAATTGTTCTATGGTCTCTCTCATCATCTCCAAATACTCTGTCGGCGGGATGCCCTTGCCCTCCAGGTATTTGCGTGCCACTTCCATCGGGTTCATAGCCCGCAACTCATCGGGGGTGACATCCTCCAACTGATGACGGTCGGAAGGCAAGCGCTCATCGACAAGCTGAAAAGTGCAGAAACGGCATGCCTTGCCTTTGGCCGCTGCCACAGCCCGTTCATTGCAATCGGGAGGCAGTCCATCGGCAGAACACACGTTGAGGCGGATATAAGAGCTATCGTTATCCGGCAGTGCAGCCAACGCCTCCAAAGCCTCGTCGAGGGGAACGGCCTGCTGTGGGATGGTTTTCACGGGGCGCATCGGCTGGATGGGGATGACACGCAGTTGGGGTGCTTCGTCGGAATGGATCTCCGCGATGGTGACCGAGTGCTCATACTCCTCGTTGAAAGTGATGGCCAAGGGAGAACCACTGTAGCGCACAGCAGTGCTGTCTATCGGCACTTGGTGCGGACGGTGCAGATGTCCTAATGCGGCATAGTCAAAACCTGTGCCGAGTGCGCTGAGCGGCGAGTAGTCCATTCCACCGATCGTATAGGGTTCGCCGGCATCAAGTGTGGCAGCCACGGCGAGGTGAGCCATGAGCACCACGGGAAGTCCGTCGGCATTGACCTTCTCCACCCTGTCGAGCAAAGCACGGAAAAAGGCCGTTTGCCGATCCGCAGCCGGGTTCTCGGCAGCGGGGAAATTCTGCTTGAAGACATGCGGCACAGCCGCCACGATGCCTTTGCCAGCGATATGGAAGATGTGGCGGTCGAGGTCCACTCCCTCATGCGTGCGCTCCAACGTGCCCACGACATGCACATGAAAATGGTCCCAAAGCAACCGGTCAATCTCCAACCGCGATGCGCTGTCGTGGTTGCCGGCGGTGACAATAATCTCCATAGCCGGACAAGCCTGATGCAGAGCCAGCATCGACTCGACATACATCGACTGGGCCGCCACTGTCGGCACCGAGGAATGGTAGACATCTCCACTCACAAGCAAGGCATCGGGCTGCTCTGCGGCCACGATGTCGGTCAACTGTCTGAAAAAAGCATCAAACTCGTCCTGGCGGCGATAATTATACATCTCATGGCCGAGGTGCCAGTCGCTGGTGTGTAGTATTTTCATGAACTATACGGAATGGTTTGTAGTGAGAAGGCCTGACGGTCAGCAAATTGAGCTCAAGCTGGGCACATAGCCCTTCTGGATGGCAACGGCGATGGCTGTGGCCACCTCCATGTCACTCAGACCGATGTTGCTGCCAAACTGATAGAGGAGGTCGACCTCCACCCGGTTGAGGGTTTTGTCCGACAAGACAATGTCGATCATGTATTCCAGCATGTTCTCCCTCATTCCCGGATTGATCTTCAAGATGCTCTCCACCGATTTCCTGAAGGTGTCGGTCACATCGCCGTTGGCGATTTCCTCCAAGAACTTCCTGGGGAAGATCTTGAAGCTGCCCAGGGTGTCGAGGATCTCATCGAGCTCATCCACGGTCATGTCACCATCGGTGTTCGACACGATGATTCCGGCGGAGGCGATGAAGCGCGCCATGTGCTCGTCGAGCTCACACGTGCCGACCTTGAGCAGAATGGAGATCAGCTCGTCCATGCCTTTGTTGAGTTCCTCCTGGTTCTTGGAGTTGGCGAAGAGGTTAAGGGCCTGCACACGGATGGGGTTAACAGGATGAGAGGCACGGCTGATGCCCTTATCCTTGAGGAAATATTCCAGGCGGCGGTTGTTGTCGGCGATGAGCGACTCGATGCTCACCTTCATCTGCTTGAGGTCGAGTCCGGAGGCCAATTTGAAGAAAGCGGTGACGCACACCCCGAGGTTCTCGGTGGCGATATAGCCATAGCGGTCGGCCACCAGTTCGGCCAATTGGTCGTGGAGCCGGATTTTATACTGCAGGGGCACCGGGGCACTGGTCTCGGGCGGGAAGACAAATTGAATCAAGCGCGAGAGGGCGGTGTCTTTGTTGATGAGATGCCCCAACTCATGACCGATGACAAAGCGCAACTCATCCTTGCTCATCAAGGAGAAAAGTGCAGAATTGACATTGACGATATGAGGCTCGCCCTCGTCCTCGGCTGCCACGGAGAAAGCGTTGACCGAAGAGTCGCCAGTGATATAGAAGTCGACAGGCTCCTTGAAGTTGAGCCGTTCCTTCACCTCATGGCAGAGGAACCAGAAATCGGGCAGGAGTTCCTGCTGCACCTTCAAGCTGTGCCCCTCCATGCTGCTGCGCCAATAGGCGTCGCTGCTCGAGGTCTTGATCTTGCGGAGCACTTCCTCCACCACCTCGCCCTGCAAAGCAGCATAGATCTGCGCCCCGATCTGCTTCTCGAGTTCCAGCGACGGGTTGAGGTTGTTGCTGCTGGTGACGGTATGGATCTTGTCGGCTGGTTGCTCCAGCCAATGAAGTAGTTTTGACATGCGTTTTTTTGCCATAGGATATCAGATTAAATCGGGTTCGTTTAAAATGAGGTTCATCAGACCTGAGAAGGCCGACAAGCTATCTCCAGCCATAGTCTTTCTGAAGAATAGTCCTGTGAGTACAAAATTAATAAAAAAAAGGCAATCACGCACCTTTTCACAGAGAAAACTGTCAAAAAAAACTTGAAAGCTATCCCCACAAGACAACCGCAGAAGAAGAGCAGCTATCGGGCTACAAGAAGAGATCCGCCAGATAAGCGATGGCGCAGCAGATGCATGCGACGGGGAAAAGGCCAAGTCCACACCATGCGGCGATGATGCCGACAACCAGAGCGATGGCTCCGGATACAGGAGAAAGCGTCGTCTCGACGATGGCAGGGAACGTCATCACAGCCAGGGTGACATAAGGCACATAATAAAGGAAACTGCGCAGAAACGTATTGCGGATCCGGCCCTTGATCAGCGTCATCGGCAAGATGCGGATGAAGTTGGTCGTGAGGATCGACAACAGAATGCAGATGATGATCTCATGCTTCTCCATCGGCATCGTCTTTAATGGGTTTGAGCCATGCGGCAAGAGAAGAGATAGCCACTGTGAGCAGGATGGTGCGTGTGCCCGTGCTCCAATCACTGACGACAGGTGCCACAGCACACACACCACTCAAGATGAAACTGGCCATCACGGCATAGAGCACATTGCGGTCGGAGTGTGAGGGAGGCATGATGATGGCCAGGAACATGCCATAGAGGGCGACGCTCAACGCCGACACGATGGCCGACGGCAACAGTCCACCCGCTATGATGCCCGCCGCGCAACCGGAAGCCCAGCAGAAAGTGGACACCAAGGCAGCGGCATACGTGTAAGCCGGCGGACAATATCCTTTGTGGTTGACCGAGATGCCGAAAACTTCGTCGGTGATGCAGCAAGCCATCAGCATACGGTGATACCACGGTGTACCAGGAGCGATTTTCTGTGAGAGCGCCGCGCTCATCAGCATATAGCGCAGGTTGGCCACAAGACTCATCGCCACTACTTCCACGTATGCCGCCTGCACAGCCACCAAGGTATAAACCCCGTATTCTCCAGCAGAAGCACGAGTGAAGAAACTGCAAAGAAAGCCCAGAGGTGCTGTCAGTCCGGCTTTCTTGGCAATGATGCCCAAAGAGAAAGCCACAGCGAAATAACCCATTGCGATGGGTATGCCATCACGGAAGCCACTGGCCACCTCTCTTCTGGTGTCAGTTGTCGCTGCGACTTTCTCTACGTGCTTTCTGCTGTCTTGCATGATTTTATCTGATTCCGGCCAAAGCAGAGGCCTTCGACTGACGGATGAATACGGGGATATGGGCCTTGTCGACCGAAGTGACGACCGTCTGTCCACCCTCGTAATGCTGACCTGTGCGATAGTCCGTCCATCCGCCATCGCTCTTGGGCAGGTAGGTGCGCCATGTCATCGCATGAGGTTCAGTCACAGGACTGATGAGCAAAGCCGGGCCAAACATATACTCGTATTTCTGCTTGAGCGCCATGGGATCATCGGAGAAATCAAAGACAAGGGGTCGCATCAAGGTGTAGCCTTGTGTGGAGACAGCATCGGCGCAGCGCTCAATGTAGGGTCGCAACTGCTCACGCTCACGCAGACAATCAGCAATGATCGCCTGAGCCTCTGCGCCGTAGTTCCAAGGCTCGGTATTGCTCATATACCCATGCACACGCATCAGGGGGAGGTATACACTGGTTTCTATCCAACGGAGCATGCGCTCGATGTAGTCGGCGTCGGTATACTGGTTGCCGGGGCGGAAGAAGCCTCCTGCGTCGTAAGTCCACCAAGGGATGCCTGCAGCCTGCACGCCCAAGCCAGCGACAATCTGACGGCGGAAAGTCTCCCAATCATTGCCCACATCGCCGCTCCACAGAGCGGAGCCGTAGCGCTGGATGCCCGGGAAACCGCAGCGGGTGAGAATCATCGGTTCCTTGCCGGCCTGCATCAGTCCTTCGTAGACCGTCTTATTGACAAGGAGCGGATAGACATTGCGCACTTCCTCGCCCGACCATTTCCCACGGTTGACACGGCGGCCCACGAGGTCGTCGTTCTCGGGTTCGGTGGCATCCTGCCACCAAGCATCGATACCGAGAGGCACGAGCCGCTCGCGGAAATTCTTCCAATAGGCCGCTGCGGCATCCGGGTTGAAGAAATCGATCCAGTCGGTATTGTCGATGTAATAGTTGTCGCGCAGCATCTGACGACCTACGACAGAGTTCTTGTCGATCTTCGACCACACGCTGACCATCAGTCTGATGCCCATGCGGTGGAGGCTGTCGGTCAGCGCTTTGGGATCGGGATAGAACTGCTCATCAAACTGCATGGAGTTCCATCCGTATTTTCCCCAATATTGCCAATCCTGCACGATGATGCTGAGCGGCAATTTCTCCTGGCGGAATCGGTTGGCAGTCTGCAGGATCTCGTCAGAGGAATGGAAACGCTCGCGGCAGTGGATATAACCCAAGGCCCACCGTGGTATCTGAGGGACAGGGCCAGTGATCTCGCGGTAGGTAGCGATGACCTCATCGGGTGTTCCGATGAAGACGGTGTAGTCCACGGCCTGTGCAACAGGGGAACGGAAGACGGTCTCATCCTTCACCTTTCCGAAAGAGAGAACAGGTTTGTCGCCTCTGGACAGTTCTGCCCTCACCTTGTGGCGGCCGGCATTCAAATAGACAAGTGCGGAGGCTGTGGGAGGCAGCCAGAGGTTCTGCATCTCGATGACAGGTTTTCCGTCGATGGCGAGGTTATGGCGGCGGGCCATCTTCTGCCCCACGTCGAGCAACAAGGCATACTGACCGGACTCCTCGACCTCAATATCGGCTTCGAAGATATTGTGCTGCCGCACCTCCTGCTTGCCCCCTTCGGTCGAGGTGACATTCACCACCTCACTCTTCCCCACTTCCGCACTGGGCTGAAGCGTCACGCTATGGGCGAGTGGATTGAAGTCGACCAGTCCATAGTTGTTCCAAAGCAACCCATACCCTTTGCTCGACAGGATCATCGGAAGCGAGATCTGGGTGTTGACCTGCGTCAGCCGGCGGGTCAGGCCGCGAACATCGCTATAGCCGTCCTGAAACTGTCCGAGTCCGAAAAGGCTCTCGTCGCTGGGGGAGGTGAAAGCCAGCGTGGCCTCTCCCGAAGAGAGTTGGTGACGTGTGGCCTTGAAGACAGGACGCCCCTTGCGGTCGCTGATCGTCACGGTCTGCCGTTTCCGGTCTACCTTCACGCGCACGTCGCTCTTCCCCACGAAACCGTGTTTGACGTAGATCCAGTCCGGCAAGTCACTGCCAGTGATACCGTCCTCGGTATACTGGATCCGCACGGCGTTGCGGGCCACGGGGGTGACGGTCAGTTTTCCTTTTCCAAAAACCTGGGTTGCCGCCTGCAAAGGCAGCATGGCCAAGGAGGCCATCAACAAGATGAAGATTTTTCTCATTTCGTCTAATTTCATGAATAGTTGATTGTTGTTCTGGTAGAGGATTTCTCCTATGAATGATTCTCTCAGAGTGCAAAAATAAAAAAACTATGGCAAAACGGAAGATTTTTTCTTGAAAATATACCATAACACACCCTATAAGATAAGAAAAAAGCGTATCTTTGCACTACAGCCTACTTAATCGACTGCCAAAATCATGATGCGACGGCTCTTCTCCGCGCTTCTCCTGCTGAGCGCACTTTTCTGCACGGCACAATCTGCTTATGTGTTCACCACCTACTCCTCCGACGATGGACTGAGGGTGAAGAACACCATGGACATCATCCAGGATGACAAAGGTATCCTGTGGCTTGCCACATGGGACGGTCTCTACCAGTTTGATGGCTATACCTTCCACAACTACAAATCGAAGCCAGGCGACGGCATTCTCCTGGCCAGCAACCGTTTCGACCGGCTGGAAAAAGGCTTCGACGGCATCATCTGGATCAGGGGTTACGACCACCGCACCTACCTGTTTCATCCTTCCCACGGCCGTTTCCTGTCTCTCCCCATCGACGACTACAAGACCAACCAGATTTTTCCCTTGCACGACGGCAGTGCCTTGATCAAGACCGATGACACGCAACTGCTGCTGGTGGAAGCTGACAGCACCTTCCAACATGTCAGTGCCGTCGACCTGATGAAAGGGCGCAACATCCACACCAACATGGTGATGACCGACTCGCATGGCACCATCTGGGTGATGACGCAAAAAGGACTCTTCCAATACCTGCCCAAGAAGAAGAACCTACGCCACATCGCCGACGGCAACATACAGAATGCCCTCGAGGATGGCAATACCATCTATTTCAACTCAGAGCGAGGCACGGTGAGGATGCTCTCGGGAAAGACATGGCGCACCCTGCGCCTGGGATGTGCGTCGACGGTGGGTTGCGCCGTCAAGCTCAGTGCCTCACAAATCTCCTTCGGTACGACGGGCGACGGCATTTTCATCTACGACACCCTCAACGGCCGGCTCACCAACTACCGTTCGAGCAACACGCTCGGCATCAAGAGCGACAACATCCGCTCGCTGAAGGTAGACAGCCACGGCGACCTCTGGGCCGACATCCGGCAAGGAGGCCTTTCGTATATGAAAGCAGGCAGCGGGATTTTCAAGCTCATGAAGCTGCAAGACAAATACGGCAATGACATCGGCTTGATCACAAAGAGCATGGTGATGGAAGACTCACAAGGCAGGGTATGGGTTTCGCCGGGCGGTACGGGACTGGCACTCTTCGACCGGGAGAGCGGAGAGCTGCAACTGGTGTGCGAACAAAAACCGCCCTACTGGAGCATGGAGACCAACCTGGCCAGTCTGTGCGTCGACAAACAGGACAATGTGTGGTATTGTGCCAAGAACATCGGACTGAGAAAGGTTACCTTTCAGAACAACCAGTTCAATACGTTCAAAACCAGCGACAACGACTATGAGAACAATGTGAGGGGCATCCTGCAAGACCATAACGGATATGTGTGGACTGGCAACAAAGGAGCGACGGTACGCATCTTCGACCGCTCGCTGCAATATGTGGGAAGCCTCAACCGCAACGGTACGGTGACGAGGGGGAAAGGAGATGAACTGGGCAAGGTCTACAGCCTCTGTGAAGACCACTCCGGCAACATCTGGATCGGCACGAAAGGCGATGGACTGATCAAGGCGGAAAGAATCGGCGACCAACCGCTGCGGTTTACCCTCACCTTCTTCAGGCATCATCCCGACGACCGCTTCAGCCTGAGCAGCGACGATGTGTTCAACTTGCATGAGGACCGCCACCACCGACTGTGGATCGCCACTTATGGCGGCGGGCCCAACTATATCGACCTGAACAACCGTGAGAGCCATCAGTTCGTGAATGTCAACAACCAACTCACCCTCTATCCCAAGGACGAATGCAGCCGAGTGAGATTCATCACCAGCGACAAGAAAGGGCAGATCTGGATCTGCACGACCAACGGACTGCTGAAGACAGATGGCAAAGCCACGGAAAAAGGCATGCTATTCCAACGCTTCCTACGTAATCCAAAGGACATCAACTCACTCAGCTACAACGACATCCACATGGTGCTGGTCAGCAAGTCGGGTACGCTCTACGTATGCACCAATGGAGGGGGATTCCAGAAGATGGTCAGTCAGAAGGGCAACGGCATCCAGCTGAAAACCTATACCCAGACCGAGGGATTGGGCAGCGACGTGGTGCTCTCGGCAACAGAAGGCACCGACGGCAATATCTGGTTGGCTTCTGAGGAGAGTATCAGCAAATTCTATCCCATCGGAGACAAGATAGAGACCTACTCCGCGGATCAGTTTCCAGAGCACATCAGCATCGCCGAAGGTCCTTCCACATTACTGAACGACGGCATGCTCTGCCTCCCGACCTACACCAACGGCATGCTCTATTTCGAGCCCGACCACATCAAAGCCAGCGACTATGTGCCGCGCATCGTTTTCACGCGGTTCATGCAGGAGATGCGTGAAGTGACTCCCGGCAAGGGGAGCATCCTAAGCGCAGGCATCGATGACGCCACCCTCATCCGTCTGCCTCATGACAAAAACAGCTTCTCGATCGAGTTTGCTGCCCTCGATTACAAATACCCCGACAAAGTGGAGTATGCCTACATCCTCGAGGGATTCGAGAAAAACTGGAACTACAGCGGCAACCAGCGCACAGCCACCTACACCAACTTGCCCAAAGGCACCTATACTTTGCTGGTGAAATCCACCAACAGCGACAGGGTGTGGGTAGACAACACCCGCCGGCTCACCATCGAGGTGCTGCCATCGTTTTGGGAGACACCCTGGGCCTATATTCTCTACGCCCTGGCCCTGATCGGTGTGATCATGCTCTCTTCCTACCTGCTGACCACCTTCTACCGACTGCGGCAGAAAGTCACCATCGAGCAGCAAATCAGTGACCTGAAAGTGAAATTCTTCACCAATATCTCGCATGAGCTCCGCACACCGCTCACGCTGATCTATGGTTTCATGCGCGAAATCCTCAAGGAACCAGACCTGAGCGAGAAACTGAGGTCACAACTGTCGGTGGTGGGCGACAACGCACACCGCATGCTACAACTCACCAACCAGATTCTCGATATCCACAAGATCGAGAGCAACAAGATGAAAATGAAGGTGAGCCACATCGACTTGGTGCCCTTCGTCAAGGATGTGATGACCAATTTCGACAACATCGCCCATGACCATCACATCGACTACCGTTTGGAGAGCAGTGCTCCGTCCATCCTGGTATGGGCAGATAGCGACAAGATGGATAAAATCCTCTTCAACCTCATCAGCAATGCTTTCAAATACACACCCATCGGCAAGCGCATCCGCATCCTGTTGGCAGAGGACGACGGTATGGCATCCATCAGTGTCGAAGACCAAGGTGTCGGTATCAGCAAGGAGAGTCAGAAGCATCTCTTCATGGAGTTCAACAACTATGTCAGCGAAAACCTCTACAACATGCCCAGTTCCGGACTCGGACTATCCCTGGTGCACGACTTGGTCACCCTGCATGGCGGCTCCATAGAAGTGAACAGTGAACCAGGCAAAGGCAGCACCTTCACCGTGAAGATACCCACCGACAGGGAGCATTTCAGCGACGGTGTCGACTTCGTGATGAGCGACGGCATCGTCACATCAGGCGACCATACCGACACACCGATCATGAAATTCCGCAAACTGATAGACAACAGCCAGGATTTCGAGAAAAACACCTTGCTCATCGTGGAAGACAATGAGGAGATGAGGTATCTGCTCTCATCGATCCTCATCGGCTCCTACAACCTCATTGAGGCAGAGAATGGGGAAAGCGGACTGAAAATGGCCTTGGAGCACATACCCGACATCATCATCAGCGACATCATGATGCCAGTGATGAACGGACAGGAGATGCTCCGACGGCTGCGCGCCGATATCGCCACCAGCCACATACCTGTCATCATGCTCACCGCCGTGAGCGACGACGAGAGCAAGATAGGCAGTATGGAATCGGGAGCGGACAGCTACATCGTGAAACCGTTCAACTCGGAGATTCTAAAAGCCCAGGTGGCCAACCTGCTGGAGAAGCGCAAGCGCATGCAGGAATACTGGCAGCGCCAATTGCAGGATCCAGCCCTTTCGTCATCGACCAACCAGGAGACTCCTGTCCCACCCCAAACTGCTCCAGCACCAGAACAAGACTTCGTGGAAACCCTCAACAGCATCGTGAACCAAGAGATGGCCAACGGCGATTTCGTCGTCGACGACCTGGCACAGCGGATGGGCATGAGCCGTTCGGTGCTCTTCAAGAAAATGAAAGCCATCACAGGCATGTCGCCCAACGAATACATCAAGACCAAGCGCATGCAAACAGCCGCCGACCTGATCCTGCAGGGCAATCTGTCGATCTCGGAAATCACCTATCAGGTGGGCATCAACGACCCACATTACTTCAGCAACTGTTTTAAACGGCAGTATGGCGTTTCGCCTACTGAATATCGGAGGAAAAAAGAATGCTGAGAGATTTCGCTGCCATAGACTTCGAGACAGCCAACAACGAGCGCACATCAGTGTGCTCCGTGGGCATCGTCATCGTGAGAGACGGACATGTCGCCGACAAATTCTATTCACTCATCCAACCAGAGCCCAATTATTACACCTACTGGTGCACCAGGGTGCACGGACTCACCCGGAACGACACAGAGGAGGCGTCCGTCTTCCCCTATGTCTGGCAACAGATAGCACCGCTCATCGAGGGCCTGCCCTTAGTGGCCCACAACTCATCTTTCGACGAGGGTTGTCTGAAAGCAGTGTTCCGCTGTTATCAGATGGATTATCCCGACTACATCTTCTACGACACGCTGAGGGCTGCGAGGCGCGCTTTTCCCCAACTGCCCAACCACCAACTCCACACGGTGGCCGCACACTGTGGTTACGACCTGAGAAAACACCATCATGCCCTGGCCGATGCCGAAGCTTGCGCCGAGATCGCCCTGATGATCTTGTAGCCCCCTTCGGGATAAATGAAAGAGAAGGTGCCTGCCGTCACAGCAAGCACCTTCTTCGTAGAATTTTCTAATCAATAAAATACTAAAAACCTAAAAAACATTTTTCATTCATATTGGATGAAAGCCCGTGTTCCACCCTACTGCTCCTGACGGAAGCCATATCCATTGGTGATGCCTGAAGTGGTCAGGGTGTTGTAGGTAAACGGCAGCAGATAGATCGGCGGGTTCTTGGCATTGTAATCCGCATCACTGTAACCAGCCAGGATCTTAGTGGCATAACTGTCGCGATAAGCATTCATGTCAACGCCCCACGGCTTTTTCTCATAGCCCTCGGCTTCCAGAGCCTTGGCCTCAGCACTGTTCTCGTCGATGTAGTTGAACAAGCCCTTGATAGCCACGTTGGTCTCAGCCACGCCAGCCACTTTGGGATAGAGCGATCCCCAGTCGTCGTGCTGACCACGCCATCCGGGATAAAGCACGGGATCATTCTCCTTTCCAGCAGGAGTCTGGCCAGTCAGACGGTAACCGTAGAGCGAGCGGGCATCCACCATCTTTGTCCACACATACTTAGGCAACTGGTTGCCGTTGGCAAACTGTGCGTAGCCATTGGCCTCCACCTCGTCGATGATACGCGTCATCTCTTTTCTCACGTCGACAGCAGCCTTCGGCAACTTGCCCGTACGGATGAGGTCGAAACGACGCACGCCCTCGCCCAAGAACTCAAAGGCACGCTCCTGGATAACGGCGTCCCACACCGAGCCGCACTGGGAGATGAATTTGTCGAAGTCAGGGTCAGTACCACCAACGTAGTTACGGTTGTGAATGGTGGCGAGCAGGCTGCGGGCTTCACCATCCTTGCCGAGAGCCGCCTTCACCTCTGCCAGCATAAGGTAGATGTCGGAGATACGCATATAGCTCACGTTGATGCCGGAGGTGCCATAACTGTTGGTATTTGGAGCGGGCAGACGGTTCCAGTCCCATTTGTTGGTAGCAGGACCAGCGCCACAGCCCCAGTTGGAGCGGTTGAACGACTGGATGTCCTCATGTCCCTGACCATCACTGCCAGTGACGGTGATAGAAGCGTCACGACGTAGGTCTTTCGGGTTGAAAGCGCCATAGTAGAACCAAGCTTGCACGCGGTCCTGTCCGCACCCCACACAGGGAGCGTCGCCATTGCCACCACGTGAGGGGCGGCCGATGTAAGCAGGACGGTCGGCTCCGTTGTTATACTCCATCGGGATCTCATACACCGACTCATCGGCAAGGCCATCGCTGACCCCACAATGCATCTGTTGGAAAGCATACTGGAACGGGTTGCCATACTCACGGCCATTGGAGTCGTTGCTGCGCGGATCAGTCAAGTGGAGCTGGATAGAGCCATGGTTGTTGACAGCTTCCTGCAAGTATTGCTCAGCGATCTGATAGAGATTCTTCCAGTCGGCGCGGCGACCATACTTGGCCTTGTTTTTCTCCACGCTCCAGTCCTCGAAAGTGATGGTCTTGCCCTCACCATCGACATAGAAGTCAGCACCGAGGTCGGTACGACGAGTGGTATAGCCACCATCGTAGAGGCAGAGGCGCCCGATCAGGCCCTGCACATAGGTACGGTTCATCACGTCGGCTCTTGTGGAGCCTTCGCCCACACGGTACATGTGAGGCTCCACCTCACGCAGTTTCTGGATGTGGTAGTCGGCGATGGCGAAGCGCGAGGTAAGCCCCTCGGCCTTCTCGCCAGTCTTCAGGGCATGGGGCACATCTCCATACCATTTGAAGAGTTCCCAGTAGCAGGTAGCGCGCAAGGCTACGGCCTGTCCATAGATGTCGGAGAGGTCGTTGGGTTCACCTGTCATGATCTCATTGAAGTCATCTTTCTCCTCAAAGGCATTGATCAGCGAGTTGCACACGGCGATGGTCTGGTAGAGCATACCGAACACCTCGGTGCCCTCACCCGAGTTGATATTGTAATTCTCTGTCCCTCCAGGATAGAGCGTCTTCTCCTGGCATCCAGCACTGCCATCGCTATAGGCATCCTGAGCATCCTCGATGTCGGAGCCCCAGACAGGTGTCCAGAAATAGCCCACGGAGTGCACCGAGCGGTTGTTCTGCAAGGTCTGGTATCCATAGTAGAGAGCTTGTCGTGCCGACTGCACATCGCTGAAGACGAAGTCTTTGTCGACCACGCTGGGAGATGAGGTGTCGAGATCGTCAGCGCATCCTGCCATGAAGAGCAGTGCGGCGGCTGCCATTGCGGTTGTTATGATCTTTTTCATATTGGTTGTATCTTTTTGATGTTCTGTTTTCAATTAGCCATTAGCGATGATCCGTTAGAAGGAAATATTGGCACCCAGGGTGAAGGTACGTGCGCGGGGGTAAGAGCCCCAGTCCATGTTGAGCGTGGGCAGCACCTTGACACTCTCGAGGAATCCGGTGCGGCCGGTAGTGCTGGAGTTGACCTCCGGGTCGAGTCCGGAGTACCCCGTGATGGTGAAGAGGTTGGTAGCTGTCAGATAGAAGCGCACATTGCTCAGGCCAGCACTCTTGACGAGAGCCTTGGGCAGGGTGTAACCGATGGTGAGCGATTGCATCCTGAGGTAGGCACCACTCTCAAGGAAGCGGTCGGTGACAATACCGTTCTGGTGGTAGGCCACAGGATATTTAGCCCCTGCGTTGAGTGAACGGAGTTCGTCGGGTGTTGTGACGGCATAGAGTTCACCAGAACTGTTGACATTGTAGATCTTATAGGCATCGGCGACGAAGCTGAGTTTCTGTGCAGTAAGGTCGTTGTACTCACCTCCCGAGAGGTTCATCATGGCATTGGCGTTGTAGATCTTGCCGTCGAGCACATAGTTGAAGTTAGCACTGGCGTCGAGGTTCTTATACTGCAAGTTGAGCGAGAAGCTGCCGGTGTGGCGAGGCATCACCTCTCCGAGTTCGGTTGCATCGTCAAGGTTGACGATACCATTATCGTCAGTGTCCACAAACTTGGCAGCACCGGGGAAGGCATTCTGGCCGTTAGGAAGATTGAACGGATTCATGTAGTTGGCAGTGATGGCACGAGCCACGTCGGGCACGCCTTCCTTGAGGACGTATTGTCCGTTGGTATAATTGAAATCATCGACGGTATAGAAGCCAGCACTCTTGAAACCACGGACGATGCCCACCGATTTGCCTTCGACAAGCATGTAGTCATTGACCGGCATGAGGGCAGAGGATGCCCAGTAACTGGAGTAGAGATAGTTGTCGGCATTCTCAAGTTCGTCGACCTTGTTCTTGTTGTAGTTGTAGATGAGCCCCACATTGAAGCGGAGGTCTTTGGTACGGAGGATGTCGACGTTGGCAGAGAACTCAAAACCGCGGTTAGAGGTCTGTCCGAAGTTCTGATACTGATAGGTGTAACCCGTCGTATTGTCGATAGGCACGAGCATCAGGAGGTCCTTGGTGGTGTTGTGGTAGAATTCCAGGCTACCGTTGATGCGTCCGTTGAGGAATCCATAATCGATACCGATGTTGCGCGAGATGGTGGTCTCCCATTTCAGGTCGTTGTTGGCCAGAAGTCCGTCGGGCTGGTAGAACGGGGTCTTCTCTCCGTTGATGGTCACCTTGTTGGCCGATGCACTGGTGGTCTTCCAAGTCTCACGCCAGAGGTTGCTGCTGATATTGTCGGCACCTGATGTACCATAGCTCAGACGTAGCTTCAGGTTCGACAGCCATTCCTTGGTACCCTCCATGAAAGGTTCCTCGCTCACGCGCCATGCGAAGGCCGCTGCGGGGAAATAGCCCCAGCGGTTGTTGGGAGCGAACTTGGAGCTGCCGTCAGCACGCATGGTGACCGTGAAGAGATAGCGGTCGAGCAGACCGTAGTTGGCACGTCCAAAGTAGGAAATGGTGCGTGTGGGCACAGCGATGGAGTTGAGGGCGGAAAAAGACCTTGTGGCTGTATTGATCATACCGATGGCGGTATCGAAATCGAAGCTGTCGGGATAGCCGTAGCCCTGTAATGAGGAACTCTCGCTGTCGGACTTCATGTACTCATGGCCTATCATCAAACCGATGGAGTGGATATCGGCCACCTTGGTCTGATAATTGAGGGTGTTGAGCCATCTCAGCCCTGTAGAAGAACTTCTGCCCAGGGTGGCGCGCTTCTCTGCGGCGTCGTTGTAGCCGTCGTCGTAATACTTGCTGGTGCCGCTTCCCCGTGAGACAGAGAGTTCGGTGCGGGCGGTCAGGCCGCTGATAATCTCCCACGAGAGGGCAGCACTACCACGAAGGTTGCGGGTATTGCGGGTATTGGTGACGCTCTTCACCAGCATGAGAGGGTTGGCGTGATAGCTGTCGTCGATATTCTTTGTACCGAAGCTCAGACCGCTGATCTCAGACACCGACACGCCGCCGAGCGGATTGTCGATCGGACGATATTTGTAAGCCCCCGACACCTCGGTGCCACGACCGTTCTGCAAGCCTTCCTGTCCATCATAGGAAGCCTCGGTGTACCTCACGTCGAAGTCGAGCATGAGGTTGCTCAGAAGCTGCTGCTGGAGTTTCAGAGAGGCAGAGAACTTCTCCAGACCAGAACGGATCTTGATGCCTTGGTCGTGCATATAGTTGACATTGGCCACAAAATGGGTCTTGTCGGTTCCACCGCTGATGGCCACGTTGTGACTATTGGTCCATGCCGTGCGGAGCAAGTCGTCGGTATAGTCGTGCGTCCCCATGCTGGCATAGGCTGCATAGTGGTTGCCATATTTGCTGCCCAGGCCGAAGTATTTGGCCACTGCGTCGCCCACGCCCTCGCCACGAGAGGTGCCGTATCCCCAGTGGAAGTTGACATACTCCTGAGCAGAAAGGGTCTCCAGAGTCTTGGCCACATTCTTCATCTGCAAATAGCCGTCATAACTCACTTTCACCTTGCCGCCTTCTGCCTTCTTGGTGGTCACGAGGATCACACCATTGGCACCGCGGGCACCATAGATGGCGGTGGAGGAAGCATCCTTCAGCACGTCGATGCTCTCAATCTCAGATGCCGGGATGTCGCTGATACTTGAAACGGGGAAACCGTCGACGATGAAGAGAGGCTGGTTGCTCTGGGTGATCGAACCGCCACCACGCACACGGATGGAGACATCGGCATCGGGCCTACCGTCGCCGGAGACCACGTTCACTCCGGGAAGCTTGCCCTGGAGGGCCTGTGCCACATTGTTGACCGGCATGGCCGCCAGATCCTCGCCGCGGACAGACGCCACGGCGCCTGTGAGGTCCTTGCGCTTCATCGTACCATAACCGATGACGACAACCTCGTCGAGTCCTACGTTGTCTTCCTTCATCTGGACATTGACAACCGACTTGTTGCCCACGGTCACCTCCTGGTCAAGGAAACCGATATAGGTGAAAACAAGAGCTGTCTTCCCGGCGGGGACGGTGATGGAATATTGTCCGTCCACATCGGTGATAACTCCATAATTGGCAGTTCCCTTCACGGCCACGGTGACACCCACCAGGGGTTCATTGTTGCCGTCGGTAACCACTCCTTTCACTGTTGTCTGTGCGGAGACCGCCTGAAACAGCAAGGTCATCATCAACAGACAGAAAGTTCTGAGTGCAGAACGATTGAATCTTTCCATGTTGTAGAAGTTAGATTGGTTATTAATTTATATAGGTTATTTTTCAATAATCGGTTTTTCGCCGCAACGCTTTCTGCCATGAAGGCTTCCAGTATGTATATGAAATTTTGCGCAAAGTAACGAAATCCGCATAAAACACAGGTGTAAAAATTGGTAAATGTGGTATAAAAATCGGTCTATTAGCCCCTGAAATCAATTTTTACACCAAAACCACACGATACTGCACCACCACGCATGTGAATTATTATAATTTTGCGGCAACACCAAATATCAAACCAATGAAACATCTGCTATACCTCCTTCTTGCGGCATTTTGTATGAGTTTTTCATCTGCCCCGACAGCAATCGACGCTGTAGTCGCTGCCGACGGCACCGGACAGTTTATGTCGCTTCAAGAGGCCATCGACCAGGCACCAGACCATCCTCAACAGCCCTATGTCATCTATGTGAAAGCCGGCACTTACCAAGGACATGTGCATGTGCCCGGCACCAAACACATGCTGAGCATCATCGGCGACGGGATGGACAAAGTCTTCGTGACCGACAACCGTGTGAGCGGTGGCCCCAACGCACAGCCCGTCGATATCGCTGCCACCATGGTGGTGGAGGGCACCGATATATATATAAGAGGTATCAGCCTGGTCAACTCCTGGGGACATGAGCATCAGGACGGGCCTCAGGCCCTGGCCCTATACACCAAGAGCGACCGCGTGGTGGTAGACCAATGCGGGATGTGGAGCTATCAGGATACCTACCGCACCTCAAATTACGATAACGGGCGCAACTTCGTGCGCAACTGTACCATAGAGGGAGCCGTCGACTTCATCTACGGCTCGGGCAATGCCTTCTTCGACCACTGCAAGCTGGTCATCAACCGCAAAAGCGGTGGATTCATCGTGGCTCCCAAACATGCCGCTGAGACACGATGGGGCTACGTCTTCCGCAACACCACCATCACCGCTCCGGGCAATCCCGTCGAGACCGACGTGTGGTTGGGAAGGCCATGGCACAACAACCCTCAGACCGTCTTCATCGACACTCGTGCCGAGGTCACAATCCCAGCTGAGGGATGGTATGAGACAATGGGTGGATGGCCCACCCTCTTCGCCGACTACAACACGACCGATGCAGAAGGACATCCCCTCGACCTCAGCAAGCGCATCAGCCGCTACTATACCTACGACAAAGAATCCAAGGACACCACCTGGTGCACGGCCAAAAACCATCTCACGGCCGACGAGGTGGCCCGATACACCATCGACAATGTGATGAGCGGTGATGACCAATGGAACCCCACCGAATGCTGTGAGCAGTTGCCCGCTGTCGACATGACGAAAAAAGGCAAGAAACTGCGGTGGGAACCGATCGAGGGAGCACGTGGCTACATCATCTACAAAGACCATCAGTTCATGGGAAGCACCACAGCCACCCACTTCCGTGCCAAAGAAAAAGGCCACTACACCGTGAAGGCGATCGGTCGCTACGGAGCCATCGGGAAATGAACACAGACCGTCGCACAGCCCTATGCCCCCATCCGGACACAATACCAGGATGGGGATTTTTTTGTGCTCTGATTTGGAATTGTCGACAAAATGGTGTAAATTTGCGATGAAAAAGCGAAGAAACGGTATTTCCGCATACGTTTTTATCATTCATCCCGATTAAACCGTACTTACAAACCAACATTCATCGTATGATTTTTACAGTGAAGAACCGCCACAATGCATGCAGCAACCACCAGCATCGCTTCCTCAGAGTCATCTTACTGACTGCCGTCATGACCTGCTCGTTTGCCCTTGAAAGCATGGGGCAAGACGACCAGCGCAAGCCCGTGACGTACAAGACCTACATATACTCCAGCGACGAACTGGGGAGCGAGATCAGCAAACTCAATGACGAGCGCGACAACTCACGCGGCTACCTCGGCGACCTGTTCAATGCCACGACCAATACGATGAAAGGATTGGCCGGCGGCTACGTCACCTCGTTCTTCGACATGGGCGTGAACGCCATCGGCTCGCTCATCACCCGAAACAAGCGGCTGAAAAAGGAGTGGGAAGAAGCCATCAAGAAGGAAAACGTGTTTCAGACCAAGATCACCACGGTATCGGAGATGAGCGACTTCTACGAAGCACCCTCTTTCGACGGTGCCATGGATCCCAAAGGCATGCGCTTCGACGGCATCGGATGCGTCCGCATCGAAGATGGCGACACACTCTTCTACGTCTCGCTCCACATCGACCGCACCAAACTCTACCGCATCATCAACCACTCCAAATTTGAGCTGGTGCTCGACACCCTCATCCTCAACCCGAAACGGTCGAATCTGCCCAACACCCAACTCAACATCCCCTTCTCCTTCAAGGAGCGCAAGGATTTTACCCTGTCGATGGACATCGCCATTTCCTCGTCGTGGATGAACGAGGTGGTGCAACTTCAGAAAAATGTGGAATTAGGCAAGTTCAACATCAACATCCCCGTTTCCCCTGACCTCCTCGACGAAGACGGTTTTCTGCGCTATACCCGCCACGCCGGCGAAGCGCCCCGATACAAGGTGACGGGAGAATGCTTCATCGTACCGCGTTCCTATATGGGGTTCCGCGACGAGAAAGAGAACTTCACCGACAGCTGGGGCACCGGCGAATACAAACTGACGATCGACATCAAGGAAAGCTGCAACGTGACCGAGCAATACCGCGCCAACTGGAAAGCCGATTACAAGCGCCGCAAGGAGATGACGAAGAAAAACCTCAGTCTGGCGGAGCGCACCTGGCAAGTGGTGTCAAAACAAGACTGGAACGAGATCACGCAATCCTGGGTGATCACGACCCTTCAAGCTCCCGCTGAATATATCTCGAATGATTTCATCGACAAATTAGGACTGAAGTAACAGTGAACGTCTACAAGCTCATCCTACTGGCCCTGACGGCATGGCTCAGTCTGGGAGAGGCATGGGCACAGCCAGCCTCATCCCAAACGGCCATTACCCCCGACAGTCTGGCTCCCGAAGCACTATCGCAAAAAGCCAAGGAACTGTCGGAAGCAGGCCAATATGACCAAGCCGTGGCTTGGGGGGAGCGCGCCCTCGCCGCCATCAGCAACCTTTCGGGCACCCATCACCAGGATTACACCCATGCCCTGTCCAATCTGGCAGGCTACTACTCCCGCGACGGACAATACGCCAAGGCCATCGAACTGGTCAAACAGGCAATGACGCTGTGCGAGGAAAGGGACGGTACGCATACCGCAGACTATGCGCAGCTGCTCAACAACATCGCCCGCTACCACTCCTATGTGGGCAACTATCTCGAGGCGCTGCGACTTGGCCGTAAGGCCGTGGAACTGAGAGGTGAACTCTTCGGTACAGAGAATGCGCTCTATGCCACATCGCTGAGCAACCTGGCCGGATATCATTCGCGTCTGGGCAATTTCGAGAGAGCACTAGTGCTCGGCACCCAAGCCAAAGAGATCAGGGCACGCGTGACGGGAAAAGAAAGCGCCGACTACGCACAGTCGCTCAACAACCTCTCCAAATACAACTATTACCTCGGGAACGACGAAGAGGCCATCCTGCTCGGGACGGAGTCACTCGAACTGCGAGGCAAGCTGTTGGGCGAAAAGCATCCCGATTACGCCACCGCACTGAGTAACATCGCAGATTACTATCTGAGATTAGGCAATCTCAAACAGGCCATGCGGTGCGGGACAAGGGCGATGGAAATACGCCGCGAAGCCCTTGGCGAGGATCACCCCGACTACGCCGAGTCGGTGAGCAACATGGCCAGTTACCACTATGCCCAGCGAAACTTCAAAGAGGCGGTGCGCTATGGCCTTGAGGCCATGCTGCTCAGAAAGCGTCTTCTCGGCGAGCAACACCTCTCGTATGCACACTCCATGTGCAAACTGGCCATCTACTACTCTGCCAACGAACAGCCAGACTCCGCCGACATCTATGCCCTGGATGCCACGTCACGATACACCACCAACGTGATGAGCACCTTCGCCGACCTCACGGCAGTGGAGCGCGAACGTTTCTGGAACCGTGTCAAGCCCTGGTTTACCAACACCCTGCCACGACTGGCCACCAGCAACCCGACGCCGAAAATGGTGTCGAGCGCCTTCAATGGTACCCTTCTGGCCAAAGGACTCCTGCTCAACAGCGACCTTGAGATGGTGACCCTGCTGCTCGAAGGGAGCGACTCGGCGACGGTGAAAGCCTATCGGAAACTGCAAGCCGACAAAGCCCTGCTCATCAGGGAATATGAGCGGCCGATCCGTCTGCGTACGGTCAACACCGATTCGCTGAAGCACATCATCACCCGACAGGAACGCCGCTTGGTGAAGCGTTCGAAAACCTATGGCAACTACACCAAGTCGCTGGTCCTCGACTGGCAAGATATCGCTCGCAACCTGAAGCCTCATGAGGCTGCCATCGAGTTCGTCAGCTATCCCGACACTGAGGGGAAAATGCAATACGCCGCTTTCGTGCTGACCAGTTCCATGCCCCACCCCAACCTGCTGCTGCTGACCAATGAAGAAGAAATCAGCCATCTCGATGCCAGCAAATACTACACCACGGCACAACTCTCCAAAATCATCTGGCAACCGCTCAGCCGCTATCTCAGCGATGCCCACAACGTGTATTTCTCTCCTGCAGGAGAGCTCTACAATATCGGCATCGAATCGCTGCCCTATTGGGAGGATGAAAGCCAACTCGTGTCCGACCACTGGAATTTCTATCGCCTTTCATCCACACGGGAACTGGCACTTGGCCGTCATCCACGAGCTTCCAACCCCACAGCCTTGGTTTACGGAGGCATCACCTACGACACGTCGAGAAGCCCCGTGGCAAGAAGCCAGAAGAAACGCGCTGCCAAATACCTGCCAGGCACAAAGAAAGAGGCCGAGGACATCGCAGAAGGCTTCATCGCAAGCGGCGTGCCCACCCATCTCTATTTGGGAAACAAGGCTACCGAGACCACACTCAAACAACTCTCCGGACAAGCCCCCTCGGTGGTGCACATCGCCACACACGGATTCTACTGGACAGACAAAGAGGTGAAGAAAGGGCACCTGATGGAAAAACTCGGATTCCTCTCCATGTACGACGAGATGGTAGTGGCCGACCAAGCCCTCACCCGTTCGGGACTGCTTTTCGCCGGGGCCAACCAAACACTGATCGGTGATGAGGTGGGCAATGAAGAGGATGACGGCGTACTCACCGCCAAGGAAATTTCCGTGCTCGATTTCCGCAACACCGATTTGGTCGTATTGTCGGCCTGCCAGTCGGGACTGGGCAGAATCACCGGCGATGGTGTCTTCGGATTACAGCGCGGATTCAAGAAAGCCGGCGCACATGGTCTCCTGATGACCCTGTGGAAAGTCGACGACGTGGCCACCCGGCTACTGATGAGCCGTTTCTACGGCTATCTTCTGCAAGGCATAGAGAAGCATCAAGCCCTGAGACAAGCCCAGTGCGACATCCGCAATATGGTGGAGACGACAAGCGGCAAGCGCCGACATGCCATCTCGGCGCGGCAGAAACGAGCTAGAAAGGCACCAGCCAAGAAAATCTATGACAATCCCCACTATTGGGCTGCCTTTATCCTGCTCGACGGGCTGGAATAAGCGATAATACCCTTGCGTCCTCAACATGAAGGTGCTGAGTTACGATAAGCGGTAACAACTCAGTACCAATGTGTGGACATAAAAGGGAAAAGTGATGGCGCTGAAC
>CAMNIN010000013.1 GCA_946540735.1 uncultured Prevotellaceae bacterium | reverse complement strand
TTTGCATCCTTAAATGAGCAATTATACGTAACTATTGAAGTCCTTTTGACTATCATTGGGGTTCCTTATATAGTTCTTGTCTCTGTTTGCGAATTGCGCTATTTCGTCCATTGTCCGCCAAACTTGCAGCCTTTTCATCCAAGGTTGCAACCTTTGAACTGGAGGTTGCATCTTTTGCATCAATACTTGCATCCTTTTCTTCGTCTTGTGACAAGACTTGTGACAAAGCTGGGGACAAACTGGGGACAAGCTGGGGACATCGCCATTTTTACCGCCAACATTACCGCCAACATTACCGCCATTATCTGTTGCATAGCTTGGGGCAACATACACCTCAACCTTGAATGCCGTTATAAAATTAACGTTGAACTCTGCGGGTAGGTTGCCATTCTTCTTCAAGTCAGTCTGGACATGCCCTACACCTCGATTGAACATATTGACATAGCCCAACGTTTAATGCAAATTTACTAAAAAATCGTCATAGGTGCAGAAATCTTCAAAAATCTCCTTCAATCAAGCAAAAATTTGAAAAAAACACCAATCTTTTGATATTTACAAGGCAATAATCAAGTGAAAACCATATATTTTGCGATTTAAGTGCGATTATTGCGAGTTGGTGGTAAAAAAAACGAGGTTAAAAGATGGTAGGATATCGATTGGGAGGTACTCTGAACGTCAGATAATTATACTTGGTTTGATAAAACAAAATAAAACAGAACAAAATAAAACAGAACAGAACAAAACGAAACAAAACGAAAGCATAACCACCTCTGTGTTGACACAAAAAGCAGGTATCTCTACGAACGCTCATAGAGTCTTCATAAGATTATCCTAGCATCTGCCGGATGCCGCTTCAGAAGAGAGCGGCACCCGGCTTGCTTTTTCAGGCAAACGGATTCTCAGTGGGATAATAATTGCCCTTGGGGAAGTTATAGTCAATTTCCTCAACGGGGATGCACATATATTTCAGCACCTCCCACAGATATTTACCGGCGTGCTCAAACATCACCGCGGCATGGTGTGGATAGTGCTTCTCGATGAGCACATGGCGATAGAAACGGCTCATGTTCTTGATGCCAAAGATTCCGATGGAGCCAAACGAGCGAGTGGCTACCGGCAGGATCTCACCCTGGGCGATATAGGCACGAAGCTTGGTGTCGGCCGTCGATTGCAGGCGGTAGACAGTGGCCTTACCGGGTTTCAAGTCGCCTTCCAGCGTACCGTTAGTCACTTCTACCGGCAGTGCCCGGGCCATGATGCGCTGGAAGCACATCTGGCAGCTGCACACCTTGGATGAAGCTGTGTTGCCACAGTGGAATCCCATGAAGATCTCCTTGTCGGTATAGCAGTCGCATTCGAATTGCTTGCCCTTGATGCTCTCCTCATACATGTCCTTAGGAACGGAGTTGTTGATGTCGAGCAATGTGACAGCATCCTGGGTGATGCATGTACCGATATACTCCGAAAGGGCACCGTAGATGTCGACCTCGCAGGCTACGGGTATGCCGCGGCCCGTCAGACGGCTGTTCACATAACAAGGAACGAAGCCGAACATCGTCTGGAATGCAGGCCAGCACTTGTTGGCCATGGCAACAAACTGGCGAGATCCCTTGTGGCCCTCAATCCAATCCAACAGCGTCAGCTCATATTGAGCAAGTTTCGGCAATACCGACGGAATCTTATTGCCTGTGCCCAGCTCTGCCACCATATCCTTCACCACATCGTCGATGCGCGGGTCGCCCTCATGCTTTTGGAAAGCCTCGAGCAAGTCAAGCTCTGAATTTTCCTCTATCTCAACGTCGAGGTCATAAAGAGCACGGATAGGTGCGTTGCAAGCCAGGAAGTTGTTGGGACGCGGACCGAAGCTGATGATCTTCAGGTTCTGCAGGCCGACGATGGCACGGGCGATGGGCAGGAACTCATGGATCATCTCCGCGCACTCATCGGCATCGCCGACGGGCTCTTCGGGGATATAGGCACGTGTCTTGCGCAGAGAGAGAGCCTGGCTGGCATTCAGCATACCGCAGTAGGCATCGCCACGGCCATCGATCAAGTTCTCCTGTGTCTCCTCGGCAGCAGCGCAGAACATGGTAGGTCCCTGGAACCAGTCAGCAATCATGGTCTCGGAAATCTCAGGACCGAAATTGCCAAGGTATACACAGAGCGCATTGCATCCGGCTTTCTTGACATCCTCAAGAGCCTGTTGAGCATGAATCTCGCTCTCAACGATACAGATAGGGCACTCGTAGATACTATCAGACCCGAATTTCTCTACATACTTGGCAATCACGGCTTTACGACGATTGACCGCCAATGACTCAGGAAAGCAGTCGCGACTTACAGCGACGATTCCAATCTTGATTACTGGTACATTTTTCATTTCAGAAATAGTATTTGTTTAAGAACAATTTTCGTTTCAAGGGTTAAAGTTACATCATTATTTTCAATTATCAACACTTTTTCTTTTTTTTCTATATAAAATGGCCCATTTTCCACAAGTTCGGCAAATGCCCGCCCCCCTCTAATGTCGATGATGAGTTTAGGAAGCGTCATCGCTTGCAGATATCGCCAACAGATCGTCTCATCCTGAGCAAATGACAAATAATAGTGCAAAATAAAATGAAAAACCAGCAAAATCGTCAGAAAATAGTTAACTTTGCATCCTATGAATGTAGCAGGGGATATCATCGAGTATATGGAGACGCTGCAGGACGAAGACCAGCGCCGGGTATTGATGCGATTCTTCAAGACGGGACCAGGTGAGTATGGCGAGGGCGACGAGTTCTTAGGTCTGAAGGTTCCACAGACGAGAGAGGTGGTCAGCTTTGTGTCCAAGGATTTCCCACTGACAGAGATTCCCGAATTGCTGATGTCACGGTGGCATGAAGTGAGGCTCTGCGGGCTGCTGATACTTGTAAGCAAGTTTGAGCGCCTTTCGAAGAAACGGCTCGTCAATGACACTGAAGCGATCCGCAAGCGGGATGAGATCCTGTCGGTCTATCTGCGACATGCCGGGCAAGCCAACAACTGGGACTTGGTGGATCTTTCCGCTCCGAAGATTCTGGGGCAATGGCTCTTACTGCCAACGGCGATGGCCAAGGACGTGGACGAGAAGCGATACAAGCTGCAAGTGCTGGATGAGCTTGCACTGAGCGACAACCTATGGCGGCAGCGCATGAGCATGGTCTGCACATGGAAGACCTCACAACAGGGCGATGCCTCATGGTGCCTGCGCTATGCCGAGATACACCTGCACCATCCCCACGACCTGATGCACAAAGCTGTAGGCTGGATGCTGCGTGAGATGGGCAAGCGCGTCTCCATGGATTTGCTGCGTGAGTTTCTCCGTCTGCATATCCATGAGATGCCCCGGACGATGCTCCGCTATGCCATTGAGTTAATGAGCGACGACGAGCGCAATGAGTGGATGAAAAAGTGAAATGTATGAAAAAAACGTGTAAAATCCTGCTGGCCGCTGTCTTGTGCTGCATATTCAGCAACCTAGCTGCCCAAACCAAGTTAGAGGCAGAGAGCGCCCAGCGCAGCAACTGCAACGTGGTGAACGACCACAAATACTCCGGCGGCAAAGCCGTGAGTATGACAGAGAGCAATTCCAGCATCCGTTTCTCTGTCCCAGCCGGAAGCTCCGGGAAATACACCGTCTTTGTGGCGGGCGACGGCATCGGAGGCGAGAAAGTCGTCAACTGCATGGTGAACGAGACAAGCACCTCTTTCAGGCTCAGCAATTATGGTGAGGTGGAAGTGGGTATTTTCTTCATGCATCAAGGCGACAACACATTGACCATAACCCCCAACTGGACCTGGTACAACGTCGACTACGTGCGGATAGAAGACAGTCAAAGCTCATTGGCTTTTGACCTCTCACCCACCCCCGTCGACGCCGAAGCCACTGATGCAGCACGCTTGATGTACACCTTCCTCTATGAGCATTTCGGACAGAAGACCATCTCGGGCATCATGACAGGTGACATGACCACTGCCAACGGCAACGTGACCCAGCATGCCGATGTGAAAGCCGTGTATCAAGCTTCCGGCAAGTATCCGGCACTCGTCGGTTTCGACTTCATGAACGCCACAGGCAAAAGTGCGAGCGACAGTTGGATGAAAGACTACACCCGAAGCAGCGTAGATCTTGCCAAGGACACTTATCGCCGCGGTGGATTCCCAGCGTTCACATGGCACTGGCGCGACCCCTCCAGGGCAACCGACGCTTTTTACTCAGACGGAACGAACATGCGCATCACCCACGCCATGAACAGCGATGGCAGTTGGAACACATCCTCCGCGCTGTATAAGAACATCATCCATGACATCGACGCCGTGGCCGATTTCTTCCTTGAACTCCAATCAGCAGGCATGGCATGTATTTTCCGTCCGCTGCATGAGGCGAGCGGAGGGTGGTTCTGGTGGGGCCGTGAAGGAGCTGAGCCTTTCCGGAAACTCTACAAGCTGGTGTTCGATGAAATGGTGCGTGTGAAGGGTGTGCACAACGTCATCTGGGCATGGAACGCCGACCCCAACGACGAGGACTGGTGCCCCGGCGAAGAATACTACGACGTGGTATCGGCAGATATCTACAATGCCGACTTCGACTATTCGAGCAACGCCCCCACGTTCTACAATCTGCAGAAACTGACCCAAGGAAAGAAGATCATCGCCCTCTCGGAGAATGGCCCGATTCCCGACATCCAGAAAGAAGTGGACGAAGAAGCGGTATGGTCGTGGTGGATGCCTTGGTACCAGACTTGGAACGGCGGTTTTGTGAGCAAGACCAGTCCTGAGGAGTGGCGCAAGTGCATGAACGACCCGCGCGTCGTCACCCTGGACGATCTGTCAGGAGGATGGGAGGCATACGCCTCGGTCAGGTCGGTCACAGCCAGTTCCTCCACACCAGGCCGCATGGTCATTTATGACCTGCAAGGCCGCCCCCTCAGCCATAAACCGACTAAAGGCATCTTTATCACCAACGGAAGGAAAATGACGGCAAGACAGAAAAACAAATAGAACAACAAAATAGCAACCAACATGAACAACAAAATCCTGTCGCTCCTGACAGCCATTCTCATCTGCAGCTGCACCTTTGCCTCCTGCAAAGACGATGACAACGACTTCAACAGGGAGTCCACCTCCTCCATCAAGAAGCCACTTAACTGCTCCCGCCCGCCCTATCTGCAAGCCGGCGACCAAGTGGCCCTCATCTCGCCCTCCTACTTCACCCCGATGGAGAATGTGGAGAAGACTGCCGCCATACTGCGCAACTGGGGACTCGTGCCCGTTGTCGGTCCCAACGTAGGCCAGAAGTACCAAGGCCAATACGCCGGCACCTTGGAAGAGCGCATCAGCGACATCCGCTGGGCCTTCAACAATCCCGATGTGAAGGCCATCATCTGCAACCGCGGCGGCTATGGCACCATCCAACTGATCAACCAACTGAAGCCGGAGGAACTTTCGGCGCACCCCAAATGGCTGGTAGGCTACAGTGACATCTCCACGCTCCATGGCCTCTTGCAGAACGCGGGCATGATGAGCATCCATGGCACCATGTGCTCATCGCTGGCCAAAGGAGGCACTGATGCAACCAGCACTCTGATGCTCGACCTGCTGATGGGACGTGTTCCCCGGTATGAAGTGCCAGCCCACCCCTCCAACATCACCGGTAAGGCTCAAGGCGTGCTTGTGGGCGGCAACATTTGCACATTCGTGCCCAATCTTGGCACAAGCGCCGATGCCACGGCCCACCCCGACATCATCCTTTTTATGGAGGAAGTGGAAGAGTCGATGCACAACATCGACCGTCAATTCCACATCCTGGCCCTGAATGGCGTACTCGACCACTGCAAGGGCGTGATACTCGGCGAATTCACCGATTGCGGCCATGAGTTTGACTATAAGGATGTGGAGCAAATGCTTCGTGTATACCTTGAAAAATACCACATCCCCGTGCTGTGTGGATTCCCGGCCGGCCATGGTGATGTCAATCTGCCGCTCGTCATGGGCGCCACGGTGACAATGGATGTACGCCCCGACGGAGCCACCTTGCAGTTTGACATCGACGGCAAACAAGTACCGGTAAGCACAGGTGTCATCATCCCATCGGAATAATCACAAGATTTATTTTATACATGTCATGACCATAGCGATAGGCCTACTCATACCACTGATCGGCACGATGCTCGGATCTGCATTCGTGTTTTTCATGAAAAAAGAGATGTCGCAACGACTTCAGAAATCGTTGCTCGGTTTTGCGTCGGGTGTGATGGTGGCCGCCTCGGTGTGGTCGCTGATCATCCCGTCGATGGAAATGGAGGAAGCCCAAGGAGCCTGGTCGGTGATGCCAGCCGCCGTAGGTTTCCTGCTGGGCATGGGATTCCTTCTGATCCTCGATGATCTGACCCCACACCTGCATTTGGGCACCTCGACCCCCGAGGGTCCACGTTCCCATCTGTCACGCACTGCCATGCTTGCCCTGGCCGTCACCATCCACAACCTGCCCGAAGGCATGGCTGTGGGTGTGGTGTTTGCCGGTGCAGATCAAGGTGCGACAGGCATCTCACTGGCCTCTGCAGTGGCCGTATCACTGGGTATCGCCATCCAGAACATCCCGGAAGGAGCGATCATATCGATGCCCATGCGTGCTGAGGGCAATTCCCGCTGGCGGTCGTTCATGCTGGGAAGCCTGAGTGGTGCAGTAGAGCCCATCGGCGGTCTGGCCGTCATCTTGTTGGCCTCGCTGCTCACCCCAGTGCTGCCCTACATGCTCTCCTTTGCAGCGGGAGCCATGTTCTATGTAGTGGTCGAGGAGCTCATCCCCGAAGCATCCAACGGAAGCCACTCCAACCTCAGCACCATCGGTTTCGCTATCGGTTTTGTGCTGATGATGGTGCTCGATGTGGTAATGGGATAAGATAAGATCAGATCAGAACGGAGATGGCGTATCAGGGACGATGGGGTCACCCATCTCTGAATTCTCCGCATCCTTGTCGTTCAACTTGAAGAGCATGAACTTCGGGTTCTCTGCGGTGCAAGGAGTCCAGGCGCCACCCTCAGGACCATTGGGGTCGCTGAACTTGGCGAAATTGGTCCATGCCGTCAGCATTTTCTCCGAGAGATCCCAGTCGCCTTTTGTCCAAGGTCTCCAACAATGCTTGAGCGACTTGAACACAAACCACAGGTCGGAAGAGTGGAAAGCCCCCTTCAGGCGTTTGGTAACCTCAGGATGCGAGCCATCGTCGGGCAACGGACGAGCGAACTCATAAGCCCATGCCTTGCCGCCCTTGCTCTCCCTGACTTTACAGAACTCTGCGATGCCTGGAGCCATCCTTCCCATGTCATTCAGGGTGTATCCGATCATATAGGGCACATCAGCCAGAGTTCCCTCATGAGCAGCATCGTCGAAACTCTTGGTGCAGACATATCCGTCGATGATGGGTCTGCCCATCAGATAAACGTCGTTTTTCGTCACGGCATTATACAAGGTGCCCACAGTATAAAGCACCTCTGTGGAAGCAGCCCTCAGTTTGGCCAGATCGGTCAGTCCTGCCCAATCCATCACTTTTTTCGTATCAGCCTCAGCCTGCTCCAAGGTGGGGTTATAGGTGAAGAACTTGTTGACCGGCACAGCAGGTTTGGCCTCCTCCTTATCGGTAGCCGGCACATTGACACCACCGCCACTCATGATGACCGCCTTATGGAATAGGCCGCGAGCCAAGGGCGACTCACACAGCGCGCGCACACTGCCGGCGCCAGCACTCTGTCCGAAGATAGTGACATTGTCGGGGTCGCCGCCAAACTGAGCGATATTGGCCTTGATCCATTTGAGCGACTGGATTTGGTCGAGGATGCCATAATTGCCTGACACATGGTTGGGGCTCTCCTCCGACAACTCATGATAAGGCATGAAGCCAAAAATACCGAGACGATAGTTGATGGAGACAAGCACCACGTCCTTGTTGGCCCATTCCTGGCCATCGAACTCCGGTTCGGAGCCCCATCCTTCCCGGTAGCCGCCACCATGGATCCACAAGGCCACCGGCAACTTCTGGTCAATTTTGCCAGGAGCTTTGGTCCAGACATTGAGATAGAGGCAGTCTTCCGAATATGGAGCCTCATCTCCATATCCCCATTCCTTGGCATACCCCTCAGGGTAATGCACTGCCTGATAGCCAGGATGTCCGAACTTGTCGGCCATTCTGATACCCTCCCAAGCCACCACGGGCTGGGGTTCTTTCCATCTCAGGTCTCCAATAGGAGGAGCGGCATAAGGGATGCCACGATAAACGAAAACTCCAGGGATGTCGGCTGTGACGCCTTGCACCTGTCCACCCTCAATGGCCAGGACAGGGCACTCCACCTCTGTGTTACAGCCTGTCAAAGCCAGGATAGGCAGCAATAGAAGCAAGATTTTTTTCATAAGCTAATAATAATCTAATAATAATTAAGTTAGATTGCGAGGGCAAAAATACGATTTTCGCTGCAGATCGCTTTTGTGGGATGTATCTAATTCTTTACATTCCCGATCCTATACCACATAGGAGACGAAACTTGTTCATGTGAAAAACAAAAAGGATATAGGCCAAAAAACTTTCTGGGAGCACAATCCCTGAGGCAAGAAAATCCGCAAACCCTGCCTGCAGTCGATTTATTCGCACCCAAAAAGGGTTATTATCAGATTTTTTGTATATATTTGCACTTTATTCATGAATGATATGACAGAGAACAAGAAGGAACTCAATCTCGCCGTGCTGTTTGATGCCGACAATGTGCCCGCATCACACGTACAGGAGATGCTCAATGAGATCACCAAATATGGAGTGCCCACCATCAAGCGCATTTACGGCGACTGGACCAAGCCCAATCTGGCAGGATGGAAATCCGTGTTGCTGGAGAACGCCATCACCCCCATTCAGCAATATGGCTACACCACGGGGAAGAATGCCACCGACTCTGCGATGATCATCGATGCGATGGACATCCTCCACAGCGACAAAGTGGATGGTTTCTGCATCATCTCCAGCGACAGCGACTTCACCCGTCTGGCCACCCGTCTGCGTGAGTCGAGCAAGCTGGTCATCGGCATGGGTGAGAAGAAGACCCCCCGGCCCTTCATCGTCTCCTGCGACAAGTTCATCTATATAGAGAACCTGGGCAATGAGGACGAGGACACGGCATCGCAGGAAGCTGTCAGCGACAAGGAAAAGAAAGCCGCTCCACCCAAGGAGAAGATCACTAATGCCGTGATCAAACTGCTGCGCCACACCATCGATGACCTGAGTGATGACAACGACTGGGTGTCGATGGCCGAGGTGGGCAGTCTGGTACTGAAGAAACGTCCCGATTTCGACCCCCGCAACTACGGGTTCCAAAAACTCACCCCACTGATTGAGTCATGCCCCAAATACTTTGAGGTAGAAAGGCGCAAGGCAGAGAACAGTCATGCCACGCATGTGTTCGTGCGGCTGAAAAGAGGGAAATAAAGCCGAGGCAGATGGAAAAGAGGAAATGGAACGCCATATTGTGGCTGTGGTTGATGGCGCTGCCCCTGTCGGCCAAGCCCTTGATACATAGGAATGCCGTCGACATCGCGGAAGGTGATGCCGGACTTCAGCCAGATCGGGGATCAGAGCGACATCATCATCGACCATCGATCCCGTGCCCATGACTACGGCCCTGGCCACCGCGGCAAGAGAGGCCTACAAGCACATGGACCACATCATGGCTCCCAGAACCTATTCGGGCAGTTCTTCTTCCAGTTCCCGCAGCTACAGCAGCAGTTCGGGCGGTGGCGGTCGTTCTTCCTACGGCGGAGGCGGAGGAAGCGGCGGCGGTGGAGGAAGCGGGTACCGTTGATTCCCCGATGGCAAAATAAACGAACAAGCAACATCATTTCAAATCATCATGAGAATAGATATCATCACAGTATTACCCGAGATGTTGGAAGGATTCGTCCACGAGTCCATCCTTGCCCGTGCACAGAAGAAAGGACTTGCAGAGATCCACCTGCACAACCTCCGCGACTACACCACTGACAAATGGCGCCGTGTCGACGACTATCCCTATGGAGGATTCGCCGGCATGGTGATGCAATGCGAACCCATCGACCGAGCCATCACCGCCCTCAAGGCCGAACGTGAATACGACGAGGTGATCTTCACATCGCCTGATGGAGAGCAGTTTGATCAGGACATCGCCAACGAGATGTCGATGCTCGGCAACATCATCATCCTGTGCGGTCACTACAAGGGAATCGACCAACGCGTGCGCGATCACCTGATCACCCGTGAGATCTCCATCGGCGACTATGTGCTGACGGGAGGCGAACTGGCAGCCGCCGTCATGGCCGATGCCATCGTGAGGCTCGTGCCCGGAGTCATCAGCGACGACCAGAGCGCCCTCTCCGACTGTTTCCAAGACGGTCTGCTCTCCGCCCCCATCTACACCCGTCCCGCCGACTACAAAGGCTGGAAAGTGCCCGACATCCTGCTCAGCGGCAACGAGGGGAAAATCAAGGACTGGGAAATCGAGCAGAGTCTGGAGCGCACCCGGCGGTTGCGGCCCGACCTCCTGAAGGGAATGAAGTTGGAGGATTAAGATTTCAGACAAGAGGTTTTTTAAAAATTAAATCCTCTTTCCTCACTTTAAATCGTTTTTTTGCATTACCTTTGCAAAATTCTAAACAACCCAAGGAGTACCATGTTCAGCAAAGAAACCTATATCTGTCGCCGTGCAGCATTGAAACGGCTTGTCGGTGAAGGCATCATCCTTCTTTTCGGCAATAATGAGTCGCCCTGCAACTATCCGGCCAATGCCTATTACCCTTTCCGTCAGGACTCGTCATTCCTTTATTATTTCGGACAGAAGCGCGACGGACTTGTGGGTGTCATCGACATCGATAACGACAAGGATATTCTAATCGGCGATGACATCGACATCGAGGACATCGTATGGTATGGCAGCGTCGACAGCGTCAGCGACCTTGCCTCACAGGTGGGCGTCGCCGCCTCTGCGCCAATGAGTCAGCTCAAAGAGATCTGCGACACCGCCCTGGCCGCCAAGCGTCCCATCCACTTCCTCCCACCCTATCGTCACGACATCAAGATCCAGCTCATGGACCTGCTCGGCATTCATCCAAGTCAGCAGAAGGCTACCGCATCAATGCCCCTCATCCGTGCGGTGGTGAAGATGCGTTCCACCAAGGAACCGCAGGAGATCGAGGCTCTGGAGCGTGCCGCCGTCATCGGCTATAAGATGCACACCACCGCCATGAGGCTCACTTGTCCGGGCGTGACCGAAAAATTCGTCGGCGGTCAAGTGGACGGCATCGCCCATTCCTACGGAGCCATGGTGAGCTTTGCCACCATCTTCTCCCAGCATGGCGAGATCATGCACGGCAATCCATCCATGGACTTGCTGGAGGATGGTCGTTTGGCCTTGTGCGACTGTGGCGCAGAGACCATCGAGCACTACTGTTCTGACAACACCCGCACCATGCCTGTGAACGGGAAGTTCACCCAACGTCAGCGCGAGATATACTCCATCGTGGAGGCCTGCCACGACTACGTGTTGGAGGTGGCACGTCCGGGCGTGAAATACATGGACGTGCACTTCGCCGTCTGCCGTCTGATGACCGACCGTTTGAAGGAACTTGGCCTGATGTGCGGCGACACAGAAGAAGCCGTCAAGGCAGGCGCCCATGCCATGTTCCTGCCCCACGGTCTCGGCCACATGATGGGAATGGACGTACACGACATGGAGAACCTCGACCAGATCAATGTGGGTTTCGACGAGGAGACCCGTCCCAATCTGGAGCAGTTCGGCACCAACTGTCTGCGCATGGGCCGACGGTTGGAGGAAGGTTTTGTCGTGACCGACGAGCCAGGCATTTATTTCATCCCCGCCCTGATTGACAACTGGCGCGCCTCAGGCCATTGCGCCGAGTTTCTCAACTTCGACCTGCTGGAGACCTACAAGGACTTCGGCGGCATCCGCATCGAGGACGATGTGCTGATCACCTCCGACGGTTGCCGGTTCATCGGCAAGGACCGCATCCCCTACCATATCAATGATGTGGAAGAATACATGGCCACCCACCGTTGACCCCAAAGGACCAAATCACATCAAAAATATCAAGAAAATGAAAAAGTTATTTTTCCTGACCCTGATGGCATCCCTCGCCATCGGTGCATCCGCACAAGACAAGAAAGCGGACAACAAACCCGTCTTCACCACAGTGAAGGAGATTCCCATCACCAGCATGAAAGACCAGAACCGCTCGGGCACCTGCTGGGATTACTCCACCCTGAGTTTCTTCGAGGCAGAGATACTCAAGGCCACCGGCAAGACCTATGACCTCTGCGAGAGTTTTGTAGCCAACAAGACCTATATGGACCGTGCCATCCAAGTGGTGAGGCTCCACGGCGACTGCCAGTTTGCCCAAGGCGGAAGCGCCTACGACGTGTACTACTGCCTCAAGAACTACGGCATCTGTCCTGAAGACGCCATGCCATTCCCCGGCAGTCTTTACGGAGACTCCCTCAACAACTTCAATGAGTTTTTCAGTCTGCTGGAGCCCTACGTGGCAGCCGTGTCCAAGAACAAAGCCAGCAAGCTCTCCAATCAGTGGAAGCCCGGTTTGCAGGCCATCCTCGACTCTTACCTGGGCGAGTGCCCCAAGGAATTCAAGTATGAAGGCAAGACCTATACACCGGAGACCTTCGTCAAGAGTCTCGGCATCAATCTCAACGATTACGTGTCGATCACCAGCTATACCCATCATCCTTTCTACACCCAATTTGCCGTAGAGGTGCAGGACAACTGGCGCAACCCCCTGTCGTGGAACCTCCCCATGGAAGACATGATGCGCATCATTGACAACGCCATCGAGAAAGGCTACACCGTGGCCTGGGGCGGCGACGTGTCGGAAGACGGATTCACCCGCAAGGGTCTCGCCTACTCCATCGACTCTAAGAAAGCGGAGAGCCTCGCCGGCAGCGACATGGCCCGTTGGCTGAAACTCACCCGTACGGAGAAGACCAACCTGCTCGACTCCCTGGGTTGCACTGTGCCTGAGCTCACTCCCACGCAAGAGAAGCGCCAGGAGCGTTATGACAACTGGGAGCTCACCGACGACCACGGCATGCTCATCTACGGCATCGCCAAGGACCAGAACGGCAAGGAATACTACATGGTGAAGAACTCCTGGGGCGAGGCCGGTGACTACAAAGGCATCTGGTACATGACCAAGAATTTCATCGCCGCCAACACCATGGACTACATGGTCAACATCAACGCCATCCCCAAGGACATCCTCAAAAAAATGCAGGAAGCCCGCAAGAACCAAGGACTGGGCGACTGATATATGACAAAGCGCAAACAAGAGGGCAGCACTTGGTGTACTGCCCTCTTTGCATGAAGAGCCTCCCCTTTCGTGGCACTCAATCCCTAAATAATCTAAAAAAAGCGAGGGATTTGCCACTATATGAGTTTTTATTCGTATCTTTACACACAAATTGCCATTATTGGCACCATTGCGCGGCAAGCTTCATTTTCTTGTAGTCATCAAGCAGCCGCCAAGAGAGCAGATAATAAGAATAAAAACACTATAAATGCAATTTAAATGGAATTACGAACCACCTACACCAGACGAGAAGAAAGCAGCTGACGAGCTGGGCGAGAAAATCGGCATGAGTCCGATACTCGCATCGCTCCTCATCAGGCGTGGCATCACGACCGAATCTGCCGCCAAGCGGTATTTCCGCCCGCAGTTGGCCGACCTTATCAACCCCTTCCTCATGAAGGACATGGACATCGCAGTCGACAGGCTTAACGATGCCATGGGCCGTAAGGAGAGGATCTTGGTATACGGCGACTACGATGTCGACGGATGCACAGCGGTCGCCCTGGTGTACAAGTTTCTTCAGCAATTCTACTCCAACATCGACTACTATATCCCTGACCGTTATGATGAGGGATATGGCATCAGCAAGAAGGGATTGGAATATGCCCGGGAAACAGGTGTGAAACTGATTATCATCCTCGACTGCGGCATCAAGGCCATCGAGGAAATTGCCTATGCCAAGACCTTAGGCATTGATTTTATTATCTGCGACCATCATGTCCCCGACGACGTGATGCCGGATGCCGTGGCAGTGCTCAACCCCAAGCGTGAAGACGACACCTACCCCTTCAAGCACCTCTGTGGATGCGGTGTGGGTTTCAAGTTCATGCAAGCATTCGCCAAGAACAACGACATCCCCTTCTCCCGCCTCATTCCCCTGCTCGATTTCTGCGCCGTGAGCATCGCCGCCGACATCGTGCCTGTGACTGAGGAGAACCGTATTCTGGCTTTCCATGGTCTGAAGCAACTCAACCAGAATCCGAGCATCGGTCTGAAAGCAATCATCGATATCTGTGGTCTGAGCGGCCGCGACATCTCGATGAGCGACATTGTCTTCAAGATCGGTCCGCGGATCAATGCGTCAGGGCGCATGGAGAACGGCAAGGAAAGTGTTGACCTGCTGATCGAGCGCGATTTCGCCTCCGCCCTGAGCAAAGCCCGTCATATCAACGAGTATAATGAGCAGCGCAAGGACATCGACAAGCAGATGACCGAGGAAGCCAACCAGATCGTAGCCAAATTGGAGAGCCAGAAGCACCATTCCAGCATTGTGCTCTACGACGAGAACTGGAAGAAAGGAGTCATCGGCATCGTGGCCTCCCGTCTGACGGAGATCTATTTCCGACCGACCGTGGTGCTCACCCGCGACGAGAACCTCGCCACCGGCTCAGCCCGCAGTGTGGCCGGTTTTGATGTCTATTCCGCCATCAAGCACTGCCGCGACCTTTTGCTCAACTTCGGTGGTCACACTTATGCGGCAGGCCTTACACTCCGCTGGTCAGACGTCAAGAAATTCCAGCAACGTTTCCAGAAATACGTGGAAGAGCATATTCAGCCCGAGCAGACCGAGGCGATCCTCAAGATCGATGCCATGATCGACTTCCGTGACATTGCCTCCAAACGCCTTTTCAACGACCTGAAGAAGTTTGCGCCCTTCGGTCCCGGCAATGAGAAGCCCCATTTCTGCACCATCGGAGTCTACGACTTCGGCACCAGCAAGGTGGTGGGCCGCGACCAGGAGCACATCAAGCTCGAGCTGGTCGACTCCAAATCGAGCCATGTGATGAACGGCATCGCCTTCGGCCAGAGCGCCTCCGCACGTTATATCAAGTCGAAGCGCAGTTTCGACATCGTCTACACCCTTGAGGAGAACATCTACAAGCACGGCAGTGTGCAATTGCAGATCGAGGACATCCGCGAGGCAGAGGAGTTTGAGGCCGAGAGCAAGTAAGAGAGGGGGAAGGGCCGTCGCCGATGGACAAATACCAGCAGACTCTCCGCCAATACTGGGGTTACGACGATTTCAGGGGTATCCAGCGTGAGATCATCGAGAGTATCGCCAGTGGGCATGACACCTTAGGGCTCATGCCCACCGGTGGTGGCAAAAGTATCACCTTCCAAGTGCCCGCAGTGCTGCAAGGCGGCGTATGTGTCGTGGTGACCCCTCTGATCGCGCTGATGAAAGACCAGGTGGCCCACCTGCGCGCCAAGGGCATCCTGGCCTCAGCCATTTATTCAGGCATGACTCACAGCGAGATTGTCACCACGCTCGACAATGCCGTCTTTGGTGGTGTCAACATCCTCTACGTGTCGCCTGAGCGGCTGTCATCCCCCCTTTTCCTCGTCAAGTTACGTCACATGAAAGTGAGTTTCATCACCGTGGATGAAGCTCACTGCATCAGCCAATGGGGGTATGACTTCCGCCCCTCCTACCTGAAGATCGCCGAAATCCGCGACATCCACCCCGAAGTACCCATTCTCGCCCTCACCGCCACCGCCACCCCACAGGTGGTGGACGACATCCAAGATCGCTTGCATTTTGCCGAGAAACGGGTCTTCAAGATGAGTTTTGAGCGCAAGAACCTGGCCTACATCGTCAGGGACGCCAGCGACAAGTTGGAAGAACTGCTGCATATCCTTTCCACCATAGGAGGCTGCGGCATCGTGTATGTGAGGAGTCGCAAGCGCTCCCGGGAAATCTCGGATTGGCTCAACGCCAACGGCATCACCTCGACCTTCTACCACGCCGGCCTGGAGCCCTCCGTCAAGGACCAGCGTCAGAAAGACTGGCAGTCCGACCGGGTGAGGATAATTGTCGCCACCAACGCCTTCGGCATGGGCATCGACAAGCCCGATGTGAGAGTCGTTGTCCACATCGACTGTCCCGACTCCCCTGAAGCCTATTTCCAGGAAGCGGGGCGTGCAGGGCGAGACGGTGAGAGAGCCTATGCCGTATTGCTCTACAATTCCTCCGACAAACGAAAGCTCCAGAAACGCATTCCCGACACTTTTCCAGACAAGGAATACATACGAAAAGTCTACGACGACCTGGCCGATTTCTTCCAAATCGGTGTAGGCAGCGGCGAAGGCCGCACCCTGGAGTTTGACCTCGAGAAGTTCTGCCGGGCCTTCCATCATTTCAGCATCCATGTGGATGCCTCGCTGAAAATCCTTCAGCGGGCCGGTTACCTCGAATACGACACCGATCCCGAGAACAATGCCCGTCTGAGGTTCATGCTGGAGCGCGACCAACTCTATCTGTTGGAGCGCACCTCACCTGGTGAGGAAGCCGTGATCGACGCCGTGCTGCGCCTCTACAGCGGCCTGTTCTCCGACTACAGTTTCATCGACGAGGGAGCCATCGCCATGAAATCAGGTTTGGAGACCGATGCCGTGTATCAAATTCTGAAAGAACTCAACCGTCGGCGCATCGTCAGTTTCATTCCCCGCCGGAAGTTGCCCGCCGTGAGCTACACCCAGCGCCGCGAAGACGGTTTCAGGCTGATGATCACACCCGAAGTGTATGAAGACCGCAAGAAGAGTTATGAGGACCGCATCGGGAGCATGATCAGCTATGCCACCAACGACACGGTGTGCCGCAGCCGTCAGCTTCTCAAGTATTTCGGAGAGCACACCACATCCGACTGCGGGCAATGCGATGTCTGTCTCACACATGAAGGGCACCCAGCTGGTGATGCGATCACGGAAGCGCGCAAGCTCATCATCGCCCTGCTTGGCGACAACTGCCGCCACCACATCTCCGAGCTCCACACCCTGCGATTGCCTAAAGATGTGCTTGACCATGCCCTCACTTACCTCATCGACGAGGAGAAGCTGCATGTCGAGGGAGCCTATCTTTCTTTATAGTCGCTTCAAGAAAAATCCCCATCCAGCTCTGAAAGCGGATGGGGACCGTCGCACATATTCTTATATATAAACTTAGAGATTATGGTTCATCCCATATTCGCATCTCATTGGCCGACCAGTCGGGCACTTTATTGCCCGGCCGGTAATAAGCAGCGAGAGCCAAGTCGAAGACCAGCGTGCTGTAGGCAGGAATCGAACCGTTGTCACTGGTGCCGTAGCCCAGTTGATAAGGGATATACACCCGCCATCTGTCGCCGATGCGCATGTGCTGGAGAGCCGTAGAGAAGCCGTCGACCACACCACTCACGCCAAATTTGGAAGGAACAAAAATCCTATCATCGAACGTGGTTGTGCTCCAAGAAGTATCGAAGACATAACCCAGTTCGCTGTCACTGCTGTCGACATAAGATGCAGAAGCCAGCAGCTGTCCGCGATAATGCACCCTGACGGAGTCGGTGTAGAGAGGCGATCCGCTTCCGGATCCCTCATTGAGCACCTTGACGAGGATATAGTCAGAGGCAGTCCCTGTGGTGGAGTAGTCTTTGGAGAACGATTTGAAGATTTTCCAAGACGTATCGCCGGAAGCGATGGCCTGCTTCACGGAGTTGTATTTGGCATTGAAATAAGCCTCATTTTTCTGCTGCCAGTTCTCGAACTCCACCACCGTATCGTCTGTCTCCTTGCAAGATGAGAGACAGAAGACAGCGGCCACGAAGGCAAGGAAGGCATAATAAGATGCGTGATGTCTCATTTACTGCAGTTTCTTAAGCAGGCTTGCGATGCTCACCTTATCCTCGATGATGGCGTTGAGCTGGTCGATGCTCACCCGCTCCTGTTCCATGGTATCGCGGAAGCGTAGTGTCACCATATTGTCGTTGAGTGTATCGTAGTCGACGGTCACGCAGTAAGGCGTGCCGATAGCATCCTGGCGGCGATAGCGCTTTCCGATGGTGTCTTTCTCGTCGTACTGGCAGTTGAAATGGAACCGCAGGTTGTCGATGATCTCACGAGCCTTCTCAGGCAGTCCGCCTTTGCGCACGAGAGGCAGTACGGCGAGTTTGACAGGAGCGAGTGCTGCAGGCAGTTTGAGCACGACACGTGTCTCGCCATTCTCCAGTTTCTCCTCCTCATAGGAGTGGCACATCACCGAGAGGAACATACGGTCGACGCCGATGGAAGTCTCGATGACAAACGGAGTGTAGCTCTCGTTGGTCTGCGGGTCGAAGTACTTGATGCTGCGCCCGCTGTATTTCTCATGCTGCGAGAGGTCGAAGTTGGTACGGCTGTGGATGCCCTCCACCTCCTTGAAGCCGAAAGGCATTTTGAACTCGATATCGGTGGCAGCGTTGGCATAGTGAGCCAGTTTGTCGTGGTCGTGGAAGCGGTAGTTCTCTGCGCCGAATCCCAGGGCCTGGTGCCAAGCCATGCGCATCTCCTTCCATTTCGGGAACCAGTCCAGTTCGGTGCCCGGCTTGACGAAGAACTGCATCTCCATCTGCTCAAACTCACGCATACGGAAGATGAACTGTCGGGCCACGATCTCGTTGCGGAAAGCCTTACCGATCTGAGCGATACCGAAAGGAATCTTCATGCGTCCGGTCTTCTGCACATTGAGGTAGTTGACGAAGATGCCCTGAGCCGTCTCCGGACGGAGATAGATCTTGCTGGCAGCGTCCGACACAGAGCCCATCTCGGTGGAGAACATCAAGTTGAACTGGCGCACGTCGGTCCAGTTCTTAGTTCCGCTGATAGGATCGACGATACCCTCGTCGAGGATGATCTGCTTCAGAGCCTCCAGGTCAGGACCCTGCATAGCCTCTGTGAAGCGCTGATGGAGCGCCTCGCGCTTGGCGGCGTTTTCCAGCACGCGGGGATTGGTCTCACGGAATTTCTGCTCGTCGAAGGCATCGCCGAAGCGCTTGCGAGCTTTCTCCACCTCCTTGTCGATCTTCTCATCGTATTTGGCCATCTGGTCCTCGATGAGCACGTCGGCGCGGTAGCGTTTCTTGGAGTCGCGGTTGTCGATCAGCGGGTCGTTGAAGGCATCCACATGTCCTGAAGCCTTCCAGATCGTGGGGTGCATGAAGATGGCCGAGTCGATGCCCACGATATTCTCATGCAGGAGCACCATGCTCTTCCACCAATATTCTTTGATGTTGTTTTTCAGTTCCACACCATTCTGTCCGTAGTCATACACTGCGGCCAGTCCATCGTAGATTTCACTGCTGGGGAATACGAAACCATATTCTTTGCAATGGCTTACGATCTTCTTGAATACATCTTCTTGTGCCATATTTTGTCTGTTGATGATATACTTTGTGATTCTCCTATCAGCCAAAGGGCTGAATAATTGGGTGCAAATTTAGCAAGAAAATCCGAGGAGACCAAGAAAAAGCCTGTTTTCAGCCCAAAAGAATGTTATTTTTAAAATCATTTAGCCATCAAGCCACTCAAACGGCCCATCGGAATACTTTTTTGGCGTTCACATGTCCGAATCTCGATAAAAATGCCTAACTTTGCTGCGATTAGAAATGTGTATTTATGGACGACAACAAAAAAGACGACGAGATAAAAGACGACGAGATCCTGGAACAGGACAGTATAGCACAAGACGAAGGCGCTGACTTACAGGACAGCACAGACGCTCAGGCTGGAGGAGAAGAGCCGGGAAGCGAAGACGAGTTGGAAGAGGACAGCCACTCCGACTACAAGCCCGTGAACCGATTCGATGCCTCTGCCGTGCATCATCTCAGCGGCATGTATCAGAACTGGTTTCTCGACTACGCCTCCTACGTGATCCTCGAGCGTGCCGTGCCCAAGATTGACGACGGACTGAAACCCGTGCAGCGCCGCATCCTGCACTCAATGAAGCGCATGGACGACGGGCGGTTCAACAAAGTGGCCAACATCGTGGGTCACACCATGCAGTTTCACCCCCATGGTGATGCCTCCATCGGCGATGCCCTGGTGCAGATCGGGCAGAAAGACCTGCTTGTGGACACCCAAGGCAACTGGGGCAACATCCTCACCGGCGACCGCGCCGCCGCCCCCCGATATATCGAGGCCAAGCTGTCGAAGTTTGCACTCGACACTGTATTCAACCCCAAGACCACCGAGTGGCAGATGAGTTATGACGGCCGCAACAAGGAGCCGATCGCCCTGCCCGTGAAATTCCCTTTGCTCCTGGCGCAAGGCACGGAAGGCATTGCCGTGGGTCTCACCTCAAAAATCCTGCCCCACAACTTCTGCGAGTTGTGCGAGGCCTCCATCAGTTACCTGCGAGGTGAGGAATTCCATCTCTATCCCGACTTCCCCACAGGAGGAGCCATCGACGTGAGCCGTTACAACGACGGTCAGCGCGGTGGAGGACTGCGTGTGCGAGCCAAGATCGAGAAGCTTGACACAAAGACCCTCGTCATCCGCGAGATTCCCTACAGCAAGACCACCACTTCGCTGATAGAGTCGATTCTCAAAGCCATCGAGCGCAACAAGATCAAGGTGAAGAAAGTCGATGACAACACAGCCGCCGAAGTGGAGATCCTGATCCACCTTGCCCCCGGTGTATCGTCCGACAAGACCATCGACGCCCTCTATGCCTTCACCGATTGTGAGATCAACATCGCCCCCAACTGTTGCGTCATCGTCGACAAGAAGCCGATGTTCCTCACCGTGAGCGACTTGCTCCGTTACTCCACCGAGCACACCAAGGACCTGCTCCGCCAGGAGCTGGAGATCCGCAAGGGAGAACTGATGGAGCAGTTGCATTACGCCTCCTTGGAGAAGATCTTCATCGAGGAACGCATCTACAAGGGCCGTCCGTTTGAGAACGCCCCCGACATGGATGCCGCCTGCGCCTACGTCGACGAACGGCTGACCCCCTTCTATCCACAATTCGTGAGAGAGGTCACCAAAGACGACATCCTCCGTCTCATGGAGATCAAGATGCAGCGCATCCTGAAGTTCAACAAAGACAAGGCCGACGACCTCATCCTCCGCATCAAGGCCGAGATCGAGCAGATCAATCACGACCTGGAGCACATCGTCGAATACACCATCAAATGGTATCGTTTCATCCTCGACAAATACGGAGAACAGCACCCCCGTCTGACCGAGATCAAGAGTTTCGACACGATTGTAGCCTCCAAAGTGGTGGAAGCCAACCAGAAGCTCTACATCAACCGCACCGACGGATTTATCGGCACTGGTCTGAAGAAAGACGAGTTTGTGTGCAACTGCTCCGACATCGACGACATCATCGTCTTCTACCGTGACGGCAAATACAAGGTAGTGAAAGTGGCCGAGAAGATCTTCGTTGGAAAGAACATCCTCCATGTGCAGGTGTTCAAGAAAAACGACACCCGCACCATCTACAACGTGGTCTACCGCGACGGCAAGCGCGGCAGTTATTTCATGAAACGCTTCAACGTCACCAGTCTGGCCCGTGAGAAGGAATACGACCTCACGCAAGGGACCCCCGGCTCACGAGTGGTGTATTTCACCTGCAACCCCAACGGTGAGGCCGAGCTGATCAAAGTCACCCTCGACCCCAACCCGAAGATCAAGAAAATCTTCCTGGAGCGTGATTTCTCCGACATTCTCATCAAGGGGCGCGGCAGCAAGGGCAACCTGCTCACGAAATACTCCATCCACCGCATCGCCCTCAAGAGTCACGGCCACAGCACCCTTGGCGGCCGCAAAGTGTGGTGGGATCCCGACGTCAACCGCCTCAATTACGACGAGCACGGACAATTGCTTGGAGAATTCAATGAGGGCGACTCCATCCTCGTGGTGCTCGACAACGGCGACTTCTACTTGAGCAATTTCGATAGCAACAATCACTATGAGTCGAATGTTCGCATTGTCGAGAAATGGAAGCCCGAGAAGGTGTGGAGCTGCGTGCTCTTCGATGCCGACCAGCAAGGATACCCCTATCTGAAACGCTTCAAGATGGAAGGCACGAAACGCCACCAGAACTATCTCGGCGAGAACCCCGACAACCGCGAGCTCCTGCTCACCTGTGAGCCCTATCCCCGCATACAAGTCAACTTCGGCGGCAGTGATGCCGGCCGCGAGCCCATGGTGATAGATGTCGAGGATTTCATTTCGGTGAAAGGCTTTAAAGCCCGTGGCAAGCGGATCACCACCCTGCATGTGGACTCCGTAGAGGAGCTTGAACCCACTAAGACCGACGCCCTTGAGGAAGAGGCCTCTGAGCAGGAATCGCCACAGGAGGTTGAGAACCTTGATCCCGACAAGGACAAGAGCGAGCAGCAAATCATCACCGAACTAACCGGTCAACTCTTCCTTTTCAATGATGATGACATGTAAACGCACACACCGCTCCCAGCATCTGCCGACAGCCCTCATGCTGGCCATCCTTCTATGTTGGCCCGCATCCGAGGCCATCGGTCAGGAAGAGGAGACTCCCGACAAGATCATCACCAACGCCCAACTCCTTGGATTCGGTGCCATCAACATACTCGACACCTACCTGTCGCCCGAGAAATACCAAGGTAGTGAACTGCGCTATATCTCCCACACCATCCGCGAGAGGCCAGGCAAGCGATGGTCGAAAGAAATCATGCACCAAGGCAGTTTTGCCGATGCCAGCGACCGTTCAGAAGACGGCAATGAGCTTTCCGGTCTCTACACCCTCACCTGCGTCTTCCAGCGCGATTGGTCGCTGGCCTCCGACCAGTTAGGAATCAGTATCGGTGGAATGACCCGCTTCAACATCGGCGTGAACTACAACTCGCGCAACCAGAACAACCCTGCCCAACTGCGTCTCTCGATGCAGGTGGGTCCCTCGGCGTCCGCCACCTATCACTTCCGGCTTTTCAAGAAAGCCTTCACAGCCCGCTATGAACTCTCAGTGCCCCTTCTCGGTCTGATGTTCAGCCCCAACTACGGACAGTCATACTATGAGATCTTCTCCCGCGGCAACTATGAGCACAATGCCGTGGTGACCACCCCCTTCTCCTCCCCATCGATGCACAACATGCTCACCCTCGACACCAAATTATGGGGCACCACCCTCCGCATTGGCTATCTGGGCGACATCCAGCAAGCCCGGGTGAACGGACTTAAGCAGCACTACTACACCCACGGACTGCTGATCGGATTTGTAAAACATTTCAAGACGAAGACCATCCAACGACCATGACCAAGAGCAGCCACCACAACCAGTCCCATTTCCGTCATTCCATCATGGCGGTCAGTCATCTCCTGCTAACCATCTTCGCCATCCTGCCCCTCGCCTCATGTGTCGACGAGGAGGAATACCCCGACAGTCCGCGAGGCAACCTTGAGGCGCTTTGGCGCATCATCGACGAGCACTACTGTTTTCTCGACTACAAGCAAGAGACGATCGGCCTTGACTGGGATGAGGTGCATGCCCGTTATGCCTCCCGGGTCGACGACGGGATGACCCGTGTGCAGCTGTTTGAAGTGCTCAGCGAGATGCTTGCCGAACTCCGCGATGGCCATGTCAACATCTTCACTTCCTTCGACACCGGCAGGGAATGGAGCTGGCAGGAAGACTACCCCGCCAACCTGAGCGACACCCTGCTGCGCCGCTATTTAGGCACCGACTACCACGCCAGCAACGGCATGCGCTACAAGGTGCTCGACGACAATGTGGGCTACGTGCGTTACGCCAGTTTCGGGAGCGACCTGGGATCGGGCAATCTCGACGACATGCTCACCACCCTGGCTCCCTGCCGTGGTCTGATCATCGACATCCGCGATAACGGCGGAGGTATGGTCACTTCAGCAGAAACCTTCGCAGCCCGTTTCACCAACAAAGATATTCTTGTGGGCTATATCTGTCACAAGACCGGCAAGGGGCACAGCGATTTCTCAAAGAGAGAGGAGCAACATCTCAAGCCCGCCAAAGCCGTCAGGTGGCAGAAGCCAGTCGCCGTGCTCACCAACCGCGGGGTATACAGCGCTGCCAACGAGTTTGTGAAATATATGAAATGCTGCCCCAACGCCATCATCGTCGGCGACAAGACCGGAGGAGGAGCCGGCATGCCGTTCAGCAGTCAACTGCCTTGCGGATGGAGCATCAGATTCTCAGCCTGTCCGATGTATGACCGGGATGGTCAATGCACAGAATTCGGCATATCCCCCGACTATCAGGTAAGCCTCACCGACGAGGACTTTCTTCGCGGCCGCGATACCATCATCGAGACAGCCCGTCGGTTGGTCTGTGAATAAAAACGACACAGAAATTTGGCGGTTCGGATTTTTTTTGTAATTTTGCACCACTCGGATTCAAAAAGCGCTTGTGGCGGAATTGGCAGACGCGCTAGACTTAGGATCTAGTGTCTTACGACGTGAAGGTTCGAGTCCTTTCAGGCGCACATAGCAAATTTACAAGTCGTTGGTTTTCAATGGCTTGCAATTTTTACACCCCTTTTTGCTACTGTAAAAGTTGAGGTAAATGACATGAGATGCTTCATTATTTTACAAATAAAGGGAGCAGCCCCCTATCGGAGTAGCTCCCTTTTGCGTTTATTCTGACGTTGGCCTTATGATACCTCGATGGCCTTGGCCAGCTTCTTCTGCTCTTTCTCCTCTTTCGGCAGGGTGATAGTCAGGATGCCATTCTCCACCTTGGCTGAGATCTTGTCTTTCACCACATCATCGGGCAGCGTGTAGTTCTGCTCGTAGTTCGAGTAGCTGAACTCGCGGCGCAAGTAGTGGTGGTGCTTGTCCTCATGCTTGTGCTCCTGCTTGTTCTCAATGGCGATGGTGAGGTTGCCCTCGTCGTTGATGCTTACGCGGCAATATTCTTTCTTGATGCCAGGAGCAGCAAGCTCCATGACATACGATTTCTCGTCTTCCTTGACATTGACTGCGGGTGCCGTTGTGTTGGCGCGAGGCATAAAATCAGTGTTAAAGAAATCTTCGAACATTGTCGGTAACCAACCATTTGTTCTCATCAAACTTGTCAACATAATCTTTACCTCCTAATTGTATTTTAGTTATACGTTTTTGTTTGAATGCCTTGGTATTGTCCTTGGCATTAGCTTTCAGCCGGAACTGCTTTCGCTCGGCCATTGAAGAGCAAGCCCTTATGGCTCTCGCTTACTCGCAGCTTTCACCCTGTTTGATGCAACAAGTGTGCCATTGCGCTTGAAGTGACATTTTGTCATAAAAATGTCGAATTGAAGGAAAGAAGCCCTATGACGGGAATGGCCAGCCATACCAGCATCAACGGATGTGCAACATCGCCGCCAATGATCCATTCGGCAATAAAAAGAGATCTTTTGCAAACTTGGCATCCTTTTTTGTTAGGATTCCATTATTTTTTACTAAATTTGCCAACGCAACAGCAATCCATACGCCAGCTTCATCCAGGATTGCCACTGACATTCGAAACATTTCAGAAATACGTGAGACGACCATGAACAACAAGAATTTCACTTGGATGCACACAGCCTCTGTGCGCTTTTTCCTCATCACCTTTGCCGCCACACTGCTTCTCAGCACTGAAGCCACCGCACAGAACACTGGTCTGGACCAGACAGCGATGGAAATCGCACAGAAGATGGGCGTCGGCTGGAACCTCGGCAACACCATGGAAGGCATCAACTGGCGCACCTCCAAAGCCCCCATCGACGAGAACTACGGCACCGGCACCGAGACGCACTGGCAAGGCACCAAGACCACCCGTGAGATCATCCAATATGTGAAACAACAAGGCTTCAGCAGCATCCGCATCCCCTGCAACTGGCGATGCGGTCATATCACCGATGCCACGACATGCACCATCGACCCGGCCTGGATCGACAGGGTGAAAGAGGTCGTCGACTACTGTGTGGATGAAGGGCTCTACGTCATCCTCAATGACCACTATGACGGTGGTTGGCTGGAACAGCACATCACCGACACCGGCAATGCCAAGGAGACCAACAAACAGAAGCTCAACATCCTTTGGACCCAGATCGCCGAAGCCTTCAAGGATTATGACGAGCACCTGCTCTTCGCCGGACTCAACGAGCCCAATGCGGAGAACCAGTCGGCCACCAATAACCTCATCGAATACGAGCAAGTGTTTATCGATGCTGTGAGAGCGACTGGCGGCAACAACACCCGCCGTGTGCTCATCGTGCAAGGTCCGAGCACCGACATTGACAAGACCTACTCCTATTTCGACATCACCCAATTGCAAGACCCCACCCCCGACCGCCTCTGTGTGGAGATCCATTTCTACTATCCCTGGAATTTCTGGGGGATGACGCAGGACGAGTCGTGGGGCAACTGCTTCTACTACTGGGGCAGCGGCAACCATGTGAGCGGCTCAAAGCACAACGCCACCTATGGCGAGGAGAATGACATGAAGAAGCAGGCCCAGAAACTCAAGAGCAAATTTGTGGACAAAGGCGTCCCCGTGATCAACGGCGAGTTTGGTGTCATCTGGCGCGCCATCTCGGGAGCCAACGAAAGTCAGGAAAAGCACAATGCCTCGATCAAAGCCTACTACAAATACATGGTTGAGACATGCCTGCCCAACGGCATCGTCCCCTTCGCCTGGGACACCAACTGGTGCCCTGCCGAACCGCGGACAGCCGACCAGACCCCGATGACCATCATCGACAGATCACACCGCTCCATCTACAACCCCTATATGATGGACGGCATCAAGGAAGGCCTTGAGACCGCGAAAGTCACATTGCCCACTTTCCCCAAAGCTGTCGATGGCCATACATACGACCTGCAAGGACGCCGCGTCGACCCCACCAATCTGCAAAGAGGCATCTACATCCAGAATGGCAGGAAATTCATCAGACGATGAAGAAGCGCGAAAAACGAGCTTTTGAGAAACCTAAGGTTTACGGCAAAAGAGGACATCGATGTCCTCTTTTGTCAACAATAGCTTTTCATCCAGACAAAAAAAAGAAGGAAAAATTTGGACGAAACGCAAAGAATGGCTAACTTTGCCTTTTAAATAAGCTAGATGATTTAACGTCAGATTTATCTTTAAACCTGTCAAGTGATTATTACTCATTTTCATGAAAAACGAGACATACAAGATATTTCTATGCCTTATTCTATGTGCGTGCACGACATGGATGGCTCATGCCGTCGACAACGGTGAACTTTTCAGATCCGACAAGCTCCCCAGCAGTCTTGTTAATTGCGCCATACAAGACCGTTACGGATATATCTGGATCGCCACCGACTACGGACTTAGCATGTTTGATGGATACCGCTTCACCCATTTCCATCACGACCGCAACGACACCACCTCCATAGAAGACAATATCACCTGCAGCCTGCTGGTCGACAGCAAGGGAAGGCTCTGGGTAGGAACCTCCAATGGCATTTCCCGCTATGAATATGAGACAGGTCATTTCCTCAGATATCCCTTTCGGGATCCACGAGACATCAAGCCCCGTATCTATTCCATCATCGAGATGAAAAACGGCGACATTCTCGTCGGCACATCCGGTTATGGCATATTCAAGTTGGATGAGAAAGGGATGTCCTTCCGCCCACACCCATTATATTCGAAACGACCATCCGACAGTTATTTCCGCCAAATCCTGGAAGATGAGCATGGAAACCTATGGCGGCTCGATTACAGCCCTGTATTCACCCGATACCGCATAGTGGGAGGGAAAGTGCAGATCAAGGACTACACATCACCCTTCGGCGCTCCCGTGAAATTCATCCCCTACGACAGGCACCGTATGCTGATCGCCTGCAAGCAAGGTTTTCTGTTCTACGACTACGACACGGAGAAGATCAGCGACGCCCAATTCGAAATGACAGTCTTCAACGGGCAAGCCATCATCAATTGCGCCATGGTCGACCATTCAGGCAACCTCTATGTGGGCACCACCGACAACGGCATCCTGCGCAACTGGAACGGTGGCAAACAGCTTGTGCAGTTGGGCAACGAGAATGCGGACGGATTCAGCCTGGTCACCTCCTCCATCAACGACATCATGGAGGACCGTTCCCACAACCTATGGATCAGTTGTTATAAGAAAGGTCTCTTCCTGATGAACCAGCGGCAGCCCTCATTCAGCAACTGGAGCATCTCTGGCCAGAACCACTCCATCGGGTCGGGCGTCTCTTCCATCGTGCCAGCCAACGACGGCGGAGTGCTCTGTGCCGTTCCCAACGACGGCATCTACCGTTTCAACCGCTGGGGAGGTATTACCAGTCAGCCACCATCTCCCAGTGGCACTTATAGCATCTACCGCGACAAGCAAGGCTCTTATTGGGTCACCACCTCGCAGTCGCTCTACAGTTATGACTACACGACGGGAGCCTCGGCAAAAGTGCTCGATGTGGAAGGAGGCGAGATCTTCTGCATGGCCGATGACGGCAAGGACCATCTGTTTCTCTCTGTCTATTCCAAAGGACTTTATATATATAATAAGGTGACAAGGGAGTTGAAGACCATCGAGATGAATCAGGTCTACAACCGCGGCAGTCTCTTCAATGCCTGGATACGCAGTCTGATGTATGACAGCAAAGGACTGCTGTGGATCGGCACGACCGATGGTCTCAACTGTCTGGATCCCGCGACACTGGACTTCGAGCACTACGGCAAGCAGGATCTCCTGCGCCGCCATCAAGTGAATGCCCTGTGCGAGAACAGCGACGGCAACATCGTCGTAGGCACCGAAGAAGGCCTCTACCTCTTCGACCGTTCGAAGAAGACCCTCAAGCCATTTCCCCATTCCGATGCACTCGACGACCTGCTCATCTGCAGTATCGTCTGCGACAGGAAATCACGTCTGTGGATCAGCACCGCCAAAGGCATCTGGCAATACGACCCCGCCAATCAGCAGTTCACCAGCTATATCTACGGCGACGGCCTATCGTCTCAGGAATACCTGCAAGGCGCGTTCCTCTACAACGGAGATGATTTCATCGCTTTTGGAACAGAAGAAGGCTTCACCACGTTCAATCCTGACCATGTGACCATCAAGTCGCAACCTCCGGGCGAAGTCTATCTCACCAATCTGACCGTAGAGGGAAGCCGGGTATATTTCTGGAGCGACAACATCCACATCCCCTACAAGGACAATACGTTCACCATGGAGTTCTCGCTGCTCAGTTTCAAGGACACCGACCACATCCGCTTTTTCTATCGTGTCAATGGCGGCGCATGGGCCTCTACCGAGGAAGGCGTCAATGCCATCACCTTCAACAAGCAGAAGCCAGGGAAGTATGTCATTGAAATCAAGGCAGAGAACAACGGCGTGATGTCGGAAAAGGTGAGATCCTACACCATCATCGTCGACCACCCCTGGTATTCCAGTCCATGGGCCTACATCCTCTACCTGCTGCTCCTTCTGGCCATCGCCTATGCCATCTATCATTTCTCAGAGCGCAAGCGCACACAAGAAGCGGAAGAAGAGAAGATGCGCTTCCTCATCAATGCCACCCACGACATCCGCTCGCCGCTGACCCTCATACTCGGTCCGCTGAAGAAGCTCAGGCAATCCGCCAAGGACCCGGAGAGCCAGAAATACATCAACACCATCGACAGGAACGCCCAACGCCTGCTCCTGCTTGTCAACCAGATACTCGATGAGCGGAAGATCGACAAGAACATGATGCACCTCCACTGCAGGGAGACCGACCTCGTGGCTTTCATCACCGGTATCAAGACCCTCTTTCAGTTTAACGCCGAACAGCGTGGCATCCATTACACCTTCGAACACGCCATGCCGAAAATGATGGTGTGGATCGACCGCACCAATTTCGACAAAGTGATCTCCAACCTGCTCTCCAACGCTTTCAAATACGTGAAAGAAAACGGTGAGATCAGCATCATCCTCACCCAGACCGACACCCATGCGGTGATCAAAGTGATTGACAGCGGCAACGGATTCAAGGAGGAAGAAACCAGCCGGCTCTTCGAACGGTTCTACCAAGGAGTCAACTCCCTGCATGCCCACATCGAGGGCTCCGGCATCGGGCTAAACATCAGCAAAGCCATCGTCGGACTTCATGGCGGCACCATCAAAGCCTATAACCGCACCGACGGTCAGACAGGAGCCTGCCTGGAAGTGCAACTGCCACTCGGCAACAAGCACCTGAAACCCGAGGAAATCGAGATAGAAGAAGAAAAGCAGCCCACCGACGACACCCAAGCCAAGAAAGCCAGCACCAACCAGAGAATCATGGTTGTGGACGATGACCATGAACTCACCGCCTATATCAAAGCAGAACTGAACCAATGGTACCACATCGACACCTTCCAGGACGGGAAGTCGGCTCTTGACGCACTTCTGACAGGCAAATACGACCTCGTGGTATCCGATGTCATCATGCCCGAGATGGATGGCATCTCACTCCTCAAGCATATCAAGAGCAACACCCTGGTGAGCCACATCCCAGTGATCCTGCTCACCTCCAAAGCAGAGGTAAGCGACCGTCTGGAGGGATTGAGAGAAGGAGCCGACGCCTTCCTGTCGAAGCCGTTCCAGATGGAGGAGCTGCACGTGAACATAGAGAAACTCATCGAGAACGTGCGCCGGCTGCGAGGAAAATTCTCAGGAGCACTAGCCCAGAAAGACCGATTTGAAGACCTGGAGGTGAAAGGCAACAACGAGCAACTCATGGAGCGCATCATGAAATCGGTCAACGAGAACCTATCCGATTCGGATTTCAATGTCGAGAAACTCGCTTCCGACGTTGGCATCAGCCGTGCGCAACTTCACCGCAAGATGAAAGAGATCACAGGAGTATCAACCAGCGACTTCATCCGCAACATCCGCTTGGAGCAGGCCGCCAGGCTTATCCGCGAAAACAAGCTCAACCTCACCCAGGTGGCCTATACCGTCGGTTTCACCAACCAGTCGCATTTCTCCACCATCTTCAAGCGGCAATACGGCATGTCGCCGTCGGAATATGCGGCGAAGAGCAATGAAAACAAACAAGTCTGACACGTCATGAAACAAGCCTCAAAGACCGCTCCAAAGGCGGTCTTTTTGTATCACGCTCGCAACAAAATAGCAAAAACTGAAGGCTTGACACAAAAAATAAAGTTTTTGAAACAAGAGAGGAAAGAGCATCTTATTAATATTTTTTACATTTGCACCGAATTGTAATTACGATGAAAGAATAACTTTTTACCTAATTAATATTTATCAACTAAAAAAAATCTCTATGAGCATTACAAAATTGACGAAAATGTCGTTGATTATGCTGTTCCTGCTTTGCCTGTTCCCCTTGGGAATGTCAGCTCAAAGCAACATCAAAGGAACGGTAAGCGACAAGAATGGCGAACCCATCATCGGAGCCACAGTGCGTGTAGTCGGAACCAACGCCGGCACAGTGACCGACATTGATGGACAGTTCAACATCCAAGCGGCCTCTAATGCCTCACTGACCGTCTCCTATGTCGGTTATGAGACACAGACCGTCGGTGTGAACGGAAGATCCTTCCTCAACATCGTTTTAGCAGAAGACCAGGCCACCCTCGACGACGTGGTGGTGATCGGTTATGGTACCATGAAAAAGAGCGACATCTCGGGTTCTGTGGCCACTGTCGACCAGGAAGCCGTGATGAAGAGAATGCCCACCAACGTGGCCATGGCCCTGCAAGGTTCTGCCGCTGGTGTGATGGTCTCCCAGCAGGACGGTTCGCCTGACGGCAAGGCCGCCATCCGCATCCGTGGTGTGGGCACCATCAATGGTGACGCCTCTCCTCTCTACGTCGTTGACGGTGTACAGGTAGGCACAAGCGCCGACTTTGTCAATCCCTCCGACATCGAGCGTATTGAAATCCTGAAGGACGCCTCCGCCACCGCCATCTACGGTTCGGCAGGTGCCAACGGTGTGGTGATGATTACCACGAAGCACGGACAGGCAGGACACACCAACATCAACGTCACGGCCGACTGGGGTCTTCAGACCCTGCCCTACACCCTTGACGTGATGAGCCTGGCCACTTACACCGATGCCATCCGTGAGGCCAAAGCCAACCAGGGAGGTATGTTCATCAACCAAGTCTGGGACAAGAGATTCGATGGCAAGCGCAAGGAAATCGACTGGCAGAAAGAGATGACCCGCCCGGCACTCCGCCAGCAGTATGGTATCTCTTTGAACGGCGGCAACGAAAAGACACAATATAATATGTCTTTCGGTTACAACGACATCAATGGTCTGGTGATCAACTCTGACTATCAGCGCTTCACCACACGTGCCAACATCACCTCCAAGATCAGCAAGTTCCTGCAAATAGGCGGTGACATCAACTACACCCACAGCGAGAGCCACGGTTCGAACATGGCCCTGGGCAACAACCAGAACATGTCGTCACTGCGTGACTTCGCCTCACTAACCCCGACGCTGGACTATGTCTATGAGAACGACATCAATAACACGGCCAAACTGCCCAACGACGGTTTGATCAATGTCAACCTCAAGAACTCCGACGGCACTTACGGAACCGGAGCACAGATAACCGCTAACGGTTGGGAAGGCAACACCTCGATCGGCTCCAACCCCTACGCATCGCAGATGGAGAACGGCGACCGTGCACGCAACGGTTATGACCGCATCCAGACCACCGCATTCGTCGACGTGTTCTTCCTCGACACCAAGAACCACAAGCTCGACCTCAAGAGCCAAGGCACCTTCACCTATTGGGGCAACAACAGCTCTGATTTCACGGGCGGCCGTCACCGCTTCAACTATATCAATGGTGAGCTCACCGAAATCCCCCTGAACTCAGACCAGACCTATGCCTTCTCGCTGAACAACAGCAACGGTTACAGCCTGGGCATCCAGACCTACCTGACCTACAACCTGAACTACGACATCCACAACCTGACCTTGATGGCAGGTAATGAGGTGAGCAAGTCATGGGGCCAGTGGGTGAACTCCAGTTCAAGAGATTTCGTCTCTGTGTATAACCGCAGCATCAACCTGACCCAGGACATCAATTCAAAGGGCACCGGTGGCGCTTACAACGCTGACGTGCACAACATCTCCTACTTCGCCCGTGGCAGTTATAGTCTGATGGACCGCTACATCGTGACGGCAACCATCCGTAAGGACGGAAGCTCCAACTTCTCGAAGGGCAACCGCTGGGGAACCTTCCCCTCTGTGGCCGGTGCATGGCGCATCAGTGAGGAGCCGTTCATGAAGGATATCAGTTTCGTCAACAACCTGAAGCTCCGTCTCGGTTGGGGTCAGACCGGTAACGCCGGTGGTGTGACAGGCATGGCAGTCATCGCTCAGAGCCTCGACGCCGCCTACAAGACCTATCCTCTTAACGGCTCATCAGGTGCCTGGGGTAACGGTGCCCGCGACATCGGTTTCTTCATGCCTCTGAAAGATGCCAACCTGAAGTGGGAGACCACCGAGATGACCAATATCGGTATCGACTTCGCCTTCCTCAACGACTGGGACATCACCCTCGACTACTTCATCAAGAACACCAAGGACCTGCTCCTCTGGCGTCAGTTGCGTCCTTCCGCAGGTGATCCTCAGGTATACACCAACTATGGTGAGATCCAGAACAAGGGATTCGAGTTTGCTGTAGGCTATCACAAGAGAATCAACAAGGACTTCGGCCTCAACGTCCGTCTGACCGGTTCGACACTGAGCAACAAAGTCAAGAAGATGGGTGATCCGCTCTACAACACCGCTTCTGCCAACAATGGCGCAGGCGCATACGACGGTTCGCAGGTGGGTGCTATCGATGGCAACGGATACTGGAACAACCACTCCATCTGTATTGAGGGCGAGGCAGTCGGTTCATACTTCGGCTACGTGACCGACGGCATCATCAAAGACGAGCAAGACTTGGAAGCTTACAGGGATTATCTGTGGGGACGTTCCAAAGAGACCAACCCTGACGGTTCTCCCAAGTGGGTCGGCGGCGGTGACGCAGAGTCGAAAGTTGACACAGACCATCCCCTGTCGGTCGGTGACATGAAATTCAAGGACCTCAACGGCGACCACACCATTGACAAGAATGACCGCAAGATCCTTGGCAATGGCTTCCCCGCACTGAACTTCGGTCTCAACGTGGGTGCCACCTACAAGGACTGGGACTTCAACCTCTACATGTATGGCGTGCTCGGCCAGGACATCCTCTCCTACTCAGCCATGAAAATGAACAGCATGGGACAGTTTGATGACCAGACCGTGCCTAACATCCTCAAGGAAGCTTATAAGAACGCCTTCCGTAACGGCAGCGGCTCACTGCCCCGTCTGACCATTCTCGATCCGAACCGCAACTACCGTGTGAGCGACATGTGGGTGAAGAACGGTGACTTCCTCCGTATCGCAAACCTCCAGGTGGGCTACACCCTCCCAAGACACATCGCCAACATGCTCTCTATTCAGAAAGCACGCGTTTACGTCGGTGTGAACAACCTGCTCACCATCTCTGGCTACAACAAGTATGGCGATCCTGAGTGCGGTATCGGTTCTGTGCTCTACACAGGTCTTGACACTGGTCGTTATCCTCAGCCACGCACCTTCATGGCTGGTGTGAACGTCACCTTCTAATTAGTAGAGATGTAGATCATTATAAGTAAAAACCAGATAAGAATATGAAAACGAGATATTATATTTTAGGAGTTGCACTGTGCGGCGTGACAGGCATGGGTCTTACATCCTGCGACAATGAAGAATTTCTGGATGTGACAGCCTATGATGTCGTCGACGAGGCTGCATCCTACGAGAGCAAGGCAAATGCCAAGAAAGCTCTGAACGGTGTTTATGACATGGTGTTCCCCAATGACACCTATGATGGAGACTGGGGTTTCAAGCCCAATCTGTTTACCGGTTGCCACCCAACAATCGACACCCAGGCCACTGGCTGGGACAAGAACTGGAACGTGCAAGCATGGAATGCCAACTCAGAAGAACTGCTCAACGGCTGGAAACATGTGTATGCCGGCATCTGCCGCGCCAATGACTTCCTGGCCAAGCTCGTAGACTATCCAGCAGAGAACATCGGCGGTGAGGTATCGAAGAAATACCTTGAGGGTGAAGGACGTGCCCTCCGCGGATTCTTCTATCACTGGTTGGCCACCACTTTCGGCCGCGTGCCCATGCTGGCCACCGGCGAGAACGGTGTCAACACCCCGGAAAAGGCCCGTGCCCAGACCTATGCTGAGATGTGGGACTTCATCATCCAGGACTTCAAGGCCGCAGCCGACCTGCTTGACTGGCAGCCATGGGACGGTGAATTCGGCCGTTGCACCAAGGGTATGGCCCTCGCTTACCTGGGTGACGCCTATATGTGGAAAGCTTATCGTCTGACCGACGGTGCCAATGGCATTACCGGAACAGGCGAGGCTCCGACGACAGCTGACGAATGCTACAAACTGGCCGCAGAGTGCTTCAAGAAAATCCTTGACAGCAACACCTACAAGCTCAACGAGTCGTTCACCACACTTTGGGATCCCGCTTCTGCCTGGGGACCTGAGACCATCTGGTGCGAGCAGCTCGACGAAGGCAGCAACTGGGGCAAATGGGACAACCTGACCTCCAAGCTGATGCTGAAATGGTATACCGCATGTCCTGAGAACGGTGGCTGGGGATCTCTGTACCTCTCCTGGGAATGGTACTCCTGCTACGAGAAGGGAGACAAGCGCCGCGCTGGTTCCTGCTACACAGGTGCTGTGCCACAGATCGACCCGAACAACCCCGCATACGATCCTCAGTATGAGGGTTGGTATGAGCCCTCTGTCTATGGTGTGAACCCCTACCTCCAGGAAGTGCTGGGCAAGGGCCAGGCCGGTACAGCCACCAAGCAGTTCCACTTCAACAATGGTGAATGGGCACCTGCCATCTGGAGTTCGAAGATGTGGCGTACAGCTTCTGCCGACTACAAGGCATGGGGTGACGGTCACTGGAGTCCGACTCCGATCTACTGGAAGCGTCTGCCCAACGTGATGCTCGACTATGCAGAGTGCCTCTTCCGCATCAATGGTGGAGACGACGCTACAGCATGGGCACTGCTTGACCAACTGCGCCAGCGCGCCTTTGGCAAGCTGGAGGACGGCAAAGAAAAAGAACTCACCAACAAATACCTTGCCTACTACAACCAGTTTGCTGACTGGGTGGGCCGTGATGAGTGGACTCAGAAGCAAATAGAAGACTCTCTTGCCGCTGGTGTGCCTATCACAAAATTCAATGGCGGTTCGTTCATCAAGACCCGTACAGAATATCCTATCCCCTTCGGAAGCAACGGCGCACAAGTGCAGGGTGCCAAGGAATACTACACACAGTATACCTCCCAGAAGGGCTTCAAGTCTCCCGTCTGGAAGGTGGCCGTCAACACAGAGCGCCGCAAGGAGTTCAACTGTGAGTGGTGTCTGCGTCCTGACATGCAGAAGTCTGGTTTCATGGCCGACCACGTGGCAACCAACTATCCGAAACGCAATGTGGAGAATCTGAAGGATGTGCCTTGGACCAACCGTGACTATGAGTACAACGACCTGAAGATGGATATGCCTATCCCGCAGGATGAGATCACAAAGAACCCGCTTTGCGACCAGAACCCCGCCTATGTAGGCCAATAATATGAATTGCCGGAGAAAGGGTGTTGCCTGTGTCAACGCCCTTTCTTCAAGAAACACAGAAAAGGTGCCTTCTCCATGGACAGGCACCTCTTTTTATTTGTTTGTATTCAGAAAATACCTTATCTTTGCAGAAGATAAAGAGACCTCATTAATCAGGCAAAAAAGAAAGAGCTGATGAGATTCCATGCATTTGTTAAAGGCCATTGGAAAGGGATGTCGACCTTGGCATTCGCCATTCTGATCTATTGCTTTTGGTATTTCCTCTACCCACACCTGATGGCGTGGCGCGAGCAGTCGCAGCTATTCCTGTGGAACGAAGAATACCTGCTGGAGCGGTTGGCCGGGCCCGGCGGTCTGGCACAGTATATCGGCGAGATGCTGGTGCAGTTCTTCGCCACTCCGAAAAGAGGAGCCTTGGTCTACGCACTTTTGGCCGTGAGTTTGCAACTACTCACCTGGAGTCTCATCCGCCGACCCAGGTTTTACCTGTTGTCATTCGTTCCACCACTCATCGCCTGTGTGCTGGCCCTCAATCCCCACATCCCCATGACTCCCCTCATAGCCATTACTTTGGTACTGGCTTTCCTGGCCGTGCGCCCCAAGGCACAGCGAACAAGAGCCATCTACACCACCCTGATGATCCCTATAGGCTACTGGCTGGCCGGGCCCGCCATCCTGCTGATGTTGTTATTCAGCCGCTGGCGCTGGGCCGTGCCACAAGCCCTGCTCCTGGCAGCATGCGTCTGGGGGAGTTGGTTTGTTGCGCCCTACCCCATTCAGAAAATCGCCTATGGCATCGACTATTATTGGAAAGACAACTATATGAGCACCGACGAGGAGATGAGGTATGACCGATGGATGCGCATGGGCCAATGGCGCAAGATCGTCGACTACTCCCGGAGTCATATCCCCCAGCAGGCCTCCTCACGCAATGTGGTGCAGATGGCCATGTGGAACCTGCATCTGATCAGTCTGCAAAGCCTCCAGAGCCATTTAGACCCCACGAAAGATGTCATGCAAAGCACATCAGGTGCATTCATCATGAGTGACATCTACATGCAGATGGGACTGATCAACATGGCCCAACGGGCTGCTTTCGAAGCCATGGAGTCGATACCCAACCACAACAAGAGCGGCCGGGCACTCCGCAGACTGACCGAGACCGCTGTAGCCACCGGGCAAGCAGAAGTAGCCCAGAAATACCTCGCCATTCTCGGAGAGACCATCACGCTCCGCAAATGGGCAAAAGGAATGCGACCTTTGGCCATCAACGCAGAATCCGCCACCCAAAGTCCTTTCTACAAGAAGCTCAGAGGTATCTATTCCAAATCCGAAGATTTCTTCTTCTATTAAAGTCAAGACATGAGAAATTACCTGTCCTCTATCATCATGTTGCTGGCAGGATGCTTGCTCTCGTGCAACTCCCGCCCTCACAACCCAAGTCATGCCGGAACGAAGCCCGAGATCTATCCCGACTATGTGGGGGTGACCATCCCCGTGGGCATAGCGCCACTTGATTTCGCCATGGCCGACGACAGTTATACGGCCATCGACGTCGAGGTGAAAGGTTCCAAGGCAGGACAGCTCCATGCCAACGGCACGTATGCCGATTTCGACATCGACGAGTGGCACCGACTGTTGGAAAGCAACAAAGGCGGACAACTCATCGTGACAGTATGTGCAAGGAAAGACGGTCAATGGAAGCAGTTTGATGACTTTCCCATCCACGTCAGCCCCTATCCTCTCGAAGAATGGGGCATCACCTACCGCAGGATTCCCCCCAGCTATGAGCTCTACAGCAAGATGGGACTTTACGAGCGCGATCTGTCTACATTCAAGGAGCGCCCCCTGCTGATCAGCACGCAGTCGCCCGGCATGTGCATCAACTGCCATACCGCCAACCGCACCCAACCGTCGGAATATGTCTTCCATGTCAGAGGAGAGCATGGGGCGACCGTCATCCACCGCGGCGGCGGCGATGAGTTGCTCATGGCCAAGAACGACAGTCTGGGCGGTTCGATGGTCTATCCCTACTGGCATCCCGGAGGCCGCTATTGCGCATTCTCCACCAACAAGACCTCACAGATGTTCCACAACGCCAGCAACAAGCGGGTGGAGGTCTACGACTCCTCGTCGGATGTCTTCGTCTACGACACCGAGACTCATCAGATTCTGAACGACAGCATCACCATGCGGAAATACTGGGCCGAGAACTGTCCAGCCTTCTCGCCCGACGGCAAATGGCTCTATTTCGTCACCGCTCGTCGACAAATCTACCCCACCGACTACGACAAGGAGCGCTACAGCCTTTGCCGCGTCTCATTTGACACCACGACAGGCCAGCTCGGCCAGCAAGTCGACACGCTGATCCAGAGCAGCGAGACCGGCAAGAGTGTCTCATGGCCCCGTCCGTCATACGACGGTCGCACCATCATGTATACCCAAGCCGACTATGGGTATTTCACCATCTGGCACGGCGAGAGCGATCTCTGGCTCTACGACCTGGCAACAGGATCGACACGCCCCCTGGATGAAGTGAACAGTCCCAAAGCCGACAGCTTTCACAACTGGAATGTCAACAGCCGCTGGTTCCTGTTCACCAGTAGGCGTGACGACGGGCTCTACACCAGGGTCTATTTCGCCAGCATCGACGACAAGGGGAACGTCACCAAACCTTTCCTCCTCCCGCAGCGCGACCCCAAGCGCTATTACCGGCAACTGCTCTATTCCTATAACACGCCCGACTTCACTGCAGCACCTGTCAGTGCGAATGCCCGTCTGATGGGAGAGAAGATAGAAAGCGACCAAAGGACGAAGACTTCGGTTTCTGACAAGAACCTTTACACAAATTAGCGCCGTTCACTTTTGAGACGATTAGAAAAGCATTTGAGACGTAGAAAGACCCTTATCTTGTCACAAATGCTTATTTTTGCATTGTGAACGAATCACAAAGTATAACGAGCTAACTTCATTATTATCAACACAAGGCAAATTCATATCAGGACAGGAATGCGCGCCACTTCAATGTGGGCGCTTCATGTCAATATTCTTCGCACACGTTTTTCATGAAATGATTTCATACATTTAGTTATTTCATCAAGTCTGGGGACTGCGTCGTGAGATGCGGTCCCTTATTATTCTTCCCCCCGCTTTGTAATCCCGAAAAAGCCCCACACCGAGGGGTGTGAGGCTTTTCAAGTTATTTCACTGGAAATCCGATTCAAATCATTGGGAATCCGATATCAGAACTCCGCACTCTTTGGCGTACGCGGGAACGGGATGACGTCACGGATATTCTGCATACCCGTCACGAAGAGAATCAGGCGCTCGAAGCCCAGTCCGAAACCACCATGGGGGCAGGTGCCGTACTTACGGGTATCAAGATACCACCACATATCCTTCATCGGGATGTCGCGCCGCTCAATCTCAGCCATCAACTTGTCGTAGTTCTCCTCACGCACACTTCCACCGATGATCTCACCGATCTGCGGGAACAGCACGTCGGTGCCCTGAACGGTCTTGTTGTCGTCATTCATCTTCATATAGAAGGCCTTGATATCCTTCGGGTAGTTGATCATGATGACAGGACGCTTGAAATGCTCCTCGACGAGATAGCGTTCATGCTCGGAAGCCAGGTCCATGCCCCAGCTGACAGGGAACTCAAACTTGTGTCCGTTGGCCACGGCCTCCTCGAGGATGCGGATGCCCTCAGTATAAGGCAACCGGACGAAAGAGCCTGCCACGACCGATTTCAATCGTTCGATCAGCGTCTTGTCAATCATCGCGTTGAGGAAATTCAAGTCATCCTTGCAATTGTCGAGTGCCCATTGCACACAATACTTGATGAAATCCTCTTCCAGGTCCATCAGCTCATCGAGACCGATGAAAGCCACCTCTGGCTCAATCATCCAGAACTCAGCCAAGTGGCGGGGAGTGTTGGAATTCTCTGCCCGGAAAGTGGGTCCGAAGGTATAGATGGCACCAAGAGCTGTAGCCCCCAGCTCACCCTCCAGCTGTCCGCTGACGGTGAGAGAAGTCTGTGTGCCGAAGAAATCATCATCATAGATGATTTTCCCGTCCTTGTCCTTACGCAAGTCGTAAAGGTTTTTCGTGGTCACCTGGAACATCTGTCCAGCCCCCTCGCAATCACTGCCAGTGATGATGGGAGAATGGAAATAGAAGAAACCATGCTTATGGAAATAGTCATGGATGGCTATCGCCATATTGTGGCGGATGCGCATGACAGCCCCGAAGGTGTTGGTGCGCAGGCGCAGGTGAGCCTGCTTGCGCATCACCTCAAAGCTCTGTCCCTTCTTCTGCATGGGGTAGTCCTGACCGCAGAGTCCATAGATCTCGATCTCCTGGCATTGCACCTCACTGGCCTGACCACCACCCTGGCTCTCGACAAGCTCGCCTGTGACACTGATGCAAGCACCCGTGGTGATTTGTTTCAGCATGGCAGAATCGAAATTCTCTGGATTGACCACCACCTGTACATTCTTGATGGTGGAGCCATCATTCAGGGCGATGAAATGCACTGACTTGCTGCTGCGATGGGTGCGCACCCATCCTTTGACATTGACCACTGAGCCGTAGTCCGTGCGCTGGAGCACGTCGACGACCTTTGTCCTACGTATATCTTCCATTGTTGTTTTTTCCTTTTTTTTTCTGTTACTCAAAAGCACCCATGCGAAGCATGTCAACCTCTTTCTCTGTGAGGAACCGCCAGTCGCCACGGCGCACATTCTTCTTGGTAAGGCCTGCAAACTGCACGCGGTCGAGCTTGATCACCCGGTAGCCCAGACTCTCGAAAATACGACGCACGATACGGTTTTTACCGCTGTGGATCTCGATGCCCACCTGACTCTTGTCGGTATCGCTGGCATACTCTATGGCGTCGGCGTGAATCTCACCGTCGTCGAGGGTGATGCCCTCTGCGATCTGGCTCATGTCATGAGCTGTCACATTCTTGTCGAGGAAGACATGGTAGACCTTCTTCTTCAAGAATTTGGGATGAGTCAGTTTGCTGGCCAGGTCGCCATCATTAGTCAAGAGCAACACGCCAGTCGTATTACGGTCGAGTCTTCCCACGGGATAGATGCGCTCCGGGCAGGCATTCTTCACCAGGTCCATGACGGTCTTGCGCTGTTGCGGGTCGTCACTTGTGGTGACATAGTCTTTAGGCTTGTTGAGCAGCACATACACTTTCTTCTCGAGTCTGACCGGCTGATCGTGGAACAGCACCTCGTCGGTGCGAGACACCTTGGTACCCAGTTCGGTCACCACATTGCCGTTGACTTTCACCACGCCTGCCTGAATAAAGGTATCAGCCTCACGGCGGCTGCAGATGCCGGCATTGGCCAGGAATTTGTTGAGGCGGATCGGCTCATTGGGATCGATATGCTCCTCTTTATACTCGATACGCTTCTTCATGCTGTATTTTGCATTGGGGTCATAGCCACCTTGCTGGCGGTAGCCGCCTTGTTGATAGCCACCGCGCTGCTGGTAGCCGCCCGGGCGTTGCTGATAACCGCCCTGACGCTGCTGATAACCACCCTGACGCTGCTGGTAACCACCCTGGCGCTGCTGGTAACCACCCTGGCGCTGCTGATAGCCGCCCTGGCGCTGCTGGTAACCACCCTGACGCTGGTAACCTTCGCGCTGCTGGTAGCCTTCGCCCTGCTGACGCTGCTGATAACCGCCCTGACGCTGCTGATAACCGCCCTGGCGCTGCTGGTAACCGCCCTGGCGCTGCTGATAGCCACCCTGGCGCTGCTGATAACCACCCTGGCGCTGCTGATAGCCGCCACCCTGCTGATTATCATTATAATTATTGTAACGAGGGCGATAAGGACGCTGTCCGCCACCCGACTGGAGACCAGCTCCGAAACCTTCGGGGCGGAAACCGCCTTCATCCTCGAAATTACGTTCTGTCGAATAAGTTCTTTGCGTGTGAATACGCGGACGCTGCGGACGCTGTCCGCCACGATAGTCTCTGGAATAGTTGCCGTTCTGTCCTCCTGATTGATAACCTTCACGGCCACCAGCATTCTGATCTTGTGCCAATTCTTCTTTGTTTGTTTTTTCGTTTTCGATGTCCATAATCTATAAAATTTTGTAGCCTCACGGCTGGTTAGTGATTTATTATCTTACATTCCCGTATAATTGTGTGGCGTGATGGCCAACAATTGTTCTTTGATTTTCTGATCCACATCAAGTCCGCAGACAAAGTCATGGATCGTTTGCCTTGTCATCTTCTGGTTGGTCCTGGTGAGTTGCTTGAGCGCCTCATAGGGATTGGGGTAAGCCTCACGGCGTAGAATGGTCTGGATGGCCTCGGCCACAACAGCCCAATTATCCTCCAAGTCCTCATCCAGTTTCTGTTCGTTAAGAATCAGTTTGCGCAGGCCCTTCAATGTGCTCTCCACGGCGATTACCGTATGCCCGAAAGGCACTCCCACGTTGCGCAGCACCGTGGAGTCGGTCAAGTCACGCTGCAACCGGCTCACAGGCAGTTTGGCAGCCAAGAACTGCAGGATAGCATTAGAGAGGGCGAGATTTCCCTCGCTGTTCTCAAAATCGATGGGGTTGACCTTGTGCGGCATGGCACTTGAGCCCACCTCGCCTTTTTTGATCTTCTGCTTGAAATATTCCATGGAGATATACATCCAGAAGTCGCGGTCGAGATCAATGATGATCGTATTGATTCTCCTAAGAGCGTCGAAGACAGCGCCCATGGCATCATAATTGCTGATCTGCGTCGTATAAGCCTCACGTTGCAAGCCCAGTTTCTCAGCTACAAATTTATTGCCAAACTCGCGCCAGTCTGTTTCCGGATAAGCCACATGGTGCGCATTGAAGTTGCCAGTCGCTCCACCAAACTTGGCTGTGATGGGGCAAGCTTTCAGCTGGTCGATTTGCTGGGAGAGGCGATAGACATAGACCATGATTTCCTTGCCAAGACGTGTGGGAGAGGCGGGCTGACCGTGAGTCTTAGCCAGCATGGGCACCTGACTCCATTCCTCTGCGTAGCTGCGCAACAGCTCCACGAGTTGGTCGAGCAGCGGATACATGACGTTCTCCAATGCTTCCTTGATCGACAAAGGGACGGAAGTGTTGTTAATATCCTGAGAAGTCAGGCCGAAATGGATGAATTCCTTGAAATGCTCGAAGCCACCGATTTCATCAAGTTTCTCTTTGATATAATATTCCACGGCCTTCACGTCATGGTTGGTCACCTTCTCGATATCCTTCACACGTTGTGCGCCCTCTTCTGTGAGATTCTCATAGATCGCTCTCAATTTAGGAAAGAGCGAAGAGTCGAATTCCCTGAGTTGCGGTAAGGGCAATTCACACAATGCGATGAAATATTCGATTTCAACGCGTATTCTATATTGAATAAGGGCGTACTCTGAAAAATATCCCGATAACTGTGCTGTTTTTCCTCTATAGCGGCCATCGATGGGAGAAATGGCCGTCAAAGTATCAAGCCTGTCCATTACACTATTTTCTTTTCCTTTTTTCTCTTTACTCTATTTCAATGCGATTGGGTTACAAAGATACGACTTATAAATGGCAAATGCTAATGAAAATCTATAAAAAATCATAATTCTAGCCCTACTTTTCTACAGAGGCTGATAAGGGTAAAAAAATCCCTGCAATTCCGAAGAACCACAGGGAATCACCCCAAAGTGGGCGTTGACGGATTCGAACCGCCGACCCTCTGCTTGTAAGGCAGATGCTCTAAACCAGCTGAGCTAAACGCCCTTTCGTTAAAAAGCGATGCAAAGGTACGTATTTATCAGCATTCGACCAAACTTTTCGACGATTTTTTTACGAAACCCAACAAAAGGAGCGAGAAAAAGGAAAAATTACACTACCTTTGCAGTCTATTAAACCAAGGAATTACAAAAGATGGAAAAAGTAGTAAGTGGCATCAGGCCCACTGGCAACCTGCACCTTGGCAATTACTTCGGTGCGGTGAAAAGTTTTGTGAAAATGCAAGATGAATACGAGTGCATGTTTTTTATCGCCGACTGGCATAGTCTGACGACCCACCCCAAGCCCGACGATATCCAAAGCAGTGCCCGCACCATCCTGGCAGAATATCTTGCCTGTGGCATCGACCCTGAGAAAGCCCCGATTTACATACAGAGTGACGTGAAAGAGACGCTTGAGCTTTATCTCTTTTTCAACATGAACATGTATCTTGGAGAGTTGGAACGAGTCACCACATTCAAGGAGAAGGCACGCAAACAGCCCAACAACGTGAATGCCGGTTTGCTCACCTACCCCACCCTCATGGCTGCCGACATTCTGCAGCACAGGGCTCACAAGGTGCCAGTAGGGAAAGACCAGGAGCAGAACATGGAGATGGCACGGAAATGTGCCCGCCGTTTCAACAACATCTACGGTGTGGAGTTTTTTCCCGAGCCACAGAATTTCTATTTCGCTGACAAGGCAGTGAAAGTTCCAGGCCTTGATGGCAGCGGAAAGATGGGCAAGAGCGAAGGCAACTGCATCTACCTGCGTGATGAGGATAAGGTGATCAGCAAGAAGGTGATGAAAGCCGTTACAGACCTTGGACCCCAGGAGCCCAACAGCGAGCGTCCGGAAATCATCGAGAACCTATTCTCTTTCCTTCAGCTGTGTAACGACCAGGAAGCCTACGACTATTTCGACGAGAAGTGGAAAGACTGTTCTATCCGTTATGGAGATCTGAAGAAGCAGATAGCTGCCGACCTCATCAGCACCATCGCCCCTATCCGAGAGCGCATCACTGAATTCAGTGCCAACAAGGACTTGCTCGACCGAATCGCCCGTCAAGGAGCAGAACGCGCACGAGAGAGTGCCGCCGCCACGCTCAACGAAGTCAGGAAAATCATCGGTTTCAGAATGGGATAAGAGAACGAGTCAGAGGCAGACAGCGACAAAGACTGTGGCAAAGATCGCGGCAGAAACGGCGGAAGAGACTGTGATAAAGACTGCGGCAGAAACAGCGGAAGAAACGTGATAAAGACCGCGACAGAAACAGCGGAAGAAACGTGATAAAGACCGCGGCAGAAACAGCGGAAGAGACGTGATAAAGACCGCAGCAAAGGCTGCACTGCTACATATCACCAGTAAGAGCATAATAACAAGATTGCACTAGAAAACTAGGGAAACTAGTTAGAGCTAGAATGGACTAGGGAAACTAGTTAGAACTAGAATGGACTAGGAAAACTAGTTAGAGCTAGAATGGACTAGGGAAACTAGGAAAAAACAAGAGACAGCTACAAAGATTATGAGGAGACGCCACAATGTGACGTCTCTACTTTTTTTGATAGGGGGACAATCAAAAAGAGCGCCTCCTTGCGGAAGGCGCTCTTTTATGATTGTGTGTAAAGTCTCGATTAACGGACCTCAACTGTAGCACGACGGTTGAGCTCGAACGGTGAGAGGATATCGACACCACCTTTACCAACGGCAGTGATCTTGCTGCGGCTCACGCCCACACCAACAACTTCCTCAACCACGGTCTTAGCACGCTCGTCAGACAGCCACTGGTTGTGATCAGGCTTACCTGTAGCGCTGTCAGCATAACCGGTCACGAGCACGTCAGCACCCTGCTCCATAGCATACTTGGCCAGTGCGCGAACGTCGACGAGGTCACGTGAGTAAGAAGGACCGCTCTTGGTCTTGTCGCAGTAGAAGTACACAGTTGCAGGAGGAGCGATAGCGCGAACTTTCGGAGCCTCGGGGCACTTGTGGTTCTTGATGAGGTTGTTCAGACGGTCGATCTCTGCATTGGCGTCAGCAAGCTGAGCGTTGAGAGCATCGATCTGTGACTGATGGAGAGCCTTGATAGCAGCGACATCGGGCACTTTGTCCCATGTTCCCTTGCCGAGGTTGAAGGTCAGACCCAGCTCAGCATAGAGAAGGTTGTCGTGAGAATCCCAACCACGGTTTCCGGGATCAAGAACAGGATTGAAGCCATCGATATCGGTCTCGATACGGTTCCATCCCACCTCGAGGTTGAGGAACACTTTACGACTAAGACGGAACTCATTCAGGATACCTGCGCTGAGGTCCATGCCATATCTGTTATAAGTCATAGAACGGCCTACGCCACCACCGACGAAAGGAATGAAATTCCAAACGCGATCGGGATTGTAGCCACAGAGCATATTGCTCACGTTGAACAAGATGTGCTCATTGAGAAGCCAGAACTTGTTGCCCTTACCGATGGCATTGTTCTGAGCATCGGCACGAACCTGCTTGCCCCAGATACCCATCAGTTTGGTACGGAGTCCAAGACCCGGTGTGAACCATTTACCGATAGCGATGGCAGCGCCAGGGTTTGAACGGAAGTCCTCCAGCGGACTGCGGTCGAGACCTGATCCATGCTCCTCAGCAGAATACCAAGCATTCCACTGGGCACCAACCTGAATAAACCAGTTGCTCCAGAATGAATTCGTGGCCACACTGTATTTCAGTGTAGGATCATCCTGAGCCATGGCTGAGAAAGAAACGCTGACGAATGCCAGCACCATTAATAGTTTTTTCATAACCTTTTATGTTTTAAAGAATCAAAAAAATGTATCCGAATTAATCTTTTGCATTATTTTCCGCCGCAAAGATAATATTTTTTTTCAAATGAAATTGTTTTTTTTTAAGAAATTTTCATTTTTCAGGTAAAAATCCCCTTATTTAGGGAGTTTTCAAAGGGTTTTGGTTCGATTACCCCAGCAAATGGTCTATTTCCTCCTGCTGGAGGATGCAGAGGATGGGCTTTCCATCGGGTGTCATGTTGACATTGCTGCAAGAGAAGAGCCGATTGACCAGGTTCTCCATTTCCTCATTAGACAGCACTTGTCCATAGGGTATGGCAGCGCTGCGTGCCATGGAGAGGGCCAATGCGTGGTCGAGGTCATCTTTCGCACGCCCCACTTTCTCTTTGGCAGCCGCCACGATGCCATTGAGCATCGCAGTAGTGTCGAAGCCGTCAATATCAGCAGGCACCCCATTGACCGAGAAGCTGTCTCCCCCCAGATCGGAAACAGAGAAACCCACCAAGGAGAGTTCGTCGATGATCTGCCGCATGACATCCGCATCTGCAGGCGACAAGCGGATCATTTCCGGGAAGAGCAGTTTCTGTGTCATCCACCGGTGGTGCGCCATTTTCTCGGTATATTCTTCAAAGAGCACCCTGACATGCGCCCGGTGCTGATCGATGATCATCAGTCCGGATTTCACGGCTGTCATGACAAATCTGCCTTTATACTGGTAATGAGAAGGTGATTTCTCAGCGATGATGTCGGCTGCGGTCTCCCCCTCCTCCTCATCGAAGAGAGAGGGCTGCTGCACTTCGGTATTGGCGGGCTGGCCATAGAGGTCCTCCCAATGGTCTGTGCGAGGAGCAGTCCGTCGGTTGCGGGTGTCGTTAAAAGGGTTGTATTGAGGATTGGATTTCACGGCGGGAGGTGCCGCATCCCCAGAGTGCTGTTCCCAGATCGGTATTTCAGGTTTCCCCTCAATATCGAAGTCAATGGAAGGGATATCATTGAATTTTCCGACGGCATCTTTCACCGCTGCCATCAGAATCTGCCAGATAGCCTGTTCGTTGTCGAATTTGATTTCGGTCTTGGTGGGATGGATATTGACATCGATATCCGCCGGTGCCACCTCGAAATAGAGGAAGAACGGCACCTGCTCCCCCTGCGGCACCAACCGCTCGAAAGGAGCCATCACAGCCTTGGCGAAATACGCATGCTTCATGAAGCGCCCATTGACGAAAAAGAACTGATGCGCCCCCTTTTTCCGCGCCGACTCAGGTTTTCCGACATATCCAGAGATCTTGCAGATAGAAGTCTCGACACTCACCGGCAGGATCTCCTGATTGATTTTTTTGCCAAAGACATCGATGATACGTTGCCTGAGTCCTGCCACCGGGAGATGTGAGATCTCGACTCCATTATGATGCAGGGAGAAAGCCACGCCCGGATTGACCAGTACGATGCGCTCATAAGCAGTGAGGATATTGTTGAGTTCCGTCGTATTGGATTTCAGGAATTTCCTCCGAGCCGGCACATTGAAGAAGAGGTTCTCCACTTTGAACTGGCTTCCGACCTGGCAAGCCACGGGTTCCTGACCGACGAAATGCGAGCCCTGGATCGTGATTTGCGTACCCACCTCGTCGTCGTGCAATCTGGTGATGAGTTCCACCTGTGCCACTGCAGCGATAGAGGCCAAGGCCTCGCCCCTGAACCCCATGGTATGCAAGTCGAAGAGGTCGCCAGCCTGACGGATTTTCGATGTGGCGTGTCTCTCAAACGAGAGGCGTGCATCGGTAGCCGACATGCCGCTGCCATCGTCATTGACCTGGATCAGCGTCTTTCCGGCATCCGTCACCATCACATTGATCTCGTGAGCCCCCGCATCGAGAGCGTTCTCCACCAGTTCCTTCACCACCGAAGCTGGTCTTTGAATCACCTCGCCCGCCGCGATCTGATTGGCCACGGAGTCGGGCAGCAACTGTATGATATCACTCATATCGCTCCTTTCATTGAATATTCTCAGGCACAGGTTTTTCTATTCTCACCTGCCGCATCCGTCGAGTCAGACTATAGGGTGCGTTGTCCGTGCTGGAAACCGTTTGCTTATCGTGCCTGCCGGGGATATAATAGATATCGTCTTTGTCGACAGGTCTTATATAATCATACCACCCGAAATTGGGCAGGAAATTCTTCCCTTGCGGGATCTGGTTAAGCGGATATAACGTGCCCTCCGACTTGGAGGCCCATATTTTCTCCATTTTCCTTTCAGGAGTGAGGAACATCCTCATGGTATCGGTCTCGATATAACTCAGGAAGAGGATCGAACTGTCGCTTTCCTCTATGGGGAAATAGACGGTCTGCACGCTTCCGATGGCCTCACTCATGCGCAATTTCCCTTCATTGAAATAAGCGTTCATGACTTTGGAGGTCACCTGGTTGTAGTAGACGTTCTCCGGTTTTTTCAAGTCATGCTCCATCTCGATGGACAAGGCCTTCGACATGATGTTGGCCTCACGGATGGTGGAGTCGTTCATCAAGAGTCGGATACTGTCGCCGAGGAGTTGTCTGTTTCCATTCCACACGATGGGATTGACATACATGGTGAGACTGGAGTCGCGGGAACAGATCACCATCGAGTCGCACACCGCCTGTACATCGTTTCTGAACATCCTCACCTTGTGGTAGCAATGCACTTTGCGGTATACCGAGTCGGTATTGATAAAGAATGTCTCCATCCTGATGGTATCGGCATGCAGGTAGAGCGTGTCTTTCTGCGAGAAATCAAGGAACACCGGATTGATGGTAGCCAGTCCTTTCCCCGTGTTCTCATCATATTCCACGGCCTCTGCCGTGAGTTGGTTTTTGTTTTTCTCATCCACATATTTCACCTTCCCGAAGCCCTTGCTCGCCTTGGTGTTGCTGTCGTAGAAAAGGCTGTCGCCGGAAATGGTTCTTGTGTCGGAAGTAATAGTGGAGTTGTCGAACAGTTCGGTGCGGTCATTGTCCATGTAGAAGAAGCAATTGGTGGTCTCGACATCATAACCGTCCTTGATGGAATGGATTTTCGACTTTGTCCAAACCGGTGTGCCACCCTGTGGAGGGTATACCATCCTGCCCCCCAACACGTGAGCCTTCTCCTCGCCCGAATAATATAATAAGGTGTCGGTTGTGATGACATGCGACTTGGTCTTCAATGTCACATCATAGAAGAACTCCGCCTCCTTGGTGCTGAGGTTGTATTTTCCCCAGTCGCTACTCAGGGTCACACCCTTCACCCTGTCGGAATAATTACCGCCATCGTCATAGTAGACGATATCGAATTTACGGTCGAGAATGAGGTTATCAGTATGCAGTTCGGAAGTCTTGCGGTGGATGACAATGACATTGTGCTGTGCATGCACCATCTCCACATCGTTTCTACCGTCATAGAAAGCCGTGTCGCACCTGATCTCGAGCGTGTCGCCCTGCGTCATCCTCACATGTCCGAAGGCATGGAATGTGTTCTCCTGCTGTTTGAAGTAGGCACTGTCGCAATAGAGAGTCGCTCCCTGATGACGGAACTTGACATGTCCTCTGACGATCTGGGTGTCACGTTTCTTATAGTCATCAAAGTAAAGGGAGTCGGCGTGGTCAAGATAGATACGCTCATCGCCAGGCCGTCCTTTCTTTCTCTGAGCCATAGCGTCCTGAGGCACACATAGGCCAAACAGGCACAACATCACTACCATGATGATGCCATGCCTGCCTGAATAGAGATATGGGAAAACCCTTGATGTCATTTCACCCAACCCTGATATTGGAATTGACAATCCTTGTATCTGTCGTTGATTCTCACGTAAGTGGTTTTGATTTTCTGGGCCGTCCAGTCGTTGAGGGTCTGTTCACGCCGTTTGGCCAGCACCACATCCTTCATGGTCTGGAAATCCTCGGTGATGGTAGCCCGGTGGCTCTCGACCCTGCTTTTGAGTTTAATGATGGCACAGACTTTCTTTCCTCTGCTGTTGATCATCTCAAACGGCTTTGAAATCTCACCCACCTGCAGTTTCTCCACGGCTCTGGCCACTTCTGTGGGCAAATCCTGCATACGGAATTTCGACGTACGCATTCTGTCCTCGGTGAGGTTGGCCATCAATCCATGGTTGCTGCGTGTGTCCTTGTCATCAGAGACATAGGTGGCCGCCTCGTCGAAAGTGTATTTTTTCTCCCGGATATCGTTGGCGATGGAGTCGAGCTGTGCGGAAGCTTTATCCAGGGCATCCTGCGAGACGGTGGGCTTGAGGAGGATATGGCGCACGTTGATACGTTCGCCCCGTTTGTCGATCAGCTGGATGATGTGGTAACCAAACTCCGACTCCACGATTTTGGAAATCTTGTTGGGATCAGTGAGGTTGAAAGCCACATTGGCGAAATTCGGGTCGAGCACCGCCTTGGGTGTATAACCGATCTCACCGCCTTGTCTGGCAGAGTTGACATCCTCGGAATAGAGGCGTGCCATGGTAGCGAAGGTCGTCTCCCCTTTATTGACACGGTCGGTGTATTCACGCAAAGCGTTTTTCACCCTGTTGACCTCCTCGATAGATACTCTCGGCTGTCGTGTGATGATCTGCACCTCCACCATGGTAGGAACAAGAGGGATGCTGTCTTCGGGCAGTTTCTCGAAGAATCTTCTCACCTCAGCAGGTGAGACTGTCACATCCTTGACCAACTGCTGTTTCATCTTCTGCACGAGTCCCCTGTTCTTGAAATCGTCGTGCATCTGCTGTTTCATCTGCGAGATGGTCTGTTTGCGGTATTCCTCTAATTTTTCCCGGGAACCGTCGGCCAACTGTATCCAGTAATTGATCTGATCGTCGATGTCTTGGCTGATTTCTGATTCCGTCACCTCAATACTGTCGATAGCAGCCTGATGCAAGAACAGTTTCTGCACGGCAAGCTGCTCTGGAATGACGCAGTCGGGGTCACCATCCCATCTGACGCCCTCGGCCTCGGCCTGCAACCGCATGGCCTCGATGTCAGATCTGAGGATTGCCTCATCTCCTACGACCCAAACCACCTCGTCGATGATACTGGCGGGATTGACGACGAAAGCAGGTGCTTTTGCCTTGGCTTTTGCCAAGGTGTCGGTCTCCGTCTTGATGGAGTCATTGAGCGGGGCATAGCCCATCCCTGCCGCATTCACGCAGAGGAGCGGCATCAGGAGGCATGAGATGGCGAAAAGGCGTATTCTGTCCATAAGCGAAAAGGGTTACTTGAGGTCAGTGTTTATTGACCGTGGCGAGGACCTCTTTATTGACGGTCACAGGGTATTTCTCACGCAACCTGGCCACCCATTCCTTCTCCAGCTGATCCTGGTAGTCGGCGACCACTTGACCGCGTACATCTGTATACTCCTTGGGAGCCTTGAGCACCTTGCCGAAGGTGGCATCGATGGGATAGTCGTTGTTGACGGTCACTTTGGCGTCCTTCACCTTGAAGACGTTGCGGTCGACAAGCGGGTTGTCGCCTTTCTTGAAGATGCCCTTCTCGACACGGATGCGCTTCACGGAGTCGGCATTGAAAGTGGTGCGCAGTTTGTCGGCCCACTTGTCGAAGGCCAGTCCCTTGACACATTTCTTCACAGCCTTGACATCGGCTTTGTCTTTCACATGATAGGCCATGCCTTTGAATCGGGGAGCATCCCAGGTATAGCGTTTCTTGTTTTTCTTGAAGAACTCAGCGAGTCCGGCCTCGTCCTTTGCACCCTTGTCCCACACCTCGGTATTGCTGATCTCGAAGAGCAGCAGACCGTCGTGGTACTCCCGGATGAGATTGGCCAGGTCGGAGTCGTTTTTCGACAACTCATCAGCCCTTTGTTCCATCAGTTTCTCACGTGGCTGTTTGGTAGAGGCCACCACCTCATTGATTTTGTCGTCGATGATTTTTTCCTTGATACCCCTTCTGTCGATGAAAGTGAGGATACCGGCATGTACAGAGTCGTAGGGTAGGAAATTCTTCTTATCGAGGAGTTTGATGATATGGTAACCATAAGGCGAGAGCACCGGACCGCTCGTCTGTCCCTTTTCGAGGGAATAGACTGTTTTCTCAAACTCTTTCACTGTCTGGCCCGGCTGGATCCAGTCAAGGTTTCCTCCATTCGCCGCCGAGCCCTTGTCATCGGAGAACTTACGTGCCATCTCTGCGAAGTCAGCACCATCCTTCAATGCCTGATAGATGGAGTCTGCGCGGTTCTTGGCTTTGGTACGTTCTGCCTCAGAGGCTTTCTGGCTCACGGTGATCAGGATATGTGAGGGATTGGCCAGTCCGCCCAGCGAATCAACATAATGCTGAGTGCGGTCATAGATTTCACGAGCTTCTTTCTCCACATCCTCATCCGTGATGAACGAGGGACGCACCTGCTGATCGCGGTATTGCGCGAACTCGCTCTTGAACGAAGAGAGCGTGTCGAGATGTGCGTCGAGGGCAGCAGCCACTTTCAGTTTATAATTGATGAAGAGGTCGACATACTCATCGACAGTCTTCTTGTCGATGACACCCTCAGAATTGTTCTTATTATATGAATACTCAAACTCCGAGCGGGTCACGGGTGTCCCATTGATTGTCATGACGACGGGATCACTTTGGGCGAAGGCCGTAGTGCCCATGACCAACATAGCGATTAACGTCTTTATTCTCATAGCTTTATCATGAAAAATTATTCTGGTCTCGAGTAGTTGGGAGCCTCACTGGTGATAGTGATATCATGCGGGTGGCTCTCCATGACGCCGGCATTGGTGATGCGCGTGAACTTGGCATCATGCAGACGCTCGATATTGGCAGCTCCGCAATATCCCATGCCAGAGCGCAGACCACCGGTGAGCTGGTAGATCACCTCCTGCACCGTACCTTTGTAAGGCACACGTCCTGCGATGCCCTCCGGCACCAGTTTCTTGACCTCCTTGGTGCCCGACTGGAAATAGCGGTCTTTGGAACCGTTCTCCATGGCCTCGAGGGATCCCATGCCGCGATAGCTCTTGAATTTCCTTCCATTGAAGATGATGGTGTCGCCAGGACTTTCCTCGGTACCGGCCACAAGTGATCCGATCATCACCGAACTGCCACCAGCGGCAATAGCCTTGACGACATCGCCGGAATAGCGCAGTCCGCCGTCGGCGATCAGAGGCACGCCAGTGCCCTTCAGGGCGGAATAGACATCATATACAGCGCTCAACTGCGGGACGCCGACGCCTGCTACGACCCTGGTTGTGCAGATAGAGCCCGGTCCGATACCCACTTTCACGGCATCAGCGCCATTGTCGACCAGCATGCGTGCAGCGGCGCCGGTAGCCACATTGCCCACCACCATGTCGACATCGGGGAAGGCAGCCTTGGCCTCGACGAGTTTCTCGATGACCGATCTGGAGTGACCGTGCGCCGTATCGATGACGATTGCATCAGCGCCGGCATTGACGAGGGCCTCCACGCGGTCGAGCGTATCGTTGGTGACCCCCACACCGGCAGCCACTCTGAGTCGTCCTTTGTCGTCTTTGCAGGCCATCGGTTTATCCTTGGCCTTGGTGATGTCCTTATAGGTGATCAATCCGACGAGGTGTCCGTTTTTGTCGACCACGGGCAGTTTCTCAATTTTGTTTTCCTGCAAGATCTGTGCAGCGGCAGCGAGATCTGTCTGCTGGTTGGTGGTGACGAGGTTTTCCTTGGTCATGACCTCGTCGATGACCTTGTCGAGGTGACGCTCGAAACGGAGATCTCTATTGGTGACGATACCCACAAGCAAGTTGTTGTCATCGACCACAGGAATGCCTCCGATATGGTATTCAGCCATCATATTGAGCGCATCCTTCACCGTCTTTCCCTTGCGGATGGTGACAGGGTCATAGATCATGCCATTCTCGGCTCTCTTGACGATCGCCACCTGGCGGGCCTGTTCATCGATCGACATGTTCTTGTGGATCACACCGATACCACCCTCACGTGCGATGGCAATAGCCATTTCCGACTCCGTGACAGTATCCATTGCGGCGGTAACGAAGGGAATGTTCAACTCGATGTTACGAGAGAACATGGTTTTCAACTCTACGGTCCGGGGCAGGACCTCTGAATAAGCTGGGATAAGCAGGACGTCGTCGAATGTCAGTCCGTCCATGACAATCTTGTCTGCAACAAATGATGACATAATTCTAGAATTTATTGCGTGCAAAATTAGCAATAAAAATCCACATATTGAGAGGAATGACGTTTTTTCTTATTGAATTAATACGATTTAACGTGCATTCCTCTGTCAATGGGCTTGATGTGTGGGATGTATCAGTTGGCCATTTCCGACATGAATTTCACTCTCACCAACCGGATATCCTCCTCGGAGTAGTCGTCGCCAAGTTCCTCCATGGCTGTTTCCAGGTCATCGGTGTCACTCTCCTGGAAATAGTCATAGATATCATCGACGTGATCCTCATCCATCACGTCGTCGATGTAATAATCGATGTTCAGACGAGTACCGCTGTATACGATGGCTTCTATCTCGGTGAGCAGTTCGTCGAAGTCGAGTCCTTGTGACTTGGCCACCTCTTCCAGGTCGATTTTTCTGTCGATGCCTTGGATGATTTTCACCTTCAGAATGGATTTCTTCGCCACGGTGCGCACCCTGAGTTCCTCAGGCCGCTCGATCTCGTTTTCCTCACAGTGCCGTCTGATCAAATCGCAGAACTCCTGTCCGTATCGTTTGGCCTTCCCGGTGCCCACGCCCTGGATATTGAGCAGTTCCTGCTGAGTGATGGGATACATGGTAGCCATTTGCTCGAGCGAGGGGTCCTGGAAAATGACGTAAGGAGGCACATTGAGTTTTCTTGACATTTTCTTCCTCAGGTCCCTGAGCATCATGTAGAGTTCCTGGTCGAGAGCGCCACCGCCCTCACTGGTCTCCTCGTCATACTCATCCTTGAACTCCGTGTCCTCGACGATCATGAAGGAGGTCGGTTTTTTCAGGAACCGCTTCCCGGCCGAGGTGAGTTTCAGCAAACCATAGTTCTCCACGTCTTTTCTCAGGAGTCCATCGATCAGTGCCTGTCGGATGACAGGGTTCCACAGTTTCTCGTTCTCATCCTCTCCGGATCCGAATTCCTCCAGTTGGTCGTGTTTGTGCGAAATGATGTCCTCTGTGGCAACACCTTTGACGAAATCAATGATGTATTCCGCCCTGAAATTCTCTTTCACCGCCAATATAGCATTGAGGACGATGACCAGTTGGTCCCTGCCTTCCACCTTTGTCTTGGGATGCAGGCAGTTGTCACAGTTGCCGCAGTTCTCACGACCGTATTCCTCACCGAAATAGTGGAGCAGCATCTTCCTGCGGCAGATCGACGACTCCGCATAGGCGGCAGTCTCCTTAAGCAGTTGTCTGCCGATATCCTGTTCTGCCACGGGTTTGCCCTCCATGAACTTCTCGAGTTTCTGCAAGTCCTTGTAGGAGTAGAAAGCAATGCATTTGCCCTCTCCTCCGTCGCGTCCGGCGCGGCCTGTCTCCTGATAGTAACCCTCAAGGCTCTTGGGAATATCATAATGGATGACGAACCGCACATCAGGCTTATCGATACCCATGCCGAAAGCAATGGTAGCGACGATGATATCTATTTTCTCCATGAGGAAGTCATCCTGGGTCTCCGACCGTTTGGCCGACTCCAGTCCGGCATGATAAGCAGCAGCCTTGATATCATTGGCACAGAGGTCGGCGGCCAACTCCTCCACTTTTTTCCTCGACAGGCAGTAGACGATACCACTCTTTCCAGCATTCTGCTTGATGAAGCGGATGATCATCTTGTTGATCTCATTGGTCTTGGGTCTCACCTCATAATAGAGGTTGGGGCGGTTGAAGGAGCTTTTGAACTCCTGTGCATCCAGGATGCCAAGGTTTTTTTTGATGTCCGTCCTCACCTTGTCGGTGGCAGTAGCCGTGAGAGCGATCACCGGCGCATTGCCGATTTTCTGTATGGTGGGCCGTATGTTCCTGTATTCAGGCCGGAAATCATGTCCCCACTCCGAGATGCAGTGAGCCTCGTCGATGGCATAGAACGAGATCTTGACCGTTTTGAGAAACTCGACGTTGTCCTCTTTGTTCAGGGATTCTGGCGCGACATAAAGCAATTTTGTCTTACCCTCCAGAATATCCGCCTTCACCTGGTCGATGGCAGCCTTGTTGAGTGAAGAGTTGAGATAATGGGCCACCCCCTCTCCCTCACTCATCCCATTGATGACATCCACCTGGTTCTTCATCAGTGCGATCAGTGGAGAGATGACGATCGCCGTACCCTCCATGATGAGCGAGGGCAGCTGATAGCACAACGACTTGCCCCCTCCTGTGGGCATGAGCACAAAGGTATCGTTTCCCGCAAGTACATTACGGATGATTGCTTCTTGGTCGCCTTTGAAATTGTCAAAGCCGAAATAGCGTTTCAGCTGTTGGATGAGGTTAACGTCTTTAGGCATGTGATTTTTCATTTCTTATTCAGAGCCAGCTGGGGGGCGGCAGCCATCATACCGCCCGATTTCCCTTTTCATCCCTGGCCCTCTATGTGTGCTTTGTCAAGTTGTTGTTTCGCATAATCGAGTGTGACCTCAAAGGTCTTTGCCTTCTTGGACGGCATGTCAAACATGGCATCCATCATCACGCTCTCAACGATGGAGCGCAGTCCGCGCGCCCCGAGTTTGTATTCGATGGCCTTATCGACAATGAACTCGAGAGCTTCCTCAGAGAAGGTGAGTTTGATGCCATCCATCGCGAATAGCTTCTCATACTGTTTCACGATGGAGTTCTTAGGCTCTACCAGGATTTTGCGCAAGGCATTCCTGTCGAGAGAGTTGAGATATGTGAGCACAGGGAGTCGTCCGATGATCTCAGGGATCAGTCCGAAAGACTTGAGGTCCTGTGGCAGCACATACTTCATCAGTTCCTCCTTGTCGATATTCCGCACATTCTGCACGGAGTTGTAACCCACCACGTGGGTATTCATACGCTGGGCGATTTTCCGCTCGATGCCATCGAAAGCACCGCCGCAGATGAAAAGGATGTTGCGCGTGTCGACCTGTATATACTTCTGGTCGGGATGCTTCCTGCCACCCTGGGGCGGCACGTTCACCATGGTACCCTCAAGGAGTTTGAGCAGTCCTTGCTGCACGCCCTCACCGCTGACATCACGCGTGATGGAGGGGTTGTCGCTTTTCCTTGCGATCTTATCGATCTCGTCGATGAAGACGATGCCTTTCTGAGCGGCCTCCACATTATAGTCAGCCACCTGCAACAGTCTTGAGAGGATGCTTTCCACGTCCTCGCCGACATAGCCGGCCTCGGTAAAGACGGTGGCATCGACGATGGTGAAAGGCACATTGAGCATCTTGGCGATGGTACGGGCGAGGAGTGTTTTCCCCGTTCCCGTGCTACCCACCATGATGATATTGCTTTTCTCGATTTCCACGCCGTCATTGTCAGCCGGCTGGTTCAAGCGCTTGTAGTGGTTGTAAACCGAAACTGCCAGATAGCGCTTGGCCTCATCCTGTCCGATGACGTATTGGTCGAGATATTCCTTGATCTGCCGCGGCTTCGGCAATTTGGCCAAGTCAAGTTTGGTATTGAAAGGAGAGTCTTTTGTCATCACGCCGGAGGTCTGCACGATCTCATAGGCCTGCATGGCGCAATTCTCGCAGATATACCCATCGATTCCTGTGATCAGGAGTTTGACATTCTTCTCGCTGCTGCCGCAGAAGCTACATTTTTTCATTTCCTATTTCTTGCGCTTAAGGATATTGTCGATCATGCCATACTCCTGTGCCTCCTGTGCCGTCATCCAATAGTTGCGGTCGGAGTCGGCCCACACTTTGTCGAAGGGAGTCTTGGAGTGCTCGGAGATGATCGTGTAAAGTTCCTTCTTGTATTTCTGGATTTCCCGGGCTTCGATCTCGATGTCGGAAGCCTGTCCCTGCACTCCTCCGAGAGGCTGGTGGATCATCACGCGGCTGTGTGTGAGAGCGGCCCTTTTGCCTTCAGCGCCTGCCACGAGCAGCACAGCAGCCATGGATGCTGCCATACCGGTGCAGATTGTCGCCACATCGCTCGAGATAAACTGCATGGTGTCGTAGATGCCGAGTCCTGCCGTGACGCTGCCGCCCGGGGAGTTGATATAGACAGAGATGTCTTTGCCGCTGTCGACGGAATCGAGGTAGAGCAACTGTGCCTGGAGTGTATTGGCCGTATAGTCGTCGATGGGTGTTCCGAGGAAGATGATGCGGTCCATCATGAGTCGTGAGAACACATCCATCTGCGTGACATTGAGTTGTCTTTCCTCAAGAATATAGGGATTGAGATAATTGGCCTGCGTACTGATGACATCATCAAGCACCATACCATTGAGACCCAAATGCTTGGTAGCGAATTTTCTGAAATCGTTCATTTTGAATAAATAAGATGGTTATACTTACATGGGTACTGGGAGCCTTGGCACCTCTGCCCACTCCACCGTTCATGCAAAAATCAGACCATAAATAAAAGGTTATCGACTTTTTTCTTTTGTTCTTAGCAACAAAGATACGAAAAAAGTCGATAACCTGACTATAAAAACCTGTTTTTTTTCGAAAAAAGGGCGTTTATTCTTTTCCTGCCTTGCGGAATTCCTCAAGAGTCACCTCTTTGACATCGAGTTTGACGACGTTTTTCAGGGCGACGGTGAGTTTGCGGTCAATGGTACGGTCGACGATACCATCGATCTGCTCTCTGTTCTTGAGGATATCCTGAGCATAGTTGTCCAGATAATCGTCGGGCACATCATTCATGCCATACTGTGCGAACTGGGCTCTTGCCAGTTCCTTGGCAGTGGCTTTCACCTCTTCATCATCGATTTTCACCTCTGTGGCAGCCACCAGTTGCTCCTTGATCAAGTGCCATTTCAGTTCCTTGATGCTGGCGTCGAAATGCTCGTCGACGAATTTCTCGTCCTTGTCCTTGTTGTTGTTCTTCATCACGCGCTTGAGCAGTTCCTCAGGGAAGGTGAGCTCACCCACTTTCTCCTCAGTATACTTACGCACATCTGTCAGGAACTGGAAGTCGGCTTCGGCTTGCAGCTGTCCTTTGATATTCTCTCTGACCTTGGAGCGGAACTCCTCCTCGCTGTTGACGACTCCCTCACCATAGACCTGGTCAAACAGGGCCTGATTGATCTCTGACTTCACGAAACGAGAGATCTCGGTGATCTGGTAGCTGAAATCAGAAGTCAGGTCAGCCACCTCCTCTTTCTTCAGCTTCAGCAGAGCAGCCACCTCGGCATCACTCTCAGGATAAGCCTTCTTGGGATTGAAGGTGATGATATCGCCCAGATGAGCGCCGTCGAAGAGTTTTTTCTGATCTTCCACCTTAATATATTGTGGCATGAGCACGGCGTCGGCCACGGTGATTCCACCCTCAAGCGTATTGCCGTCGGCATCGAGCTGACGGAGGTCGCCCTTGAGCATGTCGCGCTGGCTCTCATCATAGTCCTCCACTTTCTCGTAATGCCCGCTACGGCTGGCCAGCATGTCGATCTGGGAGTCAACCAACTGGTCATCGGCCTTGATGTCATAATAGGTCACCTTGTCCTTGTCGGAAAGGGTGATGGTGAAGTCAGGAGCCACGGCGATATCGAAGATGAACTCGAAAGGACCGTCACCTTCCAGGTCTTGGGGCACCTGTTTCTCAGAAGGCATCGGTTCACCGAGCATCTTGATTTTATTGTCATTGACATATTTGTAGATTTCCTGTCCGAGGATTTGGTTGATGATATCCACCTTGACGGCAGTGCCATACTGGCGCTTGATCAGTCCCATAGGCACCATGCCCGGTCTGAATCCCGGCACATTGGCTTTTTTACGATACTCCTTCAGTTTTTTTTCTACCTTCTCTTTGTAATCTTCAGCCTCAACGGTCAATGTCATCAGTCCATTGACTTTGTCGGCGTTGTCGAATGAAATTTTCATCTTTTAATCTTGTATTGTTGATTTTTATTGTGTTCCTGGAGGGGAAAATTGGAATTGGGTTGCAAAATTACGGATAATTCACCTAACTACCTAATAAAAAGGCGAAAAAAATGTTTTTTCCCTAACTTTCGGCCGCCTCTCTAGCCCGGCGCTCCTCGTCGAGCATCTGGAAATCCTTCTTTCGGAGCACAAAACTATTGCTGAGGTATTTCTCCCTGACGATCTTGTTCTCGGCCAACTCCTCTGGCCTTCCCTGGAAGAGGATCCGGCCCTCAAAGAGCAGGTAAGCCCTGTCGGTGATGGTCAGTGTCTCCTGCACGTTATGGTCGGTGATCAGGATGCCGATGTTGCGGTATTTGAGCCGCCACACGATATGCTGGATGTCTTCCACGGCGATGGGGTCGACACCGGCGAAGGGTTCATCGAGCATGATGAACTTGGGATCGATGGCGAGGCAGCGTGCGATCTCAGTCCTGCGCCGCTCACCTCCAGAGAGTTGGTCACCTTTGTTTTTCCGCACTTTGTTGAGGCGGAACTCACTGATGAGGCTCTCGAGTTTCTCCTGTCTCTCCTGCCGTGTGAGTTTGGTCATCTCCAGCACGGAGAGGATATTGTCCTCGACACTCATTTTGCGGAAGACACTGGCCTCCTGGGGCAGGTATCCGATACCCGCCCGTGCCCTTTTGTAGACGGGAAACTGCGTGATGTCCTTGTCGTTGAGGAAGATATGTCCGGCATTAGGCACAACGAGTCCTGTCGTCATGTAGAAAGAAGTCGTCTTGCCCGCCCCGTTAGGGCCAAGCAATCCCACGATCTCCCCTTGCCTGACATTGATAGAGACATCGTTGACCACCGTTCGTTTGCCGTATCTCTTGACGAGTCCCTCGGTGCGCAGCACCATTTCCTCTTTTCCGGCGCTGTTCTCTTCCACCGTTATCTGTTGCTGATCCATAAAAAAGTTGTCGTTATTTCACATAAACTATGGCCAGGCGGTTGGATGTTGTGCCTTGCACTCCTTGTCCGGTGGCCTCGTCGACCACCACTCCGCGCTCTGTGAGATAAGCCGCCACGGCATCAGCGCGAGCCTGTGAGAGTTTCTGATTGGCCTCTGGATTACCCTCGGGCGAGGCTGTGCCCACAACCTGCACATGAGAGCCGGGCTTCACGATGTCGAGTGCCGCCATGGCCTCTTTGCCAAGCACTGACTTGCCCTGTGCGAAAGTCACGAACACCAGGTTCTCCACCTTCACCTCCTTTCCAGGCACCTGCACTTCCTTCACCACCTCTTTGATCACCTCCTTGACCACTTCTCTCTCCTTGGGTTTCCGGGCCAGGTCGTCGCGCAACTGGTTGATCACGCCATTGAGCCGGTTGATCTCACTCATGTCGGGACCTGCCAGTTTGAAGTGATGGGTGCCGTTGGAGTTAGGGAGATGATAAATAAATCCCCCACTGACCTGCACGGCCATGTTGTTGAGTGTATAGCGCGGTTGCTGGTCGCTGAACGACAGGCCGTGCGTTTTCTGAGCGACAGGTTGCCGGTCGGTGCCCAGGAAGACCCACGTGACTGACGGTTCGATATAGAACTGCCACTGCTTCTGGCGTCCGAAATTGAAGGCCAGGTCGATGGCGGCCTTAGAGGTCCATTTGTTGGCGGGCTGATAGGCCACGGCACCATTCTTGTTATTGACGTATACTTCTGCACGTTGCGGATACAATTTGCTGGAGTTGCGGAACAAATGCCCCCATCCGATGCCGTAGAGTCCCACCACCTCGACGGTACGTGGCGCACCTTTATAGCCACCAAACCAGTTGGTGAAATTCACGGTTCCCAACAGCGACACATTGGTGGCACGGATAGCCGTTGCCGTGGAGAGATAAGGCTTATTGGACAAATAAGCCGTCCCGTCGGCCGCGAGACCGAAAACCGGTGTGAACCATCGTCCGATCCGCATTCCGAAATGCGGATTGAGGTTGTCGAGCCATTTGTTTCCTGTGGCTTTTGCCGCCACGCCTCCATTGATGCCGACATACATGTTATCGAATGTCTGGCTCCGTTCCAAAGTCTGAGCGGAGGCTGACACCGTCATTGCCGCAGCGGCAAACCATAAACCGATTTTCCTGAACATAATTGAAAAATTTTCCCGGGGTGAATTGGTGATCACGGATATCTTTTGCAAAATAATAAAAAAAAAACGACACGACCAAGGAAGGCACCCCTTTTTATGTTATAGAACATGTTTTGAGTAATTTTTCAGCCCAAAAGTCATGGATTAGTAAAAATAATGTGTACTTTTGGCCTGATGACCAAAATAATCATGATCACAGGCGGGCAACGGTCGGGCAAGAGCGCCTACGCCGAACAGCTCGCCCTCAAACTCAGCGACCATCCCGTCTACTTAGCCACCGCACATGTGTGGGATGAGGAATTCCGCCACCGTGTCGAGCTCCATCAAGCACGGCGCGGGCGTCAATGGACCAACATCGAGGAAGAGAAGTACCTGAGCCGTCACGACTTCACCCACAGCGTGGTGCTCGTCGACTGTATCACGCTGTGGTGTACCAACTACTTCTATGGAGCCTCATCGGGTGACGACACCCTACCCGATGTCGAGCTGGTCCTGGCAGAGGTAAAGGCGGAGTTTGACCGTCTGACCACCCAAGACGCCACATTCATCTTCGTCACCAACGAAATCGGATGGGGTGGTGTTAGTGTCAATGCCCTTCAGCGCCGTTTCACCGACCTTGAAGGATGGATGAACCAGTATGTGGCGTCACAGGCCGACGAGGTGGTGCTCATGGTCAGTGGAATCCCTGTCATCATCAAAAGTTAAGTCATGAGAGAATACCATATCGAAAGCCTCGACCACGGCATGGTCGAGGCCATCAACCACAAGATTGACAACCTTAACAAGCCCAAGGGCTCCCTTGGTTTTTTGGAAGCACTTGCCCGCCAGACCTGTCTGATCCAGCGCACGCTCTGCCCTACCCTCATCCATCCCTGCCATCTGCTGATGGGCGGTGATCATGGCATCGAGCGCCATGGGGTGAGCAAATCACCCCGCGAGGTGACCTGGCAGCAGATGATCAATTTCAGCAAGGGCGGTGGTGGAGTCAACATGTTCTGCCGTCAGCATCATTTCGACCTGAGAATCATCGACATGGGTGTCGACCATGATCTCACGGCCTGCCCCGGCATCCTCAATCACAAGATAGACTGGGGCACCAAAGACTTCATGGAAGGTCCGGCCATGAGCGAGGAACAGTTCGAGCAAGCCCTTGCCACTGGAGCCGAACTGGTCGACCAGTGCCACTCCGAAGGCTGCAATGTCATCTGCATCGGCGAGATGGGTATTGCCAACACCTCACCCTCCAGCATCTGGGTCAGCGTGCTCTGCAATACGCCCCTCGACATCTGTGTGGGCGCCGGTTCGGGTCTCGACCGGGATGGTGTCCGCCGCAAATACGAACTCCTCAAGCAAGCTCAAGACCACTTTCTGTCGGTATACGGGAAAGAAGACGTGCCTTTCCTGCTCCGCTATTTCGGTGGATTCGAGATGGTGGGAGCCATCGGTGCGATGCTGCGTGCTGCCGAGAAGCGCATGATCATTCTGGTCGACGGTTTCATCATGTCGGCCTGCATGCTCGGAGCCTCAGCCCTCTATCCCCAAGTGCTCGACTATGCCGTCTTCGGTCACTGCGGCAGCGAACCAGGTCACCGTCTTCTCATCTCACACCTGGGTGTCCGTCCGATCCTGCAGCTCGACCTCTGTCTGGGCGAGGGCACAGGAGCACTCTGTGCCTATCCCATCCTGGAAAGTGCTGTCAGGATGATCAATGAAATGAACAATTTTGAAAATGCGAATATCACTAAATACTTCTAAATGGTATCAGAACGCCTGGGCTGCGCTGATCTTTTTCACCCGCTTGCCATTCTGGCGCATCTACCAACCACCCCAGGAGAGCTACCGCGCCGTTGTGGAGTTCTGGCCTTTAGCCGGCTGGTTGACAGGAGGAGTCATGGCCGCCACGCTTTATTTCGGGAGCATGGTTTTCCCCTATCCGGTGGCCGTGATCCTGGCCATCCTGGTGCGCCTTCTGGTGACAGGCGGCCTGCATGAGGACGGTCTGGCAGATTTCTGCGACGGTTTCGGAGGTGGCGGGAATGACAGGCAACGCGTGCTCGACATCATGAAAGACTCCCGCATCGGCACCTACGGCGTACTCGGTCTAATCGTCTATTTTGCCCTGCTCTTCGGCAGTCTATCCAACCTGCCTCGCCTTGATGCAGCATTGCTCATCCTGGCAGCCGATCCTTTCGCCAAGATGCTGTCGAGCCAACTGATACAGATGATGCCCTATGCCCGCAAGGAAGAAGAAGCCAAGGCTCGGGTCGTCTACCGGCCCATCAGCATGGCCAGCAGCATTTTCCTGGCCCTGCAGGGTCTGCTGCCGATCCTGCCTCTGGTGTTCTGGGCACCCGGATTGCTCTACCGCTGGGAACTGCTGATGTTTATTCCCTGCCTTGTGATGTATTTCCTCTACCTGAAAATCTTGCGCACCCTGCGCGGCTATACAGGCGACTGTTGCGGAGCCTTGTTCTTGTTGGTCGAACTGAGTGTCTACCTCACAGCCTGCGCTTTGAACCATTATTACATCGTTTGCCAATGAGAGTAACCCTGATCCGCCACACCAGCGTAGCGGTGCCCAAAGGCACCTGCTATGGATGGAGCGACGTCCCCGTTGCATCCACCTTTGAAGCCGAAGCCCACGCCACCCGGCAGTTGCTTGCAGGAAAAGTGTTCGACCAGGCATACACCTCCCCGCTGACAAGAGCCCGGATGCTGGCCGCCTATTGCGGTTTTCCTGATGCGGTGATCGACGACCGTCTGAAGGAGATGAACATGGGAGAATGGGAAATGCAGCGCTATGATGAGATCCGCGACGAGGCCCTGCAACGCTGGTATGACGACTACATGCACCTGCCAGCCACTGGCGGCGAGAGTTTCCCCATGCTCTACAGCCGCGTCTCCAGTTTCCTGGATGAGCTGCGCACAAAAGCACACCGCCATGTGGCGGTATTCGCCCATGGCGGTGTGCTGGTCAGTGCCGGTCTTTATGCCGGCATGTATGATGAAGCGGATGCTTTCCGTCATCTCGTAGCGTTTGGAGGTGTGATGGAAATCGTCATCTGACCCCCGTCCTTCTACTCACGACAGCAAGATCTGTACGATACGCTCGGCCGACCGTCCATCCCAACGGTCGGGGATGCTGCATTTCTTCCATTGTCCGGCCACCATATCGGTCACGGTCTCACGCAGGCATTGCGGATCTTCGCCCACGAGGACATTCGATCCCTGGCGCACCGTCTCGATATGTTCTGTGTAACTGTTGAGCGTGGCACAAGGAACCCCGTTGAATGTAGCCTCCTCCGCCACATTGCCCGAGTCGGTCACGATGCCCTTGGCATGAGCCGTGAGGTAGCCAAACTCCAGATAACCCATCGGGTCGCACACATGCACCGAGTCAAGCGGCAGGTTGATGGTGGCCAGCAAAGACTCCACGGTCTCTCTTGCCGCCCCTCTCAACGGAGCCACGATCGGGGTGGAGCCAGCAGCCTCGAGGAGGGCTTTGAGCATCAGGCGCAAATTCTCACGGTCGCCGATGAGTTTTTTCCTGTTCAGCGTGAAGACGAGGTACTCTTGATCGGCGAGTTGCCATTTATCCATCAGTTCCGGACGGCGGAACCGGGCGTAATTGGCCCGCAGCGTGTCCATCAGGATATTTCCCACCTGATAGATCTGCGACCGTTGCACCCCTTCTCTCGTGACAGTGTGGCTTGCCCCCTCGCCAGCCGTGAACAGCAGGTCGGAGAGGCCATCAATCACCAACCGGTTGATTTCCTTTGGCATATTGATGTCGAACGACCGCGTGCCAGCCACGAGATGAGCCAGCCGTATACCCTGTTTCTTGGTGACGATGGCAGCCGCCATGGTCGAAGCCAGGTCATCAACCACGATGACCACATCGGTGGGATTGGTCTCCAGATATTTCTCAAACTCCCCCATCACACGTCCTGTCAGTTCGTTGAGACTGACGCAGTCGACGCCAAGGAACACGTCGGGCCGTCTCATCTGCAAGTCGTCGAAAAGCGACTGCTCGAGGGTGCTGTCAGCACCGATACCCGCATAGACCAGCCGGCATTCCACGTCACGTCCCTGGGCACGAGCCTTGTCGATGGCCGCCATGATCGGAGCCACCTTGATGAAATTGGGCCGCGCACCCGCCACAATACATATTTTCATGTCGGTGAGCGATTATTGTTTAAACAGATCTTTGATTCCCCCAAGACTGCCGAGGAGATTGGTTGCCTCGTAGGGCAGGTACACCGTCTTCGACTCTTGACCGCTGGCCAGTTCCTCCATCATCTGGATATACTTCTGGGCAAGGAGGTAATTGGCAGGGTTGGTGGAGTCGCCCACAGCCTCGGTGATTTTCTTGATGGCGATGGCCTCTGCCTCTGCCTTGCGGATACGGGCTTGCGCCACACCCTCTGCTTCGAGGATAGCCTGCTGTTTCATAGCCTCAGCCCTGTTGATGGTGGCAGCCTTGTCACCCTCTGACTGCAGGATCTGCGATTGTTTCTCGCCCTCGCTGGTGAGGATGACAGCACGCTTGTTGCGTTCGGCCTGCATCTGCTTCTCCATGGCCTGGAGCACGCTTTGTGGCGGAGTGATATCCTGGAGTTCGACACGGTTGACCTTGATGCCCCATTTGTTGGTGGCGTCATCCAGCACGGCCCGCAGTTTGGTGTTCACCGTATCTCTGGAGGTGAGCGTCTGGTCGAGTTCCATCTCACCGATGATGTTACGCAGTGTTGTCTGCGTAAGTTTCTCAATGGCGTTGGGCAGGTTGCTGATCTCATACACAGCCTTGAACGGGTCCACGATCTGGAAATAGAGCAGGGCATTGATCTGCATCTGGATATTATCCTTGGTGATGACGTTCTGCTTGTCGAAGTCATACACCTGCTCTCTCAAGTCGATGCTGTTGGAGTAGGCGTATCTGCCTCTGTTGAGCGTGATGATGCTCTTGGCATTGTCGATGAAGGGGATGATGATGTTGATACCCGGTTGCAGTGTGGCATGGTATTTTCCCAGTCTCTCGATGATCTTGGTTTCCGACTGAGGGATGATCACCAGAGTCTTCTTGGCCAGTACGAAGACCAGCACGAGGATGGCGATAAGAACGGTTATGGTTGTTGACATGTTTTGGAATGTTTAAGTTACTTCAAATTTTCTCTACGGTGATGATGATGCTCTCTCGTCCGACAACCTTCACCCTGGCGTCTTTTTCCACTCCGCTGCCGTCGGCAGTCTGTGCTTTCCAGTCGTCGCCGTCGATGGCCACACGTCCGAAGCCGCCAGCCTCGATCTCGGCCGACACCCGTCCGATACGTCCGATGATGGCATCGGCGTTGCTCACCCTGTTCTCGTCATTCCGATGCAGGTAGCGCAAGGCGACGGGGCGGATGAAATAGATACTCAGCAGTGAGCAGATGGCCATGGAGATGAGTTGTGGTATGACACCCATTCCGAGAGCGGCGGTGAAAGAGGAAGCGAGAGCACCGATGGAGAAGCACAGGATGAACAAGTCGCCCGAGAACAGTTCAAGGATCAATAGCAGTACGGATACGAGGATCCAGATCAGCCAAACGTTTTGTGTCAGGAAATCGATCATAGCGCAAGGATTTTATTTCACACGGAAAGTGCCTGATGTCTTGGGCGTCTTGGCCGTGGATTTGGTCGTTTTTTTCTTTGTCGTGGTAGTGGTAGTGTTCCCTTTTGCAGCGTTATAGTATTTCATGGCCTCAGGCAGCAGCTTGTTGATGTTGGCGATGCGCTGTGCGTCGGAGGGGTGCGTGCTCAACCAGGTGGGTGTGCCGCTGCCGCCCGACTGCGCCATTCTCTGCCAGAAGGTGACAGCCTCGTTGGGGTCATATCCGGCCATGGCCGCGAAGATCAGTCCGATATGGTCAGCCTCCGTCTCATGTCCGCGTGAGTATTTCAGCGTAGCCATCTGCGACCCCAGTCCATAGAGTTGTGAGATGGTATTGGCCGTATTGACCCCCATGCCAGCGGCGGAAAGCACAGCGCCTCCGATTTGCCCGATGGTCTGCTTTTTGATCTCGTTCTGGTATTGCTCAGACGAGTGGTAAGCGACGGCATGAGCGATCTCATGTCCCAGGACGATGGCCAGTGCGGGTTCTGTCTGCGTGATGGGCAGCAGTCCCTCATAGACCACGATTTTTCCACCAGGCATGCAGAAGGCATTGGCCTGCTTGTCCTGCACGAGGTTGAACTCCCAGTTATAGTTCCTCACCTCGTCGGCATAACCATTGTTTTTCAAGTAGGTCTCCACGGCATTGGCCAACCGCTGTCCCACACGCCTCACCATGGCAGTGTTGTTGGCATTGGTTGAGAGTTTGGCGCTTTTCACATAGCTACTGTACTCTGTCAGACTTTGCGAGAGGAATGTAGCGTTGTCGCTGTAAACGGTTTGCTTACGCCCTGTCACGGGTACGGTGCGTGAGGTTCCCCCACACGCTGTGAGAATCACTGCCAGCAACACCAGCAGTAGGTTTGAAGTCCTTTTCATATCTTTTGCTTTTAGATTGTGAGTTCTTGCGGTTTGGAAGCCATACTGATCTTATCGATCTGCTCATTCACTTTGGTACTGAATCCCATTGGGTCCCAAATGTATTTGAAGACGTCTTTCTCCTCTCCTGTAGAGACGATCACATCCCCATAATTGAGGATACGTCCGACGATGCTCTGCACGACATTGATGCTTTCGCACTTCCGCAGCATGAGTTCCTTGGAGTTGCGCATGATGATACCCGTCTTGAGGATAATCCGCTTATTGGTGAGCACGAATTTCTTGCCGTTGTTGATCACCAGGTACCACAAAGCGGCCAGGATGAGGAAGACGCCACTGAAAATCAGTCTTATCTTCAAGGTGTCTTCTCCGATGCTGATGAAGGGCAGCACCACGGCAAGAAGCACGAGAAGCATGGGCAACCAGTAGAGCATGTAATGGAACCGGGCCTCGCAGATCACCTCCTCGCCTGCCATCATAGAGTTTTTGGATAAAGCCATAACAGTACGTATTTGATTTATGCAAAGTTAAGGTTTTTTTCTGAATAATCCTCTTTTGTCATACGAAAAAGTTCAAGAAAAAATATCACAAAAACAAGGTATCGCCATTTTACCTTGTTTTCGGTATAGCAAGAAAGCGGAAAGACCCTTACCTTTGCAAAAGAAAATCGGCGTTTAGCCGTGACAAACAGAGAGTGCAGGCATCGCCTCACGACGTTTGATGCGGCTCGCCGATTTATCAAGTCCCGTGTTTCACGAAATGGAGGGCGGGAGAAAAAGGGAAAGATAATTCATAATGTTTGTGTATAGTGTTGATTGTCAGCAGGGGTGTTTCCCGCCCGTAGCGATACGCGCCATCCCTCTCTGACATAAATTTACGACTCAGAAGTGTACCAATAAAAGGAGCCGGGGAAAGCCGGCTCCTTATCTTTTGTATCTGTTCTTGCTGTCTTTTACCTCACCACGATCTTGCGTGTGGATCCGTCGCTCAGTCTGACAACCTGCACTCCCTTCTGCGCTGCCGAGGTCTTGGCACCGCCGATGGTATAACGAGCCACCTCAGTAGCATATAGCCCTTGGCCGAGTTCTTTCACACCACTGGGGTCAGGGTAGTCGAACACCGCCGTAATGCTCGGTCCGAAGTCCAGGAACTCGAAGTCATTGACACCATATTTCTGACCGATCTCGATCTGCAGTTCGACGATACATTGTCCATAAGCATCGGCATACCATTCGGTTTGCAAGTCACCGGCCGTAGCTCCCACTGGAATGGAGGCGTGAGAGGAGTAGAACTCCTCGACCTCGGTCTTTCCAGGAATGCAAAGCCCCATGGCGCAAGTGGAGTAACTGCCGTTATCGATGCGTGTAATCGTGTTGACGAGCCTCACCAAGCCATCGTCCGTACCCGACACGTTCTTGACCGTGAAATCAGCCACGACCATGACGATTTCCTCGCCTGTTTCGGGGTCTTCCTCTTTCACGACACGGTCAACGACCACTGTCGATCCATTGGGAATAACCGTTCCGTCAGCTTTTACAAATTCGTATGCATGATTGACATCATCCTGGGCGTAAACCATCATACAGCCCATAACGGCCAAGCAAAAAGTAAACAATTTCTTCATAAGCAAATAACTAGGTTGATTAGGATTTGCAAAAATAGCGGTTTTTGCACGGATTCAACGAAAGTGAATGTTAAAAAAACACAAAGAGCTTATATAGGACAGACAACCAGTTACTATTTAGGAATGTCAGTGATTAGCAAAATACTGCACCAACTCACACAAGTCACCTCTCAAGGTCAGCTATTTTATGCAAATAGAATGTCATGTGAAAAGTGAATAAATGCGCGAAAATCTCAAAAAAAACTAACTTACATATTTATTTCACTTCATTTCATTACCTTCGCGATAAAAATGGAACAAAATTCAAACATCTCATGGCTGAATAGCCAACTCATGAAAGCACACTGCTGCCTTAGTGTTGCCATCGACAGAGCCAATCATTTTCCACTTAACGACAGGCAACAACTCAGAACAATCATTGCCAACATAGAATTGATAGACATAGAAATCCTTCAACTACTCAGCGGGGATATTGACTCCGAGTGGTTAATGGATGACTATAATGACTAAAAGTCCAAACGAACCACCTTTTCTTCCAAAAAAAATTAAAATCTTTTGTTCTGCAAGTAGTTTGTGTTATCTTTGCACAAAACTTTGCAAAGACATGAGAATGAAAGAAACAACATGGACATCCATGGTGCTTATTACCATGCTGTTCTTCCCCAGCCTCGTGAAGGCTCAGGAAGAAGGCGACAACATCTCACGCGAGATTTTCATCTACAGTCCTGACGACCGGTCCGGACTTCATGCCGCCTACCTCGATTTCGACGGCAACTGGCAGGAGATCGGTCAGTTGTGTGCCTCTGACTATGGGCCATGGGGAGCCGAGAAGCGCATGTACCATCCCAATCTCGTGAAAGCCTCCGATGGCACCTGGCGCGCTGTGTGGCAGTTGAACGACCATACCCCCTGTTTCGCTGCAGCCTACAGTGAGGATCTCATCACCTGGCGTCCGCAGGACTATCCGCGGATGAGCACGAAGAATTGTCTCCGTCCCATCGTCTTCGAGGGAGACGACGGCACCTTCGATATTTTCTATGCCACGGGTGACGAGAAGCGCTACGTGAGAGCCTCCAAGGACTTCCGTTCGTTCTCCGAGGATGCCCCGAGCACCATCAGCGATCTCGCCTGGGGAGGCGACACGGTGACCATCGACAACAAGCGGCGCGGAGGTCAGATTTTCGACGTCACACAAGGCGAACTGATCTCGCTCCTCGCCCATCATGAGATCCTGCGGCGCGACGGCGACATGAGCAGTGAACGCATGGGAGACGACGGAGAGCGCTTCAAGGACCTGGACAAGCCCATCGCCACCCTCACGGTGAAGTCATCCGAGCGGAAAGCCATCAGCGACAAGCTCATCGGCATCTTCTTCGAGGACATCAGCTATGCCGCCGACGGTGGTCTGTATGCAGAACTCGTTCAGAACCGCGACTTCGAATACAGTGCTCGCGACAGGAAGGAATGGTCGGCCACGACCAGTTGGCTGTCCGACCAACCCATCCAGATCGAGACCAGCGACCCCCTGAGCGCCAACAACCCCCATTATGCCGTGTTGGAGTCAACTCCCATCACCAATGAAGGTTGGGACGGGATCATCGACAGCGACCCCGGCCAAGCCTATGACTTCTCCTTCCACGTGCGCCACATCGACTGCACCAAGAAGAAATGGCTTGTGCAGCTCATAGCAGGAGGCGAAGTACTGGCCGAGACCAAGATCACCACCCAAGGGCCAGGATGGCGGCGATACGAGGCCGTGATCGACACCCGATCGCCCAAGTTACGCGCCAAGGTCACCGGCCGGGAATGCCAGCTCCGCCTTGTGCCGCTGAAAAAAGGCAAGGTGGCCGTCGACATGGTGAGTCTCTTCCCGCAGGAGACCTTCCACAACCGCAAGAACGGTCTGCGCAAGGACCTCGCACAGGCCATCGCCGACCTTCACCCCAAGTTCGTACGTTTCCCCGGAGGTTGCATGAGCCACGGCCAGGGTCTTGACAACATCTACCACTGGCACCACACCGTGGGTCCCCTTGAGGACCGCAAGCCCGACTTCAACATCTGGCATTACCACCAGACACGCGGACTGGGATTCTATGAGTATTTCCAATTCTGCGAGGATATCGGAGCCGAACCGCTCCCCGTGCTGGCCGCCGGTGTGCCCTGCCAGAATTCCGCTGCCGACAAAGACGGCTATGCAGGCCAGCAGGGCGGTATCCCCATGGCCGACATGCCCGCCTACTGTGAGGAGATCCTCCATCTGATCGAATGGGCCAACGGCGACCCAGCCAAGAGTCCTTGGGCAAAGATGCGAGCCGATGCCGGCCATCCTGCACCCTTCCATCTGAAATACATCGGTATCGGCAACGAGGATATCATCTCCACCGTCTTCGAGGAGCGTTACGGCATGATCTGCAAAGCCATCAAGGAGAAATACCCCGACATCATCGTCTGTGGCACGGTGGGTCCGTTCCATCATCCTTCAGCCGACTATGTGGAAGGCTGGGACTATGCCAAGAAGCACTCCGACATCATCGACATGGTGGATGAGCATTATTATGAGAGCACCGGCTGGTTTATCAACCACCAGGACTATTACGATGACTACGACCGCAACGCACCGAAGGTGTATCTCGGCGAATATGCCGCCAGCACCAGCAAGAAGCGCAGCAATGTGGAGACAGCACTGGCCGAGGCCATCCATCTCTGCAACGTGGAGCGCAACGGCGATGTGGTGGCGATGACCTCCTATGCGCCCCTTCTGGCCAAGGACGGGCATCACAACTGGAACCCCGACCTGATCTATTTCAGCAACAAAGAGGTGCGCTTGACTCCGAGTTACGAGACCCAAAGGCTGTTTTCCGTCTACAGCGGCGACCACTATGTCGCCACACAGGTGATGGCCGACGAATATATCGGCAGGCGTGTCGTGGCCAGCATGGTCGAGGACAGCAAGACCGGGCACCGCTACCTGAAGGTGGTCAATGCACTGCCTAAGCAACTGACCCTTTATCTCGACGGTGTCACACTGCCTGAGGGCACCCCGTATGAAGGATTCAGCGGACAGCCCGACAACCAACGGGTGAGCTGCGAGAAAGGCACCGTCGCCACCGGCGACCTCGTTTTGCCCCCCTATACTTTGAGAATCTATGATTTAGGAAAATGATAATATCCAATAGAATGAGAAGAAGAGGAATCATCACTGTGCTGGCCGCCATGGTGCTGACCATGACGGTCGAAGCCCAAAATGCAGCCGACATCGCCGGCATGCGCCGAGACGCCAACGCAGGCAACGTGAAAGCCCAGGTAGCCCTTGCCAGCCGGCTCTTGTCGGGCAAGGGTGTGCAAGCCAACCACAAGGAAGCCGCCGAATGGTTTACCAAGGCAGCCAACAAAGGCAATTTGGAGGCTCAGTTCAACCTCGCTTTCTGTTACGAAAAGGGCTATGGCGTGCCGAAGAGCATGACAGAGGCCGTGAAATGGTACACCAAAGCAGCCAACAAAGGCAATCTGCAGGCCATCAACAGTCTGGGACATTGCTATGAGGTGGGAGCGGAAGACTTCGACCGCAATTACGCCAAAGCCGCGGAATACTACCGTAAAGCCGCGGAGAAAGGATATGCCCCTGCACAGTTCAACCTGGGCTCGTGCTACTACCAGATGAAGGGTGTGGACCTCAGCTACGAAGATGCCATCAAATGGTGGGAGAAAGCTGCTGCCCAAGGCAACAGCGCCGCTCTCTACAACCTCGGCTACTGCTATCTGCATGGTGAGGGCGTAGACAAGAACCCCGACAAAGCATTCGACTATTTCCGCCGGCTGGCAGATGCCGGTGACCCCCGCTCTCAGTTCGAGGTCGGCAAGATGTACGCCCAAGGCATCGGCGTGGGGCAAGACAGCATGAAAGCCATGGGCTACTTCGTGAAAGCCGCCGAGAAGAACTACTCTCCAGCACAGTTGGCCCTTGGCCGCTATTACGACAAGGGTGTGTATGTGGACCAAGACTACGAGGAAGCCGCCCGCTGGTATCTGAAAGCCGCGCAGCAGGGAAATGCCGAGGCACAATACAACATCGGCAACATGTATTTCCATGGCATGGGAATGACCCAGGATTATGAGGAAGCTTTCAAATGGATGGAGAAAGCCGCCCTGCAAGGCAATGCCTCAGCCGAGACCGGACTGGGCATCTGTTATTATTACGGTTATGGTGTGAAGCGTAATAAGAACACGGGCCGCGAGTGGATCAACAAGGCCGCCGTCATGGGCGACAGCTATGCGAAAGAGGTTCTGAAGACCCTGAAATAAACCTCTATCTCCTCCCTGCGGGAGGCATCTGCATGTAGGTGTCGTGGAAAGAGTCACGCTGCGGCATGCTGCCGTGCTCCACCGACACCTGCACGCTGAACGACGGGTTGAAATTGTATCTCACCGCTGCTCCGATCCTGTCGCCCAACGCCCCCATGTCATAGAGCGGATAAGGGATATCATGGCTGCTGACGATGGACTTATGCCCATACAGGAAAGCCTCCCAATGCTCGTCAAACCGATATCCAAGCACCGCCGACAGTCCTGCTTCCCTGGCGGAAGCATGGTTCCAGTTCACATTGCTCATATATCCCCCCACAGCCAACGACCACTTCCGGTCTTTGGACAGAGGCATGGCATACATCGCCGAAAGGCTCTGGGCGAACCCGACGCCATGATGCGCATGCTTGCCCACCTCGGTGAAGACAGAAGCCCCGAGACTGACATTCAGACCTTCGTGCAAGTTCCACGACGACCACCCATAGCGGTAATAGGGAAACGCCGAGAGCGACATCACCCGCCCGTCATACCCCAGCGTGGGCAGATGGAGGGAGTCTTGGTGTGCCCAATAAGATCTTGTCAGCGAGAAATCCTCTGGTTGGTATGACCGCCAGGTTCCTGCCGAATAGGTGTCATCGGCGACGGCGGCAGGGTCATTCCCCTCTGTCGTCTCGATTTTGCTCTCCAGCACCTCCTGTGCGCTGGCCGCGCAGCAGAAAAGGAGTGAGAAAAGGGTCAGCAATGGTTTCATCATGTTGCAAAGATATGGCTTCGGCGGTCAACCTCAAAAGATTTAAAACTTTTTTGACGAACTTTTATTTTTATTTGATGAGCGAGATGACTCCGAAGACCCCCAGTCCGGTGAGGCTTGCCACTCCCCCATACATCAGGATAGAGCTCTGGAGATTGCGCTTCTTGTGCGAATAGCCAGAGAAATGGAAGATCGTCTGCGACCGGTAAGTCTCTCCTGGCCTCAGCACCGTGGAAGGGAACTCCCCTTGGTTGGGACTATCGGCGAAGTGCATGGTCTCCAGGCAGACAGCCGACCGCTTGGGATAAGCGATCCCGTTTTTGCCCACCAGACCGCCATTGAGTCCGTTGGCCGTATAGACCTGCAGAGCCGGTTCGGTCGTATAGACAGAGAGGGTGCGCCCGCTTTTCTCGTCATAGACCACGGCAGCCAGCCTGTCGAGGTTGCCGGCATGACGCAAGGCAAAGGCATGGTCATAACCTTTGGTGATGCCCATCTGCTCGTCATAGATGTCGATATCGGTGCCTATCGACTTCATACGCTTCAAGGAGAGGAAATCAAATGGGGTGTTGCGCACTTTCATGAACTTGCCATCCACGTTTTTCTGCTTGTCGTAAGTAGCGATATACTTGCTGTCGACATACAACCGCTGGTCAAGCACCGTGTTGCTCAGGTCGCCGGAGATATTGAAGAAGGTATGATTGGTCAGGTTGATTACGGTGGGTTTATCGGTCGTGGCCTCATAACTGACCCGCAAAGCATGATCGTAGGTGAGGTGATAGGTGACGTATACCGTGAGGTTGCCGGGGAAGCCATTGTCTCCATCGGGCGACACCAGTCTCATACGCAGCACGCTGTCGTTGACCGACACGACATCCCACACTTTGTCGGCGAATCCGGGATAGCCTCCGTGAGAGATATTGCCGCCCCCCGTCTTCTGCAGTGCATAAGTATGGCCGTCAAGAGTGAACGACGCCCCTTTGATGCGGCCCGCATAGCGGCCCACGACACTTCCGAAATTGTTTTTCCGCAGGTGATAATCCTCGATATTGTCGAAACCGAGCACCACGTCTTCCAGTTTGCCTTCCTTGTCGGGCACCATCATCGACACCAGCCGTGCACCATAATTGGTGAGACAAGCCTCCACGCCGTTGTTGCTGAGGGTGTAGAGAGCTGTCGGCTTCCCTTCCACAGTAGCGGAAAAGCGATCGGGGTCAAGGCCGGAGACAGTGGTCTTTTTGGGTTGCAGGCTCTGAATGAGCAACGACATGTTCTGGATATACGTTCCGACCGAAATGCCCTTGATGTCCTGGTTCTCATAAGGCGATGTGTCATACTCATCGCCCACCATCGTCGTGGCAAACGACCTGTCATCACTCTCTGACTCCATATTCGCAGGAATCGGACGGTAGGGATGGCTCACCTGGCGGAGCACCGAAGGCCAGTATCCCTCCTTGTTGAGCGAGGCGACGATCTCGTCGACGCCAGGAAGTTCACGTCCTGGCCGCATCATCCTTCCCCTTTGGAAATAATATCTGCGGGGACCATTAGTCGCGGCGGATTTAAGGACGGAATTGCGCTCCAGGTCCTTCTGCACGAAAGTTTTGGCCTCGTTGTAGGCATTCCACAGCCGTGATGGGCTCACCACCATGAACGAACTATAATGTGCGATAGTACCCTCGGTATTCTCATCCGTGTAGTATTCACCATTCTTCGCGTTCGATCCTTTTCGGTGCACATACATCGGACGTCCCGTATCGGGGTTGATGAACCGTGGCATAAGGATCTCGTCATCCTGCAATGGGGTGCGCCTCACCGTAGCCGCCAAGGAGGAAGGCAGTCTCTGGCTCTCGAGGAAACGGATGGCATCAGGAATGCCTTTCAGGAAATCCCCGTCACCTGTCATCTTGTAGAACTCCAGCATCTTGAAGATCATGCTCACCGTGGTGCCCGTATTCACCGCCCTTGGCTCATACGACCGGGCATGGGCTGGCTTCAGATCATCGGGGGTGTATTGGTCGGCCCATCCAGCGAGCGGTTTGGGTTGCTGGAGGTCACGCAGGAGATGCATGGCCTTGAGGATGGGTTGCCGCAACTCACTCATGCCGAGTGAAGTGTAGCATTGCAGGAGGAAATCGATGTTTTCAAAAGCCACATTATCGTTCAGCGTGACAAAGGAGGAATAATCAGCCTTTCCCTTGAAAGGGTGGTCATACATCAAGGGATAGCGCTGCGGCCATCCTCCATTGTCGTATTGGCTCTCCAGCACAAAGGCAATGGCCCGTTGCAGAGGTTTCTCGAAAAGCGTTTCCTTCTTCTCCTGATAGATTCTCAAGAGAAACTCAGCGCAATGCTTGGTGGCCTCATCGTCGAGAGTGGCGTTGCCGTAATAATGCTGAAATTCCTCCAACCGCCATGCCTGCCTTCCGATGGTGGCATACCAGGCGCGGAGCGAGTCTTCGGGCTCTAAGTCGAACATGTAGTTCCACCCTCCACAGGGCAACTGTCCCTGCATGAGGCAGAGGGCCACGCACCGCGCGCTCTCATAATAATACTCATCACCTGTGGCGTGATATGCATCCAGCAACACCTCTCCCATATCAGGCGTGCTCGGCGATTGCAGCCACACCATCGTGCGCTTGGTCTCCAGTTCACCCCACTGACGGGAGTAGTCGGGCAGGTAGTTCCACACGAAACCGCCATTATAGGAAGCCACGTCCATCATATATTGTGTGGCACGGCGCATGGCCTGCCTCACATCGGCATCCCCTCCCCATGCGCTATACGTCAGGACGAGGAGTGCAACTGACAGCAAAAGTCGTCTCATCGTTTTAGCTTATTAGCGTTGGTAAAGATATAAAATAATACGCCGCCAGCATCAACGGTTAACATTTTTTAATACAATATCTTATCCATGTAATTGCTCAGCACTCCACTTTCCCTTCTTACGATCATCGGGATATACCGTTGTTCATCGGGATTTGTCGTTGTTCATCGGGATTTGTAATCCCGATGCAGTGAGTATCAGGATTTTTAATCCGCTAAAAGCGCATTGCAAATGCTTTCACTCAATGCGGCCGGATTACAAATCCGCCCGAACAAAAGTATCAGGATTTTTAATCCGCTAAAAGCGCATTGCAAATGCTTTCACTCAATGC
>CAMNIN010000012.1 GCA_946540735.1 uncultured Prevotellaceae bacterium | reverse complement strand
ATGAACGAAATGCAAACCAAAAGAGTGTCAACTGGCAGTTCAAAACGGCTGATGCGAGGATAAAACTCAAGAACCTCTATCCTATATTGAATTTTTAAATGTTACAAGATACTAGTGCCATAGGAAATAGGGAGAAGCACTTTGTTGGGCGGATTTGCCGCTCGGCACTTTGTTCGGGCGGATCTGCATTTGTTCGGGCGGATTTTTTTGTCGCTCTTTGTTCGGGCTGATTTGTAATCAGCCCGCATTGAGTGTTAGCATTTGCAATGCGCTTATCGCAAATACTAATACTCATAGCAACGGGATGGTTTGGACAAGCAAACGTCGAGAAAAGGAGTCTCTCCTGGCGACACCGACTTCTATAAAAAAACATCTTTTATTGTGATGCTTATGATGCTAGTTTTTTCAGCTAAAAAAATCTGGCTGGGAAAAGCGAATATAAGAACATTTTTTGTAACTTTGCATTGATTCTATCAGCGAGTGCGCTGTAGGGTCAATTTTACTGGTAAAGGACGTTTTTGAACGTTATCTTCTACGCACGAATCTCGCAAATTCACAACGACAAGAAGATACGCAACAGAGACGTCCACGTTAGGTGTATTATGCCCTGTCTCTTGATGGCTTCAGTCATCAGAGGCAGAAAGTATAATATCTCATGGCGTGGGCTAACTCGAGTTGCTTATCCTTGTCAAGGCGATGCGAGAGCCCGTGCGTGGGATAGGCGAACAGAAGGGCACCCACGTCTTTTCATTTCAAACAAATTCTCCTTCGGGTGTTCAGGAATCATAAAGAAAGGAGCACCTATGAAAAAACTTTTTCTTCTTGCATTCGTACTTATCGTTTCAAATCAAAGCTATTGTCAGGACTTTCCCCTATTTTCTATTTCTTCTATGGATTTTGATATTGAGACAGGTATTTTTGGGGATGTCAACGGAGACAACAAAGTAAATGTCACAGACATTATGATTGTTGTTAATCACATCCTTACGGAATCAGGATATGATTCGACTATGGATATTGACAATAACGGCTCGATAAATGTATCCGATGTGATGATAGATGTAAACATTATACTCGGAAATAATATAGACAAATACAAGATAACCTACCCTGATTATCTGAAAGAAGAATATCAAAAGACATTGGATGATGTCAGGGAAGTGATGGACGAATCATCTATAGTTATCTTATATGCGACCGATTTGCATTTCTCATACAAAGGAAGTGGTTATGCAGAGAAAGCGCTTTTCAATCCCATAAGAAACATGTTTCACACGATGAAGCGTTTTGAGAATGACCTTCATCCGAATCTAATCTTTTTAGGAGGAGATTACATCCAATTGCCATCCATTTCTGATGGGCAGACCAAAGATATGGGTTTCAAAGTCCTGGATTATGTGAACCTTTGGCTTAGCCAGTATAATTCTCCAAAATTCTTAGTGATAGGTAATCATGAAATCAACTATACTGGAAACAATACTGGATATGGCATGACTGTAGGTGAATTTTATGAGCATACCCAAAAAGATATCATTGAAGATGGGCTCATCAAGGAAGTAGGATCCACACACAAATTATTTTACTACGATGACATCCAAGGAAAAGCCCGACACATTTTCATCAGCACGGGATCTGTTGAATATTCCGACATTTCCGACGAATTAATCAATACCGTCCAGAATACCCCTGAAGGATGGTCAGCCATTGCGTATAACCATTATGTAGGGAGAGATTACAACTTCGAAGAACCTGTTTTCTACAATCCACTGGTCAACATTATGAAAAGGATACAAAACACAGGTGTTGATTTCATTGGTTGGTTTGGTGCGCACAATCATGCGGATGTATGCTATGTCTTGAATGGAAATGTCGGAATCTCATGTCTCCAAAGTGGAGCTTGGACACCCGGAATGTCGCAAGACGGCATCAAGTATAATCATGTGGCACGGACATCTACGGAGAGTGCCATAACCATCTTTGTCATCCGCAAGGACCTGGGGAAAATCTATTTGAAGAGATGGGGCCTAGGACGGGATCGCGAAATCAATTATAACACACAAAGCGGCCCTGTTGGCCTAGTAAATTGGTCGGATTGATTTTACTTCGAATTTGGTAGTATAAATTGAACTGTGTCAAGGCTCTATTACTTATTCCTTTATCCTTAGGGGGCTAGCCCCCTAAGGAGCCTTTCAGCGGCAAATTTACACCAGTCGAAAGCGTAAAGTCCGATTGTCGTGACGGATTTGGGAATAGAGACTGATGTTAAGCTGGAACAATTATAGTATTTCCAATTTGCTATATTGGATGTTGTCATAGAAAAGCACAAATATAAATGCATAATAGAAAAAATAAACTGGTTCGCATTTTTGGAATGTTCGCATTTTATGCTTATATTTGCCATGTCATTGATGATTTTGCTTGCATTGAATTGCAGCACTAAGATAAGTGACAATTCTGACATAACAAAATCCTGAGCAACTTTTTGTTGCTCTGATACTTACGAAGATTATTAAGCTAAAGTACTATGGAATTTAAGTAATTTTTTTAACGATGAAAAGACTTCTCTTATTTGTGGCTACCGTACTTACGGTAAGTATAGTGAATGCAGTGGAAATCAGTCATTTTCACCAGCTTGGACTTCCAGCGAAAGCCGTTCCGGCAAAGATGTATTTCAGGAACTTATTGATGAGGACACCGGCGGAGATGACCGAAGAGGATATCATGGAGAGCACACTTATCGGGTTCGACAACGAGTATCTCTTTTTCGTGGAAGAGCAGCCGACTTCTCTTGATGACATGTATGCGCGTATCAACCTGTGGATGTATGACACGAATAAGGACAAGGTGGAAAAAATTTTTACCCAAAAGGGTGAAGAGTATGAGGATCTCATGGTGCGTGATATCACCTGGCTCCTCGACAAACAGGCATCGTACAAAGATGTGGTGGTGTCTGACACAAAGCAGAAAATCGCCGTGCAGGAGTTTATCAGCAAACCGGTGGTCATCCTTGTGGCAGAGATTTTCACTGGCACCATGCACTCTCCTCAGATGACGCTGTTGCTATACCCTGAGTCTGGAAAAGTGAAAATGCTGAAGGACCAGATGTTTGTCTGTGTCTCGCACACGCTGACCAATGTGCTGATGGCCGCGGAGATGGATTATGCGCAGGACTACATCATCACAACAAGCACCGGTATCCGCTCAGAAAAGCAACCGCTGAAGGAGTCAGAGGAATATATCATCTTCAACAAGCAGTATCTCTACCCGGCACTGCATGTGTATTCAACCAAGGGAGTCGAGGTGGGGAACCTCTCGCTGCCCGAGGATGAGGTGGACTTGCTCAGATAATCACCTGAAATCCACTAATGCATACTTCTAAGACTTCCGCCTAAGCACTCGGCGCACCTGCAATACGGATGCGCCGAGTGCTTTGAACCAATGATATCCATGGTCGAATAAACGGATGGCCAGCGTCTTTTAACCTAAGTTTCTGCTTGGTTATTCCTTACTGGGCGAACAATTCATCGAGAAGTGTATAGAAGGCTGGATCCTCACCCACAATGGTTTTCACGATCTTTCCGTCTGGGCCGATGATGATCTTTGTGGGGAAACCGGTGATGCCATAATCGGACAATAGAGAGGAACTGCCCGGGCAGTAGACATGCAACCACGGCAACTCGTGTTTCTTGACAGCAGCACGCCACTTCTCCTCGGTATCGTTGCAATCCACACCGAGAATCTCAAACTTGCCAGGATACTTGGCGTAATATTCCTTCATCTTCGGGAAGCCCTTGATACACCAGACACACCATGAACCCCAAAAGTCGAGGATGACATACTTGCCACGCAGGGAGGTCAGCGCAAGGGGCTTGCCTTCCAAATCGTTGAGCGTGAAGACAGGGGCTTCGATACCTTCGGCTTGCTTCTGCTGGGCTTCTCTCTCCTTGGCCTCGGCCTCAAGCTGTTCCTCGGCGTCCTTCACCCATCCATCATAGAGTGCTTTCATGCGGCCCTCACGAACTGTGGCGTCAAGCAGCTGATAGGCCTCCTTCTTCTTGTCGAGACCATCGATGTTTCCAACGACACACACAGAAGCTTCCTGACGGGGATGTTCCTTCACATAACCGACCAAGGCCTGCTGGTAGCGGCTGTAACTCGGCAGGTAAACTTCTTCGTAGAATTTCTTCAATTCATCGTCGCCAATGGTGCCACCGGACTTCATCTCACGGTATTTCGCAGCATGGGCACGCACTTCTTTACCTGAGTTCTCGATAAACAGGTCCACCTGGTGATAGTCTGCGTAGAAGCCTGTTCCGTCGACATCGTAACGGGTCTTGTCGGCATCCCACACGCGTACGCTCTCCCCGCCCACAAGAGGGATGGAGTAAAAACGAGAGTCCTCCATGTCGCCTCGCAGCAACCGGGGCTGTATCAACGAGCCGGTGCAAACGGTGTCTACTTGCAGGTCAAAATCAAACTTGCCGTTCTTGCCTGTAAAGGTCTTCGGTTCGTGGCCTAAACAATAGACTATGACGGTGTCGCCGAAATCCACTAGGTCAAGATGGACCTTCAACTTGTTGCCATCGCCGCCAGCGGCCCATCCGCTCATGGCAACGATGGCGAGCATGGCGCTCAAAATCGTTTTCTTCATATTCTCTCTATTTTACGATAACGTCATACTGTCTAGAAGGTGCAAAGGTAAGAAAAAAACATGACAAACCGGTTGACTTCGCGAATTATTCGCTCAAGATTTCGTTGACTATCCTCATGATGTCCGAGACAGTGATGGAGCCATCACCGTTGCAGTCGGCAGCAACATGGTCATAACGGAAGGGGTCCACGCCGTCCATCCCGAGGATGATGCTCACGACGCACATCACATCCGAGACGTTGATCAAGCCATCCCGGTTCACATCCCCCACGAATAGGAGCTGGAAGTCATCGAACGGTTTCCCCCCGCTGTCGCCCCATCGTAGCGGACGGATCGTTTTTCCTTCCTGATAGGTGCCCTGCACTCCCAGAGACTCATCGTCGTATTCGGCTGTGGGCTGGACCTTGACATTGGACAGCAGAATGGACTCGTCGGCGAATTGGATGAGTGCGGGCTTGGATGGCAGACTGCGCGACGCTGGCATGGCCCACACCCGATCTTCCTCTCTCTTGGTGATCCGCGCCACTTTCACTTGCTGAGTGGAGTGGACAGCAAACGGCAAGAACAGTTCATGCCACGCTCCTGCTGCATCGTGACGCTCGTAGGTCACTTTCAATGCCTCAAATGGTTCACGAATGTCCAATGCCTCTTCATCGGTAAGCACCCAGTGGCTGCATTTCCCTTTTTGGATGATGTTCGTCGGGTTGTAATCCTGGTCGACGGTCGCAGTGGAGGCCAGTTTGATCAACGCATTCCGGGGAATCTGGTCGACCTGCAAACCACGGCAATCCGGGAAAGCCGACAAGTCGAGCCAGCTGTCTCCCATCCGCCAGCATTGGTATTGCAAAGCCCTGCCGTTGTCGAGCCTGCCGAGGATTTCCTTCGTGGCCTCATCAGTCTGACAGACATACTCAAGCCGGAAGTCGGCCACTTTGAACCATGTGCCGTCGCTTCGTGCCCCAAGGGTCATCTGGTGATCATCGACCTGCACATAACATTCGTAGGGGTGGAAATCGCTGTCACCCGTGCCGGTGATGTTGTAGGAACGGGAGATGTTCCCCTCACCTGCATTGGCAAACAAGGCCGTTCGGGTGGTCGTGCGTGAATAGCCATTGGTAGTGGCGAAATCTGCCGTCAACCGATAGATGCCATTGGGGATGTGGCGAACGTCCTGGGAGAGTTCGGCATAATTGAAGACACCTGCCCAGGCGTTGAAAAAGACGCCTGAATGACCGTCGCCTAAAACCGCTGTGCCTGTGAACGCATCATTCCAACCGTCAAAATCCTTCTGGAAATCCCAGCATGAGGGATATTCCACCCTTCCGCTGCCCGAGGGGGATCCGATGGACGTACCCCACGACAGGTTGGGGTTCCGCAGGGTATAGGTCGCTGCTGCGTGATGACGATCGACGATATACCACTGATTGAAATCCACTTTGCGGATGGCATAGATGACCAACTTGTCGGCTTTCTGGGCGGTCATGTTGCCCACCACCTCATCATCGGCCGCCGGGGTATTGCCCACTCCGCAGTAGGTGCCGTGTGCCACATTTCTCATTCGCCAGCAGTCTTCATCCGTATCATAGTCGGGCATGAAACCGCTCGTCGCCGTGCCGGTGTGCGTCTTTCCATCCGTCTGGAAGAGTTTTCCCGACGCACTGTTCAACACGTCATCGTATTGGGCAGGACACCTGATTGCATAACCTTGAGAGGCTTGATTGGGCTCAAACTGCCACACTTGCGCCAAATCAGATCCTAGTTCGTTGGTCGCGGCATAATGCACAGCCTTGAAAAGAGCATTGCCTGTCTGCGCGCCTGCCACATCGCCTGTACGGGTGAGCGACTTGATCTGAATGCAATGCCACCCGGTGATCTTGGCTTGATCGAGACCGAGACCGAGAGTGAGTGTCCCGTCGGTCACCTTCACCTCTCGGATCGTACACTCCAGAGGTTCGTTGGCCAGGAATCCAGGAGTCACGCCCGAAGCGCTGAAATAAGTCTTCTTGGTGGTGCCTGAAGCAGTGGCGAAAACGTATGCCACATCATTAAGAGTGCCATTGAGTGTGGCACCGTCCTCACCCCGCGCATTGTGTGAGGTGGCATAGAGCACCACGTCATAGGTGCCATTGGGCAACCCGCCGACGGTCTGTTGCATCTTCACGCCTGCAGAAGCGGAGTTGTAGCGTTCGACCAGTGCGATGCCATTGCCCGTGACGGTGCCTGTCGCCCCGCTCCAGGCTTCCTTCGTGGTCCCGACGATGGCCGTATAATCATCCGTAGGGTTGGCGTCGGCCAGCGTCCAGCAGAGTTGAGGGGCTTCCTTGGAGGCCACGACATAGTAATAATCCTCCACCTTGTCGGGCAGTGAGGTGATCTTCATGAGTCCATTGGGCACATCCGCCGACGACAGGTCGATGACTTCACTGAAGTGGTATTGTCCGTTCGCATCCACACTGACTACCCTGAACTTCATGTTTCCCGGACAGTCGGCCAGGGCAATGGCAACTTCTCTCTCTAACTCATCGCTCACGCCGAGGGTGACACGGGTGGTCCAGGTGTCGCCACTGGCCTGTTGTTGCACAATCACTTTCTTGGTCCAGTCGGTGTTGGGATCACTCCATACCAAGCGGATGTGCCGGCCGTCGGCGCTATACCCGCCCATCAGGTTGCGGGGGTTGCCCTGGTCGCGCCAGTTCATCCATACATCCGTGGTCTTCTGGTAAGCGAGTCCGCTGCGGTAGTCGCCGAAAATCTTTCCGCCGCTTGTCACCCAGTGGTCATCGGTTTCCCAATGCACAAACCGTTTCTGTTCCACATTGTTGTAGACGGCGAGTCTTTCCAGCCATTCGGCGTTTTCCGGATAGTCGGCCCGCTTGAGCACATCCCTGAGCCAGATGCCGTTCATTTTCTGATCATCGCCACTTCCCCACTGATACCACGACTGCAACGAGTCGGTATAGAACTGGCTCTCCGAGGTCCAGTTGGCCCCATTGTTCCACTCAGTGCACCACACGGGCAGTCCGGTGGCATCATACAGGCTTTTCAGAGAGGCAATACAGGCCTGTGGGGTCTGTCCGCCGATATAGTAATGGGTGGCCACAAAATCGACCCGGTAGTTGTGGGCCTCGCAGGAATCTATATAAGCCTTCACCCATGCAGGGTTGGGATTGCAGCAAGCGAAGGTGCCGATCCTCATTCCACTCCTGAGATAATCAGCGTGCAACTGTATGAGTTTGTCCACCGTCATATACATCTCGCTGCCGCTGGTGTTGTCGGGCTCGTTCACACCGAGCAGATGGGCTGAGGTCTGGTTGCAGATCGTGCTCCATGAGGGCCAGGCATACGTGGCCTTCCCGGTGTAGGTCGACCCGTTCTCGTGGTGCCGTTGCGGCACATAGTCATAATCCTCATCCTGATAGTTCTCCGCATTCCATTGGTAATACCATGTCACGCGCATCAGTCCCATCGGGGTGAGTGTCCTTCCGGCATACCCTTTCTTGCTGGGCCAGCGCCACTTGACGATGCGCAGGAAACTCACACTGCTACGCATATCACGGGGCAAGGTGACCTTGATATCTCCGTCGTTGGCAATGAAACAGTGACTGTAACCGGTCCCGTCGGTATGGTTGGCCATGGTGACCATATAGCCTCGTTTGAGCGTGAAACTCTTGATGGCATTGTCGAAGTCACCAAGGCGGTCGTAGGTCGTGTTCACCTCATATTGGCTGTTCGACGCTCCTTGCTGACTGGTTTCCGTGTATACCGTCAGCGGACGGCAAGCGTCTCCATAAGGCAGCACAATGGTGCCATGCCGGTAGGGTTCGACCCGGCAGTTGGCTCCCGCCACAGCCTGTGCGCCATCGACGGAGATAAAGCTGAGCCATGAGTTGATGACCTGCGACGGACGGATGTTGCTGAAGATGACCGTGGCCTGGTCGTGTGTGATATTGATGCGGGCTGTCAAGGCCTTCTGCCCCTCTTCGGCGGTAATGATATAGTCGAGGCCCGAGGAGAGTGTCAAGGCTGTCGTATGCTGAGCGACGGTCTGCTTTCTGTTCTGCGACGTGGTGAGCGACGACCCGTTATATGTGGTCGACCGGGTGATGGCCAGACACGGAATGGCCGACAAGCACAATGCCATGAGGCAAAACAACATCCTACTTTTCTGGTCTTTCATCATATCTATTACTGGTTTTAGGAGTCTCGCTTGCAAATTTAAGAAAAAAACAGATATAAAATAGCAGAAAACCGCCAGAAATGATTATTTTTGCAAAGTTAAGCGCCAAGTCACAAAACCTTGATTCGCATACGATGGACAGAAGAGATTTTATCAAGAAAACAGCAGTAGCGGCAGCTGGTGTGGCCATGACCACCCCCGTCGCCGGCATGCTGCAAAGTGCCTCATCCCAACTGCCGACAGCAGAGGGGAAGACACAGCCAACGACCCAAATAAAAGGAAAAATGAAAGTATTGTTGATTAATGGAAGTCCAAGACGCGACGGCAACACGTTCAGCGCCTTGAATGAGATCGCAGAGCAACTGCAGAAACATGGTGTGGAATCCGAGATATTCCAGATCGGAACCAAGCCCGTCCGCTCCTGCATCAACTGCGGTGGATGCCGCAGAAACGGCGACAACAAATGCGTTTTCGACGACGACATCTGCAACACCGTATCGCAGAAACTGGCGGAAGCTGATGCCCTGGTCGTGGGCAGTCCGGTGTATTACGGGCAGCCTAACGGCGGTGTGTTATCGCTGATGCAACGTGTATTCTTCTCCGCTGGCAGCTTTGCACAAAACAAACCGGCGGCTGCCGTGGCCGTCTGCAGGCGCGGTGGGGCAACAGCCACATTCCAGGCCATGAACATGATGTTCCAGATGATGAACATGCCCGTGGTGACCTCGCAATACTGGAACATCGTCTACGGTGCCGCTAAAGGCGAGTCGAAACTTGACACCGAAGGCATGCAGACCATGCGCACCCTTGCCAACAACATGGCGTGGCTTCTTGAGAAGATCCATGCCGGCGGAAAATCCGTTCCCGAACGGGAGAGCGACTGGAAGGGGATGAATTTCATCCGTTAAAACCGAGACAAACATCCCGCAGCTGGTAATGCTGCGGGATTTGTTTTTCGTCAGGATTCATAAGCCTGTTCGTGCACCCCTCTGACCGCACGGCCACTGGGGTCGTTCATGTCGCGGAAAGCAGCGTCCCACTCCAGTGCGACTGCTGTGGAGCATGCCACGCTGGCCTCGCTGGGCACACTCCGTGCCGCACTCTCACTGGGGAAATGCTCCGCAAAGATGCTGCGGTAGTAATACTCCTCCTTGTTTTTCGGCGGATTGACCGGGAATCGGTCAGCAGCATGGGCCATCTGCTCATCACTGACGGCCTGGGACGTGATGCTCTTGAGCGTGTCTATCCAGGAATACCCCACTCCGTCGCTGAACTGCTCCTTCTGGCGCCAAGCGACTTCCGCAGGCAACATGTCTGCGAAAGCCTCACGAACGATTTTCTTCTCGATCATCTTTTCAGGACACATCTTGGCCTCCGGATTGGTGCGCATGGCGATATCCAGGAATTCCTTGTCGAGGAAAGGCACACGCCCCTCCACGCCCCAGGCCGACAGGCTTTTGTTGGCCCTGAGGCAATCATAGAGATAGAGCTTGCCCAACTTGCGCACGGTCTCCTGATGAAACTCTCGCGCTGAAGGTGCCTTGTGGAAATAGAGATAGCCGCCAAACACCTCGTCGGCGCCTTCTCCCGAGAGCACCATCTTGATGCCCATCGACTTGATGACACGGGCCAGCAGATACATCGGGGTGGAAGCACGCACTGTCGTCACATCGTAGGTCTCGATATAATAGATGACATCACGGATGGCATCAATACCTTCTTGGATGGTGTAGTTGATCTCATGGTGCACCGTGCCGATATGCTCTGCCACAAGCCTGGCTTTCGCCAGGTCGGGCGCTCCCTTGAGCCCCACGGCAAAAGAGTGCAACCGTGGCCAATAGGCTTTCGAACGGCTGCCGTCCTCAATGCGCATCCCGGAGTATTTCTCCGCGATGGCAGAGATGACAGAGGAGTCGAGACCGCCCGACAGCAACACGCCGTAGGGCACATCCGACATCAACTGGCGTTTCACGGATCGCTCGAGTGCATCGCGGATGGCCCCGGCACTCGCCGTGTTGTGACTCACTGCATCGTATTCAAACCAGTCGCGGTGATAATAACGCTTCATCACCATCCCCTCGCGACTGCTCATATAATGACCGGGGAGGAATGGCTCGTAATACTCGCACTGTCCCTCAAGGGCTTTCAACTCCGAAGCGACATAGACCGTCCCGTCGCTGTCATAACCGATATACAGGGGGATAACGCCGATGGGGTCACGGGCGATCAGATACGCATCACGCTCCTCGTCATACAGCACAAAGGCGAAAATGCCATTGAGCCGTTCGAGCAACTCCGCAAAAGAACGGCCGGCCATTGTCCCCTGTGGGGAAGCGGTGCCGAGCATGAGATCCCTGTAAAGGGCGAGGATGACCTCACAATCGCTTCCCGTCTGAAAATCATAATATCCGCTGTACCGACGGCGGATTTCCTGATGGTTGTATATCTCGCCGTTAACAGCCAGCACCTGCAGGCCTTTTCCGCCATTTTCCGGGTCAGGACAACTGTAGAGCGGCTGACCGCCACTTTCCGGGTCGACGATGCTCAGCCGCTCATGGGCGAGAATAGCACTGCCCCCGCAATAGATACCACTCCAGTCAGGGCCGCGGTGGCGGAGTTTCTGACTCATCCTCAGGGCTTTCTCACGCAGTTCCTGCGTCTGATTCTTCACATTTAAAATTGCAACTATTCCACACATGATGCTAAAGATAATTGGTTTGACTCAAAGATAAGACAAATACAGATAATTGGTCTGGGCAGGATATTCGGCTGCCATCGTGTCGATCTGATTCACCGTGGGCACGATGCCTAATTGCTGGCGCCACTTTCTCACAAGCAGGCCTGCATCATCCATTTTCATGTAGTTTTCCAGACCTATCGCCCGGGCTATCTGGAAATCAGAAAAGCCATAGACCTTGGACTCGCGCAACAATTCCATGAAGTCTGGCTCCTCCAAAAACTCCAGCAACTCCAGCGGTGCCACGAAGGAGGCCATATCCGAAAGATGGGAGTATTGCCTCAAACGACCGTCGATGTCGACGATGTGCTGCAGTTTATGCAGGAACCAAAGGTCGATCTTGGTGAGCGCATGGATCTGCTCCACGGTATAACCCACTTGCAATGCCTTCGATACGACGAAAATGCGCATGTCGGTCGGTTGGCGCATAGCCTCGCTGATACTGCTGATCTTGATCTCATGGTTGTCCACGAATCCATGCATCCCCTGTCCGATCATGCGCAGACCTTTTTGCAGGGCCTCCTCGAACGTCCGTCCCACGGCCATCACTTCGCCCACGCTCTTCATGGAAGAACCAAGTTGGCGTTTCACACCGTGAAACTTGGTCAGGTCCCATCGAGGAATCTTCACCACGACATAGTCGAGGGCAGGCTCGAAGAAGGCCGACGTGACCTTGGTGACAGCGTTTTTCAAGTCAAAAAGGCCATAGCCAAGGCCGAGTTTGGCTGCGACGAACGCCAGGGGATAACCTGTGGCCTTGCTGGCTAAAGCCGACGAGCGACTCAAGCGGGCATTGACCTCTATGACCCGATAATCCTCACTGTCAGGATCGAGGGCATACTGCACGTTGCACTCCCCCACGATGCCGATATGGCGTATGATCCTGATCGCCAACTCACGCAGGTGGTGATACTCTCGGTTGGAGAGTGTCTGACTGGGTGCGACAACGATGCTCTCGCCCGTATGGATGCCCAATGGGTCAAGATTCTCCATATTGCAAACCGTGATGCAGTTGTCATAACGGTCACGTACCACCTCGTATTCGATTTCTTTCCATCCCTTCAGCGATTTCTCCACCAGAATCTGTGCCGAGAAAGAGAACGCCTCCTCGGCCTGGGCCAGCAATTCCTCTTCGTCGTCACAAAAACCGGAGCCCAGTCCTCCGAGTGCGAAGGCCGCACGGAGTATGACGGGATAGCCCAACAGTTCGGCTGCCCTCCTCACCTCGTCTATCGTTTCACAGGCTTCGCTTTTGATTGTCTTCACGCCGATCTCATCCAAACGGCGGACAAAGAGGTCGCGGTCTTCCGTATCTATGATGGCTTGCACGGGCGTGCCAAGGACTTTCACGCCATACTGCTCAAGCACACCTTTCTTGTAGAGTTCCACACCGCAGTTGAGTGCCGTCTGACCTCCGAAAGAGAGCAGGATGCCGTCGGGACGCTCTTTCTCGATGACACGTTGCACGAAATCTGCCGTCACTGGCTGGAAATACACCACATCGGCCACATCCTTGGACGTCTGCACCGTGGCGACGTTGGGATTGATGAGCACCGAACGGATGCCTTCTTCTTTCAAGGCCTTCAGGGCCTGAGCACCGCTATAGTCGAATTCTCCTGCCTGTCCGATTTTCAGCGCTCCGCTGCCCAACAACAACACCTTCTTGATCGCTTTTTCCATCACTTCAACATATTTACAAATTCATCAAACAAAAACTCGGTGTCCACCGGTCCGCTACACGCCTCCGGGTGGAACTGTGCCGACATCCAGGGTCTCGACTGATGACGGATGCCTTCGTTGGAACCGTCGTTCATATTCACGAACAGGGGCTTCCAGTCGGATGGCAGGGTCGTGTCATCGACAGCATAACCGTGATTCTGGCTGGTGATGTAGCATCGCTTCGTGCCAACCCTCAGCACTGGCTGATTGTGAGACCGATGTCCATATTTCAATTTATAAGTCTTGGCTCCCACAGCACGGGCCATCAACTGGTTGCCAAGGCAGATGCCCATACAGGGACGGACGTGACTGTCGGAGAAAAAAGCCTTGATGTGCTCGATGGTCGCTCCGCACTGCTCGGGGTTTCCGGGTCCATTGGCCAGGAACAAGCCATCGAAATCCATCTCATTGAAGTCATAATCCCATGGCACACGGATGATTTCGACTCCCCGTCGCATGAGACATCTGATGATGTTGGCTTTCACCCCGCAGTCGACCAAGACGACCCGTCTCGCCGCACCTTGGTTATAGCGGATCACTTCTTGGCAACTGACCCGCCGCACCCAGTTGACGCTTTCATAGCTATCCTGATCGATGATAGATTGTTGTCCCGCTGCACCCTCTATCTCGATTTTTCCTATCATCACACCATGCTCACGGAGCCGCATGGTGAGCCGACGAGTGTCGATACCTGTGATGGCCGGAACTTTCTCTCTTTGCAGCCATTGACCCAGGCTTTCCTGTGCATTCCAGTGCGAATACGTCCGGCTGTAGTCTGCCACCACCAGCCCTTTCACATGAATGCGCGCGCTCTCCATGAAAAGGGGAAGGCCATCCGGGGCAAGACCCGTCGATGGCACTCCGTAATTGCCTACCAACGGATAAGTCATCACGAGTATCTGCCCCGCGTAGCTGGGATCAGTCAAACTCTCAGGATATCCGGTCATGGCTGTATTGAATACCACCTCGCCGACAGATTCCTCTACGTGTCCGAATGACCAACCCTCAAAGCGGCTCCCGTCATTCAATACCAAAGTTGCTTTTCTCATCATTGCTCTGCTTTTTTCAAGATTGACTCCACATAGTTGACAAACGCCTGGTTGACCATCCGCACACCTCCCGACGTAGGGTAATGACCGGTAAAATACCAGTCACCAGGGTGACCGGGACATGCCTCATGCAGACCTTCTATGCTCTGGAAAACCAGTTCGACGGGAGTCTGCATACCCTCTGGGCGGAGCATCTCCACGATTTTGCGATTGATTTCGCCAACGGTGAAAGGAGCATAGACAGCACGGACATGATTGGCGGTGAAGGGCTGAGCCTTGCATTTCCGATAAGTATCAGAGACCAGCTGCGTCATACCCCGCTCCAGGATCAAGGCCATGGCGGCGCGGAAAGCACAAAGTTCCTCAAGGTGCGACATGTCGATGCCGTAATAATCAGGATAGCGGATCTGAGGAGAACTGCTCACCATCACGATTTTCCTGGGGTGAAGCCGATCAAGGATCTTAAAAATACTCTCCTTGAGCGTGGTGCCACGGACGATTGAGTCATCGATGATCACAAGGTTGTCTTCATCGGCTCTCAGGCATCCGTATGTGATATCATAAACGTGAGCGGCCAGATCATTGCGCTCTGTGCCCTCAGCGATGAAAGTGCGCAGTTTGATGTCTTTCCACACCACTTTCTCGATGCGCACGTCATGGCAAAGGTGGCGGATGCCATCGGTCATGCCGAAGAATGCCACTTCTGCCGTATTGGGGATATACGAGAATACGGTGTGGGCGACATCATTGTCAATGGCCTGCATGATGGCTGGTGTCAACTGCTCACCCAATAGCTTGCGTTCATGATAGATGTCGCGGTCAGACCCTCGGCTGAAGTAGATGCGTTCGAAACTACAAGCGCTGTATTTCCGTGGAGCCAGGATTTGCCGTAACCGCATCTCTCCATTCTTGTTGACGATGAGCGACTGCCCTGGTTGCAGTGCACGTATATCCTTTGTCTGCAGATCAAAGCAGGTCTGGATGACTGGCCGCTCTGAAGCGAGCACCACGATTTCGTCGTCATGGTAATAGAAAGCAGGCCGGATGCCCCACGGGTCACGCACGGCAAATAGTTCGCCGCTGCCAGTCAGACCGCACATCACATAACCGCCGTCGAAATGCGGCATGGTCGTTTTCAGGACGTTGGCCATATCTACATGTTCGTCGATATATCTTGTGATGCCAATCCCTTCCAAGCCTTTTTCCCTGGCCATGGCATAGAGGCGTTCCACTTCGCGGTCGAGCCGATGCCCCATCAGTTCGAGTGTGATGTAAGCATCACCATATACACGCGGCGACTGCCCCTGCCGGGTCAGCTGGTTGAAGACCTCGTCGATGTTGGTCATATTGAAATTGCCGCAAAGGCACAGGTTCTTTGCCCTCCAGTTGTTTCTTCTGAGAAACGGATGGACGTGCTGCAGTCCACTTTTCCCCGTGGTGGAATAGCGCAGGTGCCCCATCAGGAGCTGTCCGTTGAATGCGTCACCGATGCGGTTGAAAACCTCCGTGATGGCATTCTTTCCCTCGGCCTTCTCACGAAACATGTACTCTTCGCCCGCAGGTGCATCCAGGTTGACACAAGCCACGCCAGCGCCCTCCTGCCCTCTGTTGTGCTGTTTCTCCATCATCAGATAGAGTTTGCCCAGGCCAAAGCGGCATGTACCGTACTTCCGCTCATAATATTCCAACGGTTTCAACAGGCGTATCATCGCCACACCGCACTCATGCTTCAATGGCTCCATATCAGATGCAGGATTGGATGAACGACACAAACAACGGGTGCGGACGCAGCACCGTCGAGGAATATTCCGGGTGGAACTGCGTCCCGATATACCAGCGCATGTCGGGTATCTCGACGATTTCCACCAAACCGGCGGCAGGATTGATGCCCACACACTTCATGCCCGCAGCCTCAAAGGCTTCCTTGTATTGGTTGTTGAACTCATAGCGATGGCGATGGCGTTCACTGACGGTCAGGATCTTTCCAGCCGTTCCACATGATGCGACGGAGCGATAAGCTTTTGCGGTGCGACTGCCCTCACGGAGTTCACAGTCATAGGACCCTAACCGCATGGTGCCACCCAAGTTCGTCACGGCTTTCTGCCCTTCCATCAGATTGATGACAGGATGCTGGGTGTCGGAAGACATCTCGCTGCTGTTGGCATCGCTGTAGCCCAGCATGTTTCGGGCAAATTCGATGACCATCATCTGCATACCGAGACAGATGCCGAATGTGGGCTTGTCTTGTGTCCTGCAATATTCCGCGGCGATGATTTTTCCCTCGATGCCACGCTGTCCGAATCCCGGACAGATGACGACACCCGACATACCGCTGAGTTTACCAGCCACATTCAGGGCATCAATCTCCTCACTGTTCACAAAATGGATCATGGTCTTTACGCCATTGTAGATACCAGCCAGATTGAGACTTTCGCGGATGCTCTTGTAGGCATCCTGCAAGTCATACTTGCCCACCAAAGCCACATCGACCTCGAGAGTCGCGCTGCGCTGCTTCTCCAGGAAATCGTGCCATGGCTTCATGGCAGGTGTCTCTCCCACCGGAATGCCTATCTTCCGCAGGATGGCCGCATCGAGACCTTGCTGCTGCATGCTTACCGGCACCTCATAGATGCTGGGCATGTCCTCACTCTGCACCACGCACTCCAAATCGACATTACAGAACGACGCCACCTTCATGCGAAGATGGTCGTCGAGGTGGCGCTCGGTACGGAGCACAAGGATGTCGGGCTGGATGCCCATCGACTGCAATTCCTTCACGGAGTGCTGAGTGGGTTTGGTCTTCAATTCATCAGCTGCTTTCAGATAGGGCACATACGTCAGGTGCACACATACGGCATTGCGGCCCAACTGCCACCGCAACTGTCGGATGGCCTCCATGAACGGCGCACTCTCGATGTCGCCGATGGTGCCTCCGACTTCAGTGATGACAAAGTCGAAAACGTCTTCTCTCTGCATCCGCCGTTTGATCTCGTCGGTGATATGCGGCACCACCTGAATGGTTTTGCCGAGGTAGTCACCATGACGCTCGCGGTCTATCACCGTTTTGTAGATACGGCCCGTAGTGACGCTGTTGTCACGCGTGGTGTGAATGCCCGTAAACCGTTCGTAATGTCCCAAATCGAGGTCGGTTTCGAAGCCGTCCTCCGTGACATAGCACTCCCCGTGCTCATAGGGATTCAATGTGCCCGGGTCGATGTTGATGTAGGGGTCGAACTTCTGGATGGTGACCTTGTAGCCGCGTGCCTGCAGCAGTTTGCCGATGCTGGCTGAGATAATGCCCTTTCCCAACGAAGAGACGACACCTCCCGTGACGAAAATATACTTTGTCTGCATATATCATTTAGTTGTTTAACTCTTGCTATACGCCCCCCCTATTCCACCTAAGTGGAAGGGGGGGAGCTGACCATGGATCAGGGTCGCAGCGTGAAACCAAGAACCAGGTAGGCTTTCTGCGAACATGGATTGGCTGTTGCCTGTCCAAATATGGGAATGGTAAACGATTCGGTCACTCGTATGTCCTTGGTTGCTCGCAACGACAGGTTGGTGACGGCGAAACCCGTCGTGCCATAAGATGTGGTGGCGTAAGGGACGGCACCCGCCGTGCCACTCCAGTCGAAACCAGCAAAATGGAATGGGACATTCACCTCGAAATAGCTGCTGTACGCACGCTCGCCTTCCTTGTTCATGCCATCGTTGCCTGCAAAATTGGTGTACAACTGCAGCGAAGCGAATCCGAAATCATAGCCGATGTTGGCCTCGAAAAGGTGGTTCGTGCCGTGAGCGTCGTATTTGAAGTAGCGTGCGTCAGGGTCGAGACCCACGTTGAACCAGTAGTCGGTGATGCCGACATTGAAACCTCCTACAGAGTAGCCCAGTGTCAGGTCGAACTCCTTCACGTCGTCGGGGTTAGTCAATCCGTAACTGCCCCAAGCTGTCAGCGACAATCCTTTATAGCCTACGCCCAGTGTCGGCTGGACTGCCACACTACCCAAATCCTGACCACGCCAGATATAACTACTCACAAAGTCGCCACTGATAGTGGATTCTACATTCTCCTGTGCAAGGGTGGTGCCGCAGAGCACCAGTCCCATTGCAAACAATACAATCTTTTTCATACCTTAAAACCTAATTTCATCATGAATTGTAACAGCTCTCTCCATGCTCGTAAATGTCAAGCCCTTCATCCTCGATGCGACCATCCACACGCAGACCATGCAGAAATTTGATGCCATAAAACAGGACAAAGCCACAGGCAACGGCCCAGAGATCGATGATCAGGATGCCAAAGCACTCGGCACCGAAGAATCCCCAGCCATGACCGTAGAAAGCGCCATTGCTCGTGGAGAGCAAGCCTGTCATCAGTGTGCCGAGAATACCGCATACGCCATGTACGGACGAAGCGCCAACGGGGTCGTCGATGTGCAGTTTATGGTCGATGTATTCGATGGCAAAAACCAGTACCAACCCACATACAAGGCCAATGACCACGGAACCGAATGGAGATACGAGGTCACACCCAGCTGTGATGCCGACTAATCCAGCCAAAATGCCGTTGAGCGTCAGGGAAAGCGACGGTTTGCCATATTTGATATAGGTGACAAACATCGTGGCCGTACCACCTGCGGCAGCAGAGAGGTTGGTTGTCAGAAACACATGGCTGATCGCCACACGGTTCACCTCACCGCTGGCTGCTAACTGCGAGCCAGGGTTGAAGCCAAACCACCCCATCCAAAGAATGAACACACCCAGAGAGGCAAGCGTCAGATTGTGCCCTGGGATAGCACGGCTCTTACCGTCACGTCCATACTTACCACGGCGAGGGCCAAGTGCCATTGCCCCGATAAGGGCCAGCACACCACCAACCGAATGCACGATGGCCGATCCGGCAAAATCGTGGAAGACTGCACCGAAGGTTGACATCATAAAAGAGTCGGCACTGTCATTGCACAGCCATCCGCCTCCCCAGGTCCAGTGTCCTTCTATAGGATAGATAAACAGCGAGATACAAGCTGAATAAATCAGATACATTGAGAATTTCGTGCGTTCGGCCATGGCACCGCTGACAATAGTAGCTGAGGTGGCACAGAAAACAGTCTCAAAAATCAAGAAACCCTCCACCGGCAAGTCGCCTTTGAAGAAACTCAAGTCGCCCCAGTTGGGTGATCCTATAAAACCAGCACCTTCTGAGCCAAACATAAAGCCGAAACCGACAAAGAAGAACAAAAGTGAGCCAAACATGAAATCGACGAAGTTCTTCATCAAAATGTTGACTGTGTTTTTGCCTCGTGTAAAGCCAGCCTCACACAATGCGAAACCTGGCTGCATCCAGAAAACAAGCATGGCTGCTAAAAGCATCCATACGGTGTCGAGTGATAATCCAATTTCATTCATCATCTTCTTACCTTAAAAAAATATATATCCTTCTTACTTTTTGTCTCTCAATACCGTATCACCATTTTCGCCCGTGCGGATAGAATAAGTATCGATCACGTCACTCACGAAAATACGTCCATCACCGATTTCACCGGTATGGGCAACTTCCAGGATGACCTTGATGGTGGGCGGCAATACGACATCACGACATACAATAGTGATGGCAACCCGCTCGATAACATCTGTAGAATATTGTACACCACGGTAAATGCGCTCCTGACGGCTCTGTCCGATACCATGCACATCATGATACTCAAACCAATCGATGTCGGAGGACAACAAAGCCTCTTTCACCTCCTCAAACTTGGTCTTGCGGATAATCGCTTCAATCTTCTTCATTTCTTTTTACCTTTAAATAACACATACAATAGCTTTTCCGACTGCAAATTTATGACAAAACGAAAGAATAATCTTCAATATTTCTAAATTTTAATAGTAAAAACAAAAGATAGGTTGCAATTTGATAGTATATCACGTAAAAATGCAGAAAATCGAAAGCAATTGGAGTAAAAATATATCAGAACGTAAGGAATAAATCAAAAACAAAATAAAAATGAAAGCAATTATTTTGAATATTCATCAAAATGTTAGTATCTTTGCGCCGTTGTTGACAAAATGAAATATCAAACGCACTAGAATATGTCAGAAAGTTATCAAGTTCAAACAGGCAAAGGGTTATACCAGAGAGATTACGAGCACGACGCTTGCGGTGTGGGCATGATTGTCAACATCCATGCAGGCAAGAGCCATGAACTGGTGGACCAAGCCCTCCATGTGCTGGAAAACATGCGTCACCGTGGAGCCGAGGTCGGCAAGGATGGCGATGGAGCTGGTATCATGATCCAGATTCCGCACGAATTTATTCTGTTGCAAGGCATCCCTGTCCCCGAAAAGGGGAAATACGGCACAGGACTGGTTTTCCTGCCTAAGGACGAACAGGCCCAGCAAGAAATCCTGAGCGTGATGATCGAGGAAATCGAACGTGAAGGACTGCAGCTGATGCATCTGCGCACGGTGCCGACCAACCCCGAATGCCTGGGCGAGTCTGCCAGGTCGACAGAGCCCGCCATCAAACAAGTGTTCATCACGGGCGTATCTGATGACAAGGTACTGGTCTTCCCCCGCACATTATACAGGATCAGGAAGAAGATTGAGCGCAGAGTGAGCCACAAGGACTTCTACATCTGCTCGCTGAGCAATCAGAACATAATCTACAAGGGCATGCTTTCTTCGGTGCAGGTGAGACAGTATTTCAGCGACCTGACCAATCCCTATCTGACAAGCGGGCTGGCACTGGTGCACTCACGTTTCAGCACAAACACCTTCCCCACCTGGAGTTTGGCGCAGCCTTTCCGCTTGCTGTGCCATAACGGCGAGATCAACACCATACGAGGTAACCGCGGATGGATGAAAGCCAGGGAGAGCGTACTGAGCTCAGAGGCACTGGGCGATGTAAAAGAGATCTCGCCCATCGTGCAGCCCGACATGTCGGATTCGGCTTCGCTCGACAACGTGCTGGAGTTCCTGGTCATGTCGGGACTATCGCTTCCTCATGCCATGAGCGTGCTCGTCCCGGAGTCGTTCAACGACAAGAATCCCATCAGCGAGGACCTGAAGGCCTTCTACGAATACCATTCCATCCTGATGGAACCATGGGACGGTCCGGCAGCGCTGTTATTCTCCGACGGCAGGTTTGCCGGTGGCATGCTCGACCGCAACGGTCTGCGTCCGGCTCGTTATACCATCACGAAGAGCGACACCTTGATCGTAGCGTCAGAAACCGGCGTGATGGATTTCGACCCGACGGAAATCGCCGAGAAAGGACGCTTGCAACCCGGAAAAATCCTGCTCATCGACACCCAGGAAGGACGTATCTACTATGATGGGGAAATCAAGCGGCAATTGGCTTCGGCACACCCCTACCGGCAGTGGTTGAGCACCAACCGCATTCAGCTTGAAAAGCTCAAGAGTGGACGGCATGTGGAGAATGCCATCCCCGATTTGCTCCAGAAAGAGATACTGTTCGGTTACGGCGCGGAGGATATCGATGCGACCATCGTTCCCATGGCCGTCAACGGCCAGGAACCCACGGCATCGATGGGTAACGACACGCCACTGGCCGTGCTATCCGACAGACCCCAGACTTTTTTCAATTATTTCCGTCAGCAGTTCGCACAGGTGACCAATCCCGCCATCGACTCGATACGGGAAGAGCTGGTCATGTCGCTCACGGAGTATATCGGAAGGGTGGGTACCGGCATCCTCGTTCCCGACGAGACCAACTGCAAGATGGTGCGCCTGCCCCACCCCATCCTCAACAACACACAGCTCGACATACTCTGCAACATCAGATACAAAGGATTCAACACCATCAAACTGCCCATGCTCTTTGATGGTGCGAAGGGAGGAGAAGGACTCCGTGAGGCTCTCGACGCCCTCTGCCATGAGGCCGAGAGAAGCGTCGACGAAGGATACAACTACATCATTCTGAGCGACCGCGATGTGGACACCGACCACATGGCCATACCAAGCCTGCTCGCCGTCTCTGTAGTGCATCACTACCTGATCAACGCCGGCAAACGGGTGCAGACCGCACTGATCGTGGAAAGCGGCGAGATCCGTGAGACCATGCACGCCGCACTGCTGCTGGGCTACGGAGCCAGTGCCCTTTGTCCCTACATGACCTTCGCCGTGCTCGACGACCTGGTGAAACACCACAAGATACAAGAAGACTACGCCACGGCAGAGGCCAACTACATCAAGGCCGTGAAGAAAGGCTTGTTCAAGATCATGGCCAAGATGGGCATCTCAACCATCCGTTCTTACCGGGGTGCGAAGATCTTCGAGAGCATCGGACTGAGCGAGAGTCTGCTGAGAACCTATTTCGGAACGGAAATCTCAACCATTGGCGGCATTGGATTAGACAAGATCGCCAAGGACGCCGCGGCCATGCACCATACCGCTTGGGCAAGCGATTCCAAGTATTATCTGCCTGACCTCGGACAATTTCACTGGCGTAGCGATGGCGTGAAGCACGCATGGAACCCGGAGACCATCGCCACACTGCAAAGAGCGACACGGACAGGCGATTATCAGCTGTTCAAGGAGTTCTCACGGTTGGTCGACGAGAAAGAGAGCCCCATCTTCATCCGCGACTTCATGGGATGGAAGAAAAGCCCCATTGACATCGAGGAGGTGGAACCCGTGGAAGACATCGTCAAGCATTTCGTAACAGGAGCCATGTCGTTCGGCGCATTGAGCAAAGAGGCGCACGAGGCCATCTGCCTGGCCATGAACAAACTCGGAGCGCGCTCCAACACCGGTGAAGGCGGCGAGGATGCCGAACGTTTCAGTACCACGTACGACGGCATCAGCCTCTCGTCAAAGACCAAGCAGGTGGCCAGCGGTCGTTTCGGCGTGACCACGGAGTATCTGGTGAATGCCGAGGAAATCCAAATCAAGGTGGCACAAGGAGCCAAGCCTGGCGAGGGAGGACAGTTGCCCGGTTTCAAAGTGAACGAAGTGATTGCCAAAACCCGGCATAGCATCCCCGACATCTCGCTCATCTCTCCCCCGCCCCATCACGACATCTACAGCATAGAAGACTTGGCACAGCTCATCTTCGACCTGAAGAACGTCAACCCCTCGGCCACCGTCAGTGTGAAACTCGTGGCAGAGAGCGGCGTAGGAACGATAGCCGCCGGCGTGGCGAAAGCCAAGGCCGACCTCATCGTGATCAGCGGTGCTGAGGGAGGTACGGGCGCCAGTCCGGCTTCGAGCATGCGATTCGCCGGCATCTCGCCGGAAATCGGACTGGCAGAGACCCAGCAGACACTGGTCAGGAACGGTCTGCGAAGCAGCGTCCGCCTGCAGGTCGACGGTCAGATGAAGACCGGACGTGACATCATGCTGACAGCCCTTCTCGGTGCCGAGGAGTTTGGTTTCGGCACCGCCCCCCTGATCGTACTCGGGTGTGTGATGATGCGCAAATGCAACCTCAACACCTGTCCGATGGGCGTTGCCACACAACATCCCGAATTACGGAAGCACTTCATCGGCCGGTATGAATATCTGGTCAACTACTTCACGTTTCTCGCACAAGAGGTGCGTGAGTACCTGGCAGAGATGGGATTCAGGAGCCTCAATGACATCATAGGCCGCTGCGACCTCATAGAGACCCGGCCATCAGCGCTCGACCTCACCCGTCTGCTCCATCGGGAAGAAGGCACACTGCACTTCACGGGCAACATGCAGAAACCATCCATCCCTCTGGGAATGAACAGCAACTTGATCGACCTGCAAATGACAGATGCGGCAAGGAGAGCTCTCGACCTGCAGGAAGACATCAGCCTCGACTACGCCATCCGCAACACCGACCGCGCCGTGGGCGCCATGCTCTCGGGCACAATAGCGAAAAAATACGGCCACGCAGGATTGCCCGACGACACAATCAAGGTGAAATTCAAAGGGTCGGCAGGCCAGTCTTTCGGGGCGTTCCTGGCCCGTGGTGTTAGTTTCAAACTGGAGGGCGAGGCCAACGACTATTTCGCCAAAGGACTGAGCGGAGGCCGTATCGCCATCCTCCCTCCCACCCGCGCCAACTTCAAGGCCGAGGAGAACATCATCGCCGGCAACACCGGACTCTATGGCGCTACCTGCGGAGAGCTGTTCATCAACGGCAAGGTGGGCGAGCGCTTCGGTGTGCGCAACTCGGGTGCCATCGCCGTCATCGAGGGGGCCGGAGACCATTGTTGTGAATACATGACGGGGGGCCGCGTGGTCGTTCTCGGACAGACAGGCCGTAATTTCGCCGCCGGCATGTCGGGTGGTGTAGCCTACGTCTATGACCCGGAACATTCTTTCGACTACTACTGCAACATGGACATGGTGGAAATCAACCTCGTGGAGGACAGCGTCAGCCGAAAGGAACTGCTTGAGCTCATCCGTCAACATTATCTGCACACAGGATCAGCACTTGCCGGCCGGATGCTTGACAACTGGCAGCGATACCTGGAGGATTTCGTGCAAGTCATCCCGATCGAATACAAGCGGGTGCTCCAGGAAGAACAGATGAACAAGTTGCGTCAGAAGATAGCTGACATGCAGCGTGATTACTAACCCTTCAAACACACAATCATGGGAAATCCGAAAGCATTTTTACAAATACACCGCCAGGAAGCAGGTTACCGTCCGATTCATGACCGCATCCATGACTTTGGCGAAGTAGAGCAGACGCTCAACACCCGCGAACGACAGGCACAGGCCTCACGCTGCATGGACTGTGGTGTACCCTTCTGCCATTGGGCCTGTCCGCTGGGTAACAAGGCTCCGGAATGGAACGACGCGCTCTACAAGGGGGACTGGGAAATGGCCTACCGATTGCTCTCATCGACCAATCCCTTTCCTGAGTTCACGGGCCGTATCTGTCCGGCTCTCTGCGAGAAGGCCTGTGTGCTCAACCGCTACAACCATGAGCCCACCACCAACCGTGAGAACGAGGCAGCCATCACCGAAATGGCTTTCCGGGAAGGCTTTATCCAGTCACGCGCCGACATTCCACGCCTCGGAATGAGCGTTGCCGTCATCGGTGCAGGTCCCGCTGGACTTGCCGCCGCCAATGACCTCAACCAGAAAGGATACACGGTCGACATCTTCGACAGCAATGAGGCAGCAGGAGGATTGCTGCGTTATGGCATCCCCAATTTCAAACTCAACAAAGCCATCATCGACCGCCGTCTCCGCCTGTTGCAAGAAGAAGGCATCATATTCCACCTTGGCAAGACGGTCAGGTGTGACGCCACATTCGCAAGCCATTACGATGCCGTAGTAGTTGCCACAGGAACGCCGGCAGCACGCGACCTCAACATACCAGGACGCCAACTGAAAGGTGTCTATTTCGCCCTGGAACTGCTCGCACAGCAAAACCGAGTGCTCGCCGGTGCTGAGTATACTAAAGCCGAGAGGATCACCGCACACGGCAAAGACGTGCTGGTGATCGGTGGCGGCGATACAGGCAGCGACTGCATCGGCACCGCACACCGACAAGGGTGCAAGAGCGTGACACAAATCGAGATCATGCCGAGACCAGCGGAAGGTCCAGAGGATCCTGCCAACCCATGGCCTCACTTCCCCAGAACGCTGAAAACCACCTCCTCACACGAGGAGGGATGCACCCGAAGGTGGAACATCAACACCCTGAAGTTTCTGGGTAAAGACGGAAAACTCACAGGTGTCAAGGTTCAGGAGATCGACTGGAAACCCAATCCCAGCGGAGGGCGACCCATCATGGTCGAGAAGGGTAAGCCTGAGATCATCAAAGCCGAGATCGTGCTCCTTGCCATGGGATTCCTCAAACCCGCACATCCCGAATACCCCGAGAATGTATTCCTCTGCGGTGATGCTGCCAATGGTGCCAGCTTGGTGGTACGTGCCATGGCCAGTGGCAGACAAGTTTCCGAAAAAATACACCAATACCTCTCAAAATGAGCAAGATCCACTTCACAAAAATGCATGGAGCCGGCAACGACTACATCTACGTCGACACCATGCTCAACGAAATCGCCGAACCGGAAGCCTTTTCGCGCACTTGGAGCGACAGGCATAAAGGAATCGGTTCCGACGGACTGGTGCTCATCGGCGCATCGCCTATAGCCGAAGCCGACTTCTCAATGCGCATTTTCAATGCTGACGGAAGCGAAGCAATGATGTGCGGCAACGCTGCCCGCTGCATCGGGAAATACCTATACGAAAGAGGACTCACCTCCAAAGCACGCATCCGCCTGCTCACCCTCTCGGGCGTAAAAACGCTGCAACTGCACCTCAATCCTGCGAGCGGAGACAGCTCCCACAGAAAAGAAGTAACCGCTGTCACCGTCGACATGCTCGAACCCATTTTGGAAGACCATGCACTATTCCAAATGGACAACGCCCCCGCCATCGGAACCTTTGTGTCGATGGGCAATCCCCACTATGTCATCTTCACGGATGATGTGGATCAAATAGGAGATGCCGGACCAATGCTGGAACATCACGCCGCCTTCCCCTTAAGATGCAACATCGAATTGGCTCATGTGATGGACGACGGGTGCATCCGCACCCGAGTCTGGGAACGAGGCAGCGGCATCACCGCTGCCTGCGGAACGGGGGCATGTGCCACCGCCGTGGCCGCCGTACTCACCGGACGGGCAGGACGGAAGTCGTCCATCATGATGGACGGCGGAACACTCGACATCGAATGGCGGGAGGGTGACAACCACGTCTATCTGACAGGACCTGCGGCATTCGTCTTCGACGGAGAAATAGAAACCAGCTGAACACCTTCGATGCGGAATACCTCCATCAAAGGACACAAGCAAGAACAACAAGAAAGGAACAAATTATGGCATTAATCAACGAACATTTCCTGAAGCTACCCAACAATTATTTGTTTGCCGACATCGCCAAGAAGGTGAACGCCTTCAAAGTGATGCACCCGAAGGACAAGATCATCTCGCTTGGCATCGGCGACGTGACCCGTCCACTCTGCCAGGCTGTCGTCGAAGCCATGCATAAGGCTACCGATGAGATGGCAAGCATCCAGGGGTTTCACGGTTATGGACCAGAGCAGGGCTACGACTTCCTGCGTGAAGCCATCCTGAAGAACGACTTCCTGCCCCGCGGCATCCATCTCGACATCAACGAGATTTTCATCAACGACGGAGCGAAATCCGACACAGGCAACATCCAGGAACTCATCCGATGGGACAACAGCATCGGCGTGACCGACCCAATCTACCCTGTCTACATCGACTCCAACGTGATGATCGGGCGGGCAGGAGTCATCGAGGACGGCCGCTGGTCGAATGTGGTCTACATTCCCTGCACAGCAGAGAACAATTTCGTGCCCCAGATACCATCCGACCGCCACGTGGATGTCATCTATCTGTGCTATCCCAACAATCCCACGGGGACCGTCATCACCAAGCAAGAGTTGCGCAAATGGGTGAACTATGCACTGAAAAACGACGCTCTCATCTTCTACGATGCCGCTTACCAGGCCTACATCACCGACACGGATATCCCCCACAGCATCTACGAGATCAGGGGAGCGAGAAAATGCGCCATCGAATTTCATTCCTATTCGAAGACTGCCGGTTTCACCGGTCTGCGCTGCGGCTATACCGTCGTTCCCAAAGACCTGACCGCCTCGACGCTCGACGGAGAGCGCTTCCCTCTCAACCCGCTCTGGAACCGCCGGCAATGCACCAAGTTCAATGGCACAAGCTACATCTCACAGCGGGCTGCCGAAGCGATCTACACCCCAGAAGGCAAGCAACAGGTGCAAGCCACGATCGACTACTATATGAGCAACGCCCACCTGATGCTCACCACTCTCCGTGCAGCAGGCTACGAGGTCTATGGAGGAGAGAACGCGCCTTATATCTGGATGCGCACGCCCCAGGGCACAGGGTCTTGGGCATTTTTCGAACAACTCCTCTATGGTGCCCATGTCGTATGTACCCCAGGCGTGGGTTTCGGCCCATCGGGCGAGGGATATGTACGCTTCACCGCCTTCGGCGGCCGAGAAGACACTGAGGAGGCTTTGGAGAGAATCGTCAATTGGAGTAACATACAATAATCATCAACAATTATGGAAACATTAAGATTTCAGGTTGTCGGCGAGGCTTTCAAGAAAAAGCCCCTCGACGTAAAAACACCCAGCAAGAGACCGGCTGATTATTTCGGACGCAAGGTCTTCAACCGTGAGAAGATGTACAAGTATCTGTCGAAAGACGTCTACGAGAAAATGATCGACGTGATCGACAACGGGGCGCCACTCGACCGCACAGTGGCAGATGCCGTGGCTGAAGGCATGAAGCAATGGGCTACGGAGCATGGCGTGACCCACTACACCCACTGGTTCCAGCCACTGACAGAAGGCACCGCCGAGAAGCACGACTCGTTTATCGAGCACGACGGAAAAGGCGGCATGGTGGAGGAGTTCAGCGGCAAACTGCTCGTACAGCAAGAACCCGACGCCTCCTCATTCCCCTCCGGAGGTATCCGTTCCACATTCGAAGCCCGTGGCTACTCGGCATGGGATCCCACATCGCCTGTCTTCATCATCGACGACACCCTGTGCATCCCCACGGTCTTCATCTCCTACTCGGGCGAGGCTCTCGACTACAAAGTGCCGCTGCTGCGTGCCCTCCATGCCGTGAATGTGGCAGCTACCGAAGTATGTCACTATTTTGATCCGACCGTGAGGAAAGTGACGTCCAACCTCGGTTGGGAACAGGAATATTTCCTTGTCGACGAAGGACTCTATGCTGCACGCCCCGACCTCTTGCTGACCGGCCGCACCCTGATGGGGCACGACTCCGCGAAAAACCAGCAGATGGACGACCACTATTTCGGCAGCATCCCCGAGCGCGTCGCTGCCTTCATGCGTGAGCTCGAAATCGTTGCCCTGGAACTGGGCATCCCCTGCAAGACCCGTCACAACGAAGTGGCTCCCAACCAGTTTGAGTTGGCTCCCATCTTCGAGGAGACCAACCTTGCCGTCGACCACAACATGCTCCTGATGTCGGTGATGAAGCGAGTGGCACGCAAGCACGGTTTCCGGGTATTGCTACATGAGAAGCCCTTCGCAGGAATCAATGGTAGCGGCAAGCACAACAACTGGTCGCTGAGCACCGACAACGGCGTGCTGCTCCATGCCCCGGGCAAGTCGCCTGAGCAAAACCTGCGTTTCGCCACATTCATCGTGGAGACGCTGATGGGCGTTTACAAACACAATGGGTTGCTCAAGGCCAGTATCATGTCGGCCACCAACGCCCACCGCCTGGGTGCCAATGAAGCACCGCCAGCCATCATCTCGTCGTTCTTAGGCAAACAGGTATCGGAGTTGCTCGACCATATCGAGAAAGCCGACCGGGACAACATCCTCGTCATGGATGGAAAACAAGGGTTGAAAATGGACATTCCCGAGATTCCCGAATTGCTCATCGACAATACCGACCGCAACCGCACCAGTCCGTTCGCATTCACCGGAAACCGTTTTGAATTCCGCGCTGTCGGCAGTGAGGCCAACTGCGCCAGTGCGATGATAGCCCTCAACAGTGCTGTGGCCGAAGCCCTTGTCTCATTCAAGAAAAGGGTGGATGCTCACATTGCGGAGACCGAGAAACAATACGAGGGCACCGGGCACAACGCCACTTTCCATGCCATTATCGACATCCTGCGTGAGGACATCAAGACCTGCAAGCCCATCCGCTTCGACGGCAATGGCTACAGCGACGAATGGGTGGTGGAAGCCACCAAGCGCGGTCTTGATGTAGAGAAATCATGCCCGGTCATATTCGAGCGCTACCTCGACCCGGAGAGTATCGAGATGTTTGAAGGCCTCGGCGTGATGACACGAAAAGAACTGGAGGCCCGCAATGAGGTGAAATGGGAGACCTACACGAAGAAAATACAGATCGAGGCACGTGTGCTCGGCGATCTTTCCATGAACCATGTCATCCCTGTCGCCACCCGCTATCAGAGCCAGTTGCTGACGAATGTGGAGAACATGGCCTCCATCTTCCCCGTCGACAAAGCCAAGCGGTTGTCTGCCCGCAACATCGGTCTCATCGAGGAAATTGCCGAGCGCACCTCCGCGATAGAGCAACAAGTAGAGGAACTCGTCAACGCCCGTAAGAGTGCCAACAAGATAGAAGACGAGCACCAGAAAGCCATCGCCTACCACGACACGGTGGAACCCAAACTGGATGCGATACGTTATCAGATCGACAAGCTGGAGCTGATTGTCGACGACAGTCTCTGGCCACTGCCCAAATACCGTGAATTATTGTTCATCCGATAGTACCATAAAAAAACACTTGGCCTTCGGCTCAAATGACAAGGCTCAGAAAGGCTAACCGTTGGCATGCGTTGTCGGGATGACAGCGCATGCCATTCTTTTCCACCTGATGCGACATATCCAGCAGACCGACATCTGATTTGTCGCAAAAACATGCTGCTGTCGCATCTATCCCCGTAAGAAACAGCCAGCAAAAGCTTTTCATTGAAGAAAGCGTCCTAACTTTGGTGTCGTAATCAAAAAAAACAAAAAAACGACAATGATGGAAACGATATTGAAAATGAAAAGCAATAAGATTCAGGAAAAAATAGAAGCACTGAAGTTGGTGGCCGGCAAAGCCATCATCATCTTTGTTGACGGCTATAATGAGTCATGTAAATTCAACTTCCCGCTCTACAACACCATTTGGTTCAACCATCCTTACGGTATGAGATAAGAAACCGAAGATCAGCCCCTCTTCATGGGATGACGCAGAGACTCAATGGAGCTTGATGATGTCACTCCACCGGGTGGTAGGGTTCTTGCTCTTGAAATCATGCTTGATGGCATTGGCGAAGACATCTGCTTTGCCTTTGCCATCCTTTTGTGTGTATTGCTGTGCGCCGACGACGATGGTTTCCGACCCATTCATCCGGTTGATGCGGTCGACCACCTCGTCGAGTCTCCGCATCTTCTGTATCTGATCAGCATTGGCATCAAACAGGTCCTGCTGGATGGCTCCGTCAGAGGATATTCCCATCACGATGACCCCGGCCTTTTTATAGTGATAACCCGGCCGGAAGATGTCGCTCAGCACATCACTTGCGGCCTGGATGATGGGGATGGAGCTGCTGGTGGGCGTCACGAGCCGGCGCTCCTGAAAATTCCAATACTGCGCAAGGTCTTCACGAAAGACATTGGTATTGACAAACACGCCCACGATGGAGGCCACAGTGTGCTGCATCCTCAGTTTCTCGGCACACCGGGCGGCATAGTTGGCCACCTGGGTCTTCAAGGTGTCAAAATCGGTGATCATGCCATTGAACGAACGGCTGGTGCAAATCGACTTCTTCTTGGCCAGTTGCTCATTGGGCACCACATCCTCGCCATTGAGCTCCTGCCAAGTGCGCACGATATTGATGTTGTTGAACACCTGCCTCACCCAGTCCTTGTGGTGCTGAGCGAAGTCATAGGCCGTCTTCACGCCCATCGACTGGAGCCTGGCGGCATATCTTCGCCCGATGCCCCATACATCCTCTACCGGGCACCATTGCAATGCCCGCTCGCGCTTGTAGTCATTGTCGATCATGCAGCAATGGCGGTATGCCTCATATTTCTTGGCCAGTTTAGAGGCGATCTTGGCCAAAGTTTTGTTGGGTGCCATCCCGATGCTGATGGGGATTCCGACCTCTCGCCTTACCCGCTTATGCAACCGCTCGCCCCATGCCTGCAACTCATCAAGAGGGATGCCGTCAAGATACATGAAACATTCGTCGATGGAATAGCGGAAATAAGCAGGAGCTTCCTTGCTGATGATGCTCACCACACGGCCTGTCAGTTCTCCATACAACTCGTAGTTGGACGAGAACACGGCTATCTTCTGGTTAGGAAACTGCTGGGCCAATTGGAAATAGGGGGTGCCTTCCTTGATGCCCATTCTCTTCGCCTCACTGCTGCGTGCCACGACGCATCCGTCATTATTCGACAATACGACAATGGGCGTCCCCTCCAAATCAGGGCGGAACACCTTCTCACAAGAGCAGTAGCAGTTGTCGATATCGGCTATGGCGTACATGTTGAGACCGCCGATGTCCCTCTCTTTGTGGCTGGAAATCATCTGTGTTCTTTGATCTGCAACAACCTTGCATATACCGAACCGGCGATGTTGTGCCAGACACTGAAGATGGCACCGGGAACAGTGGCCAGCGCCAGCGCCTGAAAATGTGCCTGAGCCAGCGAGCAAGCCAGACCGGAGTTTTGCATTCCCACTTCGACACTGATGGCCGTACACTTCGGGCGTGACAGGCGCAGCGCCTTGCCCGTAAGGAAACCCAGGAGGAAACCCAGCAGATTGTGCAGGATGACAACGGCGATGACCAGCAGTCCGCAATGCAGCAGTTTCTCGGCATTGGCCGACACGACAGCACCGACTATCAGCGTGATGGCGATGGTGGAGACTGCCGGCAGCACCGTCTTGATGACCTTGTCAGACAGGGCGACGAATCTCTTGATGACCATGCCAAGAGCGATGGGCAGGATGATCACCTGGATGATGCTCATGAACATCGTCCAGAAATCGACATCCACATATTGGCCAGCAAACAGCCACGTGAGCACTGGGGTGAGGACTGGTGCCAGAAGGGTGGAGACGCTCGTCATGCCGATCGAAAGCGCCAGATCGCCACCGGCCAGATAGGTGATGACATTCGACGCGGTCCCCCCCGGACAACAACCGACAAGGATGACGCCCACCGCAATCTCGGGCGGCAGGCGGAAAACCAGGGTGAGCAGCCACGCCAGCAGCGGCATAATGAGCGTCTGTGCGGCAAAACCGATGAGGATGTCCTTGGGACGGGTGAGGAGAACACGGAAGTCGCTCCACTGCATAGCCAGCCCCATGCCAAACATGACGATGCCCAGCAGCCAACTGATCCATGAAGTCTTGATCACTCCCACTGCCTCGGGCCACAACAGTGCGGCACCCGCCATGAGCAACACGATGACAGCCATCCAACGGCTGATGAAAATACATACTTTATACATGTCTTATCTGTGGTGAGTTCCCGGATATGAAACTAAATGTTTTCGAAGGTGCGTATCAGGTGGATGACCACGCCCCACACTTCGAAGTTGTCGCCGGCGTTGACACGGAAGACGGGGAAGTCGGGGTTGGCTGGTTTCAGTTCGATATAGCCCTCCCTGCGATGGGTCAGGTCGAGGTATTTCATCGTGAAGTCTCCATTCCAGAATGCCACGACGATCGATCCGTTGCGTGCATCCACCGCACGGTCGATGATTACCCTGTCACCATCGAAGATGCCTGCATCCCTCATGCTGTCGCCCTCCACATCACCATAGAAGGAAGCTTCCGGGTGACGGATGTAGTCGCGGTTGAAATCGAGGGTCTCATGGATGTAATCCTCTGCAGGAGACGGGAACCCTGCCTTTACACCGGCATGTTCCAGTTCCAGTTTGGTTTCAAACAATCCTTTCCTGATCTTGATATTCCCCATACCTACTTACTGTTTTCTTCCAATTCCTTTTTCACCTCACTGGCTTTATAGCCAAATTTCTCGAAACACTGGATCAGTGTCTCAGACGACGTCTTGTCCGCATCATAAGTGATCGTGACCTGTTGCTCAGGGATACTGGTCACGATTTTCTTCACCCCTTTCTCAAAGCGGAGATTGCCCTTGATTTTCTTCTCACAGTTCTCACAATGCATCTGAGGCTGGGTTGTGACTACCACAGTCTTGATGTCTTTTGCCTGTGCGATGGCCGCAGACAACAGCAAAGCGAATAATGATATCTTTCTCATAAGCCTATTTGTTTATAATTTCTTACCAATGTTTACCCTTATACCTGCATAGAACAGGCGTCCGTGAACGGGACCCCATACCAGCGTGGGATCGAATGATGTGCCCCACGGATGTTCCGCATCGATGATGACCTGTTCTTGGCGGAACGCTGTCAGATTCTCACCGCCGACGTAGATAGAGAAATGCCGGAACCAGCGTGTGAGCTGCGCCGAGAGTTGCTCGTACGCACGAAACCGTTCTGGCCATGACATTGTGCCATCGGCCAACTGGTAAGGCACCGGCATCCGGCCACCTCCGTTCAACTGAAGGTTTATGTCAACCTGCCACAAGCCAAGTGGAGTCTTATAGCTCGCAGATACCAATCCCTTATAACGGCTGGTGAGCGGTTTTTCCCTCAAATGCCCACCATAAGTGGTTTTCACCTCATTCCATCGCCATGCTGCAGAGAGTTCCAATCCTTCAAACAAGGGATATGACGCATCGATCTGAAAGGTGTTGGAAAAAGACCTTCCTTGCAGGTTGGCGATATGGATCTGGGCAGCATCGCTGTCATAGTCGACAACTGCCTGCCGCGAGAAACGAGTATGATAAAATTCAGCATTCACTCTCAGCGTTTTGCGCATCAGGGGGATATCAAAGGCACCACTGGCACCATAGTTGTATGCTTTTTCCTGCTGCAAGTCATCGATGGTCATGGTTCGTCCACTGGCCAGGAGTTGGCTGTTCTCAGCCAAGGCATGGGCGGTCCGTCGTCCTTGTCCGGCAGAGATCCGCATGGTCATCCATTCCGCCGGCCGCCATTTCAAGTGCAGACGAGGTGTGCCGAAAGTGCCATACCTGCTACTATGGTCTATCCGCCCTCCAAGCATCAGCGCCAACCTTGTATCCAGGGTGAAGGTATATTGGGCATATGCGCCTGTGGTGGTCTCCTGCTCGTCGGAGACCTCGAAACCCGCATTACGCAACTTCTGTGCCAAGAAATCATGCTGCAGCGACACACCCAACGAGAGGTTATGCTTCTCCGTGATATTACACTCATACATCAGCTGCGCATATGCATTCTTGCCGTTCACATGATAGGTCCGATGGCCGTAGGTGGCATCCATCAGATGCATCGCCACATTGCCCATCAGAGCGATATTGGAGCCATGGTCGGGGTCGAGGATGAAAGCATGCTTCATATATCCCACATACCGATCAGTCACTACGCCTGTCTGGAAAAGATGATGGCTTTCAGGGGCCGTATGATGAGTCTGCCCGCCCTCGCGATTCTCCCTGATCAGGCCCAGTCCTCCGTGAAAGAGGTAGCGGTCGCCCTTCCATTTCCACCTGTTCTGCAAATTCCACTGCCTCACATCTGGCTGGTCGAGAAAACCGTCATGGTTCTCGTCATGATGGCCGTAGTCATCCTGGAAGTGAGCCAAGATCTCTGTCGACAGATGGGAGTCGAGATGGAAGTTGGCATCAGCGTTGACTTCCATACGGCTTTTACTATTGCCATAGAGATTAGCGGTCACTCCCTCGTCATCATCAGGTTTCAGATACTCTATATCAATCTGTCCCGTGATGCTCTGATAGCCGTTTCGCACCGAGGAGGCACCTTTTGACACCTGGATGCTCTGCATCCAAGGTCCTGGCACATATTCCAACGAATAAGGTGCCGCAACACCCTGGAAGTCGGGCAAATTCTCTGTGAGCATCTGCACATAGATGCCACTGAGTCCAAGAAGCCTGATCTGACGCGCGCCAGTAGCTGCATCGGAATAGCTCACGTCGACAGAGGGATTGGTCGTGAAACTCTCGCCCAGATTGCAGCAAGCCGCCCGGAACAGTTCCTCCCGACCTATCGTCAATCCGTTCACAGCCCCGCTCATTCGGGCCGTACCCATACGGCGCGCCTTCACCGTGACTTCCTCAAGATGCTGCGTCTCAAGTGAGTCGGTGTCCTGTGCTATCGCCGCCGTGAATCCCGGCAAGAGTAGCATGAATAAGACCATGATACGATTCATTTTGCAAAAATAGACAAAAACGGCAAAATGACAAACATATCAACCTTAATTTTCTCAATATAGCGAGTCGCTATGAGTCATTCTTCATCAGGAACATAGATGATGCGGCCATCCTCCAACTGGTAGGCCGTGCCGAGGCGCTTGCCCTGACTGCCACTGCCATCAGATGTCGCACCGGTAGCCTTGTAGGTGTTGATTTCCTTTCCTTCCTTGATGATGATTTCCATATTTTCCTTGCCAGGGTTTTTCACTATGGTGAAGTCCTCTTGCCCAAAAACCTCCGACATGTTCATGTGCATGACCATTGCCACCATGAGCGAGACAGCAAAGACCATCGCCACATCGAAAAGGTTGACCACTACGCTCAGCGGATCACCATCGTCCTCCTGCAGGAGGCTTGCTCTACGATTTCTTCTCATGACATTCAGCATAAACACGTGACACAAAATCCAAATGGTTGACATCCTTGGCATACCAGCGCGACTTCAACTGCTGGGTGAACAAGCCCACTGCACTGATCACCAACCCCACCACCGTGGCAGAGAATACGACCTGCATGTTATACGCCATGCCGGAGATATCACCTGTGGACAGTCCGACAAGGGCCGGCGACATCGATATCAATGTGCCGATCAGCCCAAGCACAGGACCGAGTTTGGTCAGCAACCGCGAGAGGTTGACATCTTTGGCGGCCTCCGTCTCATAATGGGTGATCAGAAAGTCGGCATAAGCCTCGTTGGCTGGATGGGCCAGCATGTCGGACAGATACTTGATAAAGAGGGAGTCCGACTTTTCGGGTAATGCTCCTCTCAACTGCGGGATGCCTTCGGGTTGCAGTTCCTTGATCATGCCGCCCAACAGACGGTCGTTTTTTCGACGCATCATCAGTTGGCTGTAGGTTCCCCCCAGGAGCAAGAGTGCCCTGACAAAAAAGAAAATGAGCAGGATGACATCGGGGATGAGCAAAGAATTTGCGATTCCGAAAAGTGCTTTTGATATTAGTTCCATACAGACTTGTTATTTTTGAGATGTGAAACAACACGATGCGAGATATAACCCATCGCAATCAGCAAAACGAAAAGGCCAGATGTGAGAGCGAGCGACAACCAGTCGGTACTCTGCTCCTGGGCTTGATAGACGATTCGGCCATCCTGGGTCAACAGCAAACCCACCACACAGACGAGTGTGGTCATCAAGAGGTGTGACTCCACCCGGTCCTCGGACTGAGGCAACAAACGGCACACTGCTGCCGATGCCAGAGGCAACAGCAGCGCCACTCCTGCGGCAAGCATGACTGCCGTGGTGCCAAAGTCCACGCCGACATTGGTGAAGAGTAATTGGGTCTGCATATAGAAGACAGCCGGGAACATCAGGAAACAGGGATAAGCATGAAGCAACCGCTGCATGAGAGTGACTGGGAAAACAGGACCTTCATGGTTCAGATAGGCGAGGCAGCAGGAGAGGCAGACCGTCGAATCCATGGTGACAAGGACCGCCAGTGATTGCATCGTCTTGGCATCGTGAATCCATGTAGCGATTTGCTCCTTCGACTGCAGCATGGCATAGGAATTGCTCCAAAGCACAAAACCTGCCACGACCACCGCATAAACCACCCTGCCCCACCAAGGCCAGAAAGTCAGCTTGAGAACCCCGTTGAGGACGATAAGCATCAGCAGCACATCGATCATCACTTCCATCAGCCCTGCCTCCTGTTCTTGTAACGCAACCCGACTATCAGTGCGACGAAAAGGATCAATACCACGACCACAACCGGCCAAACCGACTGGGGGGTTGCCTCCTCTTGGGGCATCTGCGAACTGTCTTTTTCCAAGACGGTGTTTTTTTTGCCGTCCTGACGGTTTTTGACCATGGAAATCTGCCGGCTGTAGGCTTGTCTCGACGTTCCAGAAAGATGGCTCTCGACAAACTCCTGCAAAGCGGTATTGTTGCAGACAAAATCGGTGCAGGCCGCACCGCTCTCCTCGGTGATGGCCGCATGCAATTGAGCCGTTGCCGACAATTGACCGGCGGAGGGATGCCAGTAACCCTTGCGGGCACTTTCGAGCATGACGGCTGTCATGGCTTGAAAGGCGGCTGGATTCTCACGCTGGAAGAATGACCTGACGCCCAACTGATGCTCATCGACCACATACATCCGATAAAGATCATCGTAAAGTTCATCGTCGATGGCAGAAGGTCGTGTGACACTCCATCCGAAGACATTACGGAACATCTCGCCAAACATCTGAGCGGTGCCTTCACCGCCTTTCATGCGTTCCTTCACGAAAGCAGGATTGAGGAGCGATGTGCGGGCCTCCACGTCCACAGCTTCCTTGACATCCTGCAGACGCCGGTTGGCTGGGTTGCGGTAATCTGCCATCATGGCTTCGGGCTCTTTTCCTGTGAGCGTTTTCACGGCCATGGAAAGACCTCCAGTAAACTCGTAGACATGGTCGAGTGAGATGGGGCCCCAGGTGTTGCTTTGCCGGGGTTGCACCACGACATCCGTTTGCTGCAAGGCAGCCGCGAAAAGGTCTTTCTGGCATAATCCCCAGTTCTCCTCATCTCCATAGGCTGCGCACATATTGTTGAGATACCCCCCGACGAGTTGTTCTTGGTCGGTCCACTTGCCACTCCGCTCGATATAGCTCATCATCCCCGTGCTGTAGCCATTGTTGACAGGACCGAAGACGCGGAGCTGGGAGAGCGAGCGGGCCCGTTTGGGCGAGATGCCTTTGTCGATCAGTTCTTTCTCCTGAGACAACGTGCCCTCGCGCACGAAGTTGGAGTCTTCTTTCAGTTCCGAGACCATCCGTATCGCTTCTGTGATCAGTTTGAGACGCGAGTCGGCGATGTCACGCAACTGTCCGCTGACTTGCACCATCACGTCGACTCGTGGACGGCCCAGTTGATTGGCGGGCACCACTTTCAGACTGCCGATGCGACCTTCACTGTCACGTTCCGGTTCCACCCCCAGCATCCATAAGGCCTGCCCCACAGTGGCGCCACCTGTGGCAATGAACTCCCCGGCCCAGAAAGTATAGCTCACTTTTCGCGGATAGGTGCCATGCTGTTTCTTGTATTGCGTTAAAGTGGCTTCAGCCAGTCGCTTGCCGTCTTCCCAAGCCTGAGGATCAGGGGTATTGTCGGGATTGATGGAAAACATGTTTCGGCCGGTGGGCAGCACGTTGGGGTTCTGCACGGGGTCGCCCCCGGGTGCGGGCGGGATCCTGCCTCCGGAGAGTGCTCTGACGACATGATCGATTTCTTGACGGGTGGAAGAGAGCAGAAGTGATGCCACCGGCGACGAGCGGTAGGTGGAACTGATCTGCTGCCGGGCAGCCGGCACATAATGATGAGCCACGTAAGCGTAATCGCGCGACTGAGCAGCCGAGATCCGCCCTCGCTGAGCATCCTTCCGGGCCATGCTGTAAGCCAAGGAATCCACGCAGATGGCCAGGACGGTCTGCCGCAGCTGCTCATCGCTATAGGGTTGTCCCAGGGTATAATAGGCTCCTTGCATTTTCTCATTCGACAGTTCCTCAAGGTGTGCGTCGATCCGCTGGAGTTCATCCAGGGTGTAAGGCTTGTTGGGCATGCTGTCGAGGGAGAGTGAGCGGTGCAGTCCCTCGCCGACAAGACGCCGTTTGATATCGAGCACCAGCCGGGTATTCTTGGCGGCACCTTCGACGGCCTTATGCACATCACTGAGCAGCGAGGCATATTTCTGTCTCATCCCGCTCTCTGCATAAGGCGGAGTGAGATAGGTGAGCAAGACGGCGTGGCTCCTGCGTTTGGCGATCACCGCCTCGCCGATATTGCCCGTGGTATAGAGGTAGAAATGGGGGATTGGACCAATCAGTTGCGCACTCCAGTCATCGGGTCTCATGCCTGCGTCACGTCCGGGAGTGAACTCCAGGTTGCCGTGTGTGCCGAAATGGATCAGCGCATCAGCCTGGAATCCTTTTTGCACATACAAGTATGGTGCCAGATAACTGTGAGGAGGGGCCACATCCACACCATGCGCGATCTTGAAGTCGTCGTCGCCGATGGCCGGGCGTGGCTGTGGGAAAATCAAAATATGGCCATAGCGCAGACAGGCCACGGCGATGCTGTCGCCCTTGGCGAGCAACGTGCCCGGGGCCTCGCCATATCTGGCCACCACCTCGGCATATTTCCTTTCGGGCAGCACCTCCTTGGCCCACTTCTCATACTGCGACTTGCTCAACCATAACGGGTGACCCTTGCTCAGGTATTCCTGTTGAGCCCCCTTGGCATAAGTACCGAGAACGATGCCCTGTGAGTGCAGTTGCCGCGCAAACTCGTCGAGCGAGGATGGCAAGCCTGTCACGTCATAACCTTCACTCCGCAGGCGCTTGAGCAGGTTATACATAGAGGGCACCACCTCCATGCCGCTGGCCAGCAGGGCATCCTTGCCCGGCCGGCGGAAGTAGCCGATTGCCACCCGTTTCTCACTGTTTTTCTTTTTGCGCAGGGCCATATAACGGCTGATATGCTCCACCGCCATCCTGCAGCGCTCCACCTCAGCGGTGTGTATGAAATAGCCCTCCTTGTTGGCATTTTGAGTCCCGATACAATAAGGTGCCATGCCACCGTCAATCTCTGGAATGACGATGCGGGAGTTCTTCGACCCGCTCGACATCGGCACATCCTTGTTCATCCACTCCTCATGCGTCATCGACAACGGGAAAGGACAGAACAGGGGGATGTCGCGCTCGTTCATCCATTGGATCAGGGTGTCATTGCCCAACCTGCCCATCGACATGAAGACGACGGCGTCGGGCGACAGCTCATGGAGCATGCTGACCCGCTTTTTCCCGACAGCGGCCAGCGGATAGACATTGAACCCGCGCTCGGTGAGCAATGAGATCATCGTATCGACATGCTCACGGTTGCCCTCTGTGGGAAAAGAAATGCCTGAGATAAGGGCGACGGTCTGCCCTCCCGGATGATAGATCTTGCGGTCCTTGAGCCATGCCGTCAGTTCATCAGGGGTCTTGAAATACTTCCCGTATGCCCTGTGGTAATACAAATCGCTGAGTTTCTCGACAGGGGCGTCATATTCTTGATCGCCCCAACGATGGGGTGTGGCGATGTGGCGCAAGTAGCGCAGCGCATTGCGGAAATTCGCACGGCTCTCATTCTCGAAGAATGCCTGCAAAGTGTCCTGCTGGAGCCTGCTCAGATGATGATAGACCGTGAAGCTGCTGCTTTTCACCGATTTTGTGAAGAAAACCGTACCGTTCTCTGCGGCCTGACTCACTTTTTGCAACTGCTGCTCGTCGAGAAAGAGACGACGGCCATAGAGCACGACGGCATCATAGCCGTCGAAGTCTTTCAGTTCGTCGGTATCCACACAGTCGACCTTGATGTGACGGCTGTCATTGCTCATCGCGATGTCTGCTTGCTGTGCTTTCAGGGCATTCACCACCAAGATGCGTGTGGGCGACATCCAGTGGTGCCAGAGTCCGTAGCCTGCCACGACGGCCAGCACCAGGATGAGTGCCAGACCCCACACCGTTCGTCGGTCTATCTTCATCTGATCTTCAGTCTTTTTGTTTTGAGTAAATGTCTTTGATCTCTGTCACAGGACGCACACGATGCGTCATCATAGTCCTAACGTGCTCGATGAAAATATCCTGGATCTGAGGCACTTCGCCCAATCCCTCGATATGCAGATCGGTCTTCAGCCCCTCGCTTTCCAGTTTCTCCTTCCATTCCACAGAGATATCATTGGCGGCATGGTCGCCGGCCACAAAGAGGAAGGGCACCAGGGTGACACGCTTCGCCTTGGCCTTCTTGAGCAGTCGCAAAGCCGTGTCGAAAGTGGGATAGCCTTCAATCGTTCCCACATGGTAATTGTCGTGCCCCGAGGCTTTCAGCATGTAATCCATCTCACTGTAAAGAGCTGTGGCTGGTGTGTGTGTGCCATGACCCACAAACAGCACATGCTCATGCTTACGGGCATCTGCCGGATGCCTTTGCGTCAGGATATCAGCCACCCGCATCGCATCGTCGACATGATACAGAAGCGGCACCCCCACCCTCACCTCTGTGAAGAGATGGCGCACACGCTCCACGTCTTTTCTGAGAGACTCCATCTCAGCCCCGTCGATCAAATGGGTGCTTTGCACCACCAGATGGGTATAGCCATCTGCCCTGAGGCGCAGCATAGCCTGCAAAGGGGTCTCTTTACGAATTCCCTTCTTGGCGAGCCGGCGCAGGATGATGCGCGAGGTATAGCTCTCGCGAACTTCTATCTGGGGGAAAGCTGCCCTTGCCTTGGCATTGATGGCATCGATGGTCTTCGTCCGTGTCTCGTCGTAAGTGGTGCCGAAATGCACCATCAACAGGGCGGCCTTCTCTCCCTCATGCAGGGTAGCCAGCAAATCGCTTTCGACATAAGAGGAGAGTTCCTGTGCACGCACTTGCATGCACAGGAACATCATCATGATTGCGAACAGAATTTTACACCTCATGACAGGCTTTTTTATTTCTTATCTTCTTCAAGCACACGGATTTGCTCGAAATAGTAACCCTCGGCGATGTCCACACCTTTGGTCACCTGGCCAGTGGCCACATCATAGACATACACACACGGATTGGCATTGGCGGTGTTGACACCGAAATAGACCTTGCCCTCACTCTTGACAAAGGCGGAGCGTTGTGAGAACCGACCGCTGCTGTAAGGGATTTCCTGACCATTGAAAGTCATTCTCACACGCGAATTGCTGTTGAGGTCGATAACCGAATAGTAGTGGCTGTAGCTGTCGATACTCGTAGCCTTGACTTCCTTGCCTTTCGAGTCGAGTTCTGTGACGGCGTCGTTGCGGGAGTATGCGAACACCTTGCCATTGCCCAGATACTGCACGGTGAGGAGTTTTCCATCGGGATGGGCAAAACCATTGTAGTTGGGATCGAAATTGTAGCTGCCTTTGTTGATACGGAGCAGACGGCCTTCCTCGCCGATCTCTGTGTCACTGAAGGAAACGAGATAGAGGTTGTCGTTCTCATCGAAGAAGACGGTGTTCTGCAAGAGTTCACCGTAAGCAGATCCTGCCATCTCTGCCACTTTGGCCGCATTGATCTGATCTTGCTCGACAGCCATAGTCTCGGCATTGATGACGACAACATGGAAATAGTCCTCGTTGACAGCTTTCCGTCCTGAGCCTTTCTTCTGATAATAGAAATAGAAGAGTTTGTTGTCACTCTGGCGATAGGCCAGGATACCACTGGTGGTGAAGGCATCCCATCCCTCGCCCAAAGCGATATTCAACTGTCCTTCTGCCAGGATACTCATGTCGTCGGTGTTGAGTTTCGTCCAGACAATCCCGTTCTTGTCGCCATTGGCGGCCATGATGACGAGTGTTTTGTCATTGAGCCATGCATGGGTATACTGACGGGTGTTGTAGGTGTTTTTCACAAACGGCTGCGACTGTACCACCTGCATGCGGTTGCTGACAAACTGCAGTTTGCTGAAACGGTCGGCCGATACGGGTACCTGATAATAATACTTTCCGCGCACGATGGCTTCCATGCTATAGTCGGCATTGATCTCCGATCCGCGGTTTTTGAAATCCACCACCTGACCTTCTGCCAAAGACTCGAGACTCTGCATGATGGTGGTCACGTCGCGTCCCATGCCGCCCTGCTTGCCCACAGTGACGGTGAGATCGAAATGATACGGATTCACCTCCTCTTTCGGATCTGGTCCGGGATCCGGATCATCATCGTCTTTGCAACCTGTGAAAGAGGTGACCATAACGAGAGCCACCAACATCATCCAAAAAAAATTAAGTTTTCTCATTGCTAAATCAAATAATTAAGAATTATTACTCTATGAATACTCTGAATTTCAGGAAGAAAGCCCGTCCGGGCTTTTGGAGCTTATAATTGTCGTACACCGTCTTGTCGAAGATGTTGGAACAGTCGAGCGACACGTTGTACCGGTCTCTACACCAAGAATAAGCAATTGAGGCGCCAAAAACGTTTTTCTCCGGGATGCGGGCCTTGGTGTCGAGAGCGCCGTATCCTTCCCAAGACAAGAAGAACCAGTGCACCCATTGGTAGTCGGCACCCAGAACCAAACGGTCGGTTTTCTGTGCCACACCCCGCCAGGTGTAATTCGCTTCCAGACTTCCGAAAAACCAGGGCCGGTTGGGCACATGGTTGTTGAACGTGACCGACGGCTTGCCGTCACGCTTCAACCGCTGCCTGTCGCGTGCGTCCTGCCAGCTGAGGTTGCCCACCACCTGAAGACGATGCTGCCAGTCGTAGCGCAACTCTCCCTCCAGTCCCTTGATATGCACCGCAGGCACATTGACATACTGCATCATGCCTTCTTTCTCTGACACGGACGCCTGGATGTAATTGTCGACATACCTCAGGAAACCGTTGACCTCATAAGAGAAGATGTGGGAATCGTTTTTCACGGTACCGAAAAGTCCCGCATTGACGTTATGGCTGCTCTCTGGTTTCAGGGCCACGTTGGCATAGATGGTCGTCCCGTTGCCGAGGAGCTCACGTGCCAATGGCAGACGGGCACTTTTCTCATAAGAGACTTTCACGGCCAGCGGCTGGAGAAGCTGCAGTTTGGCTCCCGCTCCAAAACCGAAATGGTTGTCGGTGTTGCTCCCCAGCATGTCTTTTGATCCTGTGACCGACTGTATGTCGGTCTGTTCCACGGACAGGTGATTCAGATAGTCCTTCACGAAAAACGTGTTGTTCCATCTCCCGCGCCACAGCGTCTGGTTGTAGGACAAACCCAGAATATGCTTGGCAAGTACATCATTGGCGGGCGTGAAATCCTTGTCCATCTCATCGTAGCGGTTGTTTCCCGTGCGGTTGAGGGCATAGCTGAAGTTCAGCACATGACCTTCGGCGACCCGATAGGACAGGTCTGCTCTGGCAATCGTGAGCGGACGTTTGTAGTGCCGCATCGAACGAGCCCTGCCGGTGATCTCATTGCGCGAACTGAGAATGTAATTGCCGTTCCAGTCGTATTTACGGTAGGCCGTATCAGCCGTGAGCGAGTTATCCCAGGTATGCGAGACTGAGAAATTGCTGCTGAGCCTATCGGTCAGGAAATGGGCTTTCCGGTAGTATGCGGCCACGCTCCATGCATCTGCGCTCCGCTCTGCCATGCCTACCACCTTGCTCTGTATGGTGCCTGTCTGCACCTCCTTGCTCATCTTCGAATAAGATGCGCTGACGAAGAAGGCATCGGCCCATGACTTGTTCATGAAACCTGCCTCTACCTGAGCGAACAGCGAGGAATAATCGTCATGAAACCTTTTTCTGTCGGTCAGGATGTATTGCCGTGAGGTTTCATCCCAAACCTCCACATCCTTCATCTTGTAGTCGTTCTTGGAATAGCTGAGTCCGAGCGACGGCCGGATAATCAGTCCGTTGCCCAACACGTACTGTCCGTTGACATCTGCCTTATGGGTGTGGAAGGAGCCCAACCCATAAGAGGCGTCAAGGAAATTGCTGCTGCGCCTGTTGGTTACGATATTGACCGCTCCGCCAAGTGCGTCTGTGCTCAACCATGTGGGAACTACGCCTTTATAGATCTCCACATGGTCAATCAGACTCACCGGCAGGTTGGCCAGCGTCATGCTGGTGCCTTTGATGTCAAGCGGCACACCATCGAGAAAATAACGCACCGAGTTGCCCGACATGCCGTTGATGGATAGATCGAAATCAGATCCCACCCCACCCTCTTCTCTCACTTTCACGCCAGCCGTGCGGTCTACCACACTGCTGATGCTGGTGATCGTATTGATCATAGAGCGGATGTCAATAGCATTGACAGAGAATGCACCTTCGCGCAACCTCTGTGTCTTGGATTTTCCTGTCACTGTCACGTTGTCGAGCACGATGGAATCGTTCATCAGTCCCTTTGAGGACTTTGAATGCTGGGCTGATGCCATGCACGACACACAGACAGACAACAGGACAAAGAACCATCTTTTCCTGTTCATCTTCAAATCATGAATGAATCTGCTTCGCCGGATCTTTTTCCCGAGACGTCGACGTCGCTCGTATCAGAAATGGCAGGTTTCCTGACTTTTCCCAAGAAGACCACCTTCCCGCCCCTAATGCCGGGCAGTGGCTTTCACAGGTCTTCTCATAATGGGAATTACAGTAGCGGGTACTGTTCAGGCCTTTCACCTGATTCCCTTTATGCCGTGACGGAACGTCACGACATCACCAAATCTTCTTCGTTCACATTAGTCTTTGTTTTGCGACTGCAAAAGTAAGCAAAAAAAGACAAATGTGTATATAAATCCCAAAAAACTATCAAAAAAGACTGGATTACTGTCGTATTCTTTGGTATGCCAGTCGCTCATCGCCGGATGCGAGGTGGATTCCCTTCATAGTCGTTTTTTTAAAATTCTAAGGTCAACTGATACCATTCACGCTACAAATATACAGTAATTTTCTCCTCTTTTAAAAGAATTGACTAAATTTGCCTCACAAAATTACTAATCACGATCAAATCAAGTATGAGAAGAGCACTATTTCTGAGTTTCCTGTTCTCGGTGCTGTCGCTCGGCGCACGGGCGCAGGTCACCTCATGGACGGCAGACAACGGCAACGGCACGTTCACCAACCCCCTGTTTTATGACGAGTTCAGCGACCCCGACATCCTGCGGGTGGGCGACGACTACTATCTCGCCGGCACAACGATGCACACCGTGCCCGGACTGGTCATCCTGCATTCAAAGGACCTTGTCAACTGGGAGAACATCAGCTACTGCTTCGACCGCTTCGACTTCACCGAAGACCGCTTCTCGCTGAAAAACCACGAGGAAATCTACGGACAAGGTATCTGGGCTCCCTGCATTCGCTATACCAACGGACAGTTCTATGTGTACTCCAACGTCAACGGCAAGGGTCTGCAATGCTATACATCCAAAGACATCCGCGGTCCCTGGGAGCATCATAACATGAAAGGCAACATCTACGACCTGGGCGTGCTCTTCGACGACGATGGCAAGATCTACGCCATCCATGGCTATGGCACGGTGAAATGCACCGAACTCAAGGCCGACATGAGCGGTCCGATAGAAGGCACCGAGCGTGTCATCATTCCCGAAGGCAACGGTGTGGGCGAAGGGCATCACATTTATAAGATCAATGGCATGTACTACCTCATCTCGACAGACTACCGCCCGAACGGACGCACCCTCTGCTCACGGTCGAAAAGCATCTGGGGGCCTTATGAGACGCGGGTCATCACCGCCGACGAGACTTATGGCTACCATGCCGCCTCGTTGACCCAGGTGCCGAGAGGCGAGAAATACCGCATCGGTCATGACGGAACGAAGTTCGGCCTCGGACCGGTGGACAAGGATGCCACCGCATGCACCAACGCCCATCAGGGTGGCATTGTACAGGCCACCGACGGCACTTGGTGGGCGCTCTTCATGCAAGATTTCCACTCCATCGGCCGCACGGTCTGCCTGATGCCCATGACCTGGGAGGACGGTTGGCCCATGGTAGGTCTGAAAGGCAACTACGGTAGGGCTCCACGCACCTGGTTCAAGCCGGGTACAGACCAGGGACGCTACACGGCCGGCAAGTCGGCCGTGGATACACCCCATGCCCCCTATGTCAGGTCTGACCACTTCGACGGAAAACAGCTCGGCCGCATTTGGCAGTGGAACCATAATCCCGACGAGAAGAAATGGAGTTTGAAGAACGGACGACTGCGGCTGAGCGCCATGCCCGCCGAACAACTGATGTGGGCCCGCAACACGCTCACCCAGCGCGTCATCGGACCTACGAGCATCACGACAGTGGAACTATTCGTCCAGGGAATGAAAGAGGGCGACGTAGCCGGACTGGGCAACATCAATGTGCCCTGTTCATGGATTGGTGTCACCAAGGACGGCTCGCGCCTGAATCTGCGCTGCTTTGAACAGGCCGTCAACGACACCGTCACCCTGGACATCACATCCAGCGACAAGCCGCTGCAGAAGGTGTGGCTCCGCATGGTGGGCGACTATGACCACGACCGCGCCCATTACGAATATTCTCTGAACGGCGAAATCTTCCATCCGCTGGGCCGTGAGATGCCTCTCAGCTATCAACTCATCTCGTTCCAAGGCTCACGCCATGCACTCTTCGCCTTCAACCATAAGGGAAAACAGGGAGGATATGCCGAGTTCGACAACTTCACCGTAGAAGAGCCGCATGCCGACCGCAGCGGCAACATCCCTTACGGCAAGACCTTCCGCATCATCAATTTGGCGAATGGCCGTCCGGCCGTCTGCGACCCGCACGGCTTGCTCTATGACACACGCGCTGAAGACAAGAGCCGGCTCACACAGTTCAGAATCGTGGACCGAGGAGAAGGGAAAGTGTCGTTGCAATGTGTCGACGGCAGATATATCAAAGTCTACGGCTACGGCTTGCCTGGCGATGTTCGTTTCACCACTGATGCCCAGGAAGCAGAGGTCTTCCTCTGGCAAGACTATCTCGGCCAGGACTTCATGCTGTTCTCCCTGCGCAACCACCGCTACATCGGCAAGAGTCCCACCACTGGCAGCCCCTATTCCATGGACTATGCCGGACCCGATCCTGCCCGTCGCAATGGCGCTGTGCTCCATTGGGAAGAAGTGAAGGAATAGTAAAGAGGTATGACGGCTCAGCCATCTGGCGTGCCGTCATTCCTCCAGCAAATGGATGCTCTCAATGCGGAGCCGGAGTTTCCCTGCAGGGACGGTGGCCTCCACGATGTCGCCGACTTTTTTGTTCAGCAGAGCCTGGGCTATCGGTGACTTGATGGAGATTTTCCCTTCACGGAGATTTGCCTCATGTGGACTGGCGATGGTGTACGTCATCCGGGCATTATTGGCCAGGTTGGTCATTTCCACTTTGCTGAGGAGCTGCACGCTGTCGCTGCTGAGCCTCGACATGTCGATGACCCTGGCATGAGCCAGTACCCGCTGCTTGAAGCGGATCCGCCCTAAAAGCCGGGCCTGCTCGCGCTTGGCTGCATGGTATTCGAAATTCTCGCTGAGATCTCCCTTGTCGCGGGCCTCAGCGATAGCCTCCCTCACCTGAGGCAGTTCCACACTCTCCAACTGATGGAGTTCGGCCACGAGTTTGTCGTAACCTTCTTGAGACATATATTCCATAGCGAAACACAAAAAACGCTGCAAAATTAGTCATTTTTCGGACGAAATCCGAGTTTTTCTCTGTTATTTTTGTATTAACTCTATCAAGGAAAGGAATGGATATGGACTACACGACTACTTATCAGTCGCCCATCGGCACTCTTACCCTGGCGTCGGATGGCGAAGCACTCATCGGACTGTGGTTCTGTGGACAAAAGCATGACATGGATGTCCTCGACAAAAACCATGAGGTGCGCGACGACCTGCCGGTCTTCGATGAAGCGCGACGCTGGCTCCATCTCTATTTCAGTGGCGGCGCACCCGATTTCACTCCACCTCTGCGCATGCGAGGGAGCAGTTTCCGCAGACGGGTGTGGAAGATACTGCTCACCATCCCTTATGGCCAGACAATGAGCTACGGCGATATCGCCCGGATCATTGCGAGTGAGAATGGGAAAGCCGGTATGTCGGCCCAAGCTGTGGGCGGAGCCGTCGGCCACAACCCTATCGCACTCATCATCCCTTGTCACCGTGTGGTCGGTGCCGACGGCAGTCTGACTGGCTATGCCGGAGGAGTTGACAGGAAAGAATGGCTGCTACAGTTGGAAAGGTGCAGAAAAAAAAGAGACGCCACGATGTGACGTCTCTTTTTTGTTATGGATGAGATTACCTGACGATGACCTGATGGCCGTCGATGACATAGACTCCTCGCAGACCATCAAGCGACTTCGCCTGACGGCGAACCAATTTGCCATCGAGGGTGTAGATGTCTACGGGATGGCCGTCGGCAGTGATTTGCCGGATGTCGGAGGTGACCAGGATGGTGACCATGGCCGGTTTCGACTCCTGACCATTGGCATAAACGGCTGTCACAGCGAAGGTATGCTCACCATCCTCTATCTGACCAGCGGCAAAAGTATAGGTAGTCACACCGTTTTCGACAGTGGCCACCAACTGCTTATCGTCGTAGATGTTGTACTTGCTCACCTCTCCGGCATAATTGAACTTGACATCGTCGACCATCACGCCAAACACATCGGTGGAGGTGTGGCGGATGGCGAAATACTTGGCACCCTCAGGCAGCGTGACATAGAAGGGGCTCCAAACCTCCTGATCGGTGAGGAAACTCTCCACCATCTCAAAACTCCCAGGCTGATTGTCGGTCTTGGAAACCAACACCTCGAACGACTCACTGCCATACCTGCTGGTGATAGCACGCAAGTAGAAACAGATTTCCTGTTCAGTACCTGGCAGTTCGGGTGAGATGAGCCAGTGGTCGGCAGGAGCGGCAGTGCCAGTGTCGTCGGGCACAGGACACATCGACAGCATCACTTGTGATCCGCTGTAGCCTGTCTCATTGGTGAAACCGGCCTCGGCGATGTCGAATGCCATCCATGCCGAGGGTGCATATTGGTTGTCGTAACTGATGTTGTTCCAGCTATAAACCTCTTCGCCATTGCCGTCGTAAAGTGTCCACTCGCCGATACTGCCATTGTGCTCGGTGGCGGTGATGCCGCCAATGCTGAAGGGGTTGAAGACATCGGTATCATCGAAGGTCTCTATGTGGTCAACGGGTTCTGCAGCTGGAGCGTTCCAGTCGAGTTCAACACCAGCATCACCCTTATCCTCAGCCGTCAGGTTCTCTGGAGCAGGTGCTTCGGCCTCACCGATAGTGATCACGGCTTCGGCCTGATTGTCCTCCATCTTCATGTCGACACTATAGTCAACTGATACCTGTATGGTGCGGTCGCCTCCCTCATCAAAGACTGAAGTGGCCAGATCAGCTGCGAACTGAAGACTGGTGAACGGAGCCAGGGCCTTGTCGACGGTCTCCTGCAGCAGCACATCATCGCCGACCTTGATCGTCACAGTAAAGTCCTTGGCAGCCTCTTCACCCCAGTTGGTGACAGTAGCCGTGATGGTGGTCTTCTTGCCAGCCTGCACGTCGGCAGGAGCTGACAACTCAACGGAGAGGTTATGCTTCAAGTAGTCGATGATGCGGATGTTGTCAATGACGATGGCATCACCTTCTTCCTCAATCTCACCCCACCAGTCGACGATAGTAGGATTGGTGATGGTTGCCACGAGACCAACCTGAGCGTAATTACAGTCTTTCAGACTGTTGAGATTGACTTTGATGGTCTTGTAACCCGTATTGTCAATCGTCTCCGTAGCGAGTTTCACGTCTTCACCGCCATTCATGCTGCCCATCAGATCCACACTATTCACACCAAAGCCTACGGCATCAATGAGTAACGTGGGATTGATGGCATCCTTGAGGTTAAGTTTACCAGATTTCAGGAAGATATCGCCTGCCTCCTGAGCAGTCAGTGCCATGGCCATGCCGTCGTCGTCGCTTGCCTGAGAGAATGACATCGGGAAACTGTTGCTGTCCCAATAATAATGCAGGCTGCCACCAGCGAAGCCCTCCACCAAAGGCAGCTCATAGGACTCTCCCGTCAGGATTGTAGCCGACGAAGGATCCTCCATGTATGACTCACCTGCCTCGTTGCGGGCAACGACAAACCACATCTGGAAGCCCTGATCACCCTCGTTGGTGACAAAGTCCAGTACACAGGAATTTGCACCCTTCACCGAAGCCACCTCCCCATCGGGCATTGTGGAATTGGGAAAACAGGCGTAGATGACGTACTCCACATCGTCGGGATTGACATAGCCGCCATTGCGGCCTGTCTCTTCCACCGCGTCCCAAGAAAGCAGTACAGAGGACTGCTGATCAGTTGCTTTGACGTTTCTCACATATTGGGGTATGTCCTGACCGATATAGGCCGTCACCTTCTCACTCTTCACGCCGATACCATCGACGTTGTAAGGAATAGCCTGATAAGTGTACTCACCCGACTCAATGATATCGGTATCAATGTAAGTAAGCAGTGTGCCTGGAGCCACATTCTCAAACTCATGGATGACGTCACTGCCCCGATAGAGTTCGATCTTGGTCAGGTCAGCAGACAGCGCATTGCCGTCGACGGATGTGGTGGGAGCCTGAATGGCAATGGTGGCCTGCTTGGCTCCTTTTTCACCCGGCGTCACCGTGAGCTGGGGAACTGCGGGAGCTGTGGGCTCGGGAGCGTACTCCACCGTCACCTTATTGATCCAAAGCTCATACATATCGGCGTCGGAGATGCAGTGGATGGCCACATGGTATACTCCAGTCTCTTCGGCACGGAAGGCCGCTTCGAAATCCCTGGAGTCCTCGTTGGTCACCTCACAGTTCTCCAGCACTTTCACATTGAGGCCCTCAACGGTAGGCTCTCGGCCTACAAGCACCTCAAAACGCTCAGTGTATCCGGCCGATCCTGCATCAACGACGATGTTGTAGGACTTGCCAGCATCGAAATGCAGTGCTGGTGAAACGAGATAATCGTCGGCATTCAAGTCAGAGTTATACTCATAAGTGGCATGCGTGCCACCATCCCACTCCCAACGGCGACCATCGTCGTTGGCATCAATTTGTGTGAACTGTCCGCCCACAGCATCCTGGGTGAAATCTGCCACATAGGGAATATCGTAGACGTAGTAAAGGCGAACAGTGACCACCTCACTCTTGTCGCCCTGTCCGTCGGCATTGTAGGCCACGACCTGATATCTATAGGAAATGCCCAACAGTTCCGGATCGTCGTCGACATAAGTGAGCGGAGTACCAGGAGCCACGTTCTCAAAGGTGTGGATGACCTCGTTGTCGCGAAGCAACTCAATCCGCGTCAGGTTGGCGGTCAGCGGCTCACCACCGATATTCTTCGTCGGTGCTGTGAACGATACCGTCGCAACGGGTTCCTCTGCAGCAGCAGTCACGGTGAGGTCGCTGACGGCAGCGGGAGCCGTCAGGATGGTCTCATCGACCAACAGGTTGTCGACCCGCAACGAGGCATGGTCATAGTCGCTGATGGCATGGATGCCGAAATGATAATAGCCTGTCTCGCTGACGGTGATGAACTTGTTGTTCAATGTCAATGGAATATCCGTCTCCAGTTCGGTAGGCTCGATGACGTAGGTTGTCATAGCTTCCGCTGTCGGTGCGTCGCCCAACTTCACCTCGATGCGCTCGATGTAGACATCCGTCGAGCCATGGGCATCGATGGAGAAGCTGTAGGTCTTGCCTGCCTCCAGACGGATGGCTGGGGAGATCAGCCAGTCGTCAGCGTCGTTATCGCTGTTATAGCGGTAGGATGCCTCACCGTCAAATCTGCCCCAAGTGCTGCCATCGTCATTGGCGTCGATGACAGTGAACCAGTCCCATTCGTCGGTGGTGTCAAATCCATTGGCGTAGGGCAGCGTCTCTATTGGAGCGAAAGGATCGTCTTTCGACAATGCCAAATCTATGAAATGCATCTCAGCCCTCACATTGTCTGTGTCGGCATTGGCCAACAGTTCACTGGTGGAAGACATCGTCTGGGCGTCAGCATCATAGAACATGCGGAAATCGGTCAGGTCGCCGGAGTCATAACCGACAGCATACACCGTGGCGTCGTCATGAGAGCCTTGCAGCTGCAGGCCCGCAAATGTGATGTTCATGCCGTCGATCTCTCCTCTCATCCATGCATCGGGATAGTCGGCGAAGAGACCTTTCACATAGACTTCGTTATCGGCGAAGCCAACCGACACATTATGCTTGAATAACTGCGGATCCGCATCCGAATTGGCCAAAGTATGGCCTTTGGCATACCATGATTCGGTCTGCAGACCTGCTGGTGGAGTCACGGTGATCACAGGCAGAGGCTCGTAAACGCCTTGGTAGGTCCACACCGTCTCATAATCGCCCGACCAGGCGAAAGCATCATTGTCATCCCAGAAAAGCCCCATGAAAAGGCTCTCTGATGAATTCTCAAGTGAGATAGTGCCTTCAGCCTCATCGACAGCAAAGGTGAAATTGCCGTTATTATAGTCGTCGTAGTTGCTGAAGCCAATTTCATCGCTGACACCCCATCGCAGGCTGAATGTGCAGTCGGCAATCGGATTATAATAAATCGGTTGTCTTGAGGGGATGGTGATGGTGTTGCCCTCGCGTGTACCCTTCACCCAGGTATCTGTGGGATAGTTCGACAAGATATTGCGGATATAAACCGTACCGTCGGAGCATTCCACGATCTGCACCGAACCGCTCTGCTCCATCGTCGTAAACCCATTATCGTTGTTATAGCACATTCCGCTGCGGAGATACACCTTGCGATCGCCCTCTGCGGGAGAGGTGATGATGCCGTGCTCGTCGACCACCTCACCCCCACTGTTGCGGATGCTGCGCGCTGCATTGGAGTGGGCTGAAGGAAGTGGACGGGGCACCTTGCGTTCTGTCAACGGGAGTAGTTTGCCGTCCCTCTCATTAGTGGAAGCCGCTGGGCTCTGTTTGGTGCCCTTGTCCTTGATGGGATTTGTCGAGTGCAGCTTCCGCACCTTTTCTTTGGGAGAAGTTGTCGTCTGAAGGCTGGCCCCATCCCTGCTGACAGCGGCAGGTCCTTGCAGGGTCATGACTTTAACCTTGGGGGGAGCTTTCTTCGTGGAGAAATCCTGCCCCTGAGCTTTTGAGGTCGCTCCGCTAAGCATCAGAATAGCGGCGACCATCAGTAAGACATGGTTCTTTTTCATTTGTTTGTATTTTTTGATTTGATCTTTGAAGACATTGCGCAAAAATACAAAAAAAATGAAAGAAAAACCATACAAATCCCTAAAAAACGTCAATTGCCCAATGATTATCATCTCAATTTCCTGACGTATTTCACATCCACGCCGTCGCCTTTGAGAACATCGGCAAACTCCTGCGGACGAATGGTGACAGGACCGAGCATGAACTCCGGGATATTGTAGCTACGCATGAACTGCCGATGATAGTCAGGATCAGCGGAAGGCAACTCAAAAGGCTTGCTGCCGTGGCCATTGGCATCGATATGGGCGATGAACGGACGGGTGAAAGACCCGTCATCGCGGCGGCTGCTGAAGATCACCCACCGGCCGTTGCTCGACCAGGAATGATAACTTTCGGTGTCCGGAGAGTTCCACTCGCTCATTTTACGCACCTCTCCGCTCTTCAGGTCCATCATCCACAAGTCGGCGTCGTGGTGCCAGATGTGGAAATAACCGTATTCGGCGCTGGAGAAAAGCAGGTATCTCCCATCGGGGGAGATGCGGGGCAAGACTGCACTTTGCCCTACTGCAACGGCATCGAAGACCAACTCTCGCGGACCGAAGGTCATCGTCTCGGGATCGAAACTTTTCTTGTAGAGATTGTATTTCAAACTCTTGTATCTTGATACGATATTGCCATGAGTGGCCGGCACAGAGTCGGCGTCAAGGAAATGACCACTGCAGTAATACAGTGTCTTTCCATCGGGTGCCCATGCGGGGAACACCTCAAATTCTGTCGTGTCATTCTCCAGATTGGTCACCAGATCGTTCTCCACATCATAGGCGATGATATCACTCCGCAGGTCATAGACCTCCACCTTGTTGGAATCGACGGTGTGGAAATACTGATAGGTCTTGTCGGTGGCATAGACGATCAGGTTGAGCCAGGGATGCCAGGCTGGATAAACACCTGCCGAGAGAATGGAGTCATTCTGCATATTCACTTTCTTCATCATCCCGTTATAGGCGATGACGGTGCCTCCATGTGTCTGACGGGCATGAAACTGCATGCGCTCGGGATGATAATTCTGATAGTGGTGGCAATTGATACACTGGCCGTCTTTCTCACGCCCGCAGAGGAAATTGTCATAGATGACGCTCTCGTCGTAGTTCTCCAGACAACGCTGGTTGATGGTCAGCGACTCGTACGTGATAAACGACGGAGAGATCAACCGATAGCTGATATACGGGTCGATGGAATCGGGTGACACATACAAATTGAAAGGCTTGTAGCGGGTCCAATGGCCATCCTTGCTCATATACACATCCACCTTGATGGCTCCTCCTTTCGCCTTGGCGGTCAACTCTCTCCATTCATCCATATCGGGCTGCATCTGCCCTCCGCAAGTGATCACTTGCTCACCCACGGTGTAGCAGGCCACCATGTCATCAGCGGGTTGGTCGGCCTCAAAAGTCAGAGGGGCAATATTCACGGGTATGGTCACATTGGTATAGTCGGGATAGATGGCCGGAAGCGCTGACGACTGGGTGTAGTCCGCAGGCACAGACGCATGCTGACAGGACATCAGCAAGACAATGCTCCATGCGACAATCAAAAATCTTATGATTCTCATAACTTTAATATTGCGGTAAGTCTGACATCAGATAATAATCATAAAAATAGGTATTGCCGTGGAGAGGCCACAAGGCCTCCCTCGCCTCCATGATATCTCTGCCATCGTAGGAAGCAGCATCCTGCGAGAAGCGCTCATAGCTTTCTTTCACTCTGGGGTCAAAAGGCATCTGGTCGAGGCCGGGACGGTTCTCCTCTACGCCAAACGTATAGGCTGCTTGCTGTACATAGATCGGGAGTTTGTCTTTCGGGTGCAGACTGATGTATAGTTGAAGCTGATGCCAGAACAGTTCGGGCACTTTCTGCCACATGGCAGCTAGCAGGCACTGCTCCTGGAAGACAGGATCTCCGGTATAGCTGCTGTGGGCGAGGTGCTTCATCAGGTATTCCTCAACGAAACCTTTGTCTGATCCCAGCTCGTTGGGATAGTGGAGCATGTGGGTGATGGGGGCCATCTCCTGGTCTTTGGCGATCTGCTCGGGATGATTCATCAGGTTCTCTGCCCATGCCGCCCAATCACGGAAGAAGGTGGTTTTCTTCAGGATATTGATGTATTTTCTTGCCAGGGGCTTGTCGCCATCGAGGATGGCGCAACGGGTCAGGTATTTGTAATACTCCGTACGCCAGTCATATTCCACGCCCATCTCCATCGACAGGCGGGTGCAGTCGTTCAACTTGCCATATTGATAATAGATCAGCATTCCGATGGCCTGCATCATGCGGAAACCAAAAGGAGCGTTGCTGATCTTAGAACCGTTTCGGAATCGATACATCTCCGTGGTCTGACGGCCCAGACGGAAGAGTGCCAGGTTTTTCATCATCACGATGGCGCGGGTGGGTTCTTCCTGCTGTGCGGCGGCCTCGCTGACCACGCCTTCCCAGTCGAGCCGGTCGATGCAGCGCTGCATCCTCAACTCACGATGGAAATTGGAGTCTTTGTACCAGAAATGGGACAGGCCAAGTGCCAAAAGGACCACAATGCATACGGTCCATCCATAAGACGACGCCCATCGACGCCATTTGCCGTCGGAGACTGGTTTCTTTGTGGCTTTGTCTTGCTTGGACCGTTTCTGGGGTTGCTTCCTCTTTTCTGTTTTCTGCGATGGTGCATCTACAACTTCTGGTGACTTTTGCGTAACGGCAACGGTTGTCTTCATCCGCTGCCAGGGCACACATGCCATGATGATAAAAAACAACAACAGCAGATAATAAGGGATATAATACTGATGATATTCTTCTGTGAGATAATAGAGTGGCAGTTCGGTGAAATAGATATTGGAGAGGTGGGTCTGATAATAGACATAGCGGTAGAAGAGCAACGGGACTGCCACCACCGCAAGGACCGCCACCACACTGTTGGCGATGGCCATGCTACGCGAATACAGGCGCCATGACCACACAGCCATCAGCGCCACGGCCGCCAACCCATAGATACCCATCAGGGGATAGCCCACTACTGCGACGGCCAACAGATATACTGTGCGCAGATAGCCTGGCAGGGGCAAGCTGCGGAAGCACCACAACAAAGCCACTACCGCAGTACAACCGATGGTAGAGACGAAAAAGTGACCACGCAATTTTAGGATATAAATCCAGTAACCCATATCGACTATGGTCAGCAGCAGTAATGCCACGGGTATCAGCATCAATGCCGCCCACTTAGCGGGCACTTGAAACGTGCGCTTGACCAATGCCATCAACAACAGCCAACATGCGCATAGCAGCAGCACACCCAATGCGGGATAATAGAGAAACTGCGTGAAAAAAGTGCCGATATAGGTCAGCATCCCGCCCGACACCACCATCTGCTGCTTGAAGTATAGCGAGGTATTGAGAAAAAGATTCATCTCCTGCACTTTCCAGAGAAAGTCGCTCTCATAGACCAGCATAGCACAAGCGATGGCGGCCAGTGCTAAAAGCCATACTGCGATGAATGATCGTTGTTTCATAACCGATGAAGTGATTTTTCTGGTTACACCATAAAAGAATTTACAAAAATACGAAATAAATCGGAAAACAAAGTTTTTTTTCAAAAAATCGTGCGCCACATTTCCGTGAAAAGCCGGAAAGTGACGCACGACGAACTTATACTTCCTCTATGGGATTAGAGAGAAGGGGAATACTTACTTGACAACGTGCTTTTTGCCGTTCTGGATGACAATGCCCTTGTAGTCCTTAGACACACGCTGGCCTGCAAGGTTGTAGGAAGCGGTGGAAACGGTCTTGTTGCTGACAACATTGCTGATGCCCTCGTCGGTAAACACGTGAGGCTCTGTGCCTGCGCCTTCCTTCACCCAGAAATTGGAGGTTCCGGTCTGTTCGATCAACGACTGTGTGCCGTCCTCGAGTTTCCAGACGACATCCTTGATGCTGTACTGGCAAGCCTCTCTGATCTCTGCCATGTTGAATGCGATAGACTGCATGCCGTTTGCCTCGCTGGGAACAGTGAATGTGGTCGAGAATTCCTGCCACTCCTCAGTGAAGTTCACGTCGCCGATAGCTGCCCAGTGGAGGTACTCACCCGGCATCTTGTGGCACTGTGTGGTGGTCTTTGCAGGAATAGAGCTCTTGTACTTGAAGGTCAGGACGGTGGTTTCGCCTGTGGTCAGCGGACGGTTGGCCACAATCCAGAACTGGTTGTCCCATGCCTCACCAGTACCACCTTCACCTTCTCTGACATTGACGGTGCCATCCTGGTTGGTTCCATCAGAAAGGTCATCTCTCTCCTGACCATTCACAACAACCTCGCTCGGGTTAGGATTAATCTCGGGAAGATCAATGATCGTTCCCTCGAGCATCTCGAAGGCCATCTTCTTGTATTCATCGTCAAGGTAGATCTTCCAGATACCTTCACCCGGAAGAGTCAGTTTAGCAAGACTCGACTCTGTGTAGTCAAGCCACACTTCAGGATCGTTCTCGATAGCTCCGGCAGGTTTGAGCGTAGCGCCCTTGAATGCGGTGTCATTACCACGCACAGTGGAAATCATGACCTGTGAGACATAAGCGCCCTTCTCGCCGATTGTAGCAGTATAGCATGGTATATCAGCTTTTTCATCATATTCGAACTTCACGGCATTATCGAAGTCATACTCAAGACCCGTATTGGGATTGCTGCCCGCAACGAAGTAACCCTCGTCAAGCTTCATGCTCTGCCATGAAAGATCGTCGAAATAGAAGTTGACTGCTTCCTTGACCACGCTGTTGAGGTTGAATGCGATGGACCAGCCACCAGCCATATCGTCACCAATATTCATGATACCATCAAATTCCTGCCACTCTTCGGTGAAGGCAATGTTACCGATAGCATGCCAGATGAGATAGTTGGATGGGTTCTGGAGGTGAATCTGAGTGTCGGTTGAGCTCACAGGAGCAGAAGCCTTGTAACGGAAGTGAATCTTGACCTGGTCGCCAGACTTCCATGATTTCGGTGACTGGATCCAGAACTGGTTGTCCCATGCAGAAGCAGCACCATCAGTTGTAGCGGGCTGGCCATGGCATACGAAAACGTGGCTGCCATCTACTTCCTCGATGTCGGCGGGGAACGGATCCCATCCACCGTCATCATTCATGTTGCGGCCTTTCTCCTTCGACCATGCGCAGATGAGATAGTTCTTTGACTGGTCGTCGAATCTGACGTTAGGATCTGCCCAAGGTGTCTCGGCATCACCCATGTAAGTAGGAATCGGGTTACCGTCGACGATGACTGGCTGGCCATCGCTTGTGAGCCACTCCTGCCACACCACAGGTCTTTGCTCCTTCTTGAGTTGGTAAACCGTGACATACTTCCACTCGATAGTTGCAGTTGAAGTACCCGGCTGTGCAACGAGGTTACAAGAAGAACCAGCGATACCACTGTACTCCCACTCGACCTCAGTCCATTCGGTGGGAATGGCGACAGAGGCAGAGGCTTGCTGGCCATCACCCCAGCCCCAACCCATGTTGACGTTGATGCTGACAGGTTCAGAAGCCTTTACCATAGCTCTCACTACGAAATTGCCGTCGATTTCGGTTGGGATACCATCGGCAATGAAATACTGGTGCCATGCGGGTTCATCCAACGGGATTCTGTAGTACTCCACACCGCCGTCGGTCTTGACAATCACGTCGCTGGTCTCTTCAGCACCATCCACAGCCACATACTTGTAGTTAGCGCCCAAGTCGGTCATGACACCGTCAACCCACTCTGGCACATAACCCATCACATAGAACGGGAAGCCAGATTTTGTAGAGTAGTCTACATTGTAGACCTCTACCAACTCAGCTGCCTTTACTCCCATGAAGCAAGTCAGAAGAGCTAAAAGTGTAAACAGTTTTTTCATAATAAAACAATTTAGATGAATGAATAAAAAAAGATAATAATTTGGATGATCTACTGAGGGGATTGCCAGGAAGAGAAGGATGTCACCCTCTCCTCACCGACAATCATTCAGATTTGTTACTGTCCGCTGAGTGCATCGCAGAATGCCTTGTAAGTGGCCGTGCGCACCCATTCCTTAGACTTGGAGTCAACGGACCAAAGGCCGACAGGATCTGTCGTATCGGCCATGTTGCCCTTGCAGATACCGGCCTGCTTGTCATGGGGAATCTTGTTCATATAGCTCCGGATGACGTAGCCGTAATAGTCAGCAAGCTTCTGTCGCTGAGCACTCGAGATATCTTTGGCGGCCACGTTGACTCCCGTGGCATCCTGATACTTGATGTCGAAGTTGGAGAGACGGATCATCTTCCCGGTAGCTGCGAGATTGGAAAGAAGGTTGTCAAGGGAAGCTACATTCGCAGCCTGCGTGGCTTCATCCTCGCTATAGAAGAGATTGACCTTCGCATTGATACCGTCAATCTTCGCTCCGTTTTGATCCCAGACGTTTATCCAGTACTTGAGACTCTCTATCTTCTTGCTGTCCTCAAGGCCGGTCTCGCCGATGAAGAAGCGCAACTCCGACGGGTTGCCGCCATACTTCTCGAAAGCGGAACTTGCTACCCTTGATACGGCAGGAGCATAGTTCTCGCTGCCAAGCACATCCTGCCAGAGAATGCTGGTGGTGGAGTGCTTGATATCATACATGCCGTTCTCGAGCGTGGCTTTCGTGTCGATGGGCTCGTCGATGAGGTCGAACGACTTGATACGGCCTTCATTGATTTTCATCAGACCATCACACCAGGTATCGATGGCATAATGGATGGTATCGGTCTTCTCCTTCTCTGTCTGAGGACGGTGATTGTCGGGATTGTGCATCACCTGAACACTCTTGATATAGACCGGCGAGTTGAAGTTACCCTCTATCATCAAAAAACCTTTTTGAGCGCCCTCGGCGGGTGTCGCCTCAATCACCATCTTCACCCATTTGCCAGATTTGATTTGGAATTTCTTGTCACTGCCGTTCTCCTTGATTTTGTTGCCGCAGAACGTACACATGATGGATTCATCCTTGTCAACCTTGGCATAGAACGTGACGGTGTATGCGCCAAGCGGATCAACATCAAAACCTTCCACGATGTAGACCTTGCTCCTGACAGGGCAGCGGAGCGCATTGTCCTCACCATCATAATTCTTCTCGATTCTGGGCTTGCCACTTATCGCTGTGCCGGTGAACTCCTCCATAGTGGTATAGTCGACGAACATGTCTTCAACCGGGTCAACCGGTATCTCAATAGGAGCGGTCAGCATTTTCAACCAATCATCAGCCTGGTTGGCATTGGCGAAAATCGGACTGCCGAAGACCTCGCCTCCGATTTCCTGCACATGGTCGAGCAGGTCCTTCATGTCAAGGAAGTTCATCACGCCTTTGGCGTTGACAATGCTGCCCGACATCAGGGTATTGCCGAATGCGATGTTGTCGAAGTTGGTCACTGCTGCAGCATGGGCCAGTTCCTGCCTGTTGAATTCAGCCACCCTAAGCGTTGCGCCGAGAGACATGTTAGGAAACTGTTCTCTGTTGATGTATGACTTCACAGGAGCCAGGTCCTTGTATGGCTCTACGAAAGTCGGATCAGGATCAGCTTTGAAATCATCTGTCACATTGTAGTCAGCACAGGATGCCACAAGCATTCCGGCGGCCAACACCAAGAGACCATTTCTAAAAAATGTATTCATATCCTTAGCCTCCTATTATTGATTAACGTATTTTGGTGAGAAGAATACTTTCTTGTTCGACTCACGGGTTTGCACCACAAGGGTGTCGTTGGTCGAAACCTCAATATCGTTGTCAAGCACCCAGTCCACTTCTTTCCCGTTGACTTTCTTCTTGCCGATGACCCTGCCCTTCTTGAAAGTCACCTTGTAAGCCAAGCGGAGGATGTCGCGTGACACAGGCTTTCCATCGAGATTGCCCCAGCGGTAGTCCTTGTATTCCTGTTTATCCGTTCCCTTGACAACAAACTCACCGGATCCGCTGGACGGGATTTCCTCATCGTCGCAGGTGATCGTGCATTGGTCACCGTTGAATGTGAGGATGAGGTTGCAAAGCTGCGAAGGTCTGGCATCTCCTGACGGATCCTTGCCGATATTGACATACACCGGGAAGACTGCCTGGGTCATGTTCTTGGTGTTGATCGAGCAGACTTCATCGTTCTGGTTGACGAGGTTCTCCTTATAACGACCGGGGTCGGAATTCACCAATGTCATGTCTTTGCGGACAATCGTCTGGGTAGCTCCGTTCTCATTCAGCACGTCAAGACCACGGCGGATATATTTTCCCTGCCATGGGTTCATGTACTTCACACAGTAGAGCACATAGTCCTTGGCAAGGACATCCCAATCCTCGATATTGGCGCGGGAAGGAGTGAGACCTTCACGAGGCGTGCCCGTAAGGATATGGTCGATACCTCTCACACTTTTCATCAACAGCGGGATGACGTAAGTGTTCTCCATGGATTTGGGATCATTGAAGAAAGCGTCGGTGAACTGTACCTCCACATATCCACGCTGATCACCATTGTAGGGAATGACATTCGACGACAGCTGATAGTAAGCTGACGGCATAGGGAGGACACGGTATGAGGGGTTGCCGCCTTCGTCGACAAACCAGAGGTTGTCGCAGAGCGACTCGTCGACCTCAATGTCTACAAAAGCCTTGCGACCACCGTATGCGCCGCCCATGGTCGCCCATATCTGGCACTTGTGCGCGTTGTCGAGCGTATTGTCATAGATATCGTTGCCGAGCACGAGCGTACGCACAGGGAACTGGTATGCGAAGTAGGCTGTCGTGCCTCCTTCAAAGTCAGGGAACTCATGCTCTGCATTATAACATGACGCAGATGTGAGCGTGAGTGCTCCCAAGGCTGCTCCGTATATATATTTCTTAAGATTCATCATAATTATACCTGTTTTAACATTTTATTGCCATCCCTTGTTTTGCTTAAGATTGCTCCATTTGAGAATTTCACTCTTCGGAATCGGGCCGTAGCACTGATATGAGCTGTCGAATTGACGGTCTTCAACATCGATGACGGTATAGATGAGAGTGTTTGTCTCCTTGTCGAGGTCAATCTTCATGCCCTTAACCTTCTCATTGAGGGGCAACAACCAACGGCGAAGATCCCAGAAACGCTTGTTCTCGAAGCAAAGCTCCAGACGACGCTCGTTGCGGATCAGATTCGTCATCATGTCCTGGTTGCCTGCGCACTCCTCAAGATAGGCATCTCCTTCAGGAAGAGGCATTCCAATCTCGTTGGTTCCGAGTCCGGCGCGCTGACGGATGGCCTTGATGACATCGTAGGCCGTGAAACCCACTCCCGTCGGATCACCCTTGGGTCCCCAGGCGTCATTGGCGGCTTCAGCATAGGCCAGGAAGATTTCCGTATAGCGGATACGGGGATAGATGTGCCACTGCTTGATTTCAGAACCACTGGCCGATGGACTGACGTCTTCGCGGAGCAATTTCTTCAGATAATAACCTGTAACAGTGGAAGTGGCACGCCTGTTGATATTGTCGTCATTATTAGAATAGGTACCAGTGATGATTTCAGAGCGCCTGTAAGTGGTGCCGTTGTAGATGACATTGTCGGAAAGGCGCGGGTCACGATTGGCATAAGGCTCCTGTGGGTTGTAACCCGAATTGGGATCCGTGATAGGGCGTCCGTTGCGCATGGGGAATGCGTCGACGAGATTTTGCGACGGGTTGACGAGTCCTTTTCCATAGAGCGACGGAGGGAAGTTATCGCCTTCCTGAGAGGTGTTGTTATGACTATCAACACGGCTCTCACGCCATAGGATCTCCGGCATCTCTGATGAGCCCGGGCCAAGTTTAGTACTGTTCTTGTACCAGATGTTTCCTGTAGGGTCAAAGCCTTCCAAACCGCCAACTCGTTTCAGGACGTTGGCACAAAGCGTTGCTGCCTCGGCCGAGGTCACGCCGCTCTGGTCGCGGAAAGCCGGACTTGCTGCGAGCAAGGCAATCTGCGCTTTGACAGCCTCGGCAATCCTACCCGACATCAGGCCGTTGGACTTGACGCCGAAGACGAGATTGTAACCGGAAAAATTCGCGCCAAGTGCCTTGTATTTGGCAGGAATCTCATCATCGCTTGAGATGTCCACATAGTCTGTCGGTAAGAGAGAAATAGCCATGTCGCAGTCTGCGAAGCACTGTTTCACACAGTCAGCGAAGGTAGCGCGCGGCTGATTGAAGTCCGAGCTGCCATCCTCGGGTGTGGTGAGCAGGGGGACACCGTAAAGCACACCGTCGTCGGCATAGCCTCCATGCGCCTGCAACAGGTAGTAATAGAGGAGGGCACGAAGGCCGTATGCCTCACCAGACAATCGGTCGACGAACATCTGCTGCTTGGATTCTGCACTGGGTGCCCACCTCGATTTGTCTACAATGGTAAGGAAAAGATTGAGATACTGAATGCCACCCTTACACTGGTCCCATTGAGTCATAGGGTTGTTGTCAGACCTCCAAGTGCCAAATGCTGCCATATCCTTGTAAGTGCTGCTCTTCAAGTTGGTGACAGCGTCATCGGTAGCGATATCTGTCTGAGTCGTTGTCATGTAGGGAAGACTCGCATAGCCGTACATCAGCAGGCCATGCGCATGGTCTGATTCCCTGGCCAGGTCATCCAACTGGCGGAAATTTTCTTTTGCCGGCTCGAACATATCATCGCATGAGCATAAAGCAAGGAGACCGATGAAATAGAATATAATATGTCTTGTCTTCATTTTCTTTAATTTTCTGTTATCAATCATCTATTAAAGAGTCACCTTAACACCGAGATTATAGAAGCGGGTATAGGGCTCACCACCAACGTTGGTCTCCATCAACTTGCGCTCTTTCGAGATCGTGAGGAGGTCGTTGCCATTCACATAGACCGAGAGGGCCTTGACCCACTTGCCATCAAACATTTCTGATGGGAAGTCATAGGTAAGCTGCACCTTGCGGATGTTGAAACGGTCGGTGCTGTATCTCCAGAAGGTGGAAGCAGAAGTGTTGTTGAGCGATCCCGATGCAGTAAGACGGGGATGAGTAGCCACATCGGCTGTCTCCGGGGTCCAACGGCCACGTGCAAAGACAGAGTACTTGTTTTCTCCTGTCATACAGTAGTAACTGCTGTTCTTCATCCCGTAAGCTCCGAATTGTCCGTTGCCCAACAGGAAGAGGGTGAAATTCTTATACTTCAGCGTGAGATTCACGCCCAGGGTAAGGGGAGCACCGAAGGCACCATTCTTGCCCAGGTCTACCTGATCTTTATCGTCAAGGGTACCGTCACCATTCACATCCTCATGCTTCAGGTCACCGGGACGGATAACACCACCGATACTGGGCTTGGGAAGATCACTCCTCAACTTGCCATCGGCATCGAAATCACTTGCAGTATAGAAACCCAGGCACCTGTAACCCCGGATGGCATCAAGCGAATGGCCTTCCTCTTTCCGGTATTCCATTCCTTGTTCCACCAGTTCATCATATTTGGTCCACTTGGTGGTAAGGTAGGTTCCGACAACGCCAAGTGCGGCATGAACCTGACCCAACTGTTTCTGAACGGTCACACTGAAATCAAGTCCCTTGCGGTTTTGAATGTCATTGTTCATGGCTGGCATGAATGTGCCTCTGTTAAGACCAGACTGCAGATGTGAGGCGAATAAAGAATAACTCTGCGGAATGAAACCTTCCATATCGGTATTGAAGAAGGTGAGGTCCGTACTGATCAGCTTGTTGAAGAATGAGCCACGAAGACTGACGGAGTATTCTTTGCGGTGGATGAAGTCGAGAGCTGGGTTGGTACCGCTTTTGGAACTGGTGAGACTGGCAGTCACGCCCTCGTTCCATGAGAATCCACTGCCACCGAGTTCCCATACTGGCTCGTAGAGATAGAATTGCCTGTCCTTCAAATAGACATCGATATCCTCATTCAAATAACTGTAGGAGGCGCTGAGCAGCAGGTCATCGACGAAACTGCCTTGCATGAAGTTCTCCTTGGCCAGGTTCCAACCGATCGTAAATGACGGGGAGATAGCTTCACGGTTGCCTTTGGGGAGACGGGCGGAATGCACACCGGCCAATGAGACCTCGGCAAAGTAACGGCCCATGTAGTCGTAGCCTGCCTGAAGACCCAAGTTCGCATTGGCATAACGGTGGTACTCACCGCTGCGGGTCGTGGTAAACATATTGGCCAGCAACAGACCGGTCACATGATGCTTGCCGGCAAAGACATGGTCGTAATCGAAATGGCCGTTCCAACTGATGGTCTGGCGGTATGCTTGATTCGACATGACCATGTGGCCTGTCACGATCTCATCATTCTGCTGGGTGAGAGCCACGATAGCATCCTGCGAATTGTAGTTACTCCAAGTGGGTATGAACACAGCATACTTGTTGTCATAAGACAGGCTGTAGCTGGCAGCATAGTCGATAGAGAACAAGGTCTTGAACGACAGTCCGTCGATGAACTTGTTCATGTCATAGAGGATACCGGCATCAAACTGGAACTGACGACTGACAGACTTGGTCTTTCCACCGAAATAACAATCCGCAATGGCATTGGTCTGGGTGGCTTTGGTTCCGCCAGGGAAATATTTGTCATTGAGAAGGTTGAGCGACTTGCCGAGGATGGCAAGGGCCTTGGAGGCATTCGGGTCAACCATGTCGATGGAGATCAAAGGTGCTGCGTTCTCCGGGAAGTTGGGACGCATGGTTGCGGCCTCACTCCAGAAGTTACCCTTGTTCTTGTTGGCGTTATAGAACGTGGCGCTCGCATTGGCAAAACCCTTGACAAGCTTGTTGACGACCAGGTCGACATTACCACGCACGCTGAAACGGTCAGTATAGTTCTTCTTGGCTACACCGAAATTGAGCAGGTCCTCTGCGCGGTAGTAGTTGATGTTGGTGTAGAAATGAGCACGTGTTCCACCACCCTGAATCTCCACTGTACCCTCAGAGCGGTTGTACACCTTGCGGACATACTCGTCAGAGTAGTAATTGACGTTGGGATAACGGTAGGGATTCAGCCCCGAGGCATGGTTGTAGATATCCATCTGGGTATATCCCGGATCAGTGCCGTCGTTGGCGCGGGCCTCGTTGTAGAGGGTCATGTACTCTGCCGATCCGAGGTACTCGGGGAATTCCTTGGCCACATGGAATCCCGTGTTGGCGGTAGCTTTGATCTGAAGGCCGTCGACCTTGCCACGCTTGGTGGTGATGAGGATGGCACCTTTCGCACCCTTCGCACCGAAGAGAACCACAGCCTGTGCGCCCTTGAGGAAAGTCACCTGCTCAATCTCAGAAGGAAGCACGTTGTTAGAAGGACGCTTCACGCCGTCGATGATAACGAGCGGCAGATTGTTGTTGTCGTTATTGTCAAGGCGCTCATTGTCCATACCCCAAAGGTTGTTGCCATTCCATCCTCCCACAAGAGCATACATGTCATCAAGGCTGCCCATGGTATAATCCTTCTTCTGGAGCTCTTCCATGTCGACATAGGATATGCCTCCGAGAAGATGGTCGGGGTCCTTGTCGCGGAAAGCGACATGGACTTTCTTTTTCACCACGATGGAATCGGCCTCGTCGGTGGTTTCGTCAGCGGCCTGAGCACTGGCGGCCAGTGGCGAAGCGGCAAACATGGCAAAGAGAAATATGTTAGATATGATACTTTTCATAAAACTGGCAATTTTCAATTTTCAATTATCAATTTTCAATTTTTAATTGTCTTACCATCCTGGATTCTGGGCAAATCCTTCGTAAAGATAAATATCCTTGTCAGGAAGCGGGAACCAATAGTGCTTTGCCTCGAAACGACGTGTGATCAGCTCTTCCTTATGGAAGTTACCGACCTTGGCGTCTTTCGGATCGTGGGTCTTGAACCAGTCGGCCGTTTCCAGACGCTCGAATTCATGAGAGTATTTCATCGTGTAAGGAGGCTCCGTCAGGAGAAGCCAACGCTGAAGGTCACACCAGCGGAAACCTTCGAAGGAAAGCTCCACAGCACGCTCACGGCGAACTTCATCGATGAAGTGCTCCCTGGTGTCACGGAGATTGGCGGGGACATGTTCCATGGGATAATCGGCCGAATTGACACGGTCACGCAGCGCATTGATGGCATCAACAGCAGACAACGAGCAGAACTCCCTGTTATCAAGGCCTTTCGTATCAGTGGCAATGGCTGCCATGGCCTCTGCATACATCAGATAGATATCAGCAAGTCGCATGTAAGGAAGATAGCTTTGGAACGCGTGGTCGTAATCATACCATTTGTCTCCCTCATTACACTGGTGGGGAATGAGTTTCTGAATGAAATAACCTGTGCTGCTGCCATTCTCAATGGATCGCATGGCTCCGCCTGTGTAAAGGTCGCAGTACTCCAGCTTCTTCTGGTCGGAGTTCAAGGCGTCCGTACTGAGCACATAGTGGAAGCCGTCAAAAATGATATCATGATAGAATCGTGGGTCGCGGTTCTTATAAGGATGCTCAGGATCCCAACCGGATTCGGGGTTCAGCACATACTCACCGTTCCTGACCAAGTAGATGGGCTGACCGTTGGCCATTCCATACTGGTCGATGACATTGGCCGTGGGGTGATGGATGATCTTGTCATGTGCCACGAGACCGGCAACCTTGGGACCAAAGATTTTGGCGCAGTTCCAGTTGGCGGAGTTCACACCAGGATAAGCACCACGGAAAATGGCCTCGGATGATCCAGGCATCGACCAACTCTGACGATGGGTATAGAATATATCCGAGTAGTTGGTCTCGGCATTGTCATCCTTCGTGTGATTATAGATGTCGGAATACTTATACTCGGCCAACTTATAGGTTACGGATCCTCTTCTGACCAGATCAAGTGCCTTGCCCAGTGCCTCAGCAGCCAGACGGCAGTATTTCGTGTCGTAGTCGTAGGTCTTGCCGTTGGAACTGGCACCCAGAAGTTGGGGTGAGGCTCCAGTCTTGGCTTTCTCAAACTCCTTCATCAGAGGTGAACCAGCCCAAAGGTAGCACTTGCCGAGATAGCAGAGCGCCATGAAACCGTTGACACGCAGGTCATTCTTTCCTGAAGTCTGCATACCGGCCAGGGTCTCATCCCATGCGGTTGCATCCAGAGGAAGCAGGTCGTATGCCCTCTCAAAGTCCTCCGCACAGCGGTCAGCGCATTCCTGGAACGATAGGCGTGGAAGCTCAGGAATCTCAGTTGCCTCAAAAGCCTTGTCGATGTAGGGGAAACCACCAAAATAGCACATCAGTTCGAAATGCCACCAGGCGCGGAAAAAATACATCTGGCCGAGCAGCAGGTCGCGCTCCTCGTCAGTGCCCACAAGCGACTTGATCTTCTCTATACCCATATTGCATTTGCGAATGCAGTACCAGGAGTTGTCCCAAAGCGACTGCACTCTTCCGTTATAGTAACCACCCTTCAGCCAACACTGGTTGTTATAATACCAGTTGCGGTAGTTGCCAAGGTCTACTTGGTGGTCCATGTGTGCATAGCCTTCAGGGTTGTGCACAGCGTCATCACCGAAGTTCCATGCGGTGCAATAGTTCACTTTCTCTTTGTCAGGAATCAAGTTGTAGATTTCCTCAAGATATCCCTGGAAATTGCGGTAGTTCTTGAATGCCTCATCCTCTGCCACGATTGCCTCCGGATCCTTCTCGAGCCAGTCGGTGCAGGAGGTCATGGAAGCAACGCCAGCCGTAAGGAGCAGCGAACCACATAAAAAGGATTTGATATGATTATATTTCATAATAGACATAGCATTTAAATGTTAAGCTTTACACCTAAGTTATAACGTCTGACAGTAGGATAAGCACCACCGCTACCACTCCAACCGTAGTTACTCTCACGGTCGTCAGGCATCTTTGTGATAAGGAAGAGGTTGTTGCCGTTCAAATAGATCTTCAGACTTGAGAAGCCAAGTTTCTTGATCCAACCCTTGGTCCAAGTGTAAGCGATCTCCACGTTCTTCAGACGGAAATACGAACCGTCGAACAGGAACTGGGTACCGTTGTTGAAGGCGACCTGAGTGGCGAAGCGCGGCACGACGACTTCAGCACCACCACTTGCGGGCGACCACCATTTGCCGGTATCATAGACGGTAAGCAACTGATCGGGGAAGGAAGTGAGCGTAACGTCACGGGTGACGCCTGTCACACCATACAGCTGAGCAAACATGCTGAATCCTTTCCATTCCCAACCGATCGTGGCATTATAAGTGTGTTCCGGCGTACCGGTGTAACCGTAAGGAGCCTGGTCGTTGGTCTCGTCGACCTCACCGTCACCGTTGAAGTCCACGATATAATGGTCGCCGATAATTACGGATTCGTCATTGGACTGACGCTTCGGCACACTGTAAAGCTCATCGTAAGTGCCGATAAAACCGTTGTCGATATACGACCACACCTGACCCTGAGAGTAGCCTTGCGCCTTGCGGTACTTCGGGATCAGTGCGGGGTCATCCTTCAGCTTGATCACGTTGTGCGCATAAGTGTAGTTGGCATTGGCCCAGAAACGCATGCCGTTCTTCAATACCTTGTTGAAGCGGACTTCGAACTCGAAACCCATGTTCTTGATCTTACCCTTGTTGATGTCTGGGGTCTTGGCCGCTCCATAGTATGAGGGCACCGAGCGATCAGAACCATAGATGAAGATGTCATAGCGGTCGTCGCGGAACCAGTCGAAACTACCTGCGAACATACCACCGAGGATAGCGTAGTCGAAACCAAGGTTCTTCTTCGACACCGTTGCCCAACGGAGGTCGGGACTGGCTACCGTGGCTTCCTTATAGCCCGTGAAAGGACTGTTGGAGCCGTCAAGGTTCATGGCGAATGGGCCACTGACTTCCCAAGTCGGGAGGTAAGCCCAACGGCTACCGGCGCTGTCATCACCAATCTCACCGATAGATCCACGGATCTTGAACATATCAATGATTCGCTTTTCCTTCAGCCTTTTCATGAAATTCTCTTCTGAGAGCATCCAACCAGCAGCACCGGAACAGAAGAACACGAAACGGTTGTCGGGAGAGAACTTCTGCGAACCGTTGTAAGCACCGTTGAACTCGGCGAAATACTTGCTCTTCAAGTCATAGGTGGTACGGAACACCCAGTCCTCACGACGATTCTCAAGATCGGCATTGCCTGCATTGTTGCGGCGCTTCCAGTTACCCATAAGGGTCACATTGTGATCGCCGAACTGACGGGCCCAGAAAAGCTGGAGCGACATTTCCGTAGCACGGCTTGTCGAGCCGACACGACCTGCCACAATATCCCAGTCACGCTTTTCAAAGAAATCGAAACCGGTATTATCGAAAATCTCATTCTCAAACAAAAGCTGTCCGTCCTCTGGCTTGATGTAAGCAGTGTTGTTGACATGATTACCTCCTGCGGCAGTAATACCACGGTCACTCTCGTCAAACTGGTTATCCCATGAGATGGTGCCTCGTGCGACAAGTCCCTTGGTGATGAAATCAAGATTCTGCTCAAGGACAAAGTCGGTGAAGATGCGGGTAATGGTCTTCAGCTCATAACCGGATGTGGAGACATTCATAGGAGAGTTGGCCATGTTGGAAGCGGCCAGCCTGGAGTAGCCCCATGCACCGTTGGAGAACTGAACAGGGAAGACGTTTGGCGGCATACGATAGGCTCCTGCCCACTGTTGCTGCTGGAAAAACTCGCCATTGTTACCATAATAATAACGTGGGGTCTTCTGCTGGGCATTCGAACCGGCCAGACTGACTCTGAACTGTGTGGTCTTCGTGAGCTGGAAGTCAAGGTTTGAACGGACATTCAGACGATTGTAGGCATAGCCACCCTCATAACCCTGGTGGTTATCCCAAATCCTGGTCATGTCACCTTCGTTCTGGAAGTCAAAAGCCACGAAATACTTCACGAACTTCGTACCACCAGACAAGTTGAGGTTTGTATTATAAGAGAAGGTGTAATCCCTGAACATCTCATCCTGCCAGTCAATGTTAGGATAACGCTCGGCCTGACTGTAATCACCGAGGTAGTTGCCGTCAATATCATAATTCGGCTTGACGGTGTAATCCTGGTTGCGGAATTGTTCGATGAAGGTCTGAGGACGATAGTATGCCCACGAACCTGTTTTTCCGATGGCAAGTTCATGCTCAATAGCCTGGTTGCGTAACATGTAGCCATCATAGGAGTCATACTTACGGGGCAGTTTCGACACAGCTTTCAAGGTGGCATTGAAGCCCACATCAATCCTTGCCTTGCCTTCCTGGCCACGCTTGGTGGTGATCAGGATCACACCGTTAGCACCCTCGACACCGTAGACGGCAGTTGCGGAAGCATCTTTCAACACTGAAATGGTGGCCACTGAAGTGATATCCACAGCCTTGATCTCACGCTTGACACCATCGACAAGGATCAGCGGCTGCGCATCCTGATTCCAAGCGGCTGCACCACGGATGTAGATTCGAGGGTCCTCTTCACCAGGCTGACCAGTGGAAGCGATGGTGGCGATACCGGGGAGGTTACCCGTAAGGGCCGCACTGACGCTACCGATACCTGCGGAACGCTCCAGCACCTCACCCGTGGTCTGAGTGATAGCACCCACCACAGAGGCTTTTTTCTGCTGACCGTAACCGACGACGACGACTTCCTCAAGCTGGGCATCCTCGTCAAGAGTGACTTTCAAGGTACGTGTCTTGTCGATCTTGACCTCTTTCGTGGTCATACCTACATAAGAAATCACCAGCACTGACTTCTCCGAAGGCACCTGCAACTGGAAATTTCCATCGATATCAGTCACTGTTCCCATGGATGACTGTCCCTTCACAATGACCGAGGCACCAATCAAAGGATCCCCGGCATTATCAGTGACGTTACCCCTCACAGTGACGCCGTTCTGAGCATACAGCATCGTGCTGAATGCAAACAGCATCATAATCGCGGAAAATGTCTGTCTCATCAGTTGCTTTAGATCCTTCGATTTTGACAGATTTTGATTCATAAGTTTTTAGTTATGTTATTAATTAATTAAAATTAGCAAAATATTGGGCACAAAATTAAATAAAAAGAGCCAACTACAGATAAGAGGTTGTTGCAAAAACTTTAGAAATTGCAACATGACTCGACATTTTGAGATAATTGGGGAATGTATCTGACTTCATACCAGCTATTAAGGCTGAAAAAACGTGCTTCATCATCATCTTTAAATTATTAAGTATTGCAAAATTACAAAATTTTTTTCAAAAAAGCAAACATTTTTTTTCATTATTTTTAAACTTTTTTTATAGCGGGAAAGCATTAGTAAAGCTCCAAATTTGGAAAATAATGAAAAAAAGAGTATCTTAGCACCCAAAATCCTAAACTGTTATGATGAAAAGATTTCTTACCCTAACGATTGTCGTACTCTTGGCGGGCTGGAAAGCGGCGACCGCCTATGGTGAGGACGGCAGCCTTCTGTGGCTACGTCTCAACAAAGTAAATTCCCCGGCTACAGTCACGGGAGTCAAAGGCACTGCCATGACAGAATTGCAAACCTATTGGAAGGGCGGCCCAGTGACCCTGAAACGGCAACGGGGCATGGACCGTGACGGTTACACCATCAAAAGCCTTGGTGAAAAGACGGTGATCACCGCTGCCAGCGACGCTGGCCTCCTCTACGGGGCATACCACTTGCTGCGCATACAGCAGTCAGGTCTGACTTCAGCCAATCTCAATATCCACGAGCAGCCTGCCTATGACCTGCGCATCCTGAACCATTGGGACAACCCCAACGGCACAGTGGAGCGTGGATTCGCCGGCAAAAGCATTTTTTTAAATCCCGATCCTGCAAGAATGAAGATGTATGGCAGAGCCAATGCTTCCGTTGGCATCAACGGCACGGTGCTCAACAATGTGAACGCCAAGCCGGAGGCTCTGTCGACCACGCACCTGCAGGAGGCCAAGAAGATAGCCGACCAGCTGCGTCCCTATGGCATCCGCGTATACCTCTCCATCAACTTTGCCTCTCCTATTAAATTAGGTGGACTGAAGACTGCCGATCCGCTCAATAAGGAAGTGGTCGGCTGGTGGAAAAACAAAGTGAGCGAAATATACAAGCTCATCCCCGACTTCGGAGGTTTCCTGGTGAAGGCCAACTCCGAGGGTGAACCTGGACCACAGGACTTCGGACGCACACATGCCGAGGGCGCCAACATGCTGGCCGGCGTACTGCGGCCGCATCATGGCATCGTGATGTGGAGGGCCTTCGTCTATGACCCGAAAAGCAGCGACAGAGCGAATCAAGCCTACGAGGAGTTCATGCCGCTCGACGGGCAGTTTGCCGACAATGTGATCATACAGATCAAGAACGGCCCGGTGGACTTCCAGCCCCGAGAGCCATACAGTCCGCTGTTCACCGGACTGAAGAAGACACCGATGATGGTGGAATTTCAAATCACACAGGAATATCTCGGCGCTGCCAACCACCTGGTGTATCTTGCCCCGATGTGGCAGGAGTTTTTCTCATTTGTCAAGCCCGGTAGCCTGAAAGCGATGGCCGGTGTGGCAAACATCGGCGACGACACCAACTGGTGCGGCCACCATTTCGCACAGGCCAACTGGTATGCGTTCGGACGACTGGCTTGGAACCCCACCCTGTCATCGGAACAGATCGCCGGTGAGTGGCTCGACGCGACTTTCGGCGTGGATGGAGGCAAACCTGTTCTCTCTGCCAGCGTCAAATCCCAAATCCTGAGCATCATGCTGGAAAGCCGGGAGGCATGCGTCAACTACATGATGCCGCTCGGCATCCATCATATCTTCGCCGGCGGCCACCACTACGGCCCCGAACCATGGTACAGTCCGAAGGGATTGAGAGCCGACTGGACACCACCTTATTATCATCGTGCCGACAGCATCGGACTGGGTTTCGACCGCACGACGGCCGGCACGGGTAATGTGAAGCAATACCCCGACTCTCTCTGTCGCCTTTACAATGACATCAAGACCTGTCCGGAGAACTTGCTGACTTGGTTCCATCACGTGCCCTGGGACCGCCGAATGAAGAGCGGACGGACATTCTGGGACGAACTTTGCCATAAATACGACGAAGGCGTCCAGCAGGCCCGCCACTTCCTGGCTGTCTGGGATGCCACGCAGCCTTATATCGACCGCCAGCGCTTCGAGGAGGTGCAGCACAAGCTCCGCATCCAGGCTCGTGACGCCGTATGGTGGAGAGACGCCTGCCTGCTTTATTTCCAGACCTTCTCCCACCGCCCTATCCCACAGGACATGGAGCATCCGGTGCATAACCTCGACGAGATGATGCAGTTCAAAATCCCCATCACCATGTACGAGAACCCGAAATACGGCTACACCAAATGACAACCTTTTTATATTTATAGCAACTATGAAAAGATTTTCAATCGCATTGATGTTGTCGTTGGCTGTCATGACAGCCAACGCACAACATGACGGCTACGTGTGCACAGGAAACTACGTGAACGTGAGGACAGGACCGGGCAAGACCTTCGCCGTCTACGACAGTGACACTGACCATAAACGCCAACTGATGAAAGGAGATGTCGTCGCCAACGAGGGGAAGAAGCAAAATGGCTTCGTGCTCATCAGCGGACCGCTGGAATGGGGCGGTGATGAGCGTGATGGTTGGGTGTCTGCCCAATACCTCCGCCCTGTGACCCTCTGCAAAAAATGCTTCGGGACTGGAGACATGAATGTCGGAGAAATAGACATCGACCTGGCTACTTGCGATAGATGCAAGGGCAAGGGATATATCAAATAATGGGCATGGCAAACCTCTGCGAGCTCAACGTATAAGCTATAGTCGGTCGATGGCTGCCTGGAGCCGTTCGAAAAAAAGACCGATATGATAGCCGTCGATGAAACGGTGATTGACGGTGACGGTGACATTGACCGTCCACCGCCCATCACGCTCCACGTATTTGCCCCAGTTGACTCTGGGTATCGCATCATCAGGATTCTCCATGCCTGGATTGGTGATGGATGTGGCATCCACGTTAGGGGCGCAAGAACAATAGACAACATTCTGAATATCTCCCATCCCGCCGAAAAGTGATCTTTGATGGGCAATGGCATGGGTCGTGGCAGCCACATACTCCTGGAGCGTACCTTGGAAGGGAGCGGTATGAAAGCGGAAAATCTGCTCCTCCGGGTGCTTGTGGGTGAAATTGGTATGAATGGTATCAAAGCACACCACCTGCCCGTCGATTATTCTCAGCTTGAAATTCTCGATGCTGTTGAGCACTTCCGTGACAAGGTAGATCAGCGAGAGGTAAAACGACAGCCCCTCTCGTCTCTTGAATGCCAGCAGACGAGTGACATCGACGTTGGCAGCTATAGCATAGTGTGGCTGCTTGAGTCGCGAGAAGTGTGCATACAATTCATGCCTTTCCCAGAGTTCAATATCAAATGGACGATACATCATACTCATTTGACTGCAAACTTACGAAAAAACGAGTGAAATGAGAAAGAAAAGCTTGCTTTTATTTCAATTTCCGAGTGCTAAGTAAGTTCGGCGTCAGCCAAATTTACGAAAAAACGAGTGAAATGAGAAAGAAAAGCTTGCTTTTATTTCAATTTCCGATTTCTAAGTAAGTTTGCCTCAAAGAGGCAAAAATAAGCAACACTTCTCAAAAACAGTTGGTTTTTGCTGTACATTCTTCAATCATCCTCATAACTCCATCTCATGATTAGATTCTGATTCGATAGTCCATTTTCGGACATCGCGTGTGTCCAGAAATGGACACATCTTTTTATGCCTATACTGATTATCAGTAAGTTACAAGTTTGGCATGGTTTTGGCATAGGTTAAGGCATAGCAATAATCGCAACAGTTATGATATCCCTTAGACATATGGAAACAGTGATTAAACTGACAGGCATCAACAAAATCTACCGTACCGACGAAGTGGAGACACAGGCGTTGGAAAATGTGAACCTTGAAGTGCAGAAGGGCGAATTCCTGAGCATCATGGGCCCCTCGGGCTGCGGCAAATCGACACTGCTCAACATCATGGGACTGCTCGACGAACCGACGAGCGGACAGATAGAACTATGCGGACAGGTAATCAACCCGAAGATGAGCGACAACCGCCTGGCCGAACTGCGCAACAAGACGCTGGGCTTCGTCTTCCAGTCGTTTCACCTCATCCCGACGCTCAACGTCCTCGACAACGTGATGCTGCCGCTCATCTACCGTGGCATGCGCAGCAGCGAGCGCATCCTTCTGGCCAAGGAGGTCATCGAGCGTGTAGGTCTCTCACACCGCATGAAGCACCGCCCCACACAACTCTCCGGCGGACAGTGTCAGCGCGTGGCCATTGCCCGTGCCATCATCGGCAACCCCGAGATCTTGTTGGCCGACGAACCCACAGGAAACCTCGACTCAAAAATGGGTGCGGAGATTATGGCATTGCTTCACAAACTGAACAAGGAGGACGGCCGTACCATCGTCATGGTGACCCACAACGAGCATCAAGCGGCACAGACCGACCGCATCATCAAATTCCTTGACGGACGACAAATACAATAGACGACCATGAGCAAATTCATGCTTTTTCTGCGCCACGCCGTGGCTCTTATTCGTGAAGACAAGCTCTTCTCTGCCATCTACGTTGCGGGCACGGCGGTGGCCATCGCCTCGGCCATGGTCATTGCCATCTTTCTGAACATCGAGTTAGCGGACATCCCGCCGGAGTCGAACCGCAGCCGCACGCTCTACCCCCTGTATGGTTTCTATACCAAGTCGCTGGCCGACAATGACCGCGAGTTCGACATGCGCTACTCCACGCTCGCCCTCGACTCCTGCTTCCGGCGACTGAAGTGCATAGAGGCCGCCACTGGTGTCCGTTCTGCCTACCCGGATGTTACCAACGAGGGCGGACAGCATTCGACGGTTGCCTATGCCTTATGCACCGACCCCAGTTTCTTCCATCTCTACGACCTGACGTTCCTCAGTGGGCGTCCCTTTTCCGAGAAGGAGTTCCGTCAGGGCGAGCGCGTGTGCATCGTTACCGATAAGATGGCCAAGTGGCTCGACGGTGCCACGCATGTCAGCGTTTGTGGCAGCAATGGGCGGTTCCCGTTCCGTGTCGTCGGTGTGGTCAAAGCCGTGAGCTCGCTCATGAGGGATGCCACGGCCGACATCTACATTCCCTATACAGTGGAAGTCAACAAAGATGACAACCCCGACCAGAACCTTGACCAGATTAGTTACTCCGGCCTGCTTGACGTGCGCTTCCTGCTGCGTGAGGGCTACAGCCGCAAGGACTTCCTCGATGAGATTGAGCCGATGTGCAAGAATTACAACGCAGCCAACAACGTTCGGCTTGGCAAGGACTGGGGGGTGTGGAAGATAGATGCCGACACCCACTTTTTCAGGAGAATGAACTTCTTCAGCCACACCGGCGACCAGGACTTCTCGATGAAGGCTAAGGAACTGACGCTGCCTGCACTGCTGATGCTGCTCTTCCTGCTGTTACCCGCCATCAACTTGAGCGGATTGGTGTCCAATCGCATGGAGGCCCGCCGCGCCGAGATGGGCATCCGCAAGGCTTTCGGTGCCAAGCGGCGCACACTGCTCAACGAGGTTGTCCACGAGAATCTCGTGCTGACGCTCCTCGGCGGTATCGTCGGTTGGCTGCTGTCGTGGCTCTTCATCACGGCCGTCAGCCACACCGATGTGGTCCATCGCATGTTTCGCGGCTTCACCCTAATGGGCAATGAGCCGAGCCTCGACATCCGGATGTTCTTCACGCCAACGCTCTTCTTGGTGGCCTTCGCGTGCTGCGTCGTGCTCAACCTCATGGCTGCGCTTATCCCCGCATGGCACTCGCTGCGCAAACCTATCGTTGAATCGCTAAACCAGAAAAGATGAACCAGACCATCAAGAACTTTTGGGCCAACCGTCGTCAGAATGCTTGGATTGTGGTGGAGATAGCCCTTGTCGCCATCCTCAGTTTCTACTTCCTCGACTATTTCGTCGTATCCTTCTACGACA